>JBBQJI010000085.1:0-20394 GCA_038325765.1 Nannocystales bacterium
TGCGGTGCGGGCACGAGGTTCGCGATGCTGGCGTTGTTCGCCGGGGCGCTGGCGAACATCGCCGTCGCGCCGATGCCGAGCGCGACGAAGATCACCGGCCGCGAGTGGCTGGTGAACCCGAGCCAGATGGCGGGTACCGCCGCTGCGTAGGCGGTACCCGCAAGTCGGGCATAGGCGCTGCGCGAGCGCCGGGCCAAGCGATCGCCGAGCCAACCGGCGATGGCGCTGCCGCACGCGCCCGCGACGAGCGCCGTGAGGCCGAACGAGGTGGTCGCCTCGAGCTTCGTCATGCCGCCCTCGCGCTGGAAGAACTCGACGCAGAAATGCGGCCCAGCCCAACACCGGTGCGAACGCCATGTAGCCCAGGGTGAACGCCGACCACTGGCCGCCGAACTCGGCCTTGGTCAGCGCGAACGTGGCGACGATCTCGCGCTCGAGCGCGCTCACGACCTGGCGGTCGAGGAAATTCACGAAGTTCGCGCCCACGAGCACGGCGAGCGCGAAGCTCAGGTACGCGCGGGAGAAGCGGGGCGCAGACACGGGGAGCCGCGGAGCCCAGCAGGCTGTCGGCGCACGTGCGCCCTGGCCGTTTCCGGCGCGCACGGGACTAACGCCAGATGACGTCGTCGCTCGCGAAGCGCGTCCGCATCACCGCGAGCGCCTCGGGATTCTGCTCGACGAGCACAACGTCGCGGCCGAGGCTGGCGGCCGCCTCGCCGAAGCTCCCGCTGCCGGCGAAGAAGTCGAGCAGACGGTGCTCGGGTCGCGAGTGCACGCGGACGATCCGGCGCAGTAGCCCCAGCGGTTTCTGGGTGGGGTAGCCGGTCTTCTCGCGGCCATTGGGGCTCACGATGGTGTGCCACCACGTGTCGGTGGGCGTCTTGCCGCGCGCGGCCTTCTCGGGGCCGACGAGGCCGGGCGCCATGTACGGCACGCGATCGATCTCGTCGTGCAAGAAGCAGTAGTCGTCGGCGTCACGGGCGTACCACAGGATGTTGTCGTGCTTGGGCGACCAGCGCTTGGTCGCCCGCGCCCCGTAGTCGTAGGCCCAGATGATCTCGTTGATGAAGTTGCGGCGGCCGAAGATGCCGTCGAGGGCGACCTTCGCGTAGTGGACCTCGCGATAGTCGAGGTGCAAGAAGAAGCTGCCGCCTACGCGCAGCAGGCGGTGGGCGTGCCGCAACCGCGGCATCAGGAACGCCATGTAGTCGTCGTGCTGATCGGCGAACGACGCGGTGCCGACGACGTCGGTGCGGTAGCGATGGCCGCCGAAGCCGACCCTGTCGCCCTCGGCATCGCGCACGCTGCGGATCTGCGTGCGCCGCTGCGCCTTGCCGGTGTTGAACGGGGGATCGATGTAGATGAGATCGAACGACGCCGCAGGCAACGCCTCGATGATCGGCAGGTTGTCGCCCTCGATCACCTCGATGAGGCCGCGCCGCATTGGCCGGACCCTACCCTTCTTCGACGTGGGGTTGAAGTCCGGTCGAGGGTGGGGCTCGGACACGACCGGCGAGGGGCCCGGGCTGCTCACCGCTTCTTCCGCGCCCCGACGTACTCCGCCCGATGCTCGCCGGTCACCGTCGATCGTCCCGCCACCAGCTCCGCCGGTGGTCCCTCGAACACCACCTTCCCACCTCTGCACCCCGCGCCCGGGCCCAGATCGATGATCCAGTCGCCGCGCGCAATCACGGCCTGGTGGTGCTCGACGACGATCACGGACTTGCCCGAGTCCACGAGGCGGTCGAGCGGTGATCATCGCCGCGCGCAACTCTACGGCTCGCGAGGCATGAGCGCTCGATTGCCTCGCTCCACAATGGCCATGACGCTTCGTCGGCGCCGGTCGCGACGGTTGCGTCCCCCGTCATCGGCTGATACCGTCGGATGCAGGTGGGGGTATAGGATGGATGGAATGGACGGAATGAACCGATGGTCGTGGATCGCGATCGGTTGTCTGGCGGGGTTCGTGCCCGGCTGCGACGATGACGATGACGGGACGAGCAGCGGATCGGCGACGTCCGACGACGCGCCGAGCACCGAGTCGGGCGGACCCGACGACGGCACGACGACGCAGCCCGAGTGCACGGAGATTGCGGACTGCGGGTCGGGCCAGATGTGCTCGGACGGCACCTGCGAAGACATGTTCTGGGTGGTGGGTGACGAGGGCACGGTGATTCGAGTCGGCGCCGGCGGACAGGCCGAGCCCCACCCGAGCCTGCCGCAGGACGTGGCTGCGATCGAGTGCATCGGTACCACCGAGGCGTGGCTGGTCGGCGGCAGCGGCCTCGTCGCCCGGACGATCGACGCCGGCGCGACGTGGGTGATCGTCGACTCCCCCACCACGGCGGATCTGCGCGACGTCGAGGGCGATCACGGCGATGTGATCACGGCGGTGGGGGTGGACGGCACCTGGATCATCAGCCGTGCCGGCGTGATGTCGTCGATCCTCGGTGCCACGGGCGAGCTGCGCGGCGTCGCGATGGGCACCGCGGGCATGCTCGCCGTCGGCGAGGGCGGCGCGGTGTGGGCGGCCGAGCCCGGGGCGGACGTCGCCACGCAGACGGCCGAGCTCGACGGCGCACCGTGGGCGATCGACCTGGCCCACCACGCGACGACCGGCATCGCGGTCGGGCAGAGCGGGGCGGTCTGGTGGTCCGACGACGGCACGGCGTGGACGCGGCGCGACGTCGACGTGGTGACCGATCTGCACGCGGTGCAGATCGCCGGCGATGGTCGCGGTGCGATCGCGGTGGGCGATGACGGCGTCGTCCTCCACCTCGACGCGACGTCGTCCCGCATCGTTCGCGTCGACGATCACGCGCTGCGAGCCGTCCACCTCGACATCCACGGCGCCGGCGCTGCGGTGGGCCTGGGCGGCGTGGTCGCATCCACCGTCGACTTCGGCGGAACGTTCGCGGTGCACGTCGTCAGCGAGCACGACCTCCGCGGGGTCGACTCGCTCGGCCCCACGCACTGGTGAGATTGCGTAGTTCTACGCAATGCGGCCGGCATCGCCGGCGCGACCGGGCGAAGAATACCGAATTCACCCAATTGGCCGCGGACACCCGCGGTGCGACGGTGGGATCGTGATGCCGCCCGCCTCGACCCGAACCCGACCATCCCCCGGATCCCCGACCGCACGACGACGCCGTGCCACGGGGTGGCTCGCGCTGGCGTTGGTGTCGACAGCCTGCGCCGGTGCCGGGGACGCAGGCGACGATGACAACGCCGACTCCGGATCGACCGCCGCGCCAGCCGACACCAGCGGCGATGCGCACACCGACACCGCGCCGGGCGGCTCGGCCACGGACGGCGACGTCGCGCAGCGTCCCAACTGGCACGAGGACATCGCGCCCTTGGTTGCCGAGCACTGCCGCGGCTGCCACGAGGCCGGCGGCCTGGCGTTCCCGATGGAGACGTACGCGCAGACCGAGAGCTGGGCGTCGGTGATGGCGGTGTACACGGCCTCCGGCGAGATGCCGCCGTGGCACGCCGTCGAGACCGAGGAGTGCACGCCACCACTGCCGTTCGAGCACGACGCGCGGCTGTCGGACACGCAGAAGCAGCGATTCCAGGACTGGGCCGACCTGGGCGCCCCCGAGGGCGATCCGGCGCTCGCGGCCCCGATCCCGACGCCGCCGTCGCTCCAGCTGGGCGATCCCAGCGCGACGATGCAGATGGGCGGATCGATCACGGTCGACGGATCCGAGGGCATCCTCGATCGCTTCCACTGCCTCAGCTTCGATCCGGGGAACACGCAGGACGTCTACGTGGACGCGATGCAGGTGATCCAGGGCAACGCCGCGATCCTCCACCACGTGCTGATCTTCTTCGACGAGGACGCCGAGTCGGGCGCGTGGCCGCAGGGCATCGACGAGGATTGCGGCAGCGGGCCGGGGGTCGGCAACGCGCAGCTCATCGGCGCCTGGGTGCCGGGCAGCCGGCCGATCGAGGCGCCCGAGGGCATCGGCATCCCGCTGCGCGCAGGCGCTCGCATCGTGTTCAACGTCCACTACCACGCCAGCGTCCTGGGAGCCGAGAGCGACGACACCACCGGGCTCGCGCTACGCTGGGGCACCGATGTCCCCGAATGGGTGTCGTTGTTCGCGCTCGTCGGCGCGCCCGGTCAGGGCGAAAGCACCACCGGCGCGTTCGTGATCCCGGCCGGCGCGCGCGGGCACGAGGAGGTGATCGAGTGGGCACTGCCACAGGTCGGCAACGCCGAGGCGCGGCTGTGGTCGGTCGGTCATCACATGCACAAGGTCGCCGTCGACGCGAAGACGTCGATCCTCCGCGACGGTGCGGAGCTGTGCATGGTCCAGACCCCGCGCTGGGACTACGGTTGGCAGCGGCTGTACGAGTTCGATGTGCCGGTGGATGATTCGTTCGCGCTGCAGCCAGGCGACCAGGTCCGCGTGCGATGCACCTACGACAACTCGCTCGAGAACCCCGAGCTCGCGGGCGCGCTGGCCGAGCAGGGGTTCGACGCGCCACAGGACGTCTACGTCGGGGAGGGCACGCTCGACGAGATGTGCCTGGCCGGTATCGCGGTCGCGGTGCGACAGTAGTAGTCCCAGTGCGGCAGTAGTCTCAGGACGCCGTCGTCACCGCGCGTGTTCGCGCCGGCTGGTCTGTGCCAAGGCCGTGCTATCGTGCGATGCCATGATCGCGCGGCGCATCGCTGGGGATCGGTTGCGCCGCTGCGCCTGGATCGCCACGGCGATGGCGCTAGGCGCCGCGGTGGGGTGCATCGAGCCGCGTGCGTTCGCCTGCGACGACGCCGAGCAGTGCGTGCTCGACGGCGTGCAGGGGCGCTGCGAGCCCGCCGGGTGGTGCAGCTACCCCGACGATGGCTGTGATGGCGGCTCGCGGTTCGAGCCCCGCGCGCCCGGTGGGCTCGGGGGCGCGTGTGTCGGGTCCGGCGGCACGGGTGGCACGGAGGCGGGCAGCAACACCGACGGCGGTACCGGTGACGAGGGCGGCAGCACGACGACGGCCGGGCCGATCTACGCGTGCGACGATCGACCGTGCACGACCACCGGGATCGTCGTCGGTGACGCGCACGGGTGCGTGCGCGACGGACAGGACACGCTGTGGTGCTGGGGCGACAACACGCTGGGCCAACTCGGACGCGGCGTCACCTCGCCGGCCGAGCGCTGCCCCGGGCCTACCGTCGAGCTCGGCGCGATCGTACAGGCGTCGGCGTCGAAGCACATGTGCGCGCGCGATGTCCAATCGCGGGTGTACTGCTGGGGGAACAACGAGCACGGGCAGGTCGACTGGCACGCGGGCACCGACGCGATCGTGCGCACGCCGATCGAGGTCGTGGATCTCGAGTTCGTGCCCGAGACGCTCGACGTCGGACCGTCGCTGAGCTGCGCCGCCGCGGGCACGAGCGTGCGCTGCTGGGGCGATCTGGGCCAGGCCGCGACGACCGTGAGCACGACCAGCGCGGTGCTCGTCCTCGCCACCGGGGCCCAGCACGCGTGCGCGGTGATCGAAGGTGGCGCCATCGAGTGCGTCGGGGTCGACACCTCTGGCCAGCTCGGCGACGGCGCCCCGGCGAGCATGGTCGCGCTCGAGGAGTCGCGCCCCTTCGAATCCGGAGCCGAGATCGTCGACGCCGGCCATGTCCACAGCTGCGCGGTGGTGACGACCGCGCTCGGGCCCGAGGTGCAGTGCTGGGGCGACAACGAGTTCGGGCAGTGCGGCGCGCCGCTCGACGACGCGATCGTCGCCTCACCGATCAGAGTCCCCAACCTCATCGCAGGCCCCTATCAGGCGCTGGCCCTGGGCGCGCGGCACTCGTGCGTGCTCGCCGTCGATGGCCGTGTGCAGTGCTGGGGCGACAACCGCGACGGCCAGGTCGGCCCCGACGCGCCCGCGGGCTTCGGCGCCCACACGGTGGTGCTCGAGGGCGACGCTCCGCTCGTCGCGATCGAGATCGGCGCCGGTGCGAGCCACACATGCGCGCGCACGGCCGCCGACGCGGTGGTGTGCTGGGGCGACAACGGGACGCTGCAGCTCGGCGCAGCGTCGTCAGAGGGCACGCGGGTGCACCACTGGCTGGAGATCGGCTGCTAGCCGAACAGGCCGCGCTGCACGACCAACCGCGCGAGCGCGGCGCGACCGGAGAGCTCGAGCCGCTCGTAGATCCGCCCCAGGTGGGTGCTCACCGTGCGCGGGCTGATGTGCAAGCGCGCGCCGATCTCGTCCGTGGTCAGCCCCTCGGCAACGAGCACCGCGACCTCGAGCTCGCGCTTGGACAGGCCGATCTCGGCCGCGCGGGCCTTGGGGTCGGCACGGGAGAGCTCGGCTTGGGTGCGGTAGAGGTAGCGCAGGGTGACGTCGGGGCCGATCTGGATCCGGTCGCCCTCGCGCACGATCGCCAGATCGATCCGTGCGCCGTTGAGGAACGTGCCGTTGGTCGAGTCGAGATCGATCAGGTTGACCACGCCCTCGTCGGTGATCGCCAGCTTGGCGTGTTGCCGCGAGACGCCGTCGTCGTCGAGCTGCAGATCGCACCTGGTACCGCGACCGATGAGCGTGCTGCCGGTCGTCAGTGGCAGGACCGTGCCATGGGCGTGGCCGCTGAGCACCTCGAGGCACGCGACCTCACCTGTGGTGCGGCCGCGGGCGATCCGCACCGGGCGGACCGCCGTGCGTTTGTCGTCGTGGTCGGTCATCGCCCGGTCGCGTCAGCAATGATACGCGAGGACTAGAACCGGCCGCATAGCGCGGCGCCGCGGGGACTGAAGTCGAGCGTCACGGGCCGCGCGTTGCGACCGGTGCGGCGCGCCACGATGGCGAAGCGCACGATCCCAGCGATCGTCAGGGCTCCGCCGAGTCCGAGCAGGCCCAAGCCCACGCGCTGCTCGACGATGGCGCGATCGATCGCGTCGTCGAACGCCTGGTGGGATCCGAGCCCGGCGGCGCGGCGGTCCTGCTGGTCGGCGACGACGACGAGGACGACGCCGGTGAGGAGCGCCGCGGCGCCGGTGCTGGCGAGCGACCAGCCCGCAGCGTCGCGCCACCACGGCCGCGGCGGCGGGGATACGGGGCGGCGGGGCTCTACGCGCGTCGCGTCGGGCGGCGGCGCGGTGGGTGCGGGGAGCGGATCGGCGAGGATCTCCGTTGCCGTCGCTGCGGGCGCGCGACAGGCCTCGCGCTGCCGCTCGGCATTCGCGAGCATGTTGCTCCACTGCGCACGCAGCAGCTCGGTGTCGTACGACTCTGGCGGCGTCTGGCCCTCGGCGACGAAGCGCTCGTACAGCGCCGCGGCCTCGATGCAGTGGCCGCGCAGACGCTCGGACTGCGCCCAGCTGTAGAGGATCGCGTGCGCCTCTACGTCCTGCCACGCGCGCGCGTACTCGGCTACTGCGTCGTCGTGGTCGCCCACTGCAGCGTGGGCGTCGGCGCGATCCCATGCGGCTTGGGCATCACGCTGCAGCGGGGTCGGGCTCGGTGCGATCGACAGCGACAGCGCGATCACGAACGACGTCGGCGACAAGAGCATGGCGTCAGCGCACGCGGGGCGCGGGGGCATCGGGATCGAAGGGGGCCGGCAGCGCCGCACGCGGGGGCTCGGACATCGGCACGCTCGGCCCCGGGCGTGGAGTCTTGGTGATCGTGCGTCGCTCGGACGGCGGCGGCTTCGATGCGACGGGTGTCGATTCGACGGGCGGCGGCGGCGGCTCGGAGCGCGGCGGCGTGACGATCGGAGGCGCGGCAGGGGGTGGACTCGGCGGGGCCGGGGACGCGGCCGGGGCGGGGCGCTCGACGTCGGTCGGCGCCGGCTCGGCGTCCACGACCGCGGCGGAGCTCGGCGGGGGCGCGGTGTCCGGCAGCGCGGCGAACCACGCGATCGAGGCCACACCGGCGGCGAACAGGCCGCCGATCCACCACGTCGTGCGGTGTCGATGCGGACGCCGTGCCGCGTCACCGGGCGAGACGACGGGCATCGGCTTGACGATCGTCGCCGAGGACTCGTCGCGATCCGCAACGTGCACCCGCGTCGATACGGTCGGCGCCGACGACACGGCGTCGTCCACCGCGTCCGTCGTCTCCCACGGGTACGGCGCTGCGCCGAAGAGATCCTCCATCATCACCGCGAGGGCCTCGGGCGTCGCCGTCAGCCCGGCTTCGACCGCGAAGGCCTCGAGCCCGCGCTGCAGCTCGCGGGCGGTGGCTTGACGCCCCTGCGGATCGCGGGAGACCGCGCGCATGATCACGCGATCGATCGCCGCCGGGATGTCCCCACGCCGCGTCGAGGGCGGCGGTAGATCGTGGTTGACGATCTGGTTCATCACCGTGAACTCGCCCTCGCCGTCGAAGGCCCGCCCCAAGATCGCGAGTTCGTACAGCACCACGCCGAGCGCGAACACGTCGCTGCGCCGATCGAGCGCGTCGCCGCGGCACTGCTCGGGCGACATGTACGCCATCTTGCCCTTGCGCACGCTGGGTCGCGTGCTGTGCCGACTCGTCGACGCCTTGGCGATGCCGAAGTCGACGAGTTTCACCGCGCCCTCATAGCTCACCAAGATGTTGGTCGGCGAGACGTCGCGGTGGATGATGCCCAGGGGCTGACCGTCGAAGCCGCGGCGCCCGTGGGCGTGGTGCAGGCCCGCGGCCGCGGCGGCGCCGAGGGCCACGAACGCCGCCCAGGGCAGCGGCGCGCCGCGCTGCTTGGCGCGCTTCATGATGACGACGAGATCCTTCCCGTGGATGTAGTCCATCGTGAAGTAGAAGCCATCGCCGTCCTCGCCGATGTCGTGCACGTGCACGACGTTCGGGTGATCGAGTTGTGCGGCGAGCCGCGCCTCGTCGAGGAACATCTCGACGAATTCATGGTCGTCGGCCCACCTGGGCAGGATCCGCTTGACCGCGAGGTACTTGCGGAACCCGTGCACCTCGGGCGTGCGCGCCACGAAGAGCTCGGCCATGCCGCCGGTCGCCAAGCGCGGACCCAGCTCGTAGCGACCCAACGGGCGCCACGGGCTCGGGCTCGTCGCGGCGGTAGGCGCGGCCGGGGACACGCGACCATGATAGTCCAAGGCGCGAGTGCACGGGTGCGACGCGCGGCGGGCGTCACCGCGGGACGAAACCACGCTCCGCAGTTTCCAGGCATTCTCCCGCTGGCTCCCGCTGGCTCCCGCTGGCTCCCGCGGGCTCCCGCGGGCTCCCGCTGGCTCCCGCGGGCCGCGGAACCTTTCCATGGTCCCCGAACTGCTCGCCTGGTCGCTGCGCCTCGCCCCGGCGACCGCCGTACCGCCGCCGCCGGATCCCCTCGAGCTCGAGCTCGTCTGGCGCGCGCCCGCGGGTTGTCCGACGCAGTCGGACATCGAGCGGCGCCTCAGCGAGCTGCTCCCCGGCGATCCCGCCGGCGAAGGCGTGCTGCACATCGACGCCGTGGTCACCCTCGACGTTGCTGGAGCCCACCTAGCGTTGGCCTCCAGCTTTCGCGGCGTGACCGAGCGCCGCGAGATCACCACGACGGACTGTAGAGAGCTCGGCGAGGCGACCGCCGTGTGGCTCGCCGTTGCGCTCGAACCCAACGCGAGCGCGACACGGGCCGAGCCGATGCGCTCGCCCGTGATCGTGACGCCGCCGCCGGACGAGCTCGAAGGCGATGGGCTCCACGACTTCGAGCTGGTGCCGAGCGTCGACCCGATCGCCGTCGACCCGGTCGCAGGCTCGCCGCTGCCGACCGCGGCGCCGGTGCCAGCCCGGC
This sequence comes from Nannocystales bacterium, assembly GCA_038325765.1. Lineage (GTDB taxonomy): Bacteria > Myxococcota_A > Polyangia > Nannocystales > Nannocystaceae > Xiheibacterium. The sequence continues at coordinate 9,731 of JBBQJI010000085.1, forward strand.
GCGTCCGCCCGCCCGAGTTCGGACTACGCATCGCCGCGGGCATCGAGGTCGGCGCCCTGCCGCCGCCCGCCGGCGCGATTCAAATCGCCGGCCTGCTGCTGTGGCGACGCGCGCGGCTCGAGATCCACGGGACGTATCTCGCGCCTCGCGCGCGGCGCGACGCATCGGACCAGGGCGCGAGGGTGCAGCTCGGGGCTGGCGGCATCCGCGGCTGTGGGCGGTTGTTCGCGCGCGCGGTGGAGTTACCGCTGTGCGTCGGCGCCGAGGCCGGGGTGGTCCGGGCCAGGGCGCTCGGGCTCGGCGACACCGTGACGACTGGTCCCTGGACCGCCGCGATCGCCAGCGCGGGCGTTGCCCGATCCTGGGGTCCGGTCGGGATGTGGTTCGCCGTCGAGGGCGTCGGGCGGATCGTGGGAACGCAATTCCTCGTGGGCGACGCGCTCTCGTCCCGGCAATCCCCGGTCTCGGGGCGGGCGCTGCTGGGAATCGAAGTGCGGGGTTCGTGGAATCGGGGGGTCGGTGGACAATAGGGCTGCGATGCCCCCGCGCCCCACCGACGCCACGCACACGATGGAGGTGTTGTACCGGGCGCACTACGGCTTCGTATGGCAGGCCGTCCGCCGCTTCGGTGTGGTGCCGGCGCTGACCGACGACGCGGTCCAGGACACGTTCGTCACCGCCTTTCGTCGCTTCGACGAGCTCGCGACCCCCACGGCGAAGGCGTGGCTGTATGGCATCGCGCGGCGCATCGCGAGCAACTATCGCCGCGCGGACTTCCGCTCGGTGCGACGGCGCGCCGCCCTCGCGGCCAGCACCACCGCGCCGACTGACATGCCGTCATCGCCCGAGATCGTGCTCGTGTTCGACCGATTCCTGCGCGGGCTCGATCCGATCGATCGCGAGCTTTTCGTGCTGTCCGAGATCGAAGGCATGACCGGACCCGAGGCCGCGACCGCCCTGTCGCTCAACACCAGCACGACCTACAGCCGGGTCCAGGTGCTGCGCCGCCGCTTCCGCGAGGCCTGCGTCGGCCGTGAGCCGGTCGCGGTCGTCACCGCGGTCCGCGAGCAGCAACCGCGCGCATCGACCCACGGATGGTTCTTGCTGTTGCCGAAGCTGGGGCTGCCGCTGGCGACGCGCGCGTCGAGCCTCGCCACGATCTTCGGCAAGGCCGCCGCGATCGCGTGCGGCGTCACCCTCGGGGCCGCCGCCGCGACGACGGCCGTGCAGCCTGCGTCCGATGCGAGACCTGTCGCGATGACCCCGGTCGACGCGACCGCCCGCGTCGACGCGCCGGCGTCCAGGGGCGTGTCGGCGGGGCTCGTCGCCACGCCTGCGAGCCTTCCGCCGCCGACGGTGCAGCGAGCGTCGAGCGACGCCGCCTCGACCGCCCCGACGTCGACCTCCCACGCGCGGCCAGCTCGCGAGGCCGCACCGGGGGCGAGATCGATCGAGCGCGACAATCGAATGATGCTCGACGCCAAGGAGGCGCTCGGGGCCGGGGACGCCGCCGCCGCGCTCGCGATCACAGGGCAGCACGCCCGCGAGTTTCCCGGCAGCGCCCTCGCGGATGCCCGCAGCGCCCTGCGCATCGAGGCCCTCTGCGCGCTCGACAAGCGCGAGCAGGCGCGCGGCGAGGCCCGCGTCTTCGCCAACGCGCGCCCCGGATCACCGGTGGCCGCGAGAATCGAACGCTCGTGTGCGGGCACGTTCGTGGAATCGGCGGGGGCCGGACAAGCACAGGGGCGATGACTCGAACCATGACGTCTCGCCTCCCTGGAATCCTCGGCCTACTCCTCGCGACACCGCTGTGCGCGTGCGAGATCGACAAACAACTCGACCCCGACGGTCTCGCGGATGGGTCCAGCAGCGCGGCATCCACGGGGGACGATGGCGAGATGTCGGGAACCGGCGTGGGTCCGACGAGCGCGGGGTCGTCGGTTTCAGCGACCTCGGCAAGCGCGACCGGGGGCGAAGACACCTCCGGGGGTGAGTTCTCCTGCGCTCCGGGAACCGCACTCCTCGCGCTGGAGATCGACGACGTCCAGAGTGCCACCCTCTACGAGCCCGGAGGCGGCAGCTCTTCCAGCATCGGCACCGAGATCTGGCTCGCCGACGAGGGCGCGGTCTCCGTGCGCGCAGAGCAATCCGGCGACGGCCCGTCGTCGGTCCAGGGCGAGGGCTACGTGCGACTTCCGCCGGATCTGGACACCGATCCCGGCAGCTGGTTCTGTTTCGACGAGACCTCTACGCTCGTCGACAACGGCGATGACGTCATCACGCTCGAGATGAACGGGCTCGCCAGGCTCGGCCCGTGTCCGGGCGGCGTCGCTGTCGAGGGGACCATCACCGCGTGCTTCCGCGATCCCTCGTGCGGCGGGGGATGGTCCGTCGAAGGGATGCTCGGGCAGGACCTCCTCCAGGAATCCATGGGCGGCTACCGCTCCTACAACAGCGGGGGCGGCCAGGTGGTCGCGATCGACGTCGGTGGCGAGCCCGTCGCGAGCGGCGGGCAGATCGGGTTCCGCGTCGGCGCCATCGACGGGGACGGCGGCCTGCAGGTGCTGCCACTGCAGCGCACCTACTTCGTCGTGCCGGTGGAGCAGCCCGACGGCGGCGCCGTCTACTGCGCCGGCGATGGCTCGAGCGCAACCTTCGACGGGGACTCGATCGTCTCGGTCGAGCTCGTCGGCCTCACGCGGCTCGGCTCGTGCGCCGATGGCGAGGCCACTGGATCGGGGATGTACTGCTCCGATCTCGGCGGGTAGCGGGGCTTCGCCCGTGATGCGAGGAGGCGCTCGGTCTCACGGGCGCAAGATGGCGCGGAGCTTGCGACCGGTGATCCAGACGAGCTCCTCTGCCGCGATGGTGAGGTGGCTCGGCCGCCTGTCGTGCTCGTCGACGATGCGCTCGGAGCGGAGGTCGCGAGGTCGTAGCGGTCGATGCCATTGCCGCGCACGACGTATACGCTTCGCCCGTCGGCCGCGACCTCCCCGAGCAGCGTGTCGGCCTCGACGAGTCTGCGCACATCACCGCCGTCGCGGGGGATGGCGAGGAGCTTGCTGCTGGTCGGGTCGATGCCGGGACGACGGGCACGCGAACCAGGCGAGCGCACGCCCGAGGTGCCGCCCAACAGGGGCCACCAACCCGCGCGGACACCGTGGGAGCGTCGGTCTCCGATCTCGAGCACGACCCTGCGTCAGCGTAGGGCCATCGAGCCGGGATCGTCAATCGTGCGAGCAACATCGACGGCACTCGCCGATGGGCGGGTGGCCATTTGGCCACCCCTCGATCGCAGCTCGGACACGGCGCCTCGGGGCTGGCGGGAATCCGCCGACGAGAGTACGAAGAGACAGCGGCGTGACGCGGGCGATCCAGGTGTTGTTGATCGAGGACCAGCCCGAGGATGCCGAGCTCGTCCTGCTCGAGCTACAGACCGCGGGGCTGGGCGTCGAATCGCGGCGCGTGCAGACCGAGGCCGATCTCGCCCATGCCCTCGACCACGGCGCGTGGGATGTGATCCTCTCCGACTTCTCGATGGCGTCGTACGACGGGCTGCGTGCCTTCGAGATGGTGCAGGCGCGCGCGCTCGATATCCCGTTCATCTTCGTATCGGGGGCACTGGGCGAGGAGCGAGCCGTCCAGGCCATGCGCGCGGGCGCCCGTGACTGCGTCCTCAAGGGCAACCTGCGGCGCCTGCCCGCCGCGGTGCTCCGCGAGCTCGGCGAGGCCGAGAACCGCCGGCGCCAGCGGGCAGCCGAGGCCGAGCTCACCCGATCGGAGCGTCGCTACCGCAGCATCTTCGCCTCGGCCTCGGCGGCGCTGATCGAGCTCGACCTATCGCGGCTACTTGCACTCGACGTCGCCGTCGTCGCCGGCTCGCTGACCTCGCCCCAGACGTTCCTCGCGGAGCTCGTGCAGTGCCGCGTCATCGATGCCAACGCCGCCGCGCTCGCGCTGTTCGGCGCCGAGAAGCCCCAGGGTCTGATGCCGCGGCTGTGGTACGCGATCTTGCCGGTCGCCCTCGAGCTGTGGAACCAGGCCAAGGGCGCCGCCGAATCCACCCACCCCGTCGAGGTCGAGCTGCGACTCGAGCCGGCGGGCGCGACCCCGCGCCAGCTCGTCGCCTCGGCGCGGGTGCCAGCGAGCCCGGCCGAGTGGCGCGACCTGGCGCTCACGCTGTTCGACATCACCGAACGGCGGATGCTCGAGGCCCGGCTCCACGTCGCCGAGCGCATGGAGGCGATCGGTCGCCTCGCCAGCGGCGTGGCGCACGATTTCAACAACCTGCTCACGATCATCGGCACCTCGGCGGAGTTCGTGCGCGACGATCTGTGCATCGGCGACTCCAAGGCCGACGACATCGAGGTGGTGCTGCGCGCGGTCGAGAAGGCCGCCGCGCTGACCAACCAGCTGCTGTCGTTCAGCCGTCGTCGCCCCCAACGCCCGGAGCTACTCGATCTCAACATCGTGATGACGGAGACCGAGCGGCTGATGCGTCGCGTCATCGGCGAAGACATCGCGGTCGAGGCCTTGCCTGGCGCCGACATCGCCGCCGTCCTGCTCGATCCCACCCACGCCGAGCAGGTCCTCATGAACCTCTGCGCCAACGCGCGTGAGGCGATGCCCAGCGGCGGAACCCTGTCGATCCGCACCCACAACGCCGTCGTGCACGCCGACACGCTCGACGAAGATCCGCAGGTCCCACCGGGTGCGTACGTGGTACTCGAGGTGACCGACACCGGCGTCGGCATGGACGCGGCGACGCGTGCCCGCGCGTTCGAGCCGTTCTTCACCGCCAGGTCCGGTGGCAACGGCACGGGCTTGGGGCTCGCCACCGTCCAGGGGATCGTCGAGCAATCCGGCGGGCACATCCGCGTCGAGTCCGAGCTCGGCGTCGGGACGAGCTTTCGCATCTATCTGCCGCGACGCGAGGGCGCCGCGCGCTCGCCCACCCCGATCGCAGCCCCTGGCAGAGCGATCCGCCGCGACGCGACCATCCTCGTCGTCGAAGACGACGACACCCTGCGCGCCACCGTGCGACGCCTATTCGAGCGCGATGGATACCGCGTGCTCGATGCCCGCGACGGGACCGCCGCCTTGGCCCTCGTCGAGGAGCACGACGCCGCGATCGCCCTCATGCTCGTCGACGTGATCATGCCCGGCATGTCGGGCCGCGTGCTCGCCCAACGCGTCCTCGCCGATCGCCCCAGGATGCGCGTGCTCTTCATCTCGGGCCACGACGGCGCCTCGGTCGCGCGCGGCCTCGACGACGGCGACATCGAGGTGCTCGAGAAGCCCTTCACCGGCCCGGCACTGCTCGCGCGGGTGCGGGCGATCATCGCGGCACACTGACGGCGCGAGGCGCCCCGCCGGGCTCAGGCGAGTCGGCGTGCGATTTCGGAGAGCACGTCAGCGCGGCGGCGCGCCCACGTCGCGGCGGTGACGTGCATGACGTCCCAGCCGCGCAGGCGCAACACGCTGGGGCGATGGACGAAGCGTTCGAACGCGTCGGCGCCGGTGGTGCCTTCGTCGGCGAGCACCGCGAGTTGCAACGAGTTGGTGCCGGGCCGCCCCAGCGCGAGGGGGATGCGGAAGCGTGACGAGCCCAGGCCCAGCTCGCTGCGCACTCCAGTCGACTCGAGCGCCAGCGCGATCTGGGTCGCCAGCGGCACGTGGCCCTCGAGCCGCGTGGGCGCGGTCGCGGCGTGCTCGCGCTGGGGCCGACCGCGGACGTCGTCGAGGATACGCTGGGCCTGCAGTCGGCGGCCCGCGCTGAGTTCGTGGGCGAACTCCAGGTAGGCCTTGAACAGCCGCGGTCCGTCGTGCATCGCGTCACCGGTGTGCAGCAGCGCGGGCTCGAACGACGCGACGATGTAGCACTCGGCCTTGGCCCGCGAGATCGCGACGTTGAGGCGACGCTCGCCACCGCGCTGGCCGAGCGGTCCGAAGCGCGCGGGCACGTAGCGTTCGGGCCGGCCGCCCTTGCGCACCCTCTCGATGGGCGCGTGGCCGAGCGAGAACACGATCACGTCGCGCTCGTCGCCCTGTACCGACTCGAGGTTCTTCACGAACGGGCGCGCGTCGATGGCCTCGACGTCGACCGCGGCGCGCCAGCCCGCGGCGAAGGCCGGATCGGCGGCGGTGCGCGCCTCGATGGCGTCGAGCACGGTCTGCCGCTGGCGCAGGTTGAACGTGACGACGCCGAGGGTCGGGCGCGGCGTACGGGCGAGGAGTTCGCCCACGAGATCGACCACGCGCTCGGCCTCGGGACGGTTGAGCCCGGCGTCGTACTCGCCGCCTTCGACCGCGATCCAGCGCAGCGCCGGCTGGGCGTCGGGACCGGCCGTCGAGGGGATCGTCAGCAGCTCGCCGTCGTACATCGCGTGGTTCGAGAACGCGATCAGCGACTCGTCACGGCACCGGTAGTGCCAAGTCAAGCCGGCGTGGGGGCAGCGCGCGCGCGCCAGCGCCAGCAGTGACTCTGCGGCGAAGACGTCGCGTACCTCGAGCTCCTGCGCGCTGCGATCGTCGTCCTCGGTCGCCTGCGCGCCCAGGGTGAAGTAGGAGGTCGGCGGCATCTGCTTCTCGTCGCCGGCGACCACCACCCGCTTGGCCCGCAACATCACCGGCAGGCCGGACTCGACGGTGCACTGCGACGCCTCGTCGAAGACGACCAGATCGAACAGCGGCTCGCGGGGGAACAGCACCGCCATCGTCTCGGGCGACAGCAGCCAGCACGGCAGCACGTCGAGCAGGCCGATGCCCGCGAACTCGCGGACGAACCGACGCAGCGGCAGCAGTCGCGACTTCTTGCTGACCTCCTTGAGCAGGGCCTCCTTGCCCTTTTGCTCCTCGGTGCGACGGGCACGGAAGCCGGCGGTGGGGATCCGCAGCAGCTCGGCGTCGGTGAGCTTGGCGCGGATGCCCGCGACCTCGAGCGCGCGGATCTCCGGCTCGAGCCGCACCATGGTGTCGGCCGATCGTTCGGCGCGCTGATCGGCGGCGAGGGTCCCGAGCTCGGCCAACCGTGGGTGCGCGAGGCGGGCGCGATCGAGGTGGGCGTGGGCCCACGCGCGTGTCATCGCCTCGCGCCAGTCGGTGAGCGATCCCGTCGGCACGGCGCTGGCCAACTGATCGAGCACTGCGCGGCCCGAGGGCAGCAGCTCGTCGACCAGGGCGAGCCAGCCGTCGACCTCGCGCAGGCGGTGACCGTCGGCGGCGAGTCGCTCCGCGAGCGCGCGGAGGATCGTGAACAGCGCGGGCGACACGCCAGATGGCACCGGTGGGCCGAGCCACGGGAACGTCGGCTGCAGCGCCGCGGTCGCGTCGCGCAGGGCATCGCAGGCGGCCAGCTGATCGCGGCGGGGTTGCAGAGGGCCCGCGAGCGCGGCCAGCTCGCCGGGGTGGCGTGGCACCGGCAGGCCGATCGCGAAGAGGACCGGCGCGGCGGCGACCAAGGCAGCGGCGATCGGAACAAACGCGCGCAAACGGGCGAGCGCGATGGCGACGGCTGCGGCGTCGGCGGGCGCGTGCTCGGCGATGCCCAGACGGGTGAACATCGCGGTCGCGCTGGCCCACGCCGCCGCGGCCTCGAGGCGGCCGCGCAGCCCGTCGAGGAACTCGGCGTTCAGCGAAGCGGCGGCCTGCTCGGGCCACGCCTGCACCAGCGCCCGCCGCACCTCGCCGCGCGTGCGCCACCACAGCGGCGAGAAGAAGCGTCCGACATGACCGGCGAAGCTGCGCAGCACGGTCACCGCCCGGGTGAGCCCGTCGTCGACGGCGAGACCGTGGGGCACGTTCCAACGCGCCAGCGCGACGGACTGCTGCTGCCAGGTCTGCGCGAGCTCGTCGAGGCCGACAGCGCCGTGGGCGACCAGCGCGAGCAGCATCGCGGTATCGCTCGACGTGCCGACCTCGACCGCGTCGTGGGCCGCGGCCAGGCCCTCGCGCGCGGCCACCAACGCGGACTCGGGCACCGGATCGGCTGCGAGCGATCGCTCGGCCGCGCTCGCGAGATCGATGGCTGCACGCACGCGCCCGAGCAATGCGTGTAGCGCCGCGTCGTCGAGCCCGCGCAGCGAGCCACGTGGGGCGTCGGTCTGGGTCCGCCACCACGACGCGGCGCTCCACAGATCCTGGTGCGGATGGACGCGCTCGGCGAGCTCGAGCAGCCGTGCCAATCCCTGGGCGTCGAGATCGGCGAGGCTCGGCGCACCGAGCTCGGCTGCGCCACTGGTGGTCAGCGCGATGAGCTGGCCGACGGTCATGTCCGTGCCCAGGACGCGCTGCGCGAGCAAGGCACCGTCGCCATCGAGCGCACGCCCGGCCTCGTCGTACTCCCGACGCACCAGTTCGAGTCGCTGACCTGGGGGCTGCTCGGCGGACGGTGCGTCGAGGCGCCCGCGGATCCGCTCGTACAGCGCCTTGCGATCCTCGTGCACGTCGTGGACGACCGCGATGCCGTCGCCGAGCCCACAGCCGCCCAGCCGCTGGCCGACGACGGCGAGCGCCGCACGCTTCTCGGCGACGACGGCGACCCGCTCGCCGCGACGCAGGGCGTCGGCGACGAGATTCACGATGAGCTGGCTCTTGCCGGTGCCCGGCGGACCGTCGACCACGGTGATGCGATTGGCGCGGCAGCGCTCGAGCACCTCGCGCTGGCTCGGATCCGCGGGCACGACCGGCCAACCCGACGGCGCCTGGGCCGGCTCGGCGGCAGCCTCGGGGAGCGCGCCGGCCGGGAGCACGAACGCGGCGGCGGCGAGGACGTCGGTGACCGCTCGCGCCGGATCGGCCAGCTCACGTAGCAGCGCGTCATAGTCCTGCAGCAGATCGGAGCTCGACTGCGGGAACATGCCCAGCACAGCACACTCCTCGATCGCCAGGAACGGCGCGACGTCGTCGAGATCGCGATCGCGATCGCGGAACGGCGCGAGCACGGCCCCCTCGGCGCTGGCCTGTACGCCGACCTCGCGGAGCTTGACGAGGATCTCCGCGACCCCGCGCGCCGGGTCGGCAGCGATCTCGTCGAGCTCGCGGCTGAGCGCGTCGGGCAGCGCGAGGTTGGCCTTGTTGAACATCAAGCGGATCAGCGACAGGTTCGCGATCGGCTCGTCGTCCTTGCGCCGCTGCAACGCGAACCCGCGGGCGCCACGACCGTCGCGCTCGAGCTCGACAGGGTACAGCACCAGCGGCGCGCGCACGCCATATCCCGGGGCCTGGGTGCCGCGCGGCGCGACGTTACCCACGACGACCGGGTAGCCGAGGTAGAGGTCGTTGGCGCCGGTCTCCTCGAGCCGATCGCGGCCCTCGCGATGCAACGCGCGAAGCTCCTCGGAGCACCGCTCGGCCGTGTCGTGGCTGCCGGCGTCGTCGGCCGTGACCAGCGCCGCGCGTCGGCCCCCGGTCACGAGCTGCAAGGTGCGCTCGGCGGTGCCGGGGCGGATCCCATCGAGCATCGTGAGGTCGAACGCCCGCCCGCGGACCAGCCGGCGCAGCCGCACCGACGGGCTGCGGCCATCGCCCGAGACCAGCTCGTCGCGCAGGCGTGTGATCGCGGCGAGCAGCCCCTGCCGCGACGCGTCGAGCGGCGGCACCGCGGTCGCAGCCCGGCGCGGCCGCGTCGCGACCAAATCCACGCGCTGGTCGAGCCCAGCGTCCGCCAGCGCGGGGGTGGCCTCGATGCCGCGGGCGATCAGCACCCGCTGCACCCTGGCCAGCGCCTCCGGTGCGTGGGTGTCGGCACCGACCAACCGCAACAGGCGACGGGGTGCGATGACCTGGTGCCCGCGCCGATCGACGGCGTCGCACAGCGCCTCGATCGCGTCGGTGACCTCGCGCTTGCGCACCGGCAACGGGATCGCGACCGGCTCGAGCAGCTCGAGCTCGAGCGGTGACTTCATCGCCTCGATCGACGGGCGGATCCACTGGCGGAAGTTGCCGCCGTGACCGAGCGCCTCGCCGATCGCGAGGAGCATCTGCACCTCGCGGGCGTCGACGACATCGTCTGCGCCCATCACGTGGGTGAGCAGCAGGAACAGGCTGCGCACCAGGTCGGCACCGCCCTCGCGCACCATGCCGCCGGTGTCGTGGAAGCGCTGCAGCGCGACCTCGGGATCGAGCAGCTCGGACCAGCCGGGCACCGCGCGGCCGAAGGCATCCTCGATCGCCGCGAGCTCCTCGGGCGAGATCACGCCGTCGGCCGCGGCGACCAGCACCGCGCCCGCGAGCGCGCACTCGGCTAGGAACGCCGGTGGCTCGTCGCGACCGTCGTAGGCGAGATCGAGGCCGGGGGCCCCGAGCGCGCCGGCAATCGCCGCGTCGACGTCGGCGATGGCGCGGGTGCCCGGACCGCGGCCCGTGGTCGCGCGATACACGTCGGACTCGGAGAACAGCCATAGCGCCCACGCGCGCAGGCTGTGCTCGGGATGGGTGGTGGCGAGCGCCGCCTCGCCGCGCGCGATGGTGCGCTCCATCAGCTCGCGCGCCTGGCCCAGGTACGCCGCGGTGTCCCACGTGATCGCGTCGCCCGACAGGCCCGTGGTCGCGATCATCTCGAGCCGCAGCGCCGTGTCGAGATCCTGGCAGGCGAGCAGCCCGAAGCGATCGGCCGTGATCTCGCGGGCGACGACCAGTCGCCGCGCGGCGTCGGTCTGCACCGC
>JBBQJI010000086.1:0-20194 GCA_038325765.1 Nannocystales bacterium
TACCACCCCGAGATGGCCCCGGAGTCCCTGAACCCGGAGCAACTGGTGTCCGACACGGTGGCGCTGACGAACCATCTGCGCGCACGCTTCGGCCAAGACAAGATCTACCTCATGGGCCGTTCGGGCGGCACCTTCTTCGGCATCCAGGCGGCGGCCCGTGCCCCGGAGCTCTACCACGCCTACATCGCCGTCGCGCAGATCTCGAACCAGCTCGAATCGGAGCGGCTGGCGCACCGTTACATGCTTCAGCGCTACAGGGCCGAGGGAAACGACAAGATGGCACGACGCCTCGAAGAGGCGCCCGTCGGCGACGCGGCGCCGCTGCCGGATGCCTACCTGAAGGTGCGCGACGTGGCGATGCACGAACTGGGCGTGGGCACGACCCACGACATGAAGTCAGTCTTCACCGATATGTTCCTGCGCTCCCTGCTCCATCGCGAATACACGCTGATCGAGAAGATCAATCTGTGGCGCGGCAAGCTCTTCTCGGGCAGCTGCCTGTGGAACACGCAGTTGTCCACCGACCTGACCCGGAAGGTGACGCGGCTCGGGGCACCCCGGGCACCCTGGATGCGGCCGAAGTACAGCACCACCGCAAAGGCCGCGAAAGCCGGTGCCCAAACGGCGAGCACAAAGGCCGGGTGCTTGCCGGTGATCTCGCCGAACCAACTGCTGGCCGTATCGGGGAAGAAGATGTACAGGCCCAGGATGCCCCAGGAGATCGCGAAGGTGATCAGCGTGAACGCCAGCAAGGCCGCCGTCGGCACGGACCGCAGGGGGACCGCAGGGGGACCGCACGCTGAGTGAAGAACTCTCCGGACAATTCTCCGAGTCGCACGACCGCTGCTTCGGGATCGCGGTCGAGCTGGTGGGGTTCGACGCCCCTCGGTGCGAGCTGGCCGATCCGCAGTGCCTGCCCGAGCCCTACTGCTCGAGCCCGCCCGAAGACGACTGCCCCCCCGTACGACGCCGAAGCCGCTCGGATTCCCACCGGCGAGGACAACTCCACGGACGCCGCCTGCGAGTGCAGCTACAACGGACTGTTTCGCAAGGGCTGGATGGATCCGTACGAAACCAGTCGGATCCTCATCGAGCTTCCGCTCCATGATGTTTTCTGCGGGTGTGTCGATGGCGGCTGCCACTGGTTCGAGCAGTAGCACTCACGTCCCTCGCGGTTGAGGTTGGAAGTGGGAATCTCGGTGGTGTGTGCGAGATGCGGAGGCCCTTCTGTCCGCCGTGGCATCACCGCGTACGGTCGAGCCGAACACCCACGCAGCGACCACCCGCGGACGCGCGGCGATGCTCGCACCGATCGCCGCCAGTGCCTCCGCATCCAGTGTCGACATCTCCCCAGCGTAGCAGCGTCGTCGCGTCTCGGCGCCGACGCGCCGGTGCGAGACTCGGATCCGCGACGAACCCAGCGGCTCCTCGTGCTGGTTCCGGCCCCGACCACGCCGCCCGAGCCGCCCCCGAGGGCTCAGCTGCTCACGCTCTTCACCACGCCGGTGGTGTACCTAGCCTTCGGTCGCTTCGCCGACCACCGCCGGCGCGTCGACGCCGAGGTCGAATCGTCCGGGTGATGCTCTGGTAGACTCGCCTCGCGGATGGGCGTCGATGATCACGGGCCCGTCGACGACGCGGGCCGACCGACGGGCGATTCCCTGGTCCGCTCGGCGCCCGACGAGCCCGATTCGTGGCTCCGAGCGGTCGCTGCGGCGCCGAGGCGTCGGCCGGCGGGCCCGCGCCTCGCGGTCGGCACGATCGTAGACGGTACCTTTCGTATCGAGGGGGAGCTCGGCGCCGGTGCGATGGGCGTCGTGTACGTGGCGACAGACCTCGCACTCGATCGTCGGGTCGCGCTCAAGCTCCATGCGCTGATCGAGGACGACATCCGCAGCTCGCGGATGTGGCGCGAGGCCAAGGCGATGGCGCGGCTGTCGGACCCCAACGTGATCGCGGTCCACGAGGTCGGCGTCTTCGACGATCGCGTGTACATCGCGATGGAGTTGGTCGATGGCGGGCCTGCGAGTGCGTGGTTGGCGAGACCGCGTCCGTGGCGAGAGGTGCTCGATGCCTTCGTGCAGGCCGCCCGCGGTCTCGCGGCGGCCCATCGCGTGGGTCTGGTCCACCGCGATTTCAAGGCCAGCAACATGTTGATCGGCCTGGATGGTCGCGTGCGGGTCGCAGACTTCGGTCTCGCGCGCGCGGTCGGTGATCTCGTCGCGGGCGCGGGGACCGGCTCGGGGGCGGGCTCGCCTTCGATCGATGAGCGGATCACGGCGACCGGCGTCACGATGGGCACGCCGGCATACATGGCCCCCGAGCAGCTCGAGGGTGAGGCCGTTCCACGCAGCGACCAGTACTCGTTCTGCGTCGCCCTGCACGAGGCGCTGTACGGCTTGCGTCCGTTCGCCGGCGAAACGGCGCAGGAGATCCGCGAGGCCGCGAAGTCCGGTCGGGTCCGGCCGGCACCCGAGGGCAGCAGCGTGCCGCCGTGGGTGCGCACGATCCTGCTCCGCGGACTGCGACCCCGGCCCGACGCGCGTTTCACCGATATGGACGCCTTGATCGCGGAGCTGAGCAGCGATCCAACCGGGCGGCGGCGGGGACGGGTCATCGTCGCGACAACCGCGAGCGTGATCGTCGGGCTCGTCGGGGTCTCGGCGTATCTCGGCATGCACCGCGGGCCGGTGCGCGACTGCAATGATCGCGCGGCGCTTCTCGGCGATGCCTGGGACGACGCGGCGCGCCAGCGGGTGCGCACGGCGGTCCTCGCGACCGGGGTCTCATACGCTGCTGACACTCTCCTGCACCTCGAGGCCGGGCTCGACGCCTGGGCCGACGAATGGATGGACATCGCGCAGCAGGCCTGCGACGCCGACGGTGCGCCGCTGAGCGAGGGAATGCGCGATGCCCAGGCACTTTGCCTCGACCATCGCAGACGCTCACTGTCTGCCCTCATCGAGGTGCTCGCCACCGCCGATGCCCTCGCGGTCGAACGATCCGTCGGCGCTGTCGCGAACCTCCCTGCCGTCCGCTCGTGCGGTGACGTCGCGTATCTCGCCGCCACGACACCGCCGCCCGGGGATCCGCAGCTCGCGGCAGCGGTGGAGACCGCCCGTGGGCAGCTCGACACCGCGCGAGCTCTGGAGCTCGCGGGTCGCTTCGCCGAGGGCCTCGTGATCGCCGAGCCGACCCTCGCAGAGGCGCGTGAGCTCGGCTACGGCCCCCTCGTCGGCGATGCGCTCACGCGCGTGGGGTTCCTCGCCGACGACCTCGGTCGCTACGATCTGGCCGAGGCGCGCCTGCGCGAGGGCTACGCCGAGGCGATGGCGAGCGCAGACGACGAGGTCGCCGCGACGGCTGCGACCCACCTCACCTACGTCGTCGGTCACCAACTCGCGCGGCACGACGATGGTCTGGAGTGGGGATTCCTGGCGACGGCGGTGGTCCGCCGCCTCGGGGTCGGGGGACGCGGCGAGGCGAAGTTGCTCAACAACATCGGCGCGATCCACCAGCTGCGCGGCGAGTACGATCGTTCGCTCGAGCACCACCTGCGTGCGCTGGGCATCCTCGAGCAGACCCTCGGGCCCGATGACGTCGAGGTCGCGCGGGTCGTGAACAACCTGGGCCTGGTCTACCGACTGCAGGGAAACTACCCGGCATCGCTCGAGCACCACCGACGCGCGCTGGGGGTGCGCGAGCGTGCGCTCGGTCCAGATCATCCTGCGGTGGCGAGCGCGCTGGTCGCCATGGGCGCGACGTACTTCGAGTCGGGCGATCGCGAGATGGCGTTGGTCCAGACCCGCCGCGCACTGGCGGTGCGCGAGCGTGCGCTCGGGCCGGATCATCCCGATGTCGCGGCGGTACTCGCGAATCTCGGCAACATGCTCGAGCGCCGCGGTGAGTACGACGAGGCGCTGGTGGTGCTCGAACGAGCCCTGGCGATCGAGCGTCATGCCCTCGGTCCCGATCACCCGAGCCCCGCAAACACGATCGAGAGCATCGGTAACGTGCTCTTGGCCCGGGGCGAAAATGAAGCCGCCCTCGCGCGGTACCGAGAATCCCTGGCGACCCGCGAGCGGGCGCTAGGTCCCGAGCACCCCCATGTCGCCTTCTCCCTGAGCAACATCGCCCTCGCGCTCGATGGCCTCGGGCGTCACGCCGAAGCCGTGGACGCGTCGCGGCGCGCCCTGACGATCGGCGAGGCCACGCTCGGGCCCGAGCACCCGAAGCTCGCGGCGACGATCGAGAGCTTCGGCAACATGCTCGCCGCCGACGGTCGCCACGACGAGGCTCTGCTCGCGCACCAACGTGCCCTGGCGATCCGCGAGAAGACCCTGGAGCCCGGCGATCCCAGCCTCGCGTTCTCCCACATCAACATCGCCAACGTGTACGAGGCGCGAGGCGAGTTCGACACAGCCCTCGAGCACAACCGTCACGCGCTCGCCCTCGCCGAGGCAGCGCTCGGTCCCGATCACCCCGACGTGGCGCTCGCGGTGTTCAACGTCGGCCAGACCCGCCTGTATCAAGGCGACTTCGCGGGGGCAGTCTCCGATCTCGAGCGATCGTTGCGGATGAGCGAGGCCGTCGATACGCCGCAGAACTTCCTCGCCGACATACGCTTCGAGCTTGCGAAGGCGCTCGACGGCGCCCGGGCGGATCCCACCCGCGCGCTCGCGTTGGCCCGCCAGGCCCGCGAGGGCTATTCGCCGGACGCGGGCACGCTCGTGCTTCGCGAGGCGATCGACGCGTGGCTCGCCGCGCGGTCGCCCCGCTGAGGCGTCGCCCACCTGTCCACCGGCGTTGGCCGCCGGAAAGCCGGGTGATCTTGGGCACCGTGTCCCGCGAAGACCGACAACGTCGCGGCGTCGCCCCATGGATGGTCTTCGCCCTCGAGCCCGTGGCGAATATTCTCCTCCGGCCAGCAACAACTGAACTCGATGTAGTCCTTGGGGTTCGAGCGCCGACTACATCGCGCCAACCGCGCTACATCCGCTAGCCGCTCGCACCTCCGCCTCCGGATCCGCCACCTCCGCCGCTGCGACCTCCGCCGCCGCTGCGTCCGCGCAAGAAGCCCAGCAAGATCCAGAACAAGGCGCGACGAACGCCGGGGAAGATGACCGCCAAGATGAGCACGACCACCAGGCCCACGCCGATCAGGATCTTCTGGACCAACGTCAACTCGACGGGCGTGTCGTCGGACCCACCCGGTGGTCCTCGGGGAGCGGCGACGCCGGTCAGGATCTCGGCGATCGCTCGGGTGCCGACGGCCGTCGCCTCGTACCACTGACCGGCGACGACCAGCGGCTTGATCTGCTCACGGATGATCCGCCCCGACTCGATGTCGGTGAGCTCGCCGCCGACCCCCTTGCCGGTCTCGATCCGGACGCGCTGCTCGGCCACGGCGAGGACCAGTAACACGCCGTCGTCCCGCTTCTCGTCGCCGATCCCCCAGGTGTTGAAGGTGTCATACGCGACGTCATCGATCGGTTCGTCGCCGAGCGAAGCGACGATCAGCACGACCAGGTCGAAGCGGTGCTGTTGGCGAATGCCAGACAGCTCGCTCTCGAGGCTCTGGACCTGCGCCCGGGTCAGCACGCCAGCCGCGTCGTTGATGTGGCCTTGCACGGGCGGCGGCTGATACGCCTGGGCCGCGCCCACAGCTCCGAGCCAGATCGAGCCCGCGACCAGGCCAAAGACCAGTCGGGCCTGCCAGAGGCTCGACACCCGCTAGAACTCCACCTTCGGCGCCGCACCCATGGCCTCGGTTTGGGCCTCGAAGAACACCCGAGGCTGGAACGGCTCGCCGGTCAGCTTGTTGACCACGCTGCCCGTCACCTGCATCAGCGTGGTGTTGTACTGCCGAACCGCTGCGTTGTACTCCTCGCGGGCCCGGAGGATCCGGTTCTCTGTTCCCTCGAGCTGGACCTGCAAGTCCTTGAACGCGGCGTTGCCCTTGAGGTCGGGGTAGCTCTCCTGGACCATCATCAGCCGAGACAGCGCGGAGTTGAGCTGACCCTCCGCGGCCTGCAGCTGCTTCATCTTCTCGGGGTCCGACAGATCGTTTCCGCTGAGCTGGATGCTCGTCGCCTTGGACCGGGCCTCGATCACAGCAGCGAGGGTCTGCTGCTCGTGAGCCGCCGACGCCTTGACGGTCTCGACGAGGTTGGGGATCAGATCATAGCGGCGCTGCAGCTGGGCTTGGACATTTGCCCATGCCTCCTCCGTGCCCTGATAGTCCGAGACCAACTGATCGTATTTGCTGCAGGCAGGGAGCAGCAGGAACGCCAGCGCCATCACCGCGACCCACCGGTGTCGGGCAGGGTGATGGCGCACGAGCCGAGACACAGGTCGAGGGGGAGCGAGGGCCGTCGTCATTCGGACCAGCATAGCGAGATCGAGCGAGACTTGTTCCAGGGCGCGACGATCTGCCACGTCGGCCACCCCAACAACAAACCGGACCCTCGCGCGCCAGCAGCGGCGATGAAGTCGGCCTCGCTCATGACCCGGACCCCGAGAGACTCGGCCTTGGCCAGCTTCGATTCGGCCTTCTCACCCACGAACGGCAGATCCGTCGCGGCCGACACGCTACTCCGGCCGAAATGCCATGAACGAATGCGAACGAATGCGTCATCGATACGGCGCCGAGCGGGCCACGAATTTCATCCCGCCATCATCGTACAGCAGTTCGGCTCGTCGAGCCGAGGCCCGCGAAGCACCCCAGGCGCAGGAGCAAGAACCCGGCCGCGGCGGTCACCGTGGCCAGCCACCGCCGCCCGCGGTCGGCACCTCGCTGTTCGGGCGCGAGCGCCGCGATACTCGCGGCGTCGTCCACCGGGCCGGTGGCGCTCATCGAGATGGTGAGCCGGCCGCGATCGACACCGCACCCGCGGTCGCATCGCGCAGCGCCGCAGTCATCGCATCCATCTGCGCCGCGTCCACGCGCACCACCATCCGCACCCCCGCGCCGTAGTCCGCCGCGACGTGCTCGGCGCGGAACGCCGCGAGCACACCTTGCACCGGCCCAAAGTGGCTGTACTCGAAGCGGAGCTCGACCGCAGACATGGGCACGAACGGGATCACGCGCGCCGCGGCGAGCACCAGCCGCGCCGCCTCGCCGTAACCGCGGGTGAGATCGCCCGCCGAGAGCCGCTGCGCGCCGCCGTCACGCGACACCACCACGATCACGTTGAGCAGGCCGGCAGCGTCGATGCGGCGCAGGATCGGCGCCCCCGCGGCGCCCACCGGCTCGCCGTCGTCGGACCACCCGAAGTCCGCGGCGATGGGGCCCGAGCGCCACGCCCACCCGTGATGGACGGCATCCCGCTGCTCGCTCCGCACCGCGGTGACGATCGCTTTGGCGGCGGTCGGCTCGTTCATGTCGAACGGCACCGCGCACGCGAAAAAGTGCGCGCCCTTGATGGTCTCGCCCGCCGCGGTGATGCGGGTGGCGATCGTGTGCAGGCTCGTCATTCGCGGTGGCTGGCGCGAGCATACCGCTCAGCCGTCGAGGTCGATCGCCGCGAAGTCGGGAAACCCGCCGCTGTCGGGATCGTAGCCCTTGACCCGCCACGCGTGGACGATGACGCGGGGCCCGTGCATCAGCGGCACGAGCGGGACCTCGCTGGCGACGCGCGCGAGGATCTCGTCGATGCAGCGGAGGTTGCCACTGCGCACCTCGCCGAGCAGTCGGTCGGTCTCGGGATCGCGCCAGCGCGCAAAGTTGCTGGCCGCGACCGGCACCTGCCCAGCGCCGACGATCGCACCCGAGCCGAGCGTCGACTCGAGATAGTCGACCGCGTCGGGCGTGTCGGCGAACCATCCGCCGAGCACGAGATCGTACTCACCACGGGCGATGAGCGCGGCGTAGTCCTCGCTGTCCTTGGCTGCCGTGGTCTCGAGCACCACGCCGATGGCGCGCAGCTGGGTGGTGAGCTCGGCGGCGACGGCATCGGGGCGGGCGAGGTACGGCCGCGGGCCCCACACGCGGATCATCCGCAGGCGACCGGGCAGCGCCCCCGCCGGGAGCATCGCGCGCGCAGCCTCGAGATCGTGGCGCAGGCCATCGTTGCCGCGGCCGAGGCCGGGCGGCAGCAGGCAGCGGGCCACGAACGCCGCCGGATTGGCGTAGCACTGCTCGGTCAGCCGATACCGATCGATCGCCAGGGCGAGCGCCTGACGGGTGGCGGGCTTCTCGAAGTGCGGCAACGTGGTGTTGATCGCCACGAAGGCGGTGCTCATCCCCGGCTGGAACAGCTTGCGCACGCGGTTCATCTCGCCGACGTCGTCGCGTGCCAGCGACACCGTGAAGTCGATCTCACCTGACTCGAGCGCGGCGACCAGGGCCGTCGGTCGACCATCTCTGCCCGGCACGAACCAGCGGATCTCGATGCCGTCCAGGCGCGGTTGCCGTACGGCGTGGCGATTGCGGACCAGCGTGACGCCCTGCGGCGAGGTCGTGGCGATCGCGAACGGGCCGCTGCCCAGCGCGGTGCCGTCGGTACGCTTGACGACCTTGGCGGCGACCGTCGCGAGCAGCTCTTCGGGGCGATGCCGCCAGGCGCGGGCGTGGAGCAGCACGCGGTCACCGCTGGCGGTCGCGTCGGCGCCGGCCAGCGCGAGGGCCGGCCGCACCGAGTTCGCGATGTCGGCCGCGGTGACCGGAGCACCATCGGAGAAGCGCACCCCCGGGCGAGCCAAGAGCTCGTAGGTGTTCGGATCGCGTCGCGTCGGCGCGCCGACCACGAGCCGCGGCTCGAACCGCCCGTCGATCCGTGCATACGGCGACTCGAAGACCTGCGACAGCACCAGGTGTCCGGTGAAATCGTGGGCACGATGGGGATCGAGGGTGCCGATCACCGTCAGCGTGCCGACGCGGAGGATCTTCTCGGACGCCACCGCGAGCGATCATAGCGCGGGGAGGCACCGCGGCCCAGGTGGCACACGGCGCGCGCGTCCACACCTGCCAGGTTCGGCTCCGGCCGCTCGGCCACCGCTGCCGCTCCGTCGGACACCCTCAGGCTACACGCACATGTCGCTGTCTTCGTCGCAGGTCTGGGGCAACAGGCACCCAGGCGGCGGTCCGTGATCGCAGACCCCGGCGCCGTCGCAGCTGTCGGCGCCGTTGCAGAACACATCGTCCTCGCAGTCGGTGCCCTCCGCTGCGGGCACCACCTGCACCTGACCGCTGCCGTCGCACTCGCGCATCATGCACGGCATGTCCTGCGGATCCGAGGGGACCGGCGTGCCGTCGGGCGCATTGTCGACGCCGCATACACCCATCTCGCAGGCGATCGTCTGGCAGTCGGTGTTGCTGCCGGAGCAGTCGCCGGCGTCGATGCAGCCCAGGCAGCCGCCATCGCCGTCGCACACTCCCGCCGAGCAGATGTCGCCGGGAGCGAGCGGAGTAGTATCGGGGACACCGGCGTCGCAGGTGTCTTCGGTGCACTCGAGGCCGTCGTCGAACACGTCGAGATCATCGTCGACCTCGTCGGTACCGCCGCTGCCATCGCACACCACGCGCTGGCAGTCGCCGGTGGTCTGCAGGAGGTCGCCGACGGGTACATCAGCGGCGGTGAACGTCTGACCGCAGACCCCGTCGGTGCAGGTGCGCACGGCACAGTCGGAGGTCGGCGGCAACGCGGTGCAGTCGCTCGGCACCACGCACTCGAGACACGCGCCGGCGCCGTCACAGACACCACCGACGCCGCAGTCGGTGCCGAGGCTCGACGGTGGGTTCGAGGGGTTGCCCGCGACGCAGACGTCGTCGGTGCACGCGTCGCCGTCGACGGGGAGATCATCGTCGTCGTCGGTGGGGACGACCTCGCCGGCGGTGCACAGCAGCACTGCGCAGTCGCCTTCGCTTTGTAGCTCCGAGGGCGCGGCCACGCCGTCTTGCGGTGTGAAGACGCATTCGCCGAGCTCGCATGTGTCCGACGTACACGGCAGGGCGTCGTCACACTCGAGATCGTCGGGGCAGTCCGGCTCGCCGACGGTGCTGCTGGATTCGTCGGTTCCCGTTCCCGTTCCCGTGCCTGTGTCCGTGCCTGTGTCCGTGCCCGTGTCCGTGCCCGTGCCCGTGCCGTCGGATCCGGTCGAGGTGTCGACGTGCGTGGTGGTCGGTCCCTCGCTCGAGTCGTCGGTCGGATCAAAGGTCGTCTCGGACCCGCGCGTAGTCGAGGTCGATCCGTCGCTGCCCTCGTCGGTCGTCGTGGTCGTGACTCCACTCGTGGCGTCGCTCGAACCCATCGGGATGACGGCCTCCGTCACGTCGCCCCCGCAGGCATGGAGCGACCACGAGAGCACCAACGAAACGCGCGCCATTCGGAGCATCTGCGGCGATGGTGCCACGAACGGCGTGGACGTGGGCGGTGAACGGCGATGAGCCCGATTGGATCTCGAGGTCGCTTCAAGCCGAGATCTTCGTTCGGACGTGGCGCCGCCCTACGCGCTGTGCACCCGATCACGACCGTCGCGTCGTACTCCGCGGCCGGCGGGACCGGACTACAACAGCCCGCACTTGCGGCGCTCGCCCTCACCGAAGACGTCGATCGGATACACCATCGCGAAGTTGAAGCACATCTCGTCGCCGGTGCCCTCGCCCACCGACACCGTCTGTGCAACAGCGGCCAAGACTCGGTGTGTCTGGCGCGGCGCTCGAGGATGCACCCTGCCCAACGGGATCGCGGCGACGAGCTGGCAGTGGACGATGGCCGACATCCTCGACGCGCGACCGCGCGCATCACCGCATGTCATGGCGCATCACTTCGACCGCCCTCACGGGAACCTCGGCGCACCGCGGGTGTCTGCCGGCCCAATGCGTACGTCACGTGCTGCGGGGGTTGCGGTCGTCATCAGCGCCTGGGTTGGACCCACCGCCATCGCTGAGGCCGACCACTTCAGCGCCACGCGGTCGGAATTGCTCGTCGAACGCGATCACGAGATCGCCCTGACGCTCCACTACGGACACGCCGAGCTGGTCGTGCAACGCACGGTGTGGAACGGCGGCGATCGCCACGACCAAGCCCTGTTCTGGATCGACGTGCCCGAGGGCGCCGTCGCGGTGGGGCTGCGCACCCTGGCCACCTTGCGCGGGCGTCCGCACTGGTACGACGGCGAGCTGCTCGAGGCCGAGCTCGCCGCCCAGCGTTACACCGAGCTCACGGGCATCGGCGGCTACTACCCCAAGGATCCCGCGCTGCTGTCGTGGCGCTCGTCGCAGGAGCTCGCGCTGCAGGTGTTCCCGTGTCCACCGCAGCAGGGCAAGTCGGTGGAGTACACGTTCGTGGTGCCGACTTCGTACGAGGGCGGCCGCCACCACCTCACGCTGCCGCAGCTGGGCACCGCGACGTTGCCGGCCGAGATCAGCGTGCGCGGCGCGTCGAATCGGGATCAGATCTTCATCGATGGGACGCCCGTCGGTCGCGGCACCATGACGACGATGACATCGGAGCACGCGTTCTCGCTGGGCCGCAGCGAGGCCCCCGCGCTCGATGGCGGCCTCGCCGTGGTGCCCTTCGCCGACGGCCGCCTGCTGTTCCACTACGACATCGCGGCGGCGACCCTGTCGCGGGTGCCGGCGCACGCCGACGTGGTGGTGCTCCTCGATCGGTCGCGCTCGCTCGACGACGAGGATCGGACCGCCGAAGTCGCGATGGCCCACGCGTATCTCGGACACTTCGAGGACCCTGAACTCGACGCCCGCGCCGCGATCGTCGCCTTCGACCGCAGGCCCGAGGATCTGCTCGGCGGCCTGGTGCCGGTGCGCGAAGCCGCAGCGCTGCTCGAGAACATGACGCTCCAGGGCCGCAACGGCAGCCACGTCGACGCCGCTTTGGCCCACGCCGAGACGATGCTCGCCAGCGCATCTGCGGACCGAACCCGCCGCATCGTGCTGCTCACGGATCGCCAGATGCGCAGCGGCCTGCCCATGGCCAAGCTCGAGGCCCTCGCGCAGCGCACCGGCGCGCTCGTGCATGTCGTGGATGCCAGCGCCGGCGACACCGCGATCGATCGGCTCGACGGCGATCCGTGGAGCGCCGTGGCGCGGACGACCGGCGGCGTCCTGTGGCAGGCGAGCATCGATCTCGAGACCAACGACACCTCGGCGATCGCCGACACCTTCGAGGAGCTCGCCCGGCCGGTGCGCATCCACGGTGTCTCGGTGGCCGCGCCCGGCCTGATGGCAGCGCACCTGCGCGCGCCCGAGGTGCTCGACGAGGGCGAGTCGGCCTCTGCGCTGCTGCTCATGGATCGTCGCGTGCCCCACGTGATCCTCACCGGCGAGCAATGGGCCGCGCCCGTGCGCAAGGTGGTGCTACCCACCGCCGCGCAGGGCAAGCTGTGGTCGGCGCTGGTGTTCGGCACCGAGCTGCTCGAGTCGCTCACCGAACCCGAGATGATGACGCTCGCGATGCACGGCCGCGCCGTGTCACCGGTGACCAGCTACCTCGCGATCGAGCCCGGCGTGCGGCCCTCGACCGAGGGCCTCGAGCACGGCGAGGGCAGCAGCAGCGGCGGCAGCGGCGGCATCGGCAGCGCCGGAGGTGGCACGGGCATGGGCATGATCTCCGGCGTCTCCGTCGATCTCGACGCCCTACTGCGCGACCATCTCGAGGCCGCCGTCGACGCCTGCGGTGGCGAACACGAGGGCGCGAGCGCGGCGCTCGAGACCACCTTCTCCGAGATCGTCGAGATCGGGACGGTGACCATCCGCGGCGACGCGGCCATCGCCGACTGCGTACGCGAGGCGCTGTGGACGGTCGATCTCGGCGCCATGTTCTTCGAGGCACGCAGCACCTGGGCGGTCGCGCTGTAGTGCAGTCTCGGGTGCGCGCCATCGTTGGCCTCGACGAGGGCTACCGCGCAGGCGCAGGCTTGCATGCATGCACATCCGCCCCGGCGAGCCCCACCCACTCGGCGCGACCTGCGTCGACGGCGGCGTGAACTTCTCGCTGTTCTCGAAGAGCGCCACCGCGGTCGAGCTGCTGCTGTTCGCGGGCATCGCCGACACGGAGCCCGAGGTGATCGACCTCGATGCTCGGGTCCACCGGACGTTCGACTACTGGCATGTCCGCATCGACGGCGTCGGATCCGGTCAACTGTACGGATTCCGCGTGCACGGCCCGTGGCAGCCCGAGCTCGGCCACCGCTTCGACGGCCACAAGGTGCTGCTCGACCCCTACGCGCGCGGCATCGTGTACAGGGACGCGGCCGCCGCCCAAGACGGCGCCGCCGCCCCGGGCTGCAACGTGGCGACGGCGATGAAGAGCCTGGTCGTCGATGTCCGCGACTACGACTGGGAGGGTGTCGAGGCCCCGCGGATCGATCCGAGCCGCCGGGTGATCTACGAGCTGCACGTCCGCGGCTTCACCCGCCACCCGTCGTCGGGCGCTGCCCACGGCGGCACCTTCGACGCGCTCGTGGAGAAGATCCCCTACCTCGTCGATCTCGGCATCACCACCGTCGAGCTGCTGCCGGTGTTCCAGTTCAACGAGACCGACAACCCCTTCGTCGATCCCACCACCCAGACGCGGCTGACCAACTACTGGGGCTACGCGCCGCTGGGCTTCTTCGCGCCGCACCGCGGCTACTACATCGAGGGCTGGGAGCGCATGCGCTACCTGACCGGGTTCCGCGACCTGGTGAAGGCGCTGCATCGCGCGGGCATCGAGGTCCTGCTCGACGTGGTGTTCAACCACACCGGCGAGGGCGACGTGAACGGCCCCACGATGTGCTTCCGCGGCATCGAGAACGCCATGTACTACCTGCTCGACCCCGCAGATCGGTCGCGCTACGCCGACTTCTCGGGCACCGGCAACACGGTGAGCTGCAACCATCCCGTGGTGCGCCGCCTGGTACTCGACTGCCTGCGGTACTGGGTCGACGTGATGCACGTCGATGGTTTTCGCTTCGATCTGGCGACGGTGATGTCGCGGGACGAGCTGGGCCGCCCGATGACGAACCCGCCACTGCCCTGGGAGATCGAGATGGACCCGACGCTGTCGCGCACACGCTTGGTCGCGGAGGCGTGGGACGCCGCGGGGCTCTACCAAGTGGGCTCGTTCCCCGGTGAGCAGTGGTTCGAGTGGAACGGGGTGTTCCGCGACGACATCCGTCGATTCCTGCGCGGCGACGTCGGCTTGGTGGGTGCCGTGGCGGCGCGCCTGCTGGGCAGCCCCGACATCTACGGTGGCCGCGGACGCGAGGCGGTGCAGAGCGTCAACTTCGTCACCTGCCACGACGGCTTCACGCTGTTCGATCTGGTCAGCTACGGCGGCAAACAGAACACCGCCAACGGCGAGGATGGACGCGACGGCACCGACGCCGATTACAGCGCCGACTACGGCGCGCAGGGGCCGACCGACGATCCCGCGGTGAACCAGCTGCGGATCCGCCAGATCAAGAACGCGTTCGCCCTGCTGTTGCTGGCCCAGGGCACGCCGATGATCCTCGCCGGCGACGAGCTGTGTCGCACCCAGGGCGGCAACAACAACGCCTACGGCCAGGACAACGCGACGTCGTGGCTCGACTGGGATCATCTTGCCCGCTTCGCCGAGGTCCACCGCTTCGTGCGGGGGATGATCCGATTTCGTCACGCCCAGCGTTGCGTCCGGCAGCGACGCTATGTGCTCGGCGTCGACGTGCCGACCACCGCCACCGACGACGTGCGGGTGCGGTGGCACGGGGTCGAGCCCGACCGACCTGATTGGGGGCCCGGCGCCCGCACCCTCGCGTTCACCTTGGTCGGCGGCGACGGGGACCCGCCCGTCCACGTGGCGATCAACATGCACACCGAGCCGGTGCGCTTCCGGCTCCCCGAGCCGCGCACCGGCGCGGCGTGGCGCGTCGCCGTCGACACCGCAGCGGCGGCGCCCGACGACGTCGCCGAGCTCGGTGCCGAGCCGAAGCACGTTGGGCGCGATCGCGTGCTCGAGCTACGGAGCATCGTCGTGCTCGTCGAGCGGTAGCAGATTTCGGTCATGCCGCGCCGCAAGGTCTGCGCCCCGCGATGCGATCCGCCGCAGCACCTTCGTTCGCCGGATGCGCCAGCGTGCGGATAATGGAGCGAGGTCGAACCCATGTCCAAGCAGCGCCCGATTCCCCCCGTTCGCAAATTCATGACCTCCGCGCCGCACACGATCGGCTTCGATCAATCGATGGAGCGCGCGCATCAGGTCATGCGCGAATTCCGGATCCGCCACCTGCCGGTGCTCCGTGCCGACAAGCTCGTCGGTATCGTCAGCGACGGCGACCTCCACCTGGTGGAGACCCTGCGCGACGTCGACCCGGCCAAGGTGACCGTCGAAGACGCCATGACCCAGGATCCCTACACGGTGAGCCCAGACACCCCGATCGACGCCGTAGTCGCCGAGATGGCTCGCCACAAGTACGGCTCGGTCGTGGTCGTCGACAACCACCACGTGGTCGGCGTGTTCACCACGATCGACGCCTGCCAGGCGTTCGCCGAGATGCTGCAGACGCATCTGAGCTGAACTGCTCGCAGCCCCACCACCATCCGTTCGTGCCGTTCACGCGTTCGTGCCGTTCACGCGTTCGTGCCGTTCACGCCCGGGCGCCCTTCGGCCCGGGAATCCCACGCGCCTACGTGCCGACCTTCTTCGTCGCTTCGATCGCGTGGCATCCGTCGATCATCCGCCTCACCGCGTCGATCGTCTCTGCGCCGCGCTTGTCCGACGTGCAGTGATACTGCAGCGAGCTGACCTCGCCCCACGTGAAGAAGTGGAAGCGCGTGTCGCCGACCGCTTGGGTCTCGTAGATCACGATCTTGTCGTCGTCTTGGACATACCGCTCGAACGCGGGGCCCCAGCGCCGGACGATGTCGGCCTTGGTGGCGAGCACGTCGATGGGGCCGCGGTGGATCGTCATGTGGAAGTCGGGATCGGCCTCGACCACGACGTAGTCCCCCTCGGCCTTGGCCCTGGCGCCGTCGGGCCCGCGGATCGACGCGCCGATGCCCGAGGGCGATAGATCGATCGCAACCATCGGGTCCTGCGGCGTCGCCACGGCGGGAGTCGCGGCCTCGCTGGGCTCGATCTCGCCTTCGGCGACGAGGTCATCCTCGATCTCCTCGGCGGGCTCGGGGGTGTTCGACGTGGTGTCGGTGCGGCATGCGGCGAAGAGCGCCGCAGTGCCCAGTCCGAGCGCGCCGACTCGCAGACGCGCGAGCATGGGGGTCATGGTCGTCGGGCGCATGCGGTCGGCGAGCATCGGGTTCTCACTTCCTTTCGGGCGTCGTCGCCTCGGCCTCGGCGCTGGCGTCCTCGCCCGAAACCTGGGCAGCCGCGGCGCTGTCGTCGTCGCTGGCCTGCGCGGCGGCACCGTCCTCGTCGGACGCGGCGCCTGCGACGGCGTTGTCACCTTCGGCGGCTGCCTCGGCGCTGCCCGGCTCGGCGGTGGCGGTGGTGTTCTTGTTGCAGCCAGCGCCCGCAACGAGCATGGCCGCAAGGATGGAAAGGCTCAGATTCTTCATCATGGGATTGGGTTCCTCAGGGTTGTCAGCGACGGAGTAGCATCACCGAGGTTCGCTGCCACTGCCGCGGTGCATGAAATTCGTGTGCGATTGCGACGGAGTTCGCCACTCGCGCGAGTTTTCGACGATCCCATCGGTCGCGACCGTGCGGATCGGCTCGATCCGGTCAGCATGGGCGCGACTCCGAGTTCGCGGCGATAGCGGGCGAAGCAGCGAGCGCCCGCGAGCAGCCGCAACAATGCACCCTCCGCGAGGGGTCGCGCCGTGTTCGCATCGGCGGCGACCAGCGGCCGCAGCACCTCCTGGTTCCACGCCTCGGAGTGCTTGATGTCGATCGTCGCATGGACGGCGTAGTAGCGCCGCGCCGCACCGCCGACGCCGAGGCGACGCAGCCCATCGTTGACCGCTTCGCACCGCGCCGGCGCGGTCAACTCGACGACGCCGAGGGCACCGACGGACTGGTAGGCGAGATGACGGTGGCTGGCCAACGCGAGCATCAAGTTGGCGAGCGCAAGGCTCTCCCACACCGGCTCGCCCGCGATCGATCCGAGGTCGAGCTCGGCCTCGAGTGCGTCGAGCATCGGCCCATGCATCGCCTGCGCGTTGCCACGACCCATTTCGTCCCAGTAGTTGCGCGCCATCTCGAGCTTCGCCACCGGGGCGAGCTTGACCTGGGTGAGGGCGACCAGATCCTCGAAGCCGGCCTCTCCCGCGAGTTCCTGCCGCAGGAACCATCGCATCGGCTCGCGGTCCGCCATGCTCGCGAGCCACGGGAACAGGGGATCGCCCTGGCCGGGACCCCACCACGCAAGCGACTCGAACCACAGGACGAACCCATCGGGATCGGTGGGCACCGACGAGAGCAAGGGCGCCACGATGGCGCGCTCACGCTCGATCCACGCGCACTCGCGCTGCGCCATCTCGTGGGCGAGGCGTAGCGCGGACTGCCAGTCGGTGGTCTCGGGCACAGGCTCGAGGCGGCCTCGGTTGTGCGCAGCCAGGGTGCGGTGCAGCGTCACGGCTGAGGTGGTGGCGCTGGGCGAGTGGTCCGACGTCGACAGCATTCGGGCGCACGACTGCAGCCGATGTGCCAGCGCCCCGCGGTCTCGACAGAAACCCAGTCGGGCGCGACTTCGAAGCGAAGTATGCGGGCGATCAGCCGATTCGCGCGGGCCCCAGCGCCCGCCTGCGCGGGGCCGCCCAGGTGCCGACGCGGGGGCGTGAATCGGGCGCAGAAAGCGGGCGGCCCGAACGATGCATTCGCACCCTGTCTGTCCAGCACCATGCACGCCGACGAGATGATGATTCCTCGTGCCCATCAGGGCGGCGCCGCCGCGAACGACTCCGCCGACCCTGACCGCGCGCACGCGGCACTGGTCGAGCTCGGCCGAGCGCTGCGCCGCACCGGCTACGTGTTCGTCACCGTCTCGCCCGCGACCCACGCCCGCGTGCTCCGTCGTCGGGCGCTCGCCCAAGATCTGCGCGACGTGTTCGGCTACAGCCGACCGTTCGAGCCGACGCTGCTGTCCGAGTCGTTGCTCGCCCTGCTGTGGCAGTCCGGCCGCTGCGTCGCCGATGGCGAGTTCTTACGATCGACGGTGCGCTTCTCGACCCTGGGCGCGCACCTGTTCGCCCACGCCGCCTACCCCACGGTGGATTCCGACGCGGTGTTCTTCGGGCCTGACACCCACCGCTTCGCGGCAGCGCTGATGCGCTGGACGCCGCGGGCATATCGGCTGGTCGACATCGGCTGTGGCAGCGGCGCGGGTGGCATCGTGGTGGGCGAGCGCGTCTCTTCCCTCGTGCTCGCCGACGTCAACCCGCGCGCGCTCGAGTTGGCGCGGGTCAACGCGGAGCTCGCCGACGTCGCGCACACCGAGGTCGTGCGCAGCGACGTGCTCGCGAGCGTCGACGGTCCGATCGACGTCGTCGTCGCCAACCCGCCGTACATGCTCGACCCCGGCGGCCCCACGTATCGCAACGGCGGCGGTGGCTTCGGCGAGGGCCTCGCGGCACGCATCGTCACCGAGGCGCTCGATCGGCTCAGCCCCGGTGGCACGCTGCTGCTGTACACGGGCAGCGCCATCGTCGACGGTCGCGACACGTTCCGCGACGCCATCGCACCCGCGCTGTCGCACCCGCACGCCTTCGTGGCCTACGGGGAGCTCGACCCCGATGTGTTCGGCGAGCAGCTCGAGGCGCCGGAGTATGCGGATGTCGAGCGCATCGCCGCGGTGCTGCTCCGCGTCGTCCGCTGACGCGGGGCATGCTTCGCGCCGCGTCGGCGAGCAGGCGCCGCCTGACCAGGGCGATCGTCGCGCACCGCCCCCGCCCCCGCGTAGCGTGACCCGCGGGACATCAATCGCACCGCACGCCGCTGCTTCCGCCCCGTGGGCCTGCGACTGTGCGCCGCCGCGGCCGACATGCCGCGATTGTGTACGCTCGCGCCCTCACCGTGATCCCGACCTCTGTCCACCCCGATCTCGATCTCGCCCTGGCGCACCTGGGCTTCGAGTCGTTCCGGCCCGGTCAGCGCCAGGCGATCGAGACGCTGCTCGAAGTCGGGCGCATGCTGCTGGTCGCACCGACCGGTGGCGGCAAGAGCCTGGGCTACCAGCTGCCCGCGGTCGCGCTGCCGGGGATGACCCTGGTCATCTCGCCGCTGGTCGCCCTGATGCACGATCAGGTGCAGGGGCTGCTGGCCCGCGGCGTGCCGGCGACCTACCTCGCGGCCACGCTCGACGGCGACGAGGTCCGCGCGCGCATGGCCGCGATCGCCCGCCGCCAGTACAAGCTCGTCTACGTTGCGCCCGAGCGCCTCGCGTTCCCCGGGTTCCGCGGGCTGCTGGCACGGCTGCCCATCGATCTCGTCGCCATCGACGAGGCCCACTGCATCAGCGAGTGGGGCCACGATTTCCGCCCCGATTACGCCCGCTTGGGAGCGGCCAGGAGGGCGATGGGCATGCCGCCGTGCATCGCCCTCACGGCAACCGCCACCGACGTGGTTCGCCGCGACGTGGCCGCTCAACTCGACCTTCGCGACCCTGCGCAATTTATCACCGGGTTTGACAGGCCGAATCTGTTCTATCACGTCCGCCGCGAACCGGACAAACTTGCCTCGCTGGCCGACGTCCTCGACAAGAACCCTGGACCGGCGATCGTGTATGCGTCGAGCCGGAAACGGTGCGACGAGGTCGGATCGTACATCGCTCGCTCGCTCCGCCGCGAGGTCGTGATTTACCACGCCGGACTCGACCGCGACGAACGGACGGCCGCTCAGGAGCGGTTCATGGGCGGAGAGGCCGACGTCGTGGTCGCCACCAACGCCTTCGGAATGGGCGTGGATAAGGCCAACATCCGCGCCGTGGTCCACTTCAACATGCCCGGAACCGTCGAAGCCTATTACCAGGAAGCCGGCCGAGCCGGTCGCGACGGCCAGCCGGCCGCGTGCGTCTTGCTCTACTCGCCTGGAGATCGTTATCTCCAGGAAATCTTCATCGAGAACGAGTACCCGCCGCCCGACGCGGTCCATCGGGTCTACGACTTTCTCCGATCGCTCGACGCCGACCCGATCGAGCTGACCCAGGCGGAAATCAAGGAATCGGCGCGAGTCGAGCTTCATGAATCGGCCGTGGGGACGGCCCTCCGAATCCTCGAGACGGCCGGTGCGCTGGAGCGGTTCCGCCCTCGCGAAAATCA
>JBBQJI010000087.1:0-19546 GCA_038325765.1 Nannocystales bacterium
CCTCGGTGCGGTGCGGCGCGCCACCCGATCGCGGCGCAGGGCGAGCTATGGCCGCGGCCGCGCCGGGACCAGGTGCTGCACGCTGAACCATCCCGCGCCGTCGGTCCACACCTGCGCGACCCGCAGCCCCGCGGCCGCAGCGAGCTCGGCGAAGCCGTCGAGCGTGTACTTGTGCGAGTACTCGGTGGTCACGGCCTCGCCCTGGGCGAAGCTGAACCGGCGGCCCGCGACGGTGACGAGCTGATCGCACGTCGACACCAGCGTCATCACGATGCGGCCGTGCTCGGCGTCGAAGTACGCGCGATGGCGGAACCTCGCGGGATCGAGATCACCCCCGAGCTCGCGGGCGATGCGGTGCAGCAAGTTGAGGTTGAACTCGGCGGTGACGCCCGCCGCGTCGTCGTAGGCCGGCTCGAGGACCTCGGCCGACTTGCGTAGATCGACCCCGATCAGCACCGAACCGTCGGGCCCGGCCTGGCGCGCCATCTGCTGGAGCAGCGCGGTCGCGGCCGCGGGCTCGAAGTTGCCGATGGTCGAGCCCGGGAAGTACAACGCCCGCGGGCCGACGCTGCGGACCGGCAGATCGAACGGTCGCGTGAAGTCGGCGGCCACCTCGGCGATGCGCAACCCCGGGTACTCGGCGCGCAGCTGCTCGCAGGCCGTCTCGAGGTGCTCGGCGCTGATGTCGACCGGGACGTACGCGTGCGGCCGAACCATCGCGTCGAGCAGTAAACGGGTCTTGGTCGAGCTGCCGCTGCCATACTCGACGAGCGTGGCGTCGACACCGAGCGCTCGGGCCATCGCGGTCGCGTGCGCTCGCATGATGCCGAGCTCGGTGCGCGTGGGGTAGTACTCGGGTAGCTCGCAGATCGCGTCGAACAGCGCCGATCCGCGCTCGTCGTAGAGGTATTCGGTCGGCAGGCGCTTGCGCGGCTTGGCGAGCCCGGCATGCACGGCAGCGGTGAATCGCGCCCGCGCCTCGGCCACCGGATCGGTGGCGGGAGCGCTGCGTTGTCCGGACGTGACGCGTGTACTCATGGATCCCTCGCGAGCCGGACGCCGGAGAACTGCCAGCGAGCGTCGGGCGGAAAATAGTTACGGTAGGTGGCGCGCAGATGCGAGCGCGGCGAGGCGCACGAGCCCCCACGCAGCACGTATTGGTTGCACATGAACTTGCCGTTGTATTCGCCGAGCGCCCCGGCCGGGACCCGATACCCGGGGTATGGCGCATAGGGGCTGGCCGTCCACTCCCACACGTCACCGAACAGCTGGGTGCAGCCGCCCGTGGGCACCGCGGACCGCGGATGCAAGGCGCCGGTCTCGACGAAATTGCCGCCAACCGGCTCGCCCTGCGCCATGTGCTCCCACTCGGTCTCGGTGGGCAGGCGGTGCCCCGACCATCGCGCGTATGCATCGGCCTCGAACCAACCGATGTGCACCACCGGCGCGTCGAGATCCAGGGGCATCATACCGGCGAGCGTGAACGTCGAGTACTCGCCGCCGTCGCGACGCCAGTACGCCGGCGCCTCCCAGCCCTGCGCGCGCACGCACTCCCAGCCCAGCGACATCCACAGCTCCGGGCGCCGATAGCCGCCGTCATCGAGGAACGCGAGCCACTCGCGGCAGGTGACCGGCCGCGACGCGAGGGCGAACGGCGGCAACCACACCCGGTGCCGCGGTCCCTCGTTGTCGAACGCGAACTCCGATGCGCCGCGGCCGATCTCGACCAGCCCGCCGGCGTTGGTGATCCACTGCATCGGGTGCACTGGCGCGGCGGCGGCGAGCGCCCGCGGAGCCGCGGCGCGGTAGGCCGGCGCTGTTGGGTTGCACGAGAACGCGTGCCCCAGATCGGTGAGAAACAGCTCTTGGTGCTGTTGCTCGTGGTGCAGCCCCAGCCGCACGGTGCGGCGCAACTCGCCTGCGTCGGGGTGGTCACCCTCGCTCGTGCGCTCGAGCGCTTCGAGCACCGCGGCATCGACGTGGGCCCGGTAGGCCAGCACCACCTGGAGCGACGGCCGCGACAGCAGGCCCCGCGACGCCCGCGGATGCGAGGCGCCGACGCCCACGTAGTACGAGTTGAAGAGCATCGCGTAGCGCTCGTCCAGCGGGCGGTACCCAGGCACGAGGCGCCGCAGCACGAAGGTCTCGAAGAACCACGCGGTGTGGGCGAGGTGCCACTTGCCCGGGCTCGCGTCGGGCATCGACTGCATCGCGAGATCTTCGGCGTCGAGACCGTCGGCGAGGTCCACGGTCGCCGATCGCACGGCGCGGAACGCTTCGACGAGCGACGCGGTGCCCGACGCAGCAGCGTCCAGAACAGCAGCGGCGTCCATGCGAGCGCCGTCGGTCGCCGCGGCGAGGCCGGGGGACGCGATGCGCTCGGGCGACATCGTCGGCCCCATGTCGGGCGGAAACGTCATGGCGAAGCGGGAGGTTACGTCGCGGATGTCACGAGAGTGCGAGCATGCGGTCGATCGGAAGGCGCGCAGCCTCACGCAGCGCCTCGGGCATGTCGAGCTTCGGTGCGTCGTCGCGCAGGCACACGTAGAGCTTCTCCAGCGTGTTGAGGCGCATGAATGGGCACTCGTTGCATGCACACTGCGCCTCGGGCGGCGCGGGGATGAAGGTCTTGTGCGGGGCCCGCTTCATCATCTGCGTCAAGATCCCCGACTCCGTGACCACGATGAACTCGTCGTGCTCGGATGCAACCGAGTACTCGAGCAATCGTGTCGTCGAGCCGACGAAATCCGCCATGGCGAGGACGTGGGGCTCGCACTCGGGGTGCGCGATGACCTGGGCGCGCGGATGCTGGACCCGCAGGCCCGCGAGCTTCCGCGCACTGAAGGTCTCGTGGACGATGCACGCGCCGGGCCACAGGATCATGTCGCGCCCGGTCTGCTGGATCAGCCAGCGGCCGAGGTTGCGATCCGGCGCAAACAGGATCGGCGTGCCCTCGGGCACGGACTGGACGATCTTCACCGCGTTCGACGAGGTGCAGATGAGGTCGCTCGCAGCCTTAACTTCGGCGGTGCAGTTGATGTAGCTGATCGCCACGGCGCCCGGGTGACGCGCGCGCCAGGCCCGGAAGCGGTCGCCGGGGCAGCCGCTGGCGAGCGAGCAGCCCGCGTCGAGATCCGGCAGCAGCACGGTGCGCGCGGGATTGAGGATCTTCGCCGTCTCGGCCATGAAGTGCACACCGCAGAACACGATGACGTCGGCGGTGGTGTCGCGGGCCGCTTGGGCGAGCTGCAGCGAGTCGCCGATGAAGTCCGCGACCTCCTGGATGTCGGAGTCCTGGTAGTAGTGCGCCAGGATCACCGCGTTGCGCTCGCGCTTGAGGCGGGCGATCTCGGCCTCGAGATCCAGTCGCGGATCGACGTAGGGCTGTTCCATCGGCCCGCAGAGTGTACTACCCGCGCGCGGATCCGCCACGCCGCGACCCTCGCCGCCGTACTCACGGCACCGGCGTGGCAGCTTGGTCCGCAGGCGCGCCGTTGGTCGGCATGGCGAACTTCGTCGTATCCACCTCGATGCCCAACTCGACCTTGGTCAAGGTCTGCGTCGCCTTGGCGAGCTTCGCGTCGGTCACCTGCAGGTACGGCAGCCTGAGCCCGTCGACGTCGCGGTAGTCCTGCAGCTCCACCGAGATGGGCATGTCGCCCATCGGCGTGGTCTGCTTGAACGACTGGCCGACCTGCAGCCCCGACTCGGCGTCGAACGACAGCGTGACGGTGGCGCCACTTTTCGAAGTGAGCTCGACATCGTAGGCCTTCCTGCCGCCGACCTCGCGCGCACCCGTCGTCTCGGCGCCCTCGAAGTACCGCTGCCAGTGCGCCGGCAGAGACGGACTCGACGCCCAGGCGTGTTGCTCGGCCTCGGCGCCCTCGAGCGCGCGCAGGCCGTTGATCGGATCCTCGGACCAGATCACCCCACCTTGCTTGCCCGCGCGCACGGTGCCGATGCCGACCATGTTCTGCTCGGTGTAGAAGTCGCCGTCCTTCCACCACAGCTTCATGTCGCCGGTGATGTTCTGGCCCATGACGGCGAGCTTGCCCTCGAGATAGAAGCTGGTGAGGCCGTCGAGCTTGGCCCGACCGCCCTGGGCCAAGACCGCGCGATCGAGCAGCTCGGTCGCAGCAGGCAGCTCGTCCCCCGGCGCCTCGGCATCGGCGGCGGGCGCCTTCGCGGCGCCGGCGGCATCGCCCCCCGCAGGCTGGGCCTTCGCGCCCTCGCCCGGCTCCGCTCGCCGGTCGCAGCCAACCACGCCGGCGCCCGCCCAAGCACTCGCAAGCATCACAGCAATCATCGTCGCGCGGATTCGTGGGTACACGGCGTCACTCCTGTCGGGGTTGCTGGAGGTGAGACACGGCGGCGTCGAGCACCGGATCGCGGCCAGCCGCAAAGTCGGCGCGGGTCTCCGCGACGGTGATGTCGGGCACGACGCCGACGCCTTCGACGACGGTGCCCTTCGGGGTGCGGTAGTCGCCGACGACATACTGCAGGATCGCGCCGCCGGTGAGCTCGTCGATCACCGAGGGCAGCGCTGCGCCGGCGGACGGACCGGCACCGACGATCTCCACGCGGCCCAGATCCCGCAGACCGGCGGCGAAGATCTCCGACGTGCTGGCGGTGCCCTCGTCGACGAGGATCACGACCGGCCCCGTGAACGGATTGCTGCCGGCCTCTACGTTGAAGTCCTGGGTGAAGTCGCGGAACTGCAGGCGACCGAGGCTGCCGGGCGCCGACAGCAGCAGCCGCGCCACGGGCACCGACATCGCCCCGACGCCGCCAGGGTTGCCGCGCAGATCGAGCACGAGCGCCGTCATACCCTCGCTGCGCAACTTGGTCATCGCGTCCTCGACGCGCTTGACCATCGGCAGCATCCACACGTTGAACGAGAGCACACCGACCGTGGTGCCCTCGACGATCCGCGACTCGACCTCGGTGGGGATGTTCTCGAGGTTGCCCAGGGTGATCCGCTCGCCGCTGGGGTCCTCGCACGTCAGCACGCGGATGACCTCGCGTTCGCCGTCGGCCGGATCGGTGACGCGGACCTTCTTGGTCTGGCCGGCGCGGTCGCACGACAGTCGGGCCTGTGCCTTGCGCGCGACCTCGAAGGCGAGCTCTGCTGGCCTGCGGGTGCGGCCACGGATCTCCTCGATCGCGTCGGTGAGCGTCTCGCCGTCGATCGCGAGCAAGGTCGCGCCGGCGGCGACCTTGCCCAGGTGCCCCGTTGCGGTGCTCTCGACCACGACCAGCCGCTCTTCGATCCAACGCACCGACAACGGCGGCTTCGCCGGACCGGCCCGCTCGTCGCCGCCAACGCCGCCGGGTGGGATCAGGCGGAAGTGACTCTGCCCGAGCGTGTCGAGCATACGGTTGATGATCGAGTAGGCGACATCGGTGTCCTCGACGGCCGCGAGTTCTTCGGCGTGGCGCAGCCGTATCGCCGGCCAGTCGTTGCAACCGAGCGTGGGGTCGTAGTGCTTCTGCAACACCCGCAGCCACACCTCGTCGAGCACAGGCGCGAACCGACTAGGCGGCAGCGGCGGCAGGCTCGCGGGATCGAGGGTGCCGAAATCACGGCACGCCGCCGGTGCGGGCAACTCGGGCTGGGGTGTCGTCGCGTCGGCGACGGGCTTCTGCGCGGGCTCCGGGGCGGGCTCCGGTTGTGGCGTGCACCCAAGTCCGAGCACCGCGACCAGCGGGACGCCGAGGGCGTGCTCGGCGAGGTCGCGGCGACGTTGCATGGGCCGCGGCGCGATCACTCGTAGGTGACGCGCTCGAGCGCAGCGAGATCGAGGACGATGATCTCTTGCCGACTCAAGTTGAGGATGCCGTTGCGCTGCATTCGGTTGAGCGCCCGCGAGATCTCCTCGCGCACCGTGCCCAGCCGCGCCGCCACCGTGTTCATGTCGAGCTGTCGAGGGATGACGGTCTGTTTGCCGGGCTCGGCGCCGTTGCGCACCGCGAGCGTGTAGAGGAACGAGGCGAGGCGGC
Organism: Nannocystales bacterium; assembly: GCA_038325765.1. Classification (GTDB taxonomy): domain Bacteria; phylum Myxococcota_A; class Polyangia; order Nannocystales; family Nannocystaceae; genus Xiheibacterium. Next base: position 6,001 of record JBBQJI010000087.1, read on the forward strand.
GCTCGACCGAGCGCAGCGACAGATCCAGCACGAGATCGATGAGACGGTTGGCGCGGAACGCCATGTGTCGCATGAGCGCGAACGCGAGCGCCTCGGAGCGGGCGGTGAGCTTGATGACCGCGTCGGTCTCGAATCGGTAGACCTCGGAGTCGGCCATCGCGAATGCCGACGCCGCGCACTGCACGTCCGTGGGCAAGAAGCCCTCGCCGATCATCTTGCCGGGCTCGGCGAGATAGAGGATCTGCTCGCGGCCCTCGCTCGAGATCAGGCTGAGCTTGAACTCGCCGGACTTCACCAGGAACAGGCCGGGTCCCGGCTCGCCGCGGCGGAACAGGGAGCGCTTGCGCTTGACGTCGAGCAACTCGGCGATCTGGTTCAGTTGCCCCAGCACGTCGTCGGGCACGCGGTCCCAACCCGCCCAGCGCTTGAGCATCTTCGAGACCAGCTCGGCATCCCCGGCGTCGACAGCCATGGGGCGCAGTGTAACCGGATGGCACCGGGCACGCGACAGTTCTCACGGAAGCCCGGGCGGCTGCATCCGGCCGCGAGCGCGAAACCCGTGGCGCCGCGCCGAGCCCCAGTGGGGCGCACTCAGGCGTTCGAGCCGGTGCCCGGGCCGGCTTGGGCGGGCTCCGAGATGAACGCGCCGGCCGTGAAGCGTCCGGACTTCAGTCCGACGGGCGCCGACTCCGGCGCGAGGTGGCGCAGCCACGTCCACGAGAAGATCCCGGTGTCGTGGCCATCGGAGAACCGGATCGCGAGCGCGTACGCCCCCATCTCGTACAGGCCCTCGGCGCGGATCTCGTCGCCGACGGGGTGGAATCGGATCTCGACCCCGTGCCCCTGGCAGCCGGCGCAGGGGCACCAAGCGCGCAGGTACGGGATCGGCAGCTCGCTCGTCACGCCATCCTCCCAGGTGATCACCAGCGCGTTGCGACCCAACGAGTGGGCGATGTCGACGGGGCGACCCATGGGCGCCGCGAGTGTAGCGTCGCGACCCCAACGCGCCCAGTGGGCGCCACGCTCAGACGCCCAGGGCCCGCAGGACCCCGTCGAGGCGGTGGCACAGCTCGGTGGGGACCCACAGCCGGCGTCCGTGGGTGCCGCCCCGGAAGGCGAGGCCGCACTGCTCGAGCGCCGCCGCCGGGCCCGTCACGCGCGGGCCCTCGCCCACGGCACATGCATAGCGATCCTCGGAGAGCACGGCGGCGACCTGCACATCGTCGATGCTGTGGCGCACCAGCCCCGAGAGCAGCTCGAGGGCGTCCCGCGGCAACGTGGCGATCAGGATCCCGATCAGGTGATCGTCGCGCAGCACGGCGGTCACCTCGTGCTCGAGTGCGGCGCGCACCTCGTCGATGGTTGCAACTGCGTCGGCGCCCGCCGGCCGCAGCCGACGCGAGGCCCCCAAGCGCCGCGCGATCGCGGCCAGTTCGCCGTCCTCGAGGGCACCGAGGCCACTGCGCAACGATGTCGGTCGCAGCGTCGCGTCCTCGCAGGCGCTCGGCGCATCCTCTTCAGGGGCGCGATGCGGCTGGACCAGCGGCTGGTGGAGGTCGTCGTTGTCGATCCGGATCGCCAGCTCGTACGCGCGCAGCCGCGCCCGCTCGCGCAAGTTGAGCCCGGAGACCATCGCCTTGACCACCGCCGTCAGGGCGGCGCACGCGGCGTGGAGCTGATCGAGCTCGACCCGCTCGGGCTCCGAGAGGTAGCGGGCGGTCACCGCATCGGCGTGGGCCAGCCGCGACACCAGCGCGGGCGGCCACCCCGCGATCGCGTGGCCGCTGAAGTGGAGCGCGCGCAGGAATCGGGCGATGCTGCGCCGCGTCGCCCGCACCTCGACGTCCATCGCCTCGCGCACGGGCGCGGGGTCTCCCGCGGTCTCCACCAGGCGAAGATGTCGGCTCGTTGGGTCCACCCCTCGGTCATCGAAGGCAATGCCCGCGCCCTTGATGCGAGGCGGCCGAATCGATGCCCCATCGCGGGACGACGGTCGCGCGCGCCGCCCCCAGCCCGGCGATGGCGACCCGAATCCGTCGGTCGGGGCCTGCGGCGGGTCCCCGCCCGGGCCCGGGGCCGCGAAGAAGTTGGAGGTCCATGTGGGACCATGTAGGATGATGTCATGACGCCCGAACACTCGAGATTTCGCGTGCGCCCCCTGCCACGGCCAGATGGCGTCCACGGCGACCGCCGGCGCCAGCGCTCCAACTTCGCGGCGCAGGCGATCGAGTTGGCGCTGACCAGCGCCGCCGGCCGTGGCGGCCTGGAGGCTTTGTTGGTGGTCGACGACGACGGCTTGCTCGTCGCCCAGAGCCGCTGCCCGATCGATCTCTCGATGCTCGCCGCAGTGACGCCGATCGTCGGCCGCGGCCAGGCCACCCCCCGGATCAAGCGCGACGGTCGCGCCCTGGATCTGAGCGTCGAGCCGATCGATCTGATGGGCGACCGCTTCTACGTCGCGGCCCTGGGCGGGCGCTACCTCGATCGTCGGCGCGAGCTCGCGGGCAGCGCCGCCGCAGCGCAGCGCATCCTCGCGTGAGCCGAGCCGAGCCGAGCCTATCAGGGCGCGAAGGCGAAGGCGTCGAGCGCCGCACGCAGTCCGTCGTCGACGACGCCTGCGGCGGGCATGCTGGGCTCGAGCAGCACCGGCACGTCGGGCGCGACGCCTTCGCCGTCGATGCGACGATCACCCGGCGAGTAGTACCGCGCGATCGTGAAGGTCACGGCCGAGCCGTCGGCGAGCCCGAGCACCTCCTGCACCGTGCCCTTGCCGTAGCTGCGTTCGCCCACCACCAGGGCGCGACCGTGATCCTGCAGCGCGACCGCGAGCAGCTCCGACGCCGACGCGCTGTGCCGATCCTGCAACACCACCACCTTGGTGGTGGTGTCGGTGTTGGCGGCGTGCGCCGACTCCTCGCGGAGGATCCGTCCGCCGCGCCCACGGGTTCGCGTGAGCACGCCGTGCTCGACGAAGTGGTCCGCGATCACCAGGGCTTCGTTGACCTCACCGCCGGGGTTGCCCCGCAGATCGATGATCACGCCCGCGAGCGCGTCGCCGAGCAGCCGACTTCGCGACGCGAGGACGCGGTTGAACGCGTCGCCGCTCTCGGGACCGAAGCGCCGCAGCACCATGTGCACGTACTTGCGGCCATCGCCGTTCTCCACAACTGCGCTGTCGAGCGTCGCGGTGCGCGGCTTGTCGAGCACCAGGGCCAACGCGCGCGGCTCGGGTGCATCGGCCGACTGCACGAGCAGAGCGAGCTGCTCGCCGACGCGCCCGGCGAGCAGCATCTCCACCTCCAACTGGGTCGCGAGCGAGCCGACGTCGCGCGGACCGATCCGCACCACGTGATCGCCCGGCCGCACCCCTTCGCGCTGAGCCGGCGAGCCTGGGGCCACGGCCAGGACCTCGAGATGCGCGTCGCCATCGTCCCGCCGCAGCGCGACCGACAGGCCGGTCACCCCACTGCCCCGTCGCGTGCGCAGGGCCTTGCGATCGGCCGCGGACATGAAATGGCTGTGAGGATCGAGCTGCGCGAGCATCGCGCGCAGTCCGGCCGACAAGACGGCCGACTGATCGACGGGCTCGTAGTAGCGCTCGGCGACCGCGTCCACGGCCTGATCGAACGCTGTTCGCGAGAGTTTGGGGGCGCCCTGGCTCCTGTGTGCCGACGCGTCGAAGGCGCCCGACACCGAGCCTGCCACGGCGATCGTCGCGACCGTGGTCACCACGCCGAGAGCAAACCCGCCGAGCGCATTCCGACCCATCACGGCCGTGATCGTGTCGTATCCTCCGCGCGAGGTCAAAGCACCCAATGTCACGCTCGACGATTCTGCCCGCCCAAAGTTCCCTCCTCCACCCGGCGCATCGGCCGACCTCCGCCGCACATCGACGCCTGCGTCGGCTGTCGGTGGGTCTGCTCGCGCTGGCGATCGTCGCCTGCAAGAAGGACGAGCCCGCCCCCGAGACCGCCAAGGTCGACGCCAAGGCCGCTGCGCCGGGAGACGCCAAGGCCGCGACCCCCGGCGAGGCCGCCAAGCCCGGCGAGGGCGGCACGCCGCCCGCCACGGTCGCACCCGCCGACGCCTTGCAGCCCCCCGCGTCCGCCCTCCAGCGCGGCGAGGTGTTGGGGCACGTGCTGTTGTCCAATCCGTCGAACTTCCTCGCCGAGATCAAGACCCAGGTCGTTCCCACCGCGCAGAGCTCGTTCGTCGACGAGAGCTTCCTGCGCAGCATGAGCGCCGCCGCGCTCGGCTCGCGGAGCAAGGTCGCGACCAACCTCGATCTCACCAAGCCGATGGGCTGCGCGCTGGTCGATCTCACCGCGGCGCCCGTGCCCCTGGTCTGCGTGGTCGGCTACACCGGCGGCTCGGCAGGCCTCATCGCCGACATGGGCGAAGAGGGCAAGCAGGCCGATGCGACCGGCCATGCCGCCAAGTATGTGATCGAAGGCCAGGAGCTCTACATCGACGACGTCGGCGGTCAGCTGATGGTGAGCAACCACGCCGAAGCCTTCGCCAAGGGCAAGACCTACGTCGAGGCCAACCTCATCGGTCGCAGCGCCGCGGTGGTCAGCGATCTCGAGTTCGTGGCGTTCCCCGGCGCCCTGGCCAAGCGCTACGAGAAGGACCTCGTGCCGGTGTTCGAGGCCCTGGCGAAGACGCCGGCGCCCACGGGCGACAACCCGTTCCTCAACGTCTTCTCGGCGTACTCGACGAAGGCCAACGCGCGCAACCTCGAGAATGTGCGGGGCATGGACCAGGTCACTCTCGCGCTGGGCCTCGAGCCCGCGGGCTTCGTCGGCCGCTTCGTCATGTTCCCGACGCCGGGTTCGGACATCGAGTCCCAGGCCAAGCTCGCCGCCGCAGGCCCGCTCGACACCAACTTCGCGCGCAACCTGCCCAAGCAGACCTGGATGGCCGGGGCGATGAACGCGAACATCGCCGAGGCGGCGGATACCTCTATGGCCAAGGAGCTGCGCGGCGCGTTGGTCGAGGCGTACGCCCAGGAACTCGGCAAGGACAAGGTCGAGGTCACCGCGGCGGTCGACAGCTTCCTCGACGAGTCGAAGCTCACCTACAGCGGCCACTCTGCGGTCGCGATCATGCACGAGCCGGGCACGCTCGGCGGCCTCGCGGTCGTCAGCGGCCTCAAGAGCGGCGTCGCCGCGCGCGAGAGCTGGAAGACGTGGTCGGCCGGGTTCACGCCCGACGCCATCCTCGGCGCCGAGGGGGCGAAGAAGGTCACCTGGGCATTCCAGTTCGATGCCGGCAAGGCGGGGGACGTCGCGATCGATCGCTTCGTGCTCGAGCCGACCGACGCCGTGAAGACCGAGCTGCGCGCCGACGGCGGCGAGGAACTCGCCAAGTGGGAGAGCAAGCTGGGTGGTCTGCGCCTCGTGGTCAACCGCATCGAGACCGAGGGCAAGGTCGCGTGGGTGATCGCGCCGGGCGCCGATGACAAGTACGCGGCGGCCGTCGTGCAGGCGCTCACGGGCACCGACAACCTCGCCACCGACGCCGGCATGACCAAGGTCCTCGATCGGAACCCCGGGGCGTCGGCGCTGTTCGCCTTCGACGTCAAGGGTATGATGGCGTGGCTGGCCGACGTCGTGCCGCCGGAGAAGCGCGCCGAGCTGCCGCCGAACCTCGGCAATGACCTCGGCGACGCGTTCTTCGTCCAGTCCTATGGCACTACGGGTGCGCAGAGCGGCGAGTTCGTGATCTCGCAGGCGCTCATCGAGCAGCTCCGCGCGCTCGCGGGCTGACGCGAGTTCCATGACTTCGCCCTCGGTCGTGCCGCGTCGTTGCGGCAGGCCGGGGGCGAATCTCGTTCAGGCAGCACGGGCGGTGGGGACGACGCCGGTCGCCATCGCGGCGCTGCGGCGGGCTTCGTTCTGGAGGCGTCGCGTCGCGACGGCGAGGCTGAGCGTCTCGTCGAGCGCGCTGGTCGTCACGGCATCGACGAACTTGGACACGAACGCGAAGTAGCGGAGGTTGGGAGCGTGCATCGTTTTGGCCTCTCGTGGTCCTGGTCGAAACCGAACGAACCGGATGGCTCGTCCTGACACCGGATACTCGGTTGCAGATGTTTGCAGGTGGCGTACCAGTCGGGCCCACGCGCTGAGGTCGGCGCTGGTTCCTGGAAACCGTCACGATCTCGCGATGCGCATCGGCGACGCCGGGTCGTCGCAGGCATGCGTGTGGGCGTCGGATCGCTGACGGACGCCGCCAAGCCGTCGGAATCTCGACAGTATGACGTTCGCCCACAGCTCGCGGGCCTCCTCGACGCGGGTCCGCCGCGCGGGCGTCGACCGCACGCGCGTTCTCGCCACAGCCGCGCTCAGCCGCGCGGCGTGGCGCCGAGCTCGTGCAGCACGAAGGCGAAGGTGTCGACGGACTGCTCGATCTGCTTCTTGATGAGGTCCGCGCCGCCGTGCCCGGCGTTGGTCTCGATGCGAAGCAGCGCGGTGCCCTTGCTCGCCGCCTGGATCGCGGCGGTGAACTTGCGGGCGTGCATCGGATCCACGCGATCGTCGCTATCGGCCGACAGCATCAGCATCGGCGGATACTCCGCGCCTCGCCGCACCTGGTGGTACGGCGAGTAGGCCATCAGCGTGGTGAACTGCGCCGGGTCGTCGGCCGATCCGTACTCGTCGATCCAGGTCTTGCCGGCGCCGAACAGGTGGTAGCGGATCATGTCGAGCAGCGGCACCGCGCAGACTACGGCACCGTACAGCTCGGGCCGCTGCACCATCGCCGCGCCGACGAGCAGGCCGCCGTTGCTGCCGCCCATGATCGCGAGCTTGCCGGGGCGTGTGTATTTCTTGGCGATGAGGTGCTCGGCGGCGGCGTGGAAATCGTCGAACACGTTCTGCTTGTGGGCGCGCATCCCCTGCTGGTGCCACTGCTCGCCATACTCACCGCCACCACGCAGGTTGGGCACCGCCCAGATACCGCCGCGCTCGACCCACAGCACCGCGCGACTGCTGAAGCCCGGCTGCAAGCTGACGTTGAACCCGCCGTAGCCGGTGAGCATCGTCGGGTTGGCGCCGTCCAGCGCCACGTCCTTGCGACGCACCACGAACATCGACACCTTCGTGCCGTCCTTGGACGGGTACCACAGCTGCTCGGTGACGAACGCCGAGGTGTCGACCGGGATCTCGATCTTCTCCCACAGCGTCGTGGTGCCCTTGGCGATCGATGTGCGGTAGATCTGCGGCGTGTTGGTGAACGAGCTGAAGTAGAAGTAGGCGTCGTCCTCGTCGGGGTTGCCGATCATGCCCGACGCGCTGCCCAGGCCGGGCAACTCGACCTGACGCACCGGCGCGCCGCCCAAGGTGCGGATCTCCATCGCCGAGTGGGCGTCACGCAGATACGACAGCACCAGGTGCTCGCCCACTACCTGCACGCCCTCGAGCACCGCGTCCGTCTGCGGCACCAGCTCGCGCCAGTGCTTGCGCGCGCGTCGCTTGGGATCGACCACCATCACGCGGTAGCGCGGCGCATCCTCGTTGGTGAACACGTAGAACTTGCCGCGCCACGCCGACACGCCGTAGATCGCCGACTGCCCGACGACCAGCGGCTCGAACTTCGGTGGCGAGCGCTTGGCGCGGGCCGCCGCGGTGGCGCCGAGATCGGCGACGTAGACGTCGCTCGCCGACCAGCCACGTTGGTGCGCGACGAACAGCCAGCGACCGTCCCGCGACAGCTCGACGTTGACGAACTGCTTGGGATCCTTGGCCGCCGCGAAGATCGTCGGATCGGATTTCGGGTCGGTGCCAAGGGCATGGAAGCGGACCTCGGCCCAGCCCGGTAGCTCGTCGACGGGGATCGCGGGGTCGGTGGGCAGCCACACGTAATAAAAGCCGCTGTCGTCCGGCGTCCACTCGGCGCTGGCATAGCGCGCGCCCTCGATGGTGTCGGCCGCGAGTTCCTTGCCCGTCTCGAGATCGCGGACGTACAGCGTGGCGGCATCGGCGTTGTTGCGCGACAGCTTGTAGGCGAGATACCGGCCGCTGTGGCTGGGCACGGTCCCGTGAACCGAGATGCTGCCATCGGCCGACAGCGTGTTCGGATCGATGAGGACCTCCTCGGTACCCTGCTCGCCCTTGCGCACGTAGTAGACCGCCTTCTCCTTGTCGCGGTGGCTGCGGGTGTAGAAGTAGCGATCGCCGCGGTGGTACGGCGCCGAGATCGAGTCGATGTACGACAGCTGCTCGAGGCGCTCGGCCAGGGCCTCACGCTGCGGCAAGGCGGCGAGCTTGCCGCGGGCGAACTCGTCTTGGGCGCGCATCCACGTCGCGACCTCGGGATCCTTCACATCCTCGAGCCAGCGGTAGGGATCGGCCACGCGCCGGCCGTGGAGTTCGTCGGCGGCGTCGACGGTGCGCGTGGGGGGAACGGTGGTCGTGGCGTCGGAGGTCGGCATCGCTGCGCTGTCGTCCGCCGGGGACTTCGCGTCGCCACCGCCACCGCCAAACCCACTACCAGACGCAGTGCATGCGACGAGCGCGAGCGAGGTGAGGGAGAGGACGAATCGGCGGGTCATGGGCGCGGACGGTAGCATGGGGTTCGGGCACCGGGCGGTGTTCGGCGCGGTGCAGACCCATCGGCGGCCCACGGGGTTTCGCGGCGTGGTCGAAGTCCCGTCCCGCGACGCACGACCGGATCGCGGCGAATCTCGGAGCCGTCACGGCCGACCGAAGGCCTGCGTCCACATGTGGCCGTAGAAACCGCCGGCGAAGTACCCGACCCCGAGCTCGGTGAAATCCGGGCTCATGATGTTCCGGCAGTGGCCGTCGCTGTCCATCCACTGCTGCATCGTGTCCGCTGCGGTGGCGTTGCCGGCGGCGATGTTCTCGCCCGCAGACGAATACCGGTAGCCGGCGGCGTCCATGCGATCCCACGGCTCTTCGCCCGCCGGCGTGACGTGATCGAAGAACTCCTGCTCGACCATCTGCTTGCTGTGCACCCGCGCGGCGCAGCGCAGCGCGGGCTGCATCGTCAGCGGACCGACCGGCCCGAACATGCCCGCAGCGCCGCAGTCGGCCCCTTCGGCGCGGCGCGCATTCACGTGCTCGAGGATCTCGACCTCGAGCACGGACCACGAGCCCTGCCAGCCCGACACCGGATCGCAGTAGGCGACGTCGGGGACCTCGGGCGCGTCGCCGGCGGTCGGGTCGTCAGCGTTCGTGTCGCCTCCGCCCTCTTCGGGATCGGTCGCGCTGGGATCACCGCTGCTGCCGCCCTCGGCGTCACCACCTTCGGTGGCGCACGCCGAGAGACACGAGACGATCGCAGCCAGACCCAGGACGCCGAGACGTTGCATCACACCGCATCTTGCGGCACGGGACGGCCTGGCGGCAATGGATCGGGGGGAACGGCCGAATCGCTTCTTCAGGTGAGGCCCGTGATGCTCCCGTCCACCAGGTCGAACCGCTTCTTCAGGTGAGGCCCGTGATGCTCCCGTCCACCAGGTCGAACCGCTTCTTCAGGTGAGGCCCGTGATGCTCCCGTCCACCAGGTCGATCTTGCCCGCCTGCGGGATGCGCGGCAGTCCAGGCATGCGCATGATCTCGCCCGTCAGCACTACGAGGAAGCCGGCGCCGGCGCTGATCTGCAGGCCGCGCACGGTGACGTCGAAGTCGTTGGGGCGACCGCGCAGCTTGGGATCGTCCGAGAGCGAGTTCTGGGTCTTGGCCACGCAGATCGGCAGATCGCCGAAACCCAGGCGCTCGATCTCGCGGAGGTCCCGCTCGGCGGTCTTGGTGTATGCGACGCCGCGGGCGCCGTACATCTTGGTCGCCACCGCGGCGATCTTGTCGCGCACCGGCGCATCGAGCGGATACAGCGGGGTGAACGGCGCGCTCGGGCTCGCCGTGGCCTCGATCACCCGCTGGGCGAGGTCGACCGCCCCCTCGGCGCCGCGGGCGAAGTGCTCGCACAGCGCGACCGCGACGCCGCGACGCTTGCACGCCGCTTCGACGACCGCGATCTCCTCGGGGGTGTCGCTGGCGAAACGGTTGATCGCGACGACGGCGGTCTTGCCGAAGGTCGCGACGCTCTCGAGGTGCTTCTCGAGATTGGCCATCCCGGCGGCGACGCCAGCCGCATCCGGCTCGGCGACGCGATCGAGCGCGCGGCCGCCGTGCATCTTGAGCGCGCGGAGCGTGGCGACGAGCACCACCACGTCGGGGTCGAGCCCGGCGCTGCGACACTTGATGTCGAAGAATTTCTCGGCGCCCAGATCGAAGCCGAAGCCGGCCTCGGTGACCACCCAATCGGCGAACTGCAGCCCCGCCCGGGTCGCGATCACGCTGTTGCAGCCGTGGGCGATGTTGGCGAACGGCCCACCGTGCACGATCGCCGGCGTGCCGTGCTCGGTCTGCACGAGGTTGGGCAGCAGCGCGTCGCGGAGCAACGCCAGCATCGCGCCGGTCACCCCGACTGCGCCGGCGGTCACCGGATCGCCGCCGCGGGTGAAGCCGACCAGCGTGCGATCGATGCGACGACGGAGATCGTCGGCGTCGTCGGCCAGGCACAGCATCGCCATCAACTCGGAGGCGGCTGTGATGTCGAAGCCGGTCTCGCGGGGCACGCCGCCGGTCTCGCCGCCCAGTCCGATCGTCGCCGCCCGCAGGCTGCGATCGTTCATGTCGAGCACGCGCCGCCACGACACCTTGCGCGGCTCGAGCCCGAGATCGGAGCCGAAGTGCAGGTGGTTGTCGATCGCCGCCGCAAGCAGATTGTGCGCGCTGGTGATCGCGTGGAAATCGCCGTTGAAGTGGAGGTTGATGTCGTCGGTGGGCTGCAGCCGACTGCGGCCTCCGCCGGTGCCACCGCCCTTGATGCCGAAGCACGGCCCGAGCGACGGCTCGCGCAGCACCACCGCCGTGCTGTGGCCCAGATGGGCGAGCGCGTCGGCGAGCCCGATCGAGGTCGTCGTCTTGCCCTCGCCCGCGGGCGTCGGAGTGATCGCAGAGACCAGCACCAGCTTGGCGGGATTGGGTCGCGTGCGCCCTCGCAGCAGCGCGGCACGGTCGATCTTGGCCTTGTCGCGACCGAAGGGGATCAGATCGTCGGGGTGTAGGCCCAGCATTTCGGCGACTCGGTTCATCGGCAGCATCGGCGCACGAGACTATCGCGTTTGGTCGACGGGTTGCGCGGGCGGTCCAACCCCACCCAAACCCCAGATAGACCCCGCCCGGACGCTGCGCGTTCGTGCGACCATGCTCGGCGCTGTCCGGTCCGACCGCGCCCGTCCGATGCGCTTGCGTCTTCCCATCGTCCTGTGTGCCGCCGCGTTGAGCTTGGTCCCGGTGGTCGCGGCGATCGACGCTGCAGTGCCGGATGCGACGGCGTCTGCGCCCCCCGCCGCGCGTGCGATCTCTCCGATTGGGCCCTCGCCGTGGAGCGACGCGTGGCTGCTCGCCCACGGCGACACCTACCTCGATGACGATGGTGCGAACGCCCGGCGCGTCGCCCTGACGCGATCGCTGCACAATGCCGACAACCTCTACGCGCGCCAGCGGCTGCGCGCGTATGGCCTCGGCGACGCGGGATGGGACGCGCTGCCGCCGTGGAACCCGCGCGCGCGCGTGCTCGCTGCCGGCGACGTCGATACACCCGTCGCCGACACGACGCCGCAGAGCACCGATGCGCCCGCGCTGTGGGATGGGATCCGCCCGCAGACGATGGCGCAGTGGGTCGCCCTGGGCCGTCGCGTGTTCCTCACCTATCCGCTGCGCGCCGAGCCGGCCGCGGCCCATGCGATCGCGCTCGGGGCCACCGCGGCGATCGGCCTGCACCGCGACGCCGATGCCGACGCCGGACTCTACCCGGGCCTCGTCGCCTATCGCGACATCGACGGCGCCGACGCGATCGGCATCACCTGCGCGCTGTGCCACAGCGCGGTCGAGGATGGCACGCTGGTCCTCGGCCGTGCGCGCCGCGACTTCGACTTCGGCGCGATGCGACTGGCGTGGCACGCGGACACCGGCGAGCCCGTCGATCCGCGGCTGCGGGCGCGCATGGCGAGCTGGGGCCCGGGCCGCGCCGACATCACCGAGGACGACGACGCCGACCCGGTGGCGATCCCGGATCTGTGGCGTCTGCGGGAGCTCCGGCACCTCACCCAGGCCGCGACGATCGTCCAAGACGATCGCGACGGTGCCGCCACGCCGCTCGGCCTCGCGATCCGCCAGGAGACGCAGTTCATCCATGCGGGCGGCGAGCGGACCCGGCCGCCGCGCGAGCTGACGTGGGCCCTCACGATGTTCCTGTACTCGCTCGAGCCGCCGCCGCGCGACGTCCCGCAGGAAGATCCGCGGCTCGATCGAGGCCGGCGGGTGTTCGACGACCACTGCCGCGGCTGTCATGGCGATGCCTCGGGCAGCGGCGCCGCCGTGGCGGCGGTGCGCGTCGGCACCGATCCCGCGCTGGCCCAGGGCACGTCGCGGGGCACGGGGTTCTACCGTCCGGCGCCGCTGGTCGCGGTCGCCGACGCGGCGCCGTACCTGCACGATGGCAGCGTCGGCACGCTCGAAGACCTCTTCGATCCCGCCCGTCTGCGCGTGGGATTCGACCGTGGCGCGCGGGCGAGTGGCCCGGTGCTCGGCCACGCCTACGGCACCCGTCTCTCCGCGCACGATCGCGACGCCCTCGTCGCGTGGCTGCGTACGCTGTGAAACCAACGCCCGCCAAGGCCCGACAAGGCCCGACAAGGCCCGACAAGGCCCGACAAGGAGTGACTGCGATGACCCGATTCCACCACGCCACCGCCCTCGCCGCCGTACTCGTCGCGTGCACGCCCCTCGATGCGCGCGAGCCGAGCAAGCCCATCGCGCAGCAGGATGCGGGCACCGCCGGAAAGCCCCAGCCCGATCCCGTGCCCGATCCGACGCCGACCGCTCAAGCGAACGTCGCGATCGCCGTGGCTTCGGTGCAGCTCGAGGACGACTGCGGCGACCCGCCGTCAGCGCCACCGCCGGCATCGGAGGCCCCCGCTGCGCCCGCGCGCCCGCAGAAGCGCAATCCGTCAGCGGGAGCCTCGGCGTTCCCGGGCTCCAATGCCAGAATCGCGTGCCAGCAATCCACGATGCAGCTGCGCTTCACCAACGAGGGCGACGCCGCGGTCTCGATCGCCATCGCCGCGGTCGAACTCCACGACGTCCAGTCGGCGAGCCTGCTCGCGCCAGTACCCTCGCGGCTGCCCGCAGCGTTCACCACCGACGGCAGCTACCAGCCGTGGGACGGGCGCCTCGCGGCGGGCGCCCAGTTCCACGCCAGCTACCGCCTCACGCCACCGAGTTGGTCGATGGTCGACGCCAAGCTCGGCAACTCGCGCGGCCGCGAGTTGGTGCTCGAGATCACCGTCGAGGTCGATGGCGAGCCGACGACAGTGCGCTCGCCGGCGTTCGTGCGACCGCCCGAGCTCGTCATGCCGCCGACGTGAGCGACCGCCTCGGCGACCCGATTCAGCCCGCGGCGTCCTGCGCGGTGAGCACCTCGCAGCCGTCCGCGGTCACCAACACGGTATCGCGAA
>JBBQJI010000088.1:0-19491 GCA_038325765.1 Nannocystales bacterium
CGCGGCGGAGAAGGCGTTCGTCGCTGCGGTCATCGCCGCGGTCCGCACCTGGAAGTACGAGCCCGCGAAGCTCGACGGCGAACCGATCTCGATCTGGTTCCCGGTCACCCTGCCTTTCACGCTCACCGGCGGCTGAGCCGACCTCGAGGATTCAAGCCATGGAACTCTCACTCGTAGAAATCTGGAGCTCGATGGGCCTCATGGCCCGCCTCGTCGCGATCTCGCTCGTCGGGATGGGGTTGGCGAGCATCATCGTGAGCATCGAGCGCTTCTTGGCGCTGGGGAAGGCGACGCGGGCGTCGTCGGAGTTCGCGGCCAAGGCGCGGCCACTGCTCGAGGATCGCGACCTCGAGACGCTGCACGATCTCACCGGCGGCGCGGCGTTCAAGAACGCACCGCTGCCGCGGCTCATCCGCTTCGGGCTCGACGCCTATAGGGCCAACGTCAAGGACGACTCCGTGGGTCCGGTCGAGATGTCGCGCCGGGAACTCGGGCGCAGGCTCGAGCAGCTCGCCGCCGAGGCCCGGCGCGGCATGGGCGTGCTGGCGTCGACCGGCTCGACCGCACCGTTCATCGGCTTGTTCGGCACCGTCATCGGCATCATCACCGCGTTCCAGGGCATCGCAGCCTCGGGCGGTGGCGGCATCGCGGCGGTGTCGGCCGGTATCGCCGAGGCGCTCATCGTCACCGCGGTCGGCCTCATCGTCGCCATCCTCGCAGTGCTGGTGTTCAACTACCTCACCGCGCGCTTCGACAAGTTCGACATGACGATGCAGCACGCCGCGGGCGAGCTCGTCGACTATCTGGAGGGGGCCGGTGGGCGCAACACTTGATGCCCGCGGCGGCGGGTCCAAGCGGCCCGCGCTCAAGCCGATCATCAACGTCACGCCGCTCGTCGACGTGGTCTTGGTGCTGCTCATCATCTTCATGGTGATCATCCCCAACATGCAGGAGGGGAAGACCATCGACATGGTCAAGGTCGCGGCCGCGGACAAGAACACCGACGAGGCCGAGCCGATCGTGCTCACGATCGACCGCAACGAGGTCTGCACCTACGACGACGACGACATGACCCAGGCCGAGTGCATCGCGCGTCTGCGGGGTGCCCACGCCGAGAACGCGCGGCGGCGGGTGCTCTTGCGCGGCGATTCGACGCTGCCCTACCGGGTGATGCGCGGCTTGTTCCGCGAGGTCCAGGAGATGGGCTTTGGCGGGGTGTCGCTCGCCGTCGGCGTGGCGCGCGAGTGGAAAGAGGGCGAGGAGAACTGAGCCATGGGAATGGACGTAGGCGGCTCCTCCAAGGCCAAGGTCCGGCCCGACATGAACGTCACCCCGTTGGTCGACGTCGTGCTCGTGCTGCTCATCATCTTCATGGTGCTGGCGCCAGTGATGACCGAGGCGTTCAACGTCCGGCTGCCGCCCAAGGACGACAAGGACGAGCAGCTCGACGAGGCGAATGATCCGAATCAGCCGCTGGTGATGAGCGTGCTCGAGGACGGCAGCGTCGAGGTCAACAGCGTCGCGATCGAGAGCACCGAGGTCTCCGAACGCCTGCATCGCATGTTCAACGCGCGGCCGGACAACATGCTGTATCTCGACGGCGCCGACGAGGCGCAGTACGGCAACGTGCTGTTGGCGCTGGATCTGGCGCGGAGCGGCGGCGCGACGCCCGTCGTGATGATCACGAAGAAACTCGAATCGCAGTGACGATTGCGCCGTGGCGAGTCGGCCGCGGCAGGGACGAACACCGATGTCCATGAGTCCTCGCCGGGTCCTCGAGGCCCTTGTCGCGATGGGTGTGTCTGCTGTACCCGCGCACGCGCTAGGGGCACCGCCGGTCGATCGGGGTTATGCCGGTCCCGAGGATGTGCCGGGCGCTCCGCCGGGAGCCGCACCGCCCGGGGCCGCACCGCCCGGGGCCGCACCGCCCGAGGCCGCACCGCCCGAGGCTGCGCCGCCCGAGGCTGCGCCGCCCGAGGCTACGCCGCCGGTGGAGACCCCGCCGCCCGCCGAGCCGCCGCCGCCGGTGGTGACACCGCCGGTGGTCAAGCCGCCCGTGGTGGCACCGGTGTCCGAGGACGACGGCGGCGACGGCTTCGTCGTCGAGGATCTCACCGAGGATCCCGAGGCCCTCGCGCGCGAGCTGGAGGTCAAGACCGTCGAGGTCAAGGGCGCGTCGGGGACGATCACCGGCCGGGTCAAGGACGCCACGACCGGCGCGCCGATGATCGGCGCGTACGTCGAGGTGATCGGAACGCCGTACAAGACCAAGACCGACCTCGAGGGCAACTACATCCTGCCGGTGCCGCCGGGCACGTACGAGCTGCGCATCCGCTACGACACCAGCGAGTCGCGCCGCTTCTCGGGCGTGGTGGTGGAGCAGGGCAAGGAGCAGACGATCTCGGCCGAGCTCGCGCCGCTGGCGGGGGCGAACCAGACCGTCGCGATCAAGGCCGAGATGAACCGTGACAGCGAGGGCGCGCGGTTGCTGCAGCGCAGGGAATCGACGGCGGCCCGCGACATCCTGAGCCGCGACTCGATCCAGAAGTCGGGCTCGGGCTCGACCGCCGCGGTGGCGGTGCGCATCGTCGGCGCGACGGTGATCGACGGCAAGTACCTGTTCGTGCGCGGGCTCGGCCATCGCTACGGCAACACGCTGTTCGACGGCGCGCGCGTGCCCTCACCCGAGCCCGAGGTGCGCACCGTGCCGCTCGACATCTTCCCGTCGGGGGCGCTGTCGGCGATCAACGTGCAGAAGACGTTCACGCCCGACGTGCCCGCGGACTTCGTGGGCGGTTCGGTGCAGCTCGAGTCGCGCGAGATCCCGAAGAAGGTGCTGTTCGAGATCAACGTGCGTGCCGGTATCAACACCGAGACCACGTTCCGGCCGATCGTCCACGAAGGCGGGTTCGCCGGCCCCGACGCGTTCGGCTTCGGCAACCTGCCCCGCGCGCTGTCGAAGGACCTGCCCAAGAGCTACCCGGCGAACCGTGGCCAGCTCGACGAGAACCTGACCCAGGTGTGGACGGCGCGGGACATCGAGCGCTTCGGCGAGGCGCTGTACACCGACACCCGCGTGCGGCGGGGGCGGCTCGGGCCGCCCAACGGGACAGGGACGGCAACCGTGGGCTACGGGTTCGCGCCGCACGACGGCGGCAAGCTGGGTTTCCTCGCGTCAGCGTCGTATCGCAACCAGCACCAGAACTACAATGAGCAGTGGCGGTTCTTCAGCGTCGCCCGGAATCCGGACAATCCCGACCAATTCGATCTGCAGCCCAAAGTGAACTACCGCGGCGTCCGCACCGTACAGAACGTGCAGTGGTCGACCGTGGGTCTGGTGAAATACGACCCGTCGAAGGACCACAAGATCTCGCTGTCGGCGTTCTACTCCCGCGATGCCGACGACGAGGTCCGCGAACTCGAGGGCACCAACGGCACCGACCAGGTGCTGACCACGCGGCTGCGCTATGTGATGCGCTCGGTGCTCATGACCCGGCTCGGTGCGGTCCACGAGTTCCCCAAGGCCAAGGGGCTCAAGATCGACTGGTTCGGGTCCTATGCCCAGGCGCGGCGCGACGATCCGACCGTGCGCGACATGGTCTTCACCGAACGCACCCCCGGCGAGCGCGACTATGGCTTGTTCGGCCAGGGTGCGACCAATTTGAACCTGGACCTGGTCGACCACACCGAAAGCGGCGCCGTGAACTTCACGATGCCGTTCAAACAGTGGAATCAGCTGGCGGGCAAGGTCAAGGTCGGTGCCTGGCTCGAGGGCAAGCAGCGGACGTTCTTGGTCCGGCGCTTCTTGTTCCAAGAGCTGAGCGGTGTGCCCGGGCTCGAAGGCAGGGGGAACATCCTCGTCGATCGCACGATCGGCGGTGGAGATGCCGCGAGTACTCAGCCCTACTACGTGTCGGAGAATACGCAGCCCTACGACAGCTATCGCGCCAATCAAGAGGTGTACGCGACCTACGCGATGCTCGAGCTGCCCTTCGTGCGCTGGTTCAAGGTGAGCGGCGGCGCGCGCTTCGAGGCCAATCGCCAGTACCTCGAGCCCTTCGATCAGTTTACCGGCACCGCCGACGAGGAGCGGGTCTCCCGGGTGCGCAACAACGACGTGCTGCCCGCAGTCTCGCTCATCTTCCCGGCGACGGACGCGATGAACGTCCGGCTGTCGGGCACGCAGACCGTCGCCAGGCCGGAGTTTCGCGAGCTCGCGCCGTTTCTCTTCTCGGATTTCGCCGGCGGCATCACGTTGCAGGGGCAGCCGGGCCTACGCCGCGCGAAGGTCTGGAACGCCGATCTGCGCTGGGAGTGGTTCCCCAGCGCCCAGGAGGTGGTCGCGGTCTCGGTGTTCTACAAGCACTTCGAGGACCCGATCGAGCGCACCATCAACCCCGGCACCAGCAATCTGGTCTCGACGTTCCGCAACGCCGAGAGCGCCCGCAACATCGGTGCCGAGTTCGAGGTCCGCAAGAACCTCGAGTTCATCGCGAAGAAGCTGAACGAGTTTTCGGTCGGACTCAATTTCGCCTACGTGTACTCGCGAGTGCGGCTGGGCGAGACGTGCAGCGTCCAGGAGGATCCTGACTGCGACCCGGAGGATGCGCTCGACGTATCGACCTCGCGGGTCCGCCCGCTGCAGGGGCAGGCGCCGTTCGTCGCCAACGCCTACGTCGACTACGATCGACGCAAGAGCGGCACGAACGTCCGCCTGCTCTACAACGGCGTGCTGAGCAGCGTCGCCTTCGTCGGCGGTAACAATCTGCCCGACATCTACCTGCAGCCGATCCACCAGCTCGATTTCGTTGGCAGCCAACGCATCTACAAGGAGCTCCGCTTCATCCTGCAGGTGCAGAACATGCTCAACTGGCCGACGCGTTGGCGTCAGGGGCGCGAACGGGCCATCAACTACGAGGTGTATCGCGGTGCCACGATCCAGCTAGGGCTGTCCTACGCGCTGTGAGCGAGCGACGTGAGGCGCCGCGCGGATGTGACGGCCGTCGTGACACAGAGTTCGGTGTACCGCCCCAGAGTCGTGACGTGGCCGGGGGATAACCTCGCGGCAAGCGGCAGACCCCCGCCCGCAAGGAACCCCATGACACGCCTTACCAAGATCGCCCTCGTCCTGGCCATGCCCGCATCGTTCGCCGGCTGCGCAGACGACACCGACAACGAGACCAACGCCACTTCGCCCGAGACCACGGGTGACACCGACCCGAGCGCGTCGATGTCCGACCCGAGCGCGTCGATGTCTGACACGTCGATGACCGATCCGAGCGCGTCGATGACCGACCCGACCGACCCCGCCGACACCACCGACACCGCCCCGGTGGGCTGCGTCGACGGAGACGATCCGGGCGCCCCGCGCATGGAGCTCGGCGCGGTGATCGACGCCGACACCACGCTGACGTGTGACACGGTCTGGGTGCTGACGCAGGCCACCTTCGTCCGCAACGCGGTCCTCACCCTCGAGCCCGGCACCACCGTCATCGGTGCCAACGGCAGTGCCCTGGTCGTCGAGGCCACGTCGCGTCTCGAGGCCTCCGGCACGCCCGAGGCTCCGATCGTGTTCACCTCGGCCCAGCCCAAGGGTGAGCGGCAGCGCGCCGACTGGGGCGGCATCGTCCTCATCGGCAACGCGCTCGTGAACCTGCCCAACGGTGTCGGCCAGACCGAGGGCTTCGCCGATCCGCCGTCTTACGGTGGCAACGATCCGGCCCACAACTGCGGAACGATGCAGTACGTCCGCGTCGAGTTCGCCGGCTTCGAGCTCGTCATGGACAACGAGCTGAACGGCATCACGTTCTACACCTGCGGCACCGACACCGTGGTCGACCACGTGCAGAGCCACATGGGCTCGGACGACGCCCTCGAGTGGTTCGGCGGTGGCTTCGACGCCAAGTACCTCATCGCCACCGGTATGGCCGACGACGCGCTCGACGTCGATCTGGGCTTTCAGGGCTCGTTCCAGTACGTGCTCGTCCATCAGGATCCGGGTGCGGCCGACGGCAACCACGGCCTGGAGTGGTCGAACGGTCCGGACGACTTCACCGCCACGCCGCTCACCAGCCCCACGGTGGCGAACCTGACCTTCGTTGGCCAGGGTCCGGGCGGCAACGCCGCGAAGAGCATCGGGTTCAACTTCAAGGAGGGCACCGAGGCCAACGTGTACAACTCGTACTTCACCAACGTGACCGGCTTCGGCGCGGCGCTGCAAGACCAGGCCACGATCGAGATTGCCGAGTCCGGCGGCATCGTGGTCGAGGGCACGTTCTGGGGAACCAGCGGTGGCTTCGGCTTCCAGGGTGACGGCCCCTACTCCTGGACCGAGATGGAGTGGGAGAGCTTCTTGCTCGACCAGCCCGGCAACCAAGACGGCGTCGATCTCGCCCTCGACGGCACGTGGGGCGCCCCGAACGCCAAGCCCGCCGCCGACACGGCTGCGGTCAGTGGCGGCGTCGCGGCCGGTCTGCCCGGCATCGAGGACACCACCTACGTCGGTGCGATCGACCCCGAGGCGACCGACGACTGGACGCAGGCGTCGTGGATCAACTACGACCCGAGCTGACTCGTGTGCAGGACTCACTCGCGTGAGTCGGCCGTGATGTTCGCGCCCGCCGACCGGTGTTCCGGTCCGCGGGCGCGTCGTGTTTGCGCGACCGTCACGGCCTTGCGGGCGCCGAGCGCTCGAGCGGCGTGGTCCACTTGAACACGTGGTGGTCGCGCGCCTTGGGCCGCGGCTGGTGGTGCTTCGCGACGAGCGTCCACACCTCGTCGTAGTCGAAGCCCTTCATGTCGAAGTCGTGCGAGATGATCCGCGAGCCGGGCGCGAGCTGCCGCAGCTGCGGCACCAGGCGCACGTTGATGCACGGCAGCAGGTAGAGCATCACGACGGACGCACGGCGCACGTCGACGGTGAACAGATCGCGCCGCTCGATGGTGACGAGCGCTCCGACGCCGGCGCGCAGCACGTTGGCGCGCGCCTCGGCGATCCGCACGGGATCGAGATCGAAGCCGACCCCGCGGGTGCCGTACTGCACCGCTGCCTCGACGACGAGCCGGCCATCGCCGCAGCCGAGATCGTAGACGACGTCGTCGTCGCGGAGGTTGGCGGCCTCGAGCATCTTGGCGACGATGATCTCCGGCGTGGGCACGAACTCGATGTCGAGTGCGGGCGGCGCGAAGCCGCGCTGCGCCGTGGCGGTCGCCAGCGGACGTGTCGGGTCGGGTGGGCTCGGGTTGGCGGCAGCCACCTGACGATCATGGACCGAAACTGCCGCGCGGAGGTGTCACGGTCGTGCCGCGACGCCCGGCCGTTCGACGGTCCGGTGGCCCACGCTTGGGACGCCTGCTGTGCATCCGACGGCCCCCCGGCCCGGCCTCGCTCTTGCACAACTGCCTCGACGTGAACGCCCTCCCGTCAGTCCTCCTGCCCCTGGTGCTCGGCTCGATGCTCGGTTGCAGTGTCGCCGACGCCACCCCGACCGATGCCGACGCGGTGGGGATGGGTACGGGGGGCGCGGACGACCGGGTCCTCGGCAAGCGGGCGTTCGACGCCGCTTCGGCGGGGTACGCGACCTTCGAGCGCCTCGGCGGTGAGGCCCCCGAGCACACGCTGGCGCGCGCGACGGACCAGATCGATCTGCTCGACCGCGACCTCGCGCGGATGATCTCCAACCACGACGCCAAAGACGTCGCTGCGCTCGCCGATGTCGCGGTGCAGCTCCGCGAGATCCGCGGCGCGATCGCGGCGGCGCATGACGCCGCGGACGCCGAGGACCGCATCGACGGGGTGGTGTCGCAGCTCGCGGAGGGCCAGCAGGCGATGGACGCGCTGCGCCGGCGACGTCTGCAGCTCGATTGAGCCGAGGCCGCCTCGGGATCACTCCACGGCTGAGCCCGACTCGCCAGAGCCCGACTCGGCTGAGCCCGACTCGCCAGAGCCCGACTCGGCTGAGCCCGACTCGCCAGAGCCCGACTCGCCAGCGCCCGACTCGCCAGCGCCCGACTCGCCAGCGCCCGACTCGCCAGAGCCCGACTCGCCAGAACTCGACTCGCCAGAGCCCGACCCGCCAGAACTCGACTCCCCAGAGCCCGACCCGCCTGAGCCGGATGAGCTGCTGCTCGCGTCGCCGCTGCAATCGTCGGAATCCGAGCCGTCGGGGCAGGCGCCGCCGACGATCGCCTCTTCGCAGACGTCCGGTTCGGTCGCGCAGCAGTCGAAGGCATCCGTGCCGATGAGGCAGAAGCCGGTGCCGCGCGGCTCGTCGCACTTCCCGTCCATCACGAACGGGCACGGCTGGGGCGCCGCGCACAATCCCCCGAAGCAGTACAACCCGGGCTCGCAGGTGCCCCGCTCTTCGCCCTCGGCGTACGCACAGACGCAGGCGAACGCGCCGGCCTGGCACGGCACGCAGGTGTCGAGCATGCACGCGAGATCAGCATTGCAGACGAAGCCTTCGTCGCAGTGACAGTCCTCGGTGCCGGGCTCGCAGCCGGGGCCGCTCGAGGACGAATCGCCCGAGCTGGTGTCCGAGCTGACCGTGGTGTCGCCGCCCGAGCTCGAGGGATCGGGATCGACTCCGGTGGACTCGCTCGGGCCACTCGACTCGCCTGAGGTCGAGCTGCCGCCCGGTGTGTTCGCCGGATCACCCCCGCAGCCGCCGAGCATCATGATCGCAGCACCCGAGCACGCGGCCCGTCGTCGGCGTCGCGCGACGCCGAGCATCGCGAACAATCCCAGCACCGCGATGCCGGGCCGATCCGCGGCGCTGCTGCGACAGCCACAGCCGCCATCGCCCTCGCTCGCCTGGCCCGCCGCGCCACCGCCTGAGGTGTCGGCTGCGCCCGAGCTCGCGTCGCCACCCGCGCCCGATGCGTCGCCGCCCGACGAGTCCGCAGGCGCATCCCCCGATTCGCCGCCGCTCGACGACGTCGATGGTTCAGGCGCCGCCGGTGGATCCTCGCCGATGCCGATCACGACCGCATCCGAGAGCGACTCGTTGCCGGCCCAATCCGTGGCGCGGACCTCGATCGTCCACACACCCGGCGGCATCGCGAGGTCCCACGTCCATGGCGAGCCCACTCGCAGCGAGCCCTCGACCGTGGCGCCCGCGATCACCAACTCGGCGCGCGAGACCCCGCTGGGCGCATCGGCGATCTCGGCGGTGACCGCGAGCGCGTAGGTCGTCCCGCCATCGGCGAGATCGAAGCGGTCGCGGTCGCGGGGTGCGGTGATCGCCGCCACCGGACCGAGCAGATCCTCCGAGGCATCGAAGGTCGGCCCACACGTGTCGACGAGGCCCGAGTACTCACCGCCGCCGCAGCCGTCGGCCCACGACTTGCCGCTGCCATCGCCCGGATCGAGCGGGAACTCGCCACAGCCCGGGCTGGGATTCCACGTGCCGTCGGTGTGGTGGCACGGGGTGACGTCGATGCCGCTCTCCGCCTCGATGTAGGGGATCGCGGTGTGGATCGTGGCGAACCACATGGCGTCGCTACAGTTGCCGAAGTTGGGACCCGACACGATGCCGAAGGCGCGCCACGTGCCATCGGGCATCCGCACGAACGCCGGTCCGCCCGAGTCACCCCCGCACGGGCTCAGGCCCTCGCCGCCGATCACCGCAGCGCCCCAGTCGTCGATGTAGTGCAGCGTGGTGTCGACCTCGAACTTCACGGCGAACGTGTCCTGGTCGGTGCCGCCATAGCCGACCAGCGTCACGTCGGTGCCGGGGGCGAGGATCGTCGTCTCGCAGCCGTACACCGCCGGCACGATCGGCACCTCGAGCACGGGGCGGGCGAGCTTGCAGAACCCGAAGTCGGCGGCGCGCGCGGGCCCGATCGGCAGGCTCGGATCCAGCCAATCGGGGTTCGACCAGCAGTACTCGGTGTCGACCGAGAAGCCAGCGCCACCCGGGGCTGCGCCGCTCGAGATGTCCTCGCCGAACCACACCCGCTCGCGGTCGTCGCCGCAGTGCGCGGCGTACACGACGATCTCGGGGTGGATGAGCGTGCCGGTGCAGTTCTCGAGGAACACCGTCGAGGGCCAGTCGCAGGCATCGACGGGGCCGCCACCGATGATCGCCGCGGGATCGGCGGGCGTCGGCAGCGGTGCGGCGTGCACGAGGGACGCGAAGAGCGAGGCGGCGACGCCCAGCAGGGTGGAGATGAGTGCGCGATCCATGCGCGGACAGGGTGTCACGTCCGGCGCCCACCATGCGCATCCGCGCGCCGGCCGTGGTACGGATGACGCGCGGCCGGCCACGCCGGGTTTTGGGCCCCCGCGGCGTGACGGGATAAGGTGGGGCGGTGCGCAGAGGGGTCGACATCGTCGTCGTCGGGGACGACGGCAGCGTCACCGCCGAAGGTCGGGATGCGCAGTACCGACTGCGCAACAGTGCAGGACGCTACCGCATCCTCTCCGATACGCCGGGGCTCCTGGTGCTGCGCCGCGTCCTCGCCCACGAGGAGCAGGCGGCGGAGGCGCCCGAGCCCGACCCGGACGGTTTCGACGGGTTGTTCGACGACGACACCAATCCGATCGAACTCGGCGGTCGCGTGGTGCTCGCCGGCGAGATCCTGTCGCCGATGACCCTGTTCCAGACGCTCGAGATCGTCGCCGAGCGCGGCTTCGTCGGCGAGATGCAGGTGTTCTCGTCCGGCGGACGCTGGTTCCAACTCCACCTCGATCGGGGCACGCTGCTCCACGCGCGGAGCAACGATCCGGCTGATCGCCTCGGCGAGCTCCTGCTGCGCGATGACGTGGTGGATGCGGGGGCGCTCGACGGGTTGCTCGCCGACGTCACCGCGAACCATCGACTCGGCCAGGTCTGCCTGGACCGCGGCGTCGTCGATCCCGAACGCTTGTTCGCGCTGCTCGGTGCCCAGGTGACCGGGGTCTTCATGCGCACGCTGACGGTCGGTGACGGGGCGTTCGTGTTCACCACGCCCGATCCGAGCGAGCCGCCGCCCGATCACACCGTGCATCTGTCGGTGCGCGCGCTGCTGATGGACGGCATCCGCAGGCTCGACGAGATCGAGGTCTATCGCCGCGTGATTCCGGGCGACGACGTCTGCGTCCGCGCGAGCCCCAACCCGCGCACGGCCGATCTCGACGCCGATGCCCGCGCGGTGCTGGCCCGCGCCGACGGGACGACCAGTCTCGCCGAGATCGCCAAGGACGCCGATCTCGACGAGTTCGCGGCGACCCGCGCGGCGTACATGCTGGTGCGGGCGCGCTGCGTCGAGGTCGTCTCTCGCGATCGGATCGACGAGGTCGAGGTCCGCCACATCGTCGAGGTGTTCAGCGACATCTTGGCCGACATCTTCGAGGCGATCGGCGAGGCCGGCGGCGCCGAGGGTGCGCGCCAGATGCTCGGCGCGTGGATCGACGGCTCGGGCTACGCCTCGTACCTCGGCCACGGCGTGGCGAGATCGGGGGCGATCGACGCCGAACTCGTGCTCGCGGCGGTCCGCGCCGCACGCGAGGACGACCCGCTGGCGACGTTCATGCACGTCGCCCACGAGCTGGTGTCGTTCGCGCTGTTCTGCGCCGGATCGGCGCTGCACCGTGATCGCGAGATGGCGCTTTCGAAGGCCGTCAACGCGCGACTCGAGCGGCTGCGGCGGCCTTGATCGCGGCGGGGCCGGTGTGTCCGCAACGCAGAGCAATCGCGCGCGGGCGGGGCTTCCAACGCTCGGGCGACCGCGTGACCGTGGGCGCCTCGGCCGCGAGCGCGTCGTAGCCGGAAGGTCGGGCGACGCGGCACGCCGCGGTGACGGTGAGGGCCGCGATCCCGAGGAACGCATCACCCTGTCGGTCGAGCTGCTTGCGAGCGTCGAGCCCGTCGAACAGGCTGTGCAGCACCTCGCCCGCCGGCTCCATGCCACCGCCGATCACTCTTCGATGTCGTCGGGATCCGTGGCGGGTCCGAGCCGGATGCGCATCACCTTGCCGCGTTCGAAGCCGAACCACACCTCTTCTTCATCGCTCTCCCGCGCATACAACTCGTCTTCGACCAGCGGTCGTGCACGCGGGTAGGCCTTCTTCACCGCGGCCCGCGTCGCACCGATGCCGATGCCGCGCTTGGTCACCGCCTTCGCGTCGATCTCGGCCCAGATGACCGCGGCACGGAATTCTCCGTCCTTCGTCGGGGACTCGAGCTCCACGCTGAGGTCCGCTGCGGTGTCCACGAGCCGCTTGCCATAGGCGGCGATGACGTCGTTCGGGCCGCCCTCGGGCGGGATCGTGACGATGTCGCCGTCTTGGACGAGCGATGGTCGAGCCGCCTGCAGCTCGGCGACGGTCATGCCTAGGCGCAGATCTGCGAGGTGCTCCGCGTACAGGTGCGTGGGGACGGCGGCTGCCGGGTCGATCGCGGGTGGGGATGCGGAGGGCTTGGCCAGCTCGACGGGGGACGGGACCGCGATCGGACTGGCTGCCGGCGCGTCGGGCGAGATCCGCGTTGCGGGCTCACTCGGCGTGCAGGCCACGACGAGCGCGAGGCAGAGCCGGGTCATCCGGGGAACGACGCCCGCGTTCGCTCTGTGATTCCACCGTGTCGACTTCATGGGGATGCTGCTCGATCGCGCGCTGAATCTGTCGAGGACCGAAGCTGTCCGCAATTCCGTTTCGTCGGCGGCCCATGGCCATCAACAGCGACCACGGGAGTTGTCAGTGCACGCACCCACCCACTCACTCACGTCTCTGGAGAGCCCAACCGTTGCGGTCTCGGTGTCGGCGTGCGGCTCGCTCGTCGACGCCGGGTCGCCCGTGGAGGCCGCGGCCCCACACGATGCCGTCGAGCACTGTGGGCCCTCGGAGAAGCACGCGGACGCGAACAGCCCGCCAAGAACGCCCACCACCCACGGCGTGCAGGTCGTCTCGACATGCTACCTGCACGTGGCAGTCTGGAGAAGCGCGAAGGAGCCCCCGCGGCGATCTGGTACCGTGGTGAAGTGACCTCCGCTGGCTTTCGCCTGGCGCCGCGGAGCGAGGCGCCCCGCTCACTGCTCGGTGATCAACCCCTTGGACAGCTCGCGAAGCCGGATCTTGAGCCGCTCGAAACGCTTGCGCAGGGCAGCGCTGAGGCGCTTGGCGCTCTCGGGGGTCGGCAGCTCGGGATCGATGATGTTCGCGATCTCGTCCCAGGCCAGGCGTCGGTCCACCCGAAGGATGAGCAGGGTGCGATCCTCCTCTTCGAGTTGGTCGCGCAGACGCAAGACCTCTTGTTTCACCTCGGTGCGCAGGTGCGGCAACGTCTGGGTGCGCACGTGGTCGATGAGCGCCTCGACCTCGGGGAGCTCGGCCATCGCGACCACCCGGCGATTGCGGCGGGCGCCTGTGCGCGCGGCACGGGCGAGCGCGTGGTAGGCGACGCGGTACGACCACGTCCGAAAGCTCGACTCGCCGCGGAAACCGGGTAGGCCGCGCCACAGGTTCTCGCAGTAGTCCGAGAAGATCTCTGCGGCGTCCTGCTCCCGGCGCGTTGCGGCCATCAGGTAGCCGAGGATCTCGGGGCCGTAGCCCTTGATCGCGATCGTGGTGGCGGTCGCGTACTCCGAGACCGCGCAGCATGCTGCGATCTCGCGTTCGAGCTGCTCGCGATCGTCGAGCTCCACGGGCTGGGCTCAGGCTGCCCGAGTTCGCCCCGCCACACCAGCCCAGGACTGGGTTGAGTCAGCGGATCACCCGCGAAGCCGTGCGAGCTGCGCATCGATCGAGGTGAGGCGGGTCGGATCCTTGCCGTGGCGGGACTCGAGGGCATGGGCGCGGCGGAGCACTGCGCGGGCCTCGGTCCGCTCGCCGGCCTCGACCAAGCGGGTGCCGACGTCGAGCAGAACCTCGGCCCGCAGCGGGCTGTCCTCGGGCAGGCTCCGCTCGGTGAGGTCGCGAACGATGTGCCACTGCGCGAGTGCCTCGTCGGTGCGCCCGATGAGATCGAGGGTCATCGCGCGGTTGAGCGCGTACGCGACGCGCCGCTCGTGGTCGTCGGGGAACTGCGCCAGCACGTCGCGCGCAGCGGCGTCGAACATCGCGATCGCCTCGTCGCCGCGGCCGAGCTTCGCGTAGAACCTCGACAGCCCGGTTCGGGCCATCGCGGTGGTGAGATCGTTGGCGGGCAGCTCGGCCGCGAGGATCGCGAGCGCGCGCTCGGCCTCGGCGGCGCCGAGCGCATACTCTTGCGCCTGGAAGCGCGACATGCCGCGGTTGACCAGGGCCCGCGCGAGTTGCAGCGAATCCTTGCCGAAGTGACGCTCGGCGATCGCGACCACCTCGGCATCGATGCGCGCTGACGCCTCGTCGTCGCGGAGGTCGGCGAAGACGCGCCCGCGGTTGCCAAGCGCGAAGAAGAGCCCGCCGTCGTCGCCCGCCGCCCGCGCAATCTCGATCGCGCGGTCGTACGCGCGGGCCGAATCGTCGTGGCGGCCGCGCGCGAACTCGGCGTCGCCGATCTGTCGGTGGAGCTCGCCGACGATCGGCGCATCCGGACCATAGGCCGCGATCCGGATCGCGAGCGCACGGCGCAGCAGCTCCAAGGTGGCGTCGTCGCGGGAGGTGCTCTGCCGCGCGGTCGCTCGGTTGGCGAGCACCATCGCGACCTGCGGGTGATCGGGGCCGCGCACGCGCTCGACCAGGCCGAGCACCTGGTCGTGGGCAGCGATCGCCTCGGCGAAGCGGCCGCGGCGGTCGAGCGAGGTCGCGATCAGCGATTGGACGCGGATCCGTGCGGCGTCGTCGATCGCGGGGTCCGCGAGGAGCGCCTCGCCGAGCGCGTCGAGGTCGTCATAGTGCTCGGCGTAGAACGCGATCTCGAGCTCGATCATGCGCAGCCCGAGCTGGCGACCGGGCGACCACCCCAGATCCTCGGCGATCGCCCGCGCGCTCGCGAGCAGGCGCAGCGCTTCGTCGCGATCGGACTTCACGCGCCCCAATGCGCGCGCCAACGTCGCCATGGCGACCGCGAGCGCGTCACGGTCGTGGTTGCGGTGACCCAGGTCCACGGCTGCGGCGAGATCGGCGATCGCGTCGTTGCGGCGGCCCATCTCGAACAAGACCTCGCCGCGCAACCGCCGGGCCTCGCCGAGCGCCACCGTGGCGCGCTCGGCCTCGAGCTCGGTGATCACACCATCGAGTGACGCCTTGGCCGGAGCGACGCGGCCCGCTGCGACCTCGGCGGCCGCGCGATCGAGCCGCACCAGCAGGGCATCGTGGGCAATGGCGCGCTCGGGGGGGATCACGTCATGTACGATGGCGGCGTCGGGGCGGGCGCACATCGCCACGTCCGGCAAGCTCGCGATCACCTCGGGCGCGCGGAGCATGGCGTCGGGCGCGGCCACGTCGTACAGGGCGATCGCCGCAGCGAAGCGACCGCGCGCGCGCTCCAAGCAGTCGTTGCGCTCGTCGAGGCGCGTCGTCGATTGCTGGGCGGACACGTGGGTGCTCTCGCATGCGTCGCGGGCGGCCCCACGCCACCGCGCTGCCCATGCGTCGAAGCCTGGAACCACGGTCGCGACGGCGCCCTCGACCAGGGTGCCCGGCCCCGCAGCGAGGGCTTGCGTGAGCTCGCCCGCGCGGGCGGCCGACCAGGTCTGCTCGATCGCCGCGCCGGCGGCCGCACACGGTGACGCCGGTTCGTCGGTGCTCGCCAACCATCCGCCGGCGCGCAGCAGCGCCACGCCGCCTGCGACTGCGACCAACCCCCAGACCCACGCGATCCGTCGGCGTCGGCGCGGTGCTGGATCGAGCGCGGCGACCAGCGTCTGGAGGTCCTCATGTCGCGCCATCGGATCGGCGGCGAGACCGCGGGCGATCGCGGCGTCGAGCCATGCCGGGTGACTGCCCGCGGGTGCGCCCGGAGTCTGCTCGGTGGTGTCCCCCGGCCGTGCGCCGTGCAACGCCTCGTGGAGCGCGATGCAGAACGCGTACTGATCCGAGCGCGCGTCGGCGAGTCCGGTCGCGCGTTGCTCGGGTGCCATGTACGCCGGTGTCCCCGCCCGCGCGCCGGTGCGTGTCACGGATTCGGTCTCGCGGCGCGCGTCGTCCATCGTGCTCGTGATGGACGCAGCGGGCTCCGTCGCGAGCCCGAAGTCCGCGACCCTCACCCGACCGTCCGCGCCGACCAGCACGTTGTCCGGTTTGAAATCGCGGTGGACGATGCCCACCCGGTGGGCGGCCGCGAGACCACGACCGGCCTGACGATAGACCTCGACGATCTCCTCCCAACCGCGGTGGCTGGCGCGCAGCCACTGCCGCACGGTGCTGCCCTCGACGAGCTCCATCGCGATGAAGCCGCGCGAGCCGTCGACGCCGACCTCGTGCACCGCGACGACGTTGGGGTCGGCGATGCGCGCGAGCGCCCGAGCCTCGCGCCACATCCGGGCCGCCCGATCGCTGCGGCCGATCTCGTGGACCTTGATCGCGACGCGACGCGCGAGGACGAGATCGGTGGCTTCGTACACGACTCCCATCGCGCCGGCGCCGATCTTGCGGTGGATCCGGTAGCCCTGGGCGACCACGGTGTCGGGCGGCAGAGGGGCCTCGCCGAACGGCACCGAGGGCGCGGCCGCGAGCAACCGGAGCATCGGATCGTCGAAGTCGTCGTCGGCGCTGTCGTCGTCCGGCTCGGGAGTCTCGTCGTCTGGCGAAGGCACGATGGTGGAGTCGGAGGACATCGTCGCACATCCCTGGCGTGGCTCCGCTCCGCGCGGCAGGCCCCGCAGGTGGAGGCCGTTTGGCCGCGATGTGACGGCGCCGGCTGTCACATCGCCGATCTTGCCGCGAACGCGTCGTTTCGGGCACCGCGGGTCGCAGCGGCGTGGGATCGCGATAACGTCGCCACGTCCGCTGATCGTCGATGACGCTCCCGTCCCACCGCAACCTCAGGTCTAGCCGCGCGGCTATGATCCCGTCGCCGATGACGCCGCTGCCCGCGTTCGATCCTCGCCGCATCCAGTGCGTGCTCGTGGGAATGCTGTTCGACCCCGAGTACGCGGCGCGGGTGCTGGGCGACGCGCCGATGCCCGAGCTCGGCGATCGTGAGCGTGCGTTGCTGCGGTCGGTCGATCCGCGGGCGCTGGGCGCCGATCCCTTCCGCCGGGCCCGCGCCGTGACCACGCTGCTCGACGAGTACCCGGTCACCGCAGCGGTGCTCGGGCTCGGCACGATCGAGCGCTTCTTCGCCACCGATGACTTTCGCCGCGCAGTCTCGGAACGGGGCTCGATGGCCGTCGCCTTCGGGGCGTGGGTCGGCGAGCGCGCCCACGGGATCGGGCGCCTCGAGGCGGCGATGGCGGTACTGCGCCGCGCAGGTCCTTCGCCTGCAGCGGCGGCGGCGAGCAATGCGGAGGTGCTGTGCGTGCCGGCGCGTCTGCGGGCCATCGTCGTGCCTGCGGGCACCCTCGCCTACCACACTCGCGCCTTGCAGCAACTCGGTCCCGACGTCGCGGCTGCGTTGGCCGGGCCGTCGTCGCACAGCGCCGAGCGTCCACCCCGCCGCGGCGCCGAGCACCTGCTCGTCGAGCGCAGAGACGACGGCTCGATCGATCTGGGTACCGGCAGCGCGGCGCTGGTGAAGTTGCTGGTGTTCGGCCACGCGCCGCGCACCCGCGAGGCGTTGGGCGCAGAGGCAGTGCGGCTGGGCGCCGAGCCCGGCGAGGCCCACGAGATCATCGACGATCTGTGCGCGCAGGGGCTGCTGCGCCGCGCCTGACGGCCACGGCGCCGCACCGCAGCGCGCTCGACCACGGCCGCACGTCGCTGCTACGGTGCCGCCGATGTCCCCCGACATCGCCCAGCTCGAGGACCACCGCACCGCGCTCACCGGTCACTGCTATCGCATGCTCGGATCGGCCGTCGACGCCGACGACGCGGTGCAAGAGACGATGGTCCGGGCATCGCGCAGTCTGGATCGTTTCGACGGGCGGGCATCGCTGCGCACGTGGATGGTTCGCGTCGCGACCAATGTCTGTCTCGACGCGCTGGCATCGCGGGGTCGAAGGGCGCGGCCGCTCGAGGAGGGTCCGATGGGCACCTTCACGTCGCGCTCGATCTCCGACACGTCGACCCACACCGAGGGCCTGTTCGCGCTGTCGTGCAGCAGCCGCGCCCATGTCGACGCCATGGTCGCCAAGGCGATCGCCGCCGGTGGCACCCACGCCCAGCCACCGTCCGATCACGGGTTCATGTACGCGTGGAGCTTCTACGATCTCGACGGCCACCACTGGGAGGTGCTGTGGATGGACGAAGCCAAGGTCGACGACTAGCCCGCCTTGCCGGGCTTGACGGCGAGGAATGCGTCGAGCTGTGCGTTGGCCTTGCGGCGCACGGCACCGCGCAGCAGCGGCGTCCAGCCGAGCAACACGCCGGCGGGTCCGAGCGCCATCCGCGTCCACCGCCAGATGTCGAACGCGTCGTCGTGGCGGATGATCTTGCCGTCGGCGAAGCGGAACTTCGCCTCGATCACGTTGTGTACCTTGCGACCGGTCGCGAAGGTGTAGTGCGCCTCCCAGTGGGCGCCGCCGTGATCGCCGTCGGCCACGATGCCCGACACCTCGACGACGAGATCCTTGGCGCGGCCGCAGAGCATCCGCCACATGCCGCGGACACGTGCGGCGTCGAGCTCGCCGAACGCCGGGTCCGAGAAACCGACGTCGCGGTGGTAGCAGGCGATCATACCCTCGGCGTCGAGTCGCGCGAACGCGGCGTAGAAGTTCGCGATGAGGGCGTGGTCGGGGCTCGGTGCGGCGGCGTCGGGCATCGTGATCGACGCGACGGTACCAACGGTCGGTGGGCACTCATAGCCGCGCCATCGATCCGGGTCACGCGCGAGACCACCAGCTTGCGCGCTGGGTCTCGGGCGGCAGCAGATCAGCCGGGCGCGGCGAGACCCCGACAGGGGGAGATGTTACTCCGCGACCAGAGGCGTGCTGGGGGCGTGCTGGGGGCGTGCGTGCTGGGTGTGCCCGCCCGCTCGCACGCGCTACGTCGTGACCTCTGCGACGATGCGCTCCGAGACGTCCCACAGCCGTTGGGCGAGCGCGGCATCGTTCGCAGCGGCGCTGGGCCGCGCGACGTTGCTGTCGGCGAAGTACTGACCCGACACGCCGGCCAAACTCGGATGGGTCGCGACGAACACCTCGGTCGCCGCGCCCTGCGGAACGCTCTTGAGGAACATCGGCGCGACGGCGCGTTGCACCGCGGCCAGGACCGGGTTCATGTGGCGGCTCAGGTTGGTGGCGATCACCCCCGGATGCACGGCGTTGGCGGTCCGCTCGGTGCCCGTGAAACGCTGCGTGAGCTGCACGGCGAACAGGAGGTTGGCGAGCTTCGACTGCCCGTAGTTTCGCCACCCGGCGTAGCGTCTCGCCCCGTCGAGGTTGTCGAATTCGATGCCGACCTTCGGTGCCATCTTGTGCAGGTCGCTGCTGAGCATCACCACGCGCCCGCTCGCGCTGAGCCGATCGAGCAGGCCCGTGACCAGGATGAAG
>JBBQJI010000089.1:0-19429 GCA_038325765.1 Nannocystales bacterium
TGCGGTGCGGGCACGAGGTTCGCGATGCTGGCGTTGTTCGCCGGGGCGCTGGCGAACATCGCCGTCGCGCCGATGCCGAGCGCGACGAAGATCACCGGCCGCGAGTGGCTGGTGAACCCGAGCCAGATGGCGGGTACCGCCACTGCGTAGGCGGTCGCCGCAAGTCGGGCATAGGCGCTGCGCGAGCGCCGGGCCAAGTGATCGCCGAGCCAACCCCCCGTGGGATGTCCGCCCAGAACACCTCCGCGAACCCGATGCGAGCAGCCGGGTGATTGGGCTCCGTCTCGAGACGGCTGACGTGGACCTCGGTCCCGCGCCCCACGTGGAAATAGCCCAAGGGCATCACCGGCAGCGGCGGATCGCAGAACGCGCCGAAGCGCTGCGCCACCGCACGGATGGAGTCGCCGCGGCGCTGGCTGCCGATGCCGTGGATCGCCACGACGATCTTGTCCACCTTCGGCACGGCGGTTTGTGGAGCCGACGCAGACGGCGGCGACGTCAGTTTCCCGTCTGGATGCACGCCAGGTGGTGCGTCGGCGCGTGCGGGAGGTGGAGCACGGCGCCACGAGCATACAGGAGCCCTGCGCCGACGCGTCACGGACCGGCCGCGTCCTCGGCACCGTCGCGGCCACTGCCCGGCAGGCAAGGGCACGGGCGTGGCGTCATCAGCCGCAGGTGCACTCGTCGAACTGCGGGACCGAGCAGGCGAAGGTCGCGTCGGCACCGAAGAAGCCGAACGAGTCCGTGTAGCAGCCCACGTCGTCGGGGTCGTTCTCCAGCGCGGCGCCCTCCCCCCAGTCGCTGCCCGTCACCTCGAGCGTCATCGGGCTCTGAAGGTAGGCCCCGCCGCCCTCCATCGCGACGTTGTCGCGCACGACGCCGCCGGTGACGGTCGCGACGCCGTAGGCCAGGTACAGCCCACCGCCGTGGTTGCCGGCGACGTTGTCGACGATCTCGCAGTCGTCGAGCGAGAGATCGCTGTACGAGAACACCCCGGCTCCGTTCACGCTCGCGATGTTGTCGTGGATCCGCACGCGGCTCAGCACGAGATCCGCGTCGTTGGCCCCGTTCGTCCCGTCGGCACAGATCGCGGCGCCATGACTGGCTTCATTGTTCGTGAACACGCAGTCGTCGATCGTGATCTGCTGGCCGTTGCCGTACTCGATCGCCAGACCGCCGCCACAGGTCCCGGGTCCGCCGAGCGGGTTGAGGTGCGCCGCGCCGTTGGTGATCGTGAAGTCGGCGAGCGTCAGATCGACCGCGTCGACGAAGAGCGTCGACAGGGCGCCGCCGCCGTCGATCGTCGTGACCTCGACGCCGGATCCGCGCAGCGTCAGGTTGCGCTCGATCACCAGATTCTCGACGTAGGTGCCCGGGCAGACCTCGACCGTCGCGTCGACAGGGGCAGCCGCGACGGCCGCTGCAAGAGTGTCGTAGCCACCGCCGCCGACGACGTTGACGGGGTATTCCAGGCGGTCGCAGCCGAAGGGATCCACCTCGCTGCCGGTGCCCGTCGTCCCGCTCTCGCCCGTGGAGCCCGTCGCGCTCTCACCCGTGCTGTCGACGCCCGGCGTCGTGCCGTCGCTCGCGGACTCGGTCGACTCGGCGCTGCTGCTCCCATCGACCACCGTGCCACCGCCGGTGCCCGCGGGCCCCGAGGTGCTCCCGTCCCCGCCGCCGGGCGCCACGCAGGCATCCATGACGCAGCCCAGGTCACCCTGGCAGAGGTTGCCGCTCAGGCAGGTGCAGAACTCGGTGCCCGGCTGGCAGCTCCCGGTGTCGGCGCCCGTGTCGTTCGAACCTCGATCGGCCGCGGGCTCGCTGCAGGCCCCCGCGTCGAGACACAGCACCCCCATGAAAACGAGCACCTCACGATGGAATCGACGAACCATGACGGCGGGAGCCTACACCGAAGCGGAAGAAGCGGAAGCCGACGCGGGGATGGCGTCATCCTCGTTGCGCACCACCTCGCGCAAGGCGTCGGTGGCTCGCCACCGCCGCGACCAGCAGCGCGACGCAGGCGATCCCGGACGTCGCGCCGACGAACGAATTCCCGCCGTACCACGACACCGCCGCGACGGCTGCGGAGAGCACGGCTGCGACGAGTTGCAAGGCGGGAACCATGCGAGGGAGGCCAGGGCGGGTCATGGTCAGAACGTCCCACGAGTCGCCTCGCGGTTTAAGCGGCGACGCAGGGATCGCGACGCGATCGCACCGCCCGGTGCGCGCGGTGTGAGTGCCGCACGCTGTCGCATCGTGGCCGCGCCCGATGGGCCCAGGGCCCCCCTGCATGGCGCGGCTCCGCCCGGGCATCCGTGATTACAACTACAGTTTATGGCGGCCATGATGTTGGCACGGACACTGCGCGGATCAGTGCCCGATTCCAACGCGTTCGTCCTTCTGTGCGCCGAAGAGGACGACCTCGCCCTGGTGCCGTGGGTCCACGCTGCGCGCCAGCGTGGGCTCGCACCCGAGGTCGCGACGGGCGTCGATCTCGAGGACGCGCCGCTGGTGGATGCGATCGGCGACGGCGGCTGCCGGCTGTTCGTCGTGCTGCGCAGCGCGAGCCTGGGTGCCGTCCGCATGCGCGCGCTCGAGGCCGCCTTCGCGCAGCATCGGTCGGGATTGCGGTCGCTGGCTCGGGCGGGGATCCGGATGATCGCGAAGTGCCGGCGAGCGTCGCCGCCGGTGACGAACCGTCGACCGGCACGCAACCGGCGATGCCGGTCGATGCCGCCGCCCCCGCGGATGTCACCGACCGAGTGCATGGCGAAGCGCCGGGCGAAGCCAGCGCATCAACGCGCACGGTGCCGCGACCGAGCGTGCGACGCCGCGCATCGATCCGTAGTCCCGCGCGCGCGCACCCAGATGCAGGATCCGAGACGTCAGAGGGAGCCGCGGACGTCGACGGCCGGACGCTGCTGGCGTCGCTCGACAACGGCGAGTGTGTCGCCGCCCGACTTCGACCGAGCAACGTCCGTTCGAGTGATGGAGCCGCCGAGCTGCTGGTGACCGTCCTCGCGCGCATGCTCGCGAGCTTCGAGCAACTGCTCGTGCTCGCCGACAGCGACTACGACGGGCAGCCGCCATCCCATCCGATGGACCCGTCGTCCGCGTCGCGCACGTCCACGACGATGCGTCGCGAACCTTCCGCCCGCGCCGAGGCCGGCGAGCACCTCGGCGACCTCGTTGAGCTGAGCGCGCTCCATGGGCCCGGCATGATACCCGTGCCCTCGCCCGGATCCTCAGCGCGGGAAACTCGCGCCGACGCGAGCGTGCACACCAACCCAGAGCCCGCCCATCGCATCGGCATGCGTCCGGACTTCGCGTTCATCCGCGGCTCAATAGCCCACCGAGATCTTGCCGAAGAACGCGCGGCCCGGCCGCTGCACGCCGAAGAAGTCGAACATCTTGGCGTCGAGCACGTTCTGCACCTCGAGCGTCGTCGCGATCTCGGTCTTGTGGCCCCGCACCACGTACGTGGCCGCGATGGCGTGGGAGGTCTGGTGCGGGATGCTCTGCTTGAACTGCGCGATGCCGACGCTCTCCCAGCCGCGATAGAAGCGGTGGACGAAGCGGGTCACCCACGACACCGACAGGCGATCCCTGGGCGTGATGATGTCGCCGAACCCGACCGTGCCGACGCCGTTGGCGAACATGTAGGGGCGGTTGGGGATGCGGTCACCCTCGAAGTCGCCGAACGTCCCCTCGTCCGACGTGTTGCGGAAGCTCTGCCAGGTCACGTTGCCGTCCAGCGTCACGTACTCGCCCGGCGACGTCCATCCCGCCGCGACGTCGAAGCCGAGTGAGCGGGCCTCGAAGACGTTCTGGTAGGTGAACGCGCGATCGTTGCCCAGCAGGACGATGAGGTTCGAGGCGTCGCGCAGGAAGCCGCTGGGCGACAGGCGCCAGCCACCGGCGCGCGTGTTCCTCAAGTCGATGTCGACCGAGAGGTTCGCGTTGTGGCTGATCTCGGGCTTCAGCTCCAGGTTCGCCAGCACCAGCAGCGCGTCGCCGAAGATCTCGTCCGTGGTGGGCAAGCGCGTCGCCCACTCGTACGAGGCCTTGGCCATCATCCAGTCGAAGATGCGCACCCGGATGCCGTCACCCACGCCGAACCGATGCGTGTTGCGATCGCGGTTGCGGAGCACGTCGCCGGGCAGCGGCTCCTCGCTGCGGACGATCTGCACGTAGTCCTTGAGGAACACGATGTTCTGGACGCGGTCGTCGAAGAGGTCGAGCTGGTAGTCGATCCCGGAGACGAATGTGAACGCGTCTCGCTGCGCCGACAACGGGTCGCGCGCGTCCGGGTCGGTCTGGCGGCGCTCCTCGCCCGTGCGGGTGGTGTAGGTCGGCGACACCGCGGCGCTGATGGCATGCTGCCGGTGCGGTCGCCAGCCCGCGACGAGGCGGCCGTAGGCGGCGTGCTGCCCCACCAGCTGATCGCGGTCGTTGCCGTCGATCTCGCCGGGGTCGGCCCGCTCGCGCACGCAGCGGCCGTACCAGTCGTAGACGCACTCACCCACGTCGAGAAAGCGTGTCTGCGTCCAGGCGTACCCGCCGACCGCGCTGATCCGCAGGCCGTCGCGCGACTCGTTCTCGTAGCGCACCGTGGCGCCTGCGCTCGCCTCGGAGAACATGACGTCGCCATACGGCACCGTCATCACGATGTTGTGCTGCTGCTGCTGGTCGTAGCCGGTCGCGAACGCCTTGAACAGCAGGCGCTTCGCCCACGGTCGATCGAGCACGCCGATCTCGACGTTGCCGCCGCCGGACCGGTAGCGATCGTGGAACCGCCGCACCGTGGCGGGGGAGAGCCGCCCCTGATCGTCGGGGACCTCGACGTCGATCGGATAGTCGTTGCGCGCGTAGTCGAAGAAGCTCGCGCCGCGCACGAAGAGCCCGCCTTTGCCGCGATGCGAGCCCGACACCGAGAGGCGATGGGTGTCGAAGGATCCGAACTGGTACGAGACGCCCGCGTGGGTGCCCTCGATCTCGGCGTCCGTCACCACGTCGACGGCGCCACCGAGCGCGTCGCTGCCGTAGCGGATCGGGACCACACCCCGGTGGATGTCGATTCGATCGACGAGCCCCAGCGGGATGCTCGCGATGCCGAACGGATAGCCCGACAGCTCGAGCGGCACGCCGTCGACGAAGAACCGGACCTGGTTGTCGGTGAGGCCCGCGAGCGAGAAGCGCGTCTGCGATCCCAGGCCGCCCGCACGGCGCACGCCGACGCCCTCGACCCGGGCGAGCACCTCACCGAGATCGGCGCTCTCGCGCTGCGCCTTCTCGGTGTCGACGACGTCGACCGCCTGCGCAGAGTCCTTGGCGAGCTCGGCCTCGGAGCGCTGCTTGACGACGATCGTCCGCGCCTGCTCGGCGTCGGGCGAAGCGGGTGCGCTACTTGGCGGAGATCCCGAGGGAGCTCCCGGTCGCGCTCACCCTGCTGCTCCCGTACGCCTGCGGAAGCGACGACCCTTCGGGCGACGACGCCGCCCCGGGCGACGACACCTCGTCGGGCGGTTCCGAGTCGGGGGTCGTCGACGGATTCCTCGCGGCGACAGCCGTGCCGAGCGCGGACGACTTCTTCACGCTGGTCGGCGTGGTTCCGAGCCTCGACGAGCCCGAGGCGCGCCTCTGGCTCCGACTCACGACCACCGCCGAGGTGCAGAACCTCACTGACGCGCGGGTCTTCGACTTCTTCGGCGTACAGCGCCCGGGGCGCGCGTTCTATCTGGAAGTGACAGAGGAGATCTGATGATGAAGCAAATGATTGTACGAAGTGACCTACGTCCTCAACTCGTCCGAAGACTACACCACCACGACGCTCACGGAGCTCGTCCCCGCCAGCGAGCTGCGCGCCGGCTTGACGGTTCGAGGCTATCCATTCGGCGTCCTGAGGGTGCGATGAGAATCGCGATATCGCAGGGGAGAAGCCTGATGATGAAACTGATGATGAAACTGATGATGAAACTGATGATGAAACTGATGATGAAACTGATGATGAAACTGATGATGAAACTGATGATGAAACTGATGATGAAACTGATGATGAAACCGCTGATGAAACCGCTGATGAAACCGCTGATGAAACCGCTGATGAAACCGCTGATGAAACCGCTGATGAAACCGCTGATGAAACCGCTGATGAAACCGGATTCTAGCCTGGGGCGGCCCGGGGCGGCGTGGGGGCACGCGGGCGGGTAGGTCGGCTGGGGCCGCCTGGGCGCGCGCGAGGGGGATCGTGGCGCGCGCGCCGATCGAGCCGGCTGTGCAGAACGTCCTCGCCCGGAGCTTCGCCCAACCCGACACGGCACTCTCCGTGCTGCGGACGAGGCGTTCAGCCCCCGCGTGCTCCACCTGCGGGGCGCCGCGGCGGACGAGGACGAATGACGTGCGTGCCGCGAGATCACCCACGGACGTCGGCGGTCGCAGAGATGCGCACCGGCGCCTGGCAGCGCGGGCAGATGTACAGACTCCGCGCGGGTCGGCCGATCGTGATCCGCACGATCGGCGTGCCGCACAGCCGACAACCCAGATGCTCGCGCGCGTACGTCCACAGCCGGTCCTGACGTCGCAGTGCGCGGCCGCGCCGGGGATCGACGACGTGCACGGTGTCGCGGTGGCCGTCGGCGACGCCGCGCTGCAGCATCGTCTGCGCGAGTGCCCACAGCGTGCGCAATGCCTCCGGCGCCAGCGCGTGCACGGTGGTGTCGGGCGTGTAGCGCGAGGCGAACATCAGCTCGCTGCGGAACACGTTGCCGACACCCGCCGCGATCGACTGGTCGAGAAGCGCGACGGCGACCGGGCGATCGCGTTCGCTGGCCGCGTAAGTGCGACGCACGATGTCGTCGAGATCGACGTGGGCGGCGAGCAGATCGGGGCCGACGCGGCGCAGCGCGGCGAGAAACCCCGGGTCGTCGCGGCGCGAGACCCGGGCGGTCCGCGGGCTGCGCCAAACCACCGACGCCGTGGCGGTCGCTACGATCGCGCCGGTGTCCCAGGTCGGGGTCACGGGGCCTGGGACCACGAACACGCGCCCGGGCATGCCCAGGTGCGTGTGCAGGACGTGGCGATCGCCGATGCCGACGAGCAGGTGCTTGCCCACCGCCTCGATCGCGACGATGGGCGCGCCCGTGTGCGCGGGAACCTCGGTGTGATCGCGGACCCACAGGCGGGCGATCGGCTGACCGAGGAGCACCGGGGTGAGCCGGCGCGCGAGACGGTGGATCGTGTCGCCCTCGGGCACGGCACTCGGAGCTTAGATCATGGGCGGTGGTGTGCATGGGCGAGCTGCTAGGCTCCGGGGCGATGCGTGGCGGCTGGCCCTCACTCACGGCGATGGCGGTCGCGTTCGGTCGCGGCCTCGGCACGGGCGGCCACGCCCCGGATCCCCACGCCGGCTCCCTGCTGCCCGCTCCGCTCGGCGCTGCGCTGCGCGCCCTCGGCCGTCCGGGTGCGCGCGCGGCGGTACGCGCGATGAGCTTCGGCATGGTCGATCACGTGTGTCTGCGAACGGCGGCGATCGACGCCGCGCTGCACGGCGCGATCGCGAGTGGCTGCGATCAGCTCGTGATCCTCGGCGCCGGTCTCGACGCGCGCGCGTGGCGAATGCCCGCGCTGCACGCCACCGACGTGTACGAGGTCGACCATCCGTCGACGCAGACCGGCAAGCGGGACGCCACGGCTGCGCTGCCCCGCCACGCGCGCAGTGTCTGCTTCGTCGCCGTCGACTTCGAGCGCGAGCGCACCGGCGTTCGCCTCGCCGCCGAGGGCCACGACGTCGCGCGGCCGACCGCGTGGATCTGGGAGGGCGTCACGCCGTACCTGCATCCGACCGCGATCGCGCAGACGCTCGACGACGTCGCCGCACGCTCGGCCGGGGGCAGCGTCTTGATGATGACGTACGCGATACCCGAGATCGTGCCGCTGCCGATTCCGGCGATCGGTGCGCTCACGCGGCTCGCGTTCCGCGGCCTCGGCGAGGGGCTGTTCGGTGCGATGGCGCCGGCCGACGCCGCGGCGATGCTCGAGCGCCGCGGCTTGGTGCCGACCGGCGACACCGACGCGCGCGCGTGGGCCGAACACGCGCCGGGATCCGCCGCGCTCGCCCTGCCCTTTCGCGGCGAACGCTTGCTCGTCGCGACGCTGCCCGGCGAGCGCTGAGGGACCCGTCGTCGGCCTCGCGCCGTCGAACAGGCGAGCGATCCCGCTGGGTAGGCCCGCTAGAAACAATGGGAAGGGACGGCTCCCTCCATCGCTCCGCTGCTTGCGCTCGTCGCCCGTGAGCACTGCGCGTTCATCCGCAATTAGTTGATCTTCACCATCGCCGCCAGCACCGTCGCCATCGTCATTGCGGTCACGTCCACCGTCGCCCCATCCAGCTTCGCGCCGCCACGGTTCAGCGCCAGCGATCCGTTCGCCGAGGTCGAGCGCACCTCCGCGCCTTCGATCACCGCGTCGGCACCGAGCTGCACCTGCACCCCCCGCTCGCCTCGAGCCCGATCGTCGCCGCGCTCGACGACGGCGAGCGCCACCTCGGGGGTGATGGCAACGAAGGCCGCCGCTGCATCGAGCAAGATGACGGTCTCCCCCTCTACGGACGGCTCGGTCACCCAGGAGATCCCGGCGTCCTCGAGCACCCGGCACACGAACCCGAGATCGTCCTGCCCGTACTGCACTCGGTACTCCACGGGGGTGTACGCGCGCTGCAGCCGGCTCTCGACGGTGACGCCCGGCATCGCTCCGAGCACCCACTGTGCGATCGTCTCCGCGGTCACGTCCTGGAAGATGCGCCATCGCCTCGTCGTGCGCGCCAATGCGACACGGGACTCCAGCACGACACGCGCGTGGACCAGTCCTGAACGCCGACCGAGCGGCTCCACGCGGGTGACGATCCCCGAGAATGTGCGCTCGAGCTCACCTTGTTGCAGGTGCAGAGAAGCGGCGCGCCCGAGCGCGACCCTCTCGGCGTCTCCCTCGCCGACGATCCGCAGTGTCGCGACCATCGGCGCGCTCATGCGTTCGTCCAGCGTCACCCGGGCCACGCGCCAATGCACGCGGGCCTGCCAGAAATCGGCGTGGACGCTCCATTCCTCCTCGTCAGTCATCGCAAGCCTCCGTCAGAACCGCGGTAGACTCCGCGCGCGGTGATGTGTGAGAGCGTCACGCGATCAGAACTCCTCGGGGTAGGACTCGAACTCGAGCTCGAAGGGGCCGGGCGCAACCCCGCGCAGCGACACCCGACCATCGGCGGCCACCCGCAACTGCTGCACGCTGCCATCCGCCAGCCTCACCTGTCCTCGCCGATCGACGAGCGTGCTGGGGTCGAGGTCCCTCATGTGCAGCTCCAGGACGTCGAGCATGCGCAGGTATCCCGAGCCGCCGCCTTCGCCGAATGCACGCCCGCGCACACGGACCACGAAATGGAACAGCGGTGGCACGTACTCCTCGTCCACGGGGACCTCCCAAGCCGGCACGATTCCGCGGCGATCACCGGGATACGCGACCTCACACGCAACCGCGATCGTACCGGCGCGAATCGCCGCGGACCCGCCTCCCGCAGGGAGCGCGGCGGCGTCGGGTCGCACCTGTCCGTATCACCGCCGACTGGAAGATCCGTTGCCCAGAGTAGCCGAGCGGATCCTCGGCGAACTTCGCGAGAATCCGCGGAGCGGAGATCGCGAATGCCGCGACTCCGAGGGACATCGGGCCCTCGACGTTGGTGACCGAGTTGATGAGGATGTTGTTCGCGGCCAGCGCGATGGCGAATGCCGAGTCGGCGGCGGGGAGTTCCGCCGTCCAGCCGGTGTCGAAGAATGCCCTGGTCTCGTCGTCCGGAATCGACGCCCGGAACTTCTCCAGCCCGGGACCAGAGACGCGCTCGAACGCCCGCGTCGCGGGCAGCAGCTCCTGCTCGACGAAAGCGTCAGCCAAGTTCGTCGTCGGCAGCAGCGTCGCCGCCCGTTCCAGCTGGGTGTAGACGAAGCCCTCGATGTAGTCCGGGATCACGTCTCGATAGTCGACCAAGATCCGCAGCTCGGCCTTGAACACCGGGTCCCGCAGGATCGCCAGTACCTTCCGAGCCGCGTCGTCGCGCGCCTTGGCGGCGGGCGCGGCGGGCGCGGCGGGCGCGGCGGGCGCGGCGGGCGTGAAGTAGATCGGGAGTCTGCGGCCCGGCGCCGTCGAGTCTGCCCAGCTCGTCGTGCCATCTGGCGCGTCCGCGCTCTGGACGCGAGAGATCGGCGGACGTAGGCCCATGGGCTCGTCGCGTTCCGGATCGCCCCACCACTCGTCGATCTCGAACGGAGACCGATCGTCGACCACGTCGGCAGGGTCGAACATCGCGACTGCGACGTCCCGGCGCACGATCCCCGTCAACGCTGCGAGCACCGGCCCGCGTGGTGCCGGGGCGACACCCAGGCCACGGCGCACACGGCCGTCGTAGTCGTCCACCCGCAAGAACACCGTGAACGACGGGCGCGCCCCGTCGGGGAGTGGGGTCAGCACGCTCAGGTTCACCTTGCCGCTGGGCAGCGGCAGCCATTCGAAGTCGTTAGAACATGTCGGGTACGCGCGCGCTGCCGGAGTCGACTGCGTGGCGGTAGAATCGGCAGCGCGAGGCTGCGACGTCATCGATGCGGCATGCGCTCGCGTCATCGGCCGCACATGGGAACGCGCGCGGCCGGCGGGCGCCATAGGCGGCGACGAGGACACGCCCCGCGGCCGTCCCCGCGACATCGACGGAGCCATCGGCGGCGAGCACCGGGATGTAGCCGCCGCAACCGCTCGATCCCGTCTCGATGAACGCGTCCTGACCAACCTGCCCGGCGATCATCAACAAGTAGGCGCGACGAAGCGAAGCTCGCGTCGCCCCATCGAGTTCGCCTGTGAGAGGCAGCGCTGATGTCCCGCCGTCGGGATGGTGCCAGCCCCAGTTCCACTCCTCCTGGAAGCACCGCACCGCCAACGCCGTGAGCGCCCCCGCGTCGCCATCGATCGCTGCGGGGTTGTCCCCGAGCGAGCGCAGCATCGCCTGATCTTCGCTGGCGCCCCAGCTTTGCTGCTCGGCCAGCGCTGTAAACGTGGCCTCGTCGCCGACGAGCACCGCGTGCATGCTCTGGGCGAGGGCGTCCGAGCGGCGCTTGTCCGTCGCGGCGTCGGCCGAGGGGGCGACGTGCCCGA
Organism: Nannocystales bacterium; assembly: GCA_038325765.1. Classification (GTDB taxonomy): domain Bacteria; phylum Myxococcota_A; class Polyangia; order Nannocystales; family Nannocystaceae; genus Xiheibacterium. The sequence goes on from JBBQJI010000089.1 coordinate 11,188, forward strand.
ACACGCGCAAGCGCGCCTCCGGTGCGTCCGCAAGCCCACGGGTGATCTGCTCCACGTACAGGCCGAGCACCGCGCTCGGAAACCCGTTGTCCGCGAAGCAAGACGCCGGCACCGCGACGGTCGTCGGCAAGGGCGGCACTGGGACGTCGAGCACCCACGACGTGCCGCTCGCGAGGCGCAGGCGGGTGCGGTCACCGTCGCGGGGGGCGGGCAGAGGCTCGCGTGAAGTCGGCATCACCATGCGGACCACCCCATGCTGAGGGTCTCTGCGTCCGCGGTGTCGGATCGGGTGCACGATCCCGGAGCGGCTCGGAGCGCATCGACGCGGACGTCGGCCACAGGTGGCACCCGTTGCACGGTGTGTCGTCATCGCTGGCGGATCGCGGCGGCCATCTCCGTCTGCTCGCGACCCGACCCGCATCCGGGGCCGCGAAAGCGGGGGACCGGGGCGACGACCGCGCAGGCCGTTGGTCGCGGTGGCCCGGGTGCCGCTGCCACGAACTCGAACTGCGCTTGGCTGTCGCTGTTGCTTTCGCCGTCGTGCTCGTGGCCGACGTCCACGGGCGGGGTCGGGCCGGACACGGTGTCGCGCGCGAGGGGTGGCCGAGCTCAGGGAACCATCGGACACTGCTCGCGCCGGCGCACCGGAGCGGAAAAAACCATGCCGATCCCCCCGACGATCGAGTCTCACCCCGCGTCGCCAGGATCCGCATCGGCGTCCTTGCTCGCGCTCGTGCTCGGCTGCGCCCCGACCGGGTGCGACCGCGCGAGCAGTGAGGCACCCCCGGGCGCGGATGCCGAGGCAGCTCAAGGCACGAAGAACGCAACTGGCCCGAAGACTACGCCCGACCCGAAGACCACGTCCGACCCGAGGGCGACCGCCCGCACCAACGCGACCGCCGACGCGGACCCCGCGACCCCGCGCGCGCCGACCGAGCCGCCTCCGCCCGCGGGCTGGCGCCGTCTCGAGCTCTCGACCCTCGTGCCCGCGCTGACCGGCACCCTCGATCTCCCGCCGGGCATCACTGCCGAAGCCACCCTGCGGCAGGAGCTCGATGCCGACGGACTGGACGCGGAGGCCCGCAGCCTGCAACTCGGCCCCAAGGTGGGCGGCGCCACCGTCGGCACGATGGCCGACATCCCCGCACGCTTCGCTTCGGCCGACGCGATGGCAACGTTTCACTCCCGCTTCGAGCTCGTCTCGACCCACGACCACGGCCCCGATCACTGGGCCGTCGTGCAGCGCGGGAGCCCCGGCGAGTGCATGCTGCACGGCTGGTCCGCCGCTGCCGGGCTCACGTGCGATGTGTCCAAGGCGCCGTGCGACGAGATGGCGCAGTGGGTCCAGATCTGCGGCACGCTGCGGCCTGGCCCCACGCCCAACGAGTCGCCGACCACGCCCGCGAGCGCCTTCCCGAAGCTCCAGCCTGCCGCGGCGACCTTGGCCATCACCGTCGCCCAGGCGATCGCGCGAAACGACGCGCCCATGCTGCTCGCCGCGATCGGCCCCGCAGGCGTGAAGATCGGCAAAGAGACGCACTCCGCGAAGTCGCTGGAGGCCGCGGTGACCGGGAAATGGCTGCTGAAGGTGGTCGCGCCCCGCTACGCGAAGTTCGCGCTCGAGGATGGCTCCAACGAAGGGATGCTCGGTTGGAACGCCGACGCTCCCGAGGGCGGCAAGGCGAAGGTGCGGTTCTCGAGCGGCTATGGCGAACAGCCGTACTTCGTGATGAAGAAGAACGGAGACGCGTGGGTCGTGACGGAGTTCGGGATCGAGGATCTCGGCGAGCCGTGAGGTGTCGGTGCTCGCGGCGCTCGTTCACGGGTAGCGGGCGACGAGGCTGACGTTGTCGAAGTACGCGTCGCAGAACGTGCCTCCGTTCTTGTCGCAGCGCAGCACCACGTGGACGCTGCGGGTGCCCACGGGCGCGACCGCCGACTCGTCGAGCTCGAGCCAGTTGGGGCCGTCGTGGAGCGGCGAGGGGAGTTCCTCGATGATGTCGCCACCGTCGTCGACGAAGCGCAGGATCACGCCGTGGAAATCGTCACCATTGGAGGATGCGCGCGTGTCGGCGCGCACTTGAAAGGTCACCCCGTCGCCGTCGACCAGCGGCGCCCAGACGCTGACGTCGACGGCCTGCAGCAGACGGAACGCGCTGAGGTTCCCGGCTCCGGCGTAGATCGAGCGCATCCCGCCTGCGGATTGCAAGGTGTTCGTACTCCAGTTGATGCCCGCACCGGCGATAAGCGACCAGCCGGGCGGCGGCGCGCCGGCCTGCTCGGCGTCCCCGTTCTCGAGCAGTTCCGCGGACTCGCCGATACCGCGCACCTGCAGCGACGCCTCGACGCTGCCCCCGCCTTGGTCGTCGTCGTAGTCGACGACGAGGCTGCCGGTGAGTACACCCCACTCCGTCGGCGCACACGCGACGGTGACCGTGCAGCTGCCGCCGGACTCGAGCGTGTCTCCGCAGGTGCTCCCGTCGACCAACGAGAATGGTGGGCCCACGACCGCGGCCGCGACCCCGACGGCGGTACCGGGGCCCTCGTTGCTGAGCGTGAACGTGTGCGACGTCGAATCGCCCAAGGTGAGATCGGCGAAGTCGTAGGCCGGTGCGTCGCTGAGCGCGAGCTTCGCGGGGTCGGGTGCGGGACCGGTCGATCCGTCGACGGCGGGGCCGCTCGACTCCGTATCGCCCGTCTCCGTGCCGCTCGCCTCCGTGCCGCTCGCCTCCGTGCCGCTCGCCTCGGTGCCGCTCGCCTCCGTGCCGCTCGCCTCCGTGCCGCTCGCCTCCGCGCTGCCGCCCGTCGCAGTGCCGGCATCGTCCGACGTCGTGTCCCCGGGCGTCGTCCCGCCACCGCTCGAGCCCTCGCCCTGCGGCGCCGTCCCGGAGCTCCCGAGCCCGCCCGAATCGAACGAGCACGCCGCAGCGACACCGACCACCGCGACCCACGAACCCCACCCGCGCGTTACCATGACGGATTGGACCGCGTGCGGCGGGGCGATGCAACCCGCGAGCGTTCCGCACGTGTAGGCCCCGCGCCCGGCGCCCGGCGCGTACGCCGGGGGTCGCCCACGGATGGGCCCTGCCCGGCCTTCCGCGCCTTCGGGTGCAGCAGCAGACGGCTACTCGCCGAAGTTCACTCCAACGCGGCCGACCCGCAGTGCGGCGATCGCCGCGGATGATGCGACCGTCACATGCGCCCCTCTCCCCAGAACCGATCGCGTTCGATCCGCACGATCGGATCCGCTCGCGGCGCAGCGCCACGCGTCGCGAATACTTCCAGCGGACGTCGCGGCGCTGCACGAGCTCATCCTCGCGACTGGCCGACAGCACCCGTGCATTCTTCAGCGTGCCGGTGCCCACGACCACGCTGACCTCGTCGCCCGTGGCGAGCAGCTTGGCCTCTCTCGCGGGCACCATCACGGGCTCGATCTTCGTGCGGAACACGTTCGTTTCGCCGGTCGCCCGACACTTCTGCCCGTAGACCAGGCGCCCATCGGACTGGATGCGCTCGACCTTGTTGGTGTCGTGGCAGTCCTGGTCCGCGTAGCGCTCGACCTTGTCGGCGAACTCGAGCACGACGAGCCCGGTGGCTTTGTCGTTGCGTTTGCGCGCCAGCACACCGCCGTGCGTGCGGCGCTCGCCGCCGCCCGGCACCAGCGCCATCCACTCGACGGTGCGCACGCGCTCGAGATCGACCGGATGAACGCACATCATCATGGAGAACATCGGCAAAGGCATGCCGCTGTTCCGCATCGAGGACACCTTCGAGCGGGAGGATGTCGCCATCGACCGCGGCACGCTGTCGCGCGGGAAGAAGTAAATCGGCGACAAGCTCGGCGAAACCGTCGGCATGGCTCGCGTCGAGTCCTGCGCCGTGAGGACCACAGTGACCGACGCGAGTCGCGTCAGCCGAGCGCGACCGCGGCGATCGTCGCGATCGCGAGTGCGAGCGCCAGCAGCGAGAGGGCGATGCTCGGGATCGCGTTGGATCCCTGGCGAGCGCCCACCACGGCGAGCGCAGCGGTCGTGCGTCGCATGGCGGGGTGCATCGAGGGGTTGGATTGCGTGTTCATGACTCGGTCTGGCTCCATCGTCGGGCGCGGCATCTACCGCCCCGACGTCGCTTCGTATTCCTCAGACCCGTACTCCTGAGACCCGGAAGTGGGTTGGCGAGATTCGCGGGCGCCGGGATTCGGCGCGCTGTCCACTGGGGTGCACCGAGGACGTCGGTGCGCGCCTCTTGTTACGACGCTTTGCCCACGACGCAACCCCGACGGGCACGCTCAGCGCCGTGCGCCGTCGATCGCGGCGAGCACCGCGTCGGGCGCGGGCCGATCCGGGACGTTCTCGCCGACGTGACGCCACACGATCGCGCCGCCTTGCGTGACCACGAACACGGACGGGATCGCCATCGACTCGCCCACCATGCGCACGCCGAACGCCGCGGCGAGCTCCGCGTTCTCATCGTGTAACAACGCGAACTGCAGCCCCAGCGCGCGCCGCAGCAGCTGCGACTCGGCCGCCTCGTCCACCGAGATGCCCACCACCGTCGCGCCGCGGGCGCGGAGCTCTCCTGCGATTCCTTGCAAGCCGGCCAACTGCCGGCGACAGAACGGTCACCAATGGCCGCGGTAGAACACGAGCACCGCGGGCCCATCACGGGTGAGCGCATCGAGGCTCACCACGGTGCCGTCTTGGTCCGGCAAGGTGAACGCGGCAGCGCGCTCGCCCGCCGCCGCACCTTCCGCGCGCAGGCGGCACGCGGCTGCACACACTGCGCCCAGGATGAGTGCTCGCCGGTTCATGGGGCCCAGGGTCCCCTAGCGCCGCGGCGGGCGCAAGATCCGGGCTTGCCGCAGTCGCTCCACCGCGGCGAGCAGCCTGTGGCCGAGCCGGACCCCGCTGCCCGTGCGTCTCGCCCTACCGTCGCCACCACCAGTCGCCGCAACTCGGCGGAAGACCGACGGGATCGGGGACCGCCGGCGGCGAGCAGTCGTCGTAGCCGTACGGTGCGCACCCGTGCGTCGTGACGAAGATCGTCGACGGGTCGTCGGCCTTGCAGAAGTAGTTCGTCCCGTTCTTGCACACGCCGACGAACGCGACGCAGCCCAGGAAGTCGAGGTCGGTAGGCGATCCGCACTCGGGGATTCCGTCGCCCGAGCAACCGACGATGCGGCGGCCGTAGATCCTCTGGCAGAGCTCGGACTCCCCGCACGACCCTTCGTCGAGTTGGGCGCACATCGGTCCCTCCTCGGTGCTGCTCGGATCTCCGTACGGGTTGGGCCCGCGATCGACGATGCACCCGAAGTCTCCGACACCACCGGATTCGGCGGCCCCGCTGGACGATGCCGCGTCTGCATCGTCGGAGGAGACGCCGTCGGTGCCCGAGGCCCCGGTGGCGGCGGTCGTTCGTGATTCATCCGCCGCACATGCCGACATCGAGGCAATCCACGCAGCAAGCAGGCGTCGCCTTGGGAGGGAAGTGAGCCAATGGGTTACGGCGCCGCGCATGAAACCTCCAACTGATAGAGCCGTGGATTGGCCACGCGCCAAAGGCATCGGACGCCCGAATCGTCATAGAGAAAGAGCGTGATATCAGCGGCGACGATCCAGCGGAACGAAACGGTCTCCCCCGCGAGCCGCGAGAGATCAACCACCACCGTTTGTTCTTCGTCCTGGAAGCCACTCCACGCGTCGCGATTCGCCATCTCGGAGCCAACGAACGCAGAAATATGCGTATTGTATCCGTTCTCCAGGATGACACTGCCGGCATCCGCCCACTCTCCACCGGAGACTCGATACTCCAAGACTGCTCCATCATAGAACCCTTCGCTTTCGAATGGCTGTTCAAAAGCAAGAAAGGTCGGATCAGGCACTATCGTCGCCTCCGTGACGAGCGTTGCGGTTTCGCCGCTCTCACCGCTCCAACTCCCGGACCCTGCAACTTGGTCGACAGTCCAACCACCACCTGCGAGTCGAGCGGATGGGAGTTTTGTTCCATAGGAGGGTGCCCAGGTGGCGTTGTACAAGCTGAGATGCCGACAGCGAGGATGGAAAATAGAAGTATTCGGGCAGGCGCACGAGCAGCGGACTTCCGGAATCCCCCTTCAGGGGTTTTCCGGGAACCCATGGGGCAAACGACGGCATCGTGAGGGGACTTGCGCTCGAGGCATTGATAATCTCGGAAACTCCAGTGCGTTTCACACCTCCGGATTCGTCATCAGAATCACCTACCGCATTGCCGAATCCCACCGCATGAACCGCCGTCCCAGGCCCGAGGTGCAGGTCAGCCCCACAGTGCATCATCGGATGAATTGGCTGCACGTCGGGCAGTCGGACGCGTCGGTGCATGCGGCACCGACCAAGGGGACGCTGAAGCCTCGTGAGACACAGCGGGCTGCGGTGAGCACGACGCGGTCTCCCACGTAGATGCCGCTGCATCGACCGAGTCCGTCGTAGAGCTCGACCACCGGCGCCCATGCACACTCCGGCACGGGATCCCCATCCAATACCGCGAGAGGCTCGCTGTTCGACCTCAGACCGGGTGCGGCGACGGCCTGTCCGCCGCTCGAGAGCAAGCCGGCACCGACGATGAGTGCGCTCGCAGTCCACGAGGCTGCGCTCTGGCGGTGTCTGCGGTGCATCCCATCGTGGTTGTGGGGGGGCTTTGCTCCCGGGGTCAAGCGCATTCGTCCCAAAGCGGCCCAGCACGTTCCTCGGAGCTGTTTGCGTGCGCCGCGTTCCGTTGGCCGTTTGGCCACACTCGACACTTCGAGCGCGATGTCCCTCACCCGCCCCCTCACCCGCCCTCCGCGACCGCCTGCTCGAGTTCGCGCCACAGATGGTCCACGTCGAGCACGAGCCCGACACACCCCGGCACCTGCACGACGCCCTCGGTCGCGCTCACGACGTGGACGTACTTTCCCTGCTCGTCCAGCTCGAGGATCTCCACGCTGCGCAGCTCCGGATGTTGCCGCCGGCCAGCATCGGCGTGATTTCGCCGGCGTGATTCGCCGGCCAGGATGCGCGGGCCTCATCAAGGCTTGGGCGTGCGACGCGCGTCGCGGCGTAGCTTGGCGCGGAGGTGCGCTTCCTTGGCGCGGTAGGACTCGCCTTCGATCTCGACGATGTCGGCGCGATGACAGAGGCGGTCGATGAGGGTGACGACGCAGGCGGCCGAGTCGAAGACCTGGTTCCACTCGGAGAAGGCCTTGTTGGTGGTGAGGACGATCGAGCGTCTGGCGTCGTAGCGCTGGCGGACGACCTCGTCGGCAAAGGAGAGGCATCGTCGAGACTGCGCGGGACTTCATCGCCAAGAACGCCGAGCGCCCCAGATGAGCAGATGGTGCCCACCGCCGCGCAGCCCTACGAGGCAGGCGGCATCATGGCGCTCGCGTTCGACGACCAGGAGGCCGAGGCGGCCTACAGCGTCGAGACCGTTCGCAGTCTTCGGGGCGTCGCCGTCAAGGACGGGGATGTCGAGGGCGGGATCTCATGGTCGGACATGGCCGTCCTCTTCCGCCGCAAGGCTGACTTTGGCCCGGTCACGCGCGCGTTGCTCGAAGCTGGCATCCCCTGGCATCCCCTACGCCGTTGCGGGGATGAGCAACCTCTTCGAGACCTTCGAGGCCGAGGCGGCACGGCAGCTATTCTACTTCTTGGCGGATCGACCGGGCGTGAACGATGCGACCTTGCGCGTCGCGTGGGAGCAGGCCGCCACGGGCGTCGCTCCGGCAGATCTGAAGCGCGCGACTGCGGCAGCGGCCGCCGCCAAGGCAACTCTCCACGAGGATGACGAGTCGCGGTGGAGCGTGTTCTCGCTGAAGCGCCAGTTCATCTCGTTCATCGAGGATGCCGGGCTCCGCGGGGAGACAGTTCCGAACGGTCGCGGCGAGGTGGTCTCGTACAACCTCGGAAAGTTCAGCCAGATCATCTCGGATTCGAGACGATCCACTACCAGTCCAACCCGAAGCGGAAGTACTACAGCTTCGCGGGGTTCCTTCAGTACCGAGCTGACGACGCCGACTCGGAGGGCAAGCAGGACGACGCCTACCTAACACTACTGCGGGGAACGACACGCAGGGCGAGCGGTGCTTAACACTACTGCGGGGAACGACACGCAGCGCGAGGAGGCTGGGATGATGCGCGGCGACAAAACGGACATCGCGGAAGCCAGCGGATGAGGAAGCTGGCGACCGCGATGCGGATGGTAGCGAGCGAGTCTGCGAAGTGGCGTT
>JBBQJI010000090.1:0-19223 GCA_038325765.1 Nannocystales bacterium
CCGCGCGGTGGGCCGCGAGGAGCTTCTCCTTGTGGCCGCCGATCGGCATGACGCGGCCGCGAAGCGTGAGCTCGCCCGTCATCGCAAGATCGCGCTTCACAGGCACCTAGATGAGCGCGCTCGCGAGCGAGGTCGCCATCGTTACGCCCGCCGAAGGTCCGTCCTTGCGGATGAACTCGGGGAAGTGAACGTGGACGTCGACCTTCTGGTAGAAATCCGGCTCGAGCCCGAGGTTGTGCGCGCGGGAGCGCACGTAGCTCATGGCGGCCTGCGCGCTCTCCTCCATGCCCTTCTCGAGGAGGCCGGTGATGACGAGCTTGCCCTTGCCAGCGACGACCGCGACCTCGCACGCGAGGAGCTCACCGCCGCCGGAGTTCGTGACGGAGAGGCCATTCGTGAGGCCGATCTCGTCGCGCTCTTCCTTCGTGTTGAGGGAGAAGTTCGGCACGCCGAGGAAGACGGGGACCGTCTTCGCGACGACGTCGATCGGCTTCTCCTTGCCCTCGGCCACGACACGACGCGCGACCTTGCGGCAGATGCTGGCGATCTCGCGCTCGAGCGAGCGCACGCCGGCCTCGCGTGTGTAGTGGTGAATGACGGTGCGGATCGCGTTCTCGCTCAGCGTGAACGGCACGTCCTCGAGACCGCACTCCTTCGTCTGGCGCGGCACGAGGTACTTCACCGCGATGTTCATCTTCTCGAACTCGGTGTAGCCGCTGAGCTGGATGATCTCCATGCGGTCCTGCAGCGGCACCGGGATCCCCGAGAGCGTGTTGGCGGTGGTGATGAACATCACGTCCGACAGATCGTAGTCGAGGTCGAGGTAGTGATCGTTGAAGGTGCTGTTCTGCTCGGGGTCGAGCACCTCGAGGAGCGCCGCCGCCGGGTCGCCGCGGAAGTCGGTCGACATCTTGTCGACCTCGTCCAGGAGGAACACGGGGTTGTTGGTGCCGGCCTTCTTCAGCGACTGAATGAGCTTGCCCGGCATCGCGCCGATGTACGTCCGGCGATGCCCGCGAATCTCCGCCTCGTCGCGCACTCCACCCAGCGACAGGCGTACGAATTTACGCCCGGTGGCGCGCGCGATGCTCTTGCACAGGCTGGTCTTGCCGACGCCCGGCGGGCCCACGAAGCAGAGCACCGGGCCCTTGAGCTTCTTGGTCAGCGCCTGCACCGCGAGGTACTCGAGGATGCGCTCCTTGATGCGCTTGAGCCCGTAATGCTCTTCGTCGAGGATCTCCTCGGCCTTTCGCAGGTCGAAGAGCTCGTCGCTCTTGTCGTACCAGGGCAGGCTCAGGATCCAGTCGATGTAGTTGCGCACGACCGTGGCCTCGGCGCTCATCGGGCTCATCATCTTGAGCTTCTTGAGCTCCTTCTTGAGGCGCTCGACGGCCTCCTTGCTCATCTTCTTGCGACGGATCCGCTCCTCGAGCTCGGCGATCTCGTTCTTGAACTCGTCTTGCGATCCGAGTTCCTTCTGGATCGCCTGCATCTGCTCGTTGAGGTAGTACTCCTTCTGGTTCTTCTCCATCTGCTTCTTGACGCGGGTACGGATCTTCTTCTCCACCTGGAGAATCTCGATCTCGTTCTGCATCAGCTCGAAGAGCTTCTCCAGGCGGGCACGGACGGACTCGGTCTCGAGCAGCTCCTGCTTGGCGGTGAGCTTGAAGTTGACGTGGGCGGCGATGGTGTCGGCCAGACGTGACGGGCTCTCGATGCCCTGCACGCTGACGGCGAGCTCCGGCGGCACGCGCTTGTTGAGCTTGACGTAGCTCTCGAACGTGGCCTGCACCGAGCGCACGAGCGCCGCGAACTCGGGATCGTCCTCGGCGGTCTCGACCTCGAGCGGCTCGGCGTCGACCACGAAGCACTTGCTCGAGTCGTGGTAGCGCTCGATGCGGGCGCGGCTCTTGCCCTCCACGAGGACCTTGACCGTGCCGTCGGGCAGCCGCAGCAGCTGGATGATGGTGCCGATGGTGCCGACGTTGTGGATGCCTTCGGGCTTGGGATCGTTGACCTTGGCCTTCTTCTGGGCGCACAGCAGGATGTGGCGGTCGTCGGCCATCGCCTCTTCGAGCGCGGCGATGGACTTCTCGCGGCCGACGAACAGCGGCACGACCTCGTGGGGAAACACGATCAACTCGCGGAGCGGGAGCAGCGGGATCTTGCGTGCCATGGTGATCTGTCTCTGGCCCCGAAGTGCCTCCGAGGCGCTCGGAACCTAGCATCGGGCCAACAGGGGGTCAAACCGCGGGCCGGTCCGCAATGCGTGCGCAAAGGCGATCGGCAGGCCGCGAAAGGGACGCACGATCGGCCGATCTCGGCCACTGCCATGGCGAGGCGATCCATCGCGAATTCAGTCGCCCGCCGCGCCGAGCGGTCCGGCGTACCAGCGCCACAGTCGCGCCGCTGCACCCGCGAGGAGTATCGCCCATGGCGCCAGCGGCTCGCCGGGAAGCGCTGCGACGAGGATCGCCAGCTCGAACAGCGGTGCGCCCTCGAGCAGCGCGGGCATCGACACACCCAGCCGCGCGGCGACGGCGTGCGCGTCGGGCAGCGCGAACGCTGGCGCGTCGCGACCTCGCAGCAGATGGCGAGCCTGCACCAGCGCGAGCACCGTCGCGCCCGCGCCGGCCGCGAGCAGGACGAGTCCGGCGATGTCGGCGCGGTCCCCCGCGCGGTCCCCTGCCACCAAGCTGTACGTGAGGCCGCCGCACATCGCCGCGTGGCCCAGCGGACGCGTGGCGCGGGCGAGCCGTTCGCCCGCGACATCGCCGGTGTCGTCGCCGAGATTTCCCCGCAGCACCCGCACCGACTTGATGAGTTTGCTGCCGTGTACGCCCATCAGCAGGCACAGCGCGGCCAGCGGCAGCCACGGCCCTGGGCCGCCGAGCGCCAGCGGCAACGAGGCACCGATGAGCACCAAGGCGCCGAGCTCGAGCTGGGCGACCGGCACTTGCCGCCGCGCCATCGGCCGCAGCGTCGGCACGCCGATCCACCGCCGCCACAGCGAGCGCGAGCTGGGGAAGACGCCTTCGCCCTCGATGACGAGAGCACGCGCGGCCGCGAGATCGTCGCGCTCGACGACGCGGGCGACGTCGGCGGGCCCGATGCCCTCGGGATACGGCAGCTCCTCGCAGATCGGCAGCGTCGTGGGCAGATGACCGAGCTCGGCGCAGAACGTCGCGACCGGACGGCCGAGCACGTCGTAGAGCGTGAAGCGTTCGCCGTCCTCGAGCGGGTGGGCGACCATGAGCTCGAGTAGACCCGCGCGGATCGTCGCGGTGTCGTAGGCGACCAAGGCCGGACCGGCGACGACATCCCCGATGGCGACCTCGCCTCCATGACCGAGATCGCGGGTGCCGGGCGCGAACACGACGCGGCCGAAGCCAACACGACGGGCCGAGGTCACCAGTCGCTCCGCCGCGCTCGCGCCGAGGATCTCGACCGAGGCCGACACGCGGCTGTCACCGTCGGGCAGCAGCACCAGCGTCGGACCTCGCAGTCGCGCCCCTTCCGTCGGGGGCTGCGCCGAGCGCACGGGCGGCGACACCGTCGTGGCCGCGATCGGGGCCTGAGAAGTCTCGGACATCGACAGCCCCATCCTACTCGGCCCGGACGCGGCCAGGCGGACGCGCAGCGTGATAGCCTTGGCCGAGCGCCGCGCATGTCGTCAGGCAACGTCACCGGCGAGTCCACCCTGCGGGGGCACGGCGCTGATGCCGACACGATCATCGAAGGCGAGCGACGCGACGCCGTCGAGGACCACGGACTGACGCCCGGCACCCGACTCGGGCGCTACGTGGTCCTCGAGGAGATCGGCGCCGGCGGGATGGGCCTGGTGTTCTCGGCCTACGACCCCGAGCTCAACCGCAAGGTCGCGCTCAAGCTGCTGCGGCCCAATCAAAGCGAGCGCAAGAAGGCCCGCTCGCGGCTGCTCCAGGAGGCGCAGGCCCTGGCCAAGCTCGCCCACCCCAACGTCATCACCGTCTACGACGTCGGCACGATCGGCGAGCGCGTGTTCGTGGCGATGGAGCTCGTCGAGGGCGCCACCATCAAGGGCTGGCTCGCCGAGAAGCCACGGCACTGGGACGAGATCCTCGCTGTGTTCATCCCCGCCGGCCGCGGCCTCGCGGCGGCCCACGCCGCGAACCTGGTGCACCGCGACTTCAAGCCCGACAACGTGCTCATCGGCCGCGACGGCCGGGTACGCGTGATGGACTTCGGCCTCGCCCGGCCGGTCGCCACCGAGCACTCTAGCGGCGTCGACGACGATGGCGACGGTGGCGACGGGCTCGAGGAGAAGGCCGACGATGCCGACGCCCTGTACGAGCCGCTGCTCACCCAGACCGGATCGATCATGGGCACGCCCGCCTACATGGCGCCGGAGCAGCACGCCGGCAAGCCCACCGATGCACGCAGCGACCAGTTCAGCTTCTGCACGTCGCTGTACCAATCGCTGTACGGCGAGCGACCGTTCGACGCCGACGATGCCGTCACGTTGATGGAGCAGAAGCGCACCGGCACCATCCGCGAGCCGAGCGCGGCCACTGCCGTGCCGGGATGGGTGCGACGGGTGCTGCTGCGCGGCCTGGCGCCGACCCCCGAGGGTCGCTTCGCGTCGATGGACGCGCTGCTCACCGAGCTCGGCAAGGATCCGCGGATCCTCCGCCGCACGATCCTCACGACCGCCGCGCTCGCCACGGCGATGGTGGGCACACTCACCGCCGTCTACATGATCAAGAACCGTCCGCCCTGCCAAGCCGAGGGCGACCTGCTCGCGCAGGTCTGGAACGATGCGCGCAGAGGCGAGCTGCGGGCCGGACTGGGCGGCGTCGATGCCACCTTCGTGCCGGCGACCGTCGAGCACGTCTCGAACACGCTCGACGCCTACGGTGCGGCGTGGGTGCAGATGCGCACCGAGGCCTGCGAGGCGACCCACGTCCGCGGCGAGCAGTCGACGCGGCTGCTCGAGCGTCGCAACCACTGCCTGGACGCGCGCCTGCGCGAGCTCGATGCGCTGACCGACGTGCTCACGGGGGCCGACGTCGTGGTCGCCGCGAGCGCCGGCTTCGCGGTGGGCGAACTGGCGCCGCTGCAGCAATGCGCCGACACCGAGACGATCAACGCCGAGGTCGAACCACCGCAGGATCCGGCCACAGCCGCGGCGGTCGCGGCCCTGCGCGCCGACCTGTTGCGCGCCAAGGTCCTCGGCAACGCCGGCCGCGTGCGCGAGTCCCTCGAGATCGCCCAGGCCGCGTTCGCCCGCGCCCAGACCATCGCGACGCCCGGCGGCGAGACCTACCAGCCGATCGTCGCCGAGGCCCATTTCGGCCTGGGCCTGTCGCAGGCGGCGGCCGCCGACGCCGAGGCCGCCGTGGAGAACCTCGAAGAGGCGAACTTCAAGAGCGCGAGCGTCAAGCACGACGTCGTCGCGGCGGCGGCCGCCGAAGCCCTGGTCGCCGCAGTAGGCGGCGGGCTGCGTCACCACGCCGATGCGCTGCAGTGGGGCCGCCACGCCGACGCCGCGCTCAAGCGCATCGGGCTCTCCGGGCGCGCCGAGGCCCGCCTGCGCCACGACGTCGGCATCGTCCTCGCGAGCGCCGGCGAGTACGCGCGCGCCCGCGAGTCGCTCGAGCAGTCGCTGTCGCTGCTCGCGACCGAGCCGGCCAGCGCGTGGTGGATCGCGGCGGGCCGCCGCGGTCTCGGCGACGTCTCGCTCGCCGAGGGGCGCACCACCGACGCCCAGGCCGAGTACGAGCGCGCCGCCCTGACCCTCGTCGCCGCCCTCGGCGAGGCCCACCCCGATCACGCCCTCGCGCTGGCGGGCTTCGCCCGGGTGCACGCAGCCGAGCGCCGCACGGGCGCCGCGCGCCAGAGCCTCGATCAGGCGATGGCCGTAGTGGAGGCCGCCCTTGGGCCCAAGGCCCAGCGCCTGCTGCCGCTGTGTCGACAGCGCGCCGCGCTCGAGCTCGATGCCGGTGACGTGCGCGCGGCGATCGACGAGCTGCAGCGCGCCCACGGCATCGCCCTCGACACCTGGGGCGATCATCCCAAGGTCGCCCAGAGTCTGTTCGAGCTCGGTGACGCGCTCGAGCGCGGCGGCAAGCTCGACGACGCCCGCGGCGAGTACGACCGCGCGCTGTCGCTGTGGGAGCGGACGCGTGGCAGGGACCACCCCGATGTGGCCTTCGCGCTCACCAGCCTCGGTCGGATCGATCTGGCGCAGGGCCGCACCCATGAGGCCGTGGCGCGACTCGAGCGCGCGCTCAAGCTCCGCGGCGGGCGGGGCCTCGATCCGCAGCTCCTCGCCGAGACCCAGTTCGCCCTCGCCCGGGCCCTGCACGCCGTCGACGATCGTGCGCGCGCCCGCGAACTCGCCGCCAAGGCGCGCGAGGCCTTCGCGACCGGCACACCGCCGGCGCCGAAGCGCGCAACCGAGGTCCAGCGCTGGCTAGCCGAGGTCGGCGAGAGCACGCCACCGACCGCGGGGCTCTGACGCGCGGCGGCCCGCTCACCACACCCAGCCGACGACGCCCTCGTCGATGAACCCCAAGGTGCCGACGGCGTAGTTGTGCTCGTCGAGGCTGTTGGTGAAGAAGTGATCGCCGTTCGCGGGCGACAGCGAGCGGTAGAGCGCCGTCGATCCCGGCAGCTGGGCGGTGCCGATGTAGCCCATCGCGCCCTCGTTGACGGGCAAGCCCTCGCAGCCGGGGTCGGTGGTGTAGTGGTGGAACCCCCCCGGATTGTTGCACCGATAAAACGCCACGGTCTGCGCCTGCTGGGCGGCGTACAGGGCGAAGAAATCGGCGAACTCGAGGATGAACCCGCAGCACAGGCCCTCGTTGACGTCGGTCGTGTACAGGTGCTCGCCGGTGACCGGGTGCCACCAACGGTGGATGCCGACCCGGCAGCCCGGGAGGCCGTCGTCGACCGCACCGTTACAATCGTCGTCGGCGACGTTGCAGACCTCCGCTGATGCCGGCGGAGCGTCGCACTCGCCCCACGCACCGGCGACGCAGCTGCGTGTGCCCGCACCGCAGGTGCTGTCGCAGGCCTCGACCAGGGCGTCGTCGATCATACCGTTGCAGTCGTCGTCCAAGCCGTTGCACACCTCGGCGGTGGGCGTGCCAGGGAAGCACTGCGACGGCACCCCGCCCTCGCAGCCGGCGGTCGTCGCCGCGCACGCCCCGACGCCGCACTGGAGGTCGGGGATGCCATCGTCGATGACCCCATCACCGTCGTCGTCGAGGCCGTTACACACCTCGCCGCCGGGATCGTCGGTGTCGACCCCCGACGACGGGTCGGTGCTCCCCGGCCCGGTTGCCGAGGGATCACTCTCGGGGCCGGCGTCGGACTGCCCCTGCGTCGTCGCCGCGTCGGTGCCCGCGCCCTCACCCACACTGTTGCCACCCAGGCCGCTGTCGCCGCCGTCCCCGACCGCGCACGCGATCGTCGTCACCGAGGCGAAGGCCACCGCCGCGCAGATCCGACGCCATCGCCAAGCCCCGCCCATTTCCCGATCATAGGCGCAGCGTCGGCACCGAGGCAATCCTCTGCTGCGCGGGCGGCGACCCATCGCATGCTCGCGTCCATGGTCGGGGGCAGCGGCGCCTCGAACAGGTGGGGTCTTCCGTCGGTGTGTTCGAGCTCGAGGCGCGCGGCGTGGAGCTGGGGTCCACAGCCCGCGGGCCACCCGGTGCGCCCGTGGACCCGCCCGTAGAGATCGTCGAAGACGATCGGGTGGCCGATCGCCGCCAGATGTACGCGGATCTGGTGCTTGCGGCCGGTCTCGGGCACCACGGCCAACATCGCGCACTCATGGCCGCGCGCGATGACGTGCCACGCGCTGGTGCTCGGCTTGCCGCCGCCATCGACGACGACCCTGCGCCCCGGTACCGCGAGCAGCGGCAGCGCGATGGTGCCGCACGCATCGGGGATCCCGTGCACCACCGCGGTGTACTGCTTGCGCACGCGGCGATGCTCGAACTGCGCCATGTAGAACGGTACCAGCGCCGACCGACGGGCGAACGCGATGACTCCGGTGGTGCTCCGATCGAGGCGATGGATCACGGCGGGCGAGAACGGCCGCCCGGCATCGCGCCGCTGCAACATCGACAGCAGGTTGTGGTGCTGGCAGGTCGACGCCGCGTGCACCGGCAGATGCGGCGGCTTGTCGACCACGATCAAATCGTCGTCTTCGAACAGGATCCGCAGCGGCGGATCATCCGGCGCGGGCGGAGCTTCGGCGCGCGCATCGACCCGCAGTGACACCACGTCGCCGGTCTCGAGCCGACGCGCCTTCTTGGTCGCCGCGCCGTTGAGCGCGACTGCGCCGGCGTCGAGCCGCGCGGTGAGCCACCGCCGCGAGCGCCAGTGCATCTGCCCGGCCAGGAACACGTCGATCCGCAGGCCCGCCGAGCCGGCGTCGACCACGAACGACACGGTGGTCGCCGCCGAATCGGGGTGGTGGGGCCCAGAGATCATCGCGGGCGGGATTGTAGCGGGCGACGACGCCGACGGAACGACGCCGACGGAACGACGCCGACGGAAGGTTGTACATTGGCGGCGATGGCCCCGAGCACGCCGCCCAAGCACTACACTGCGCTCGCCGAGTTTCCCGTCCACATCGAGCTGTCGCCCATCGGCGTGGTGCGCTCGCCCCACGCCGAACGCCACGGCACCCCGCGCCAGGCGTGCCTCCACGCCGATCCGGCGCTGCGCCCCGACGAGCGCGCCAGCATCGAGCTCTTCGGCGAGGGCATCGGCCCCGGCGCCCTCGCCGACGTCGCGGGCTTCGAATACCTGTGGGTGGTGTCGTGGCTGCACCTCAACCACGGCTGGCGCGACAAGGTGCTGCCGCCGGGCGAGTCCGTCGAGCGGGGCCTGTTCGCGACCCGCGCTCCCCACCGACCGAACCCCCTGGGGCTCTCCGCGGTCCGGGTCCTCGGCGTCGAGGGCATGACGATCCACGTCGAACGGATCGATCTGCTCGACGGCACACCGGTGCTCGATCTCAAGCCCTACGTGCCCTACGCCGACAGCTTCGCCGATGCGCGCGCCGGCTGGCTCGAGGACCGGTCCGCCGCGCCGGGGCGCTGAGCGCTGTAGCCCCACACACCCGCGCGGTCACGGCGACACATCGCTGGCCTTCGCCACCCGCGGAAACTCGCCGTACGAGAACAGCTCGGCAGCCTCGAGCTCGCGCACCGGCGCGATCGCCCGCAGCGCGTCGAAGTCGATGCGCCCGCGATCGCCGACGACGGCGATGATGACCGGCAGGTCAGCGAAGCGACGCGCGACCGCCTCGAGTCCCACCGCATCGAGGGCGGCGATGCGCTCGCGCTGCCACGGCCGCGGATCGCGGGGCTCGCCCAGTTCGTCCCACGACGTCACCCAGCTCGTCACCCACCGCGGCATGATGCGCTCGGCACGATAGCGCTGCTCGAGTCCGGCCTTGGCCTGCTCGAGCCGCATCGGTTGGATGGCGGCGGTGCGCAGCAGCGACAAGAACGTGTCGATCGCGACGGGGAGCTTCTCGGCCTGCGTGCTCACGAAGCCGAGCAGACCGGCGGCATCCTTGGGCTGCTCACCGCTGTCCAGGACACTCGACGCGCTGTACGCCAGGCCCCGTGACTCGCGCATCTCCTGGAACACCAGCGCGCTCATGTTCCCCGAGAGATACTCCGAGTACATCTCGGCGGCAGGGCGATCGTCGCGCGGCAGCGGTCCGCCGGGCAGCACGAAGCGCACCGTCGCCTTGGCCCCCGCCTTGTGCAGGAAATAGATCTGCGGGGCAACGGCGGCGCGCCAGGTCCGGATCTGCACGCCACCGGTGGGGCGGTGGGCCTTGCCGCGGACGACAATCGGCGCGACGGCCTCGGCGCTGCGCGGGCCGAAATAGGTGGTGCGGTGCTGACGATCGAACACCCCAGTTATGATCGAACGCAGCACACCGAGCTTGGCCTGGCGAAGCGCGCGGTTGCTCGGCAGTTGCAGCAGCGGACTGCGGCGATCGTATTTGGCGTAGGCATCGAGCGCGGCGACCAGGGTGCCGTCGTCCTGCATGCCGTCGATGCGCTCGGAGAGCGTGTTCTCGTGCAGTCGGTCGAGGGTGTCGGCGCCGAGGCGCGGCTTCGCGAACCATTCGTCCACCAAGGCGAGGACCGCCTCGAGTCGCGCGTCCGGGCCCGAGATCTGCACGCCCGATCGCTCGGCCGAGCACCACGTCTCGAGGGTCGCGCCGTGGGCGTAGACCTCTTTCTGGAACGCGTCGGCATCCGCGTCGCCGGCCCCCGAGAGCTCCAGCAACTCCAGGGCGTAGCAGAGCAGCGGCTCCTTGCGGAAGCCCCGATCGAAACGGTACTCGAGGCTGAAGAGATCGTTGCGCGTGTTCTTCGAGGTCAGCAGATCGCCGGCGGGCAGACGCCGGCGCTCGTAGTGCGTGCCCTCGACCGCCCACTCGGGCTCGAGCGGAGCGACCGGCATCGCGGAAATCTGCTTCGCGAACGCGCTGCTGCGGCCGGGATCGATCGCGACCGGTGTGATCTTCGGCTTGTCGATCTTCGGGACCTCGGGCTGGCCCTGCCGTCGCGTCACGACGACGCGGTCTTCGCCCAGATAGCGGGCGGCGACCCGCAGCACGTCTTGGCGCGTCACCGCGGCGAACGCCGCCTCGCGGGCCAGGACATCGGCCCACTGCAGGTGGCCTGTGAACGCCGCCGTCATCAGCGAAGCGCGCGCACCGGCGAACTCGAGCCGCAGCTGGCGATCGACCACGTGATGGAGCTTGGCCGCCTCGACGTCGGCGTCGGTGAACTCGCCCGCGATGAGCTTGGCGATGGCGCCCATCAGCAACGACTCGACCTTCGCGAGCGACTGGCCCTCGAGCGCCGTGCCCTGCACGCCCATGTAGCCGGCCTCGCGCAAGGGCACCGTGAAGCTGGCCGCATCCTGCAGCTTCTGCGACAGCTCGAGCTCGGTGTTGAGTAGGCCGACCTTGGCGTCGTCGAGCATCCGGTCCATCACCGCGATGGCCGGCTCGTCGGGATGGGACTCGGGCACCGTGAGCCACGCGATCGTCACCGTCTGCTCACCCTCGGCGAGCACCTCGTGGGCGGTGCGCCCAGACAACGGCACGATCTCACCGGCGTGCGGCGGCGTCAGCGGCTGCGGGGTCAGCCGACCAAAGCTCTTCTCGAGCACTGGGATCGCCGTCGCGGCGTCGACGTCGCCGGCGAGGACGATCGCCATGTTGTTCGGCGCGTACCAACGCGCGAAGAACTCGACCATGTCCTGGTACGCCGGCGTCCGCAGGTGGTCGACGGTGCCGATGGTCGTCTGCGTGCCGTAGGGGTGCCGCGGCATGAGGGCCCGTGTCAGCGTCTCCCACACCCTGTCCTCGGCGCTGTCGAGCGCGAGGTTCTTCTCCTCGTACACGGCCTCGAGCTCGGGATAGAACAGGCGGAACACCGGATCGGCGAGCTGCTCGGACTCGATCGCTGCCCACGCAGCCAGCCGATTCGCAGGCACGTCGTTCAGGTACACCGTCTCGTCGTCGGAGGTGTAGGCGTTGACGCCCTCGACTCCGATCGTCGCCATCAAGCGATCGAACTCGTTGGGGATGGCGTATCTCGCCATCGCCTGGGTCTCGCTGTCGATGGCTTCGAAGATGGCCGTGCGACCGGCGGGATCGGTGCTCTCGCGCAGCTCGGCGTACAGCGCCCGGACCTTCTCGACGTGCACGGCGTCGGCCTCGGCGTCGAGCGTGCCGAGCTCGTCGGTGCCCTTGAACAGCATGTGCTCGAGGTAGTGCGCGAGACCGGTGGAGTTCGGCGGGTCGTGCCGACTCCCCGCCCGCACCGCGATCCGCCCGGTGAACCGCGGCGCGCTGCGATCGGGGCTGATGTACACCGTCATGCCGTTCGACAGCCGATGAATCGTGACCTCCATCGGATCGCCGGGCAGCGGCTCTGCCTGCGGCTCGGGCAGATCCGACGACGCGAAGATCGCGTCGCGCTCGGCTGCCCCGGCGATCGCCACGGGCGCGGCCTCGGGCACAGCGGGGGCTGCGGTGGGCCGCGTGCGGCCACATCCGAGGGCTCCGAGCAGGACGAGCGCGAGCAGAGGTGCGACCGACGAGCGCAGCGACATCGGCGTTGGCATAGCAGCCCGGCGCGGACCCTCGCAAGGGTGCGAGTGCGCCCCGCGGGCCCCATCGATCACTTGCCGCTGCCGAGGACTTCCATCCAGTCGATGTACCAGCCACCGTCTTGGCCCGCGGCGTCGCTGCCGAACACGAAGCGGACCTGCAGCGCCGACGATCCGGCGTACTCGCTGAAGTCGAACGTCGAGACGCCGAACGAGTTCTGGTCGTCCACGGCATCGAAGCCCAGCGAGCCGGTGACCGGAGCGTACGTGGAGGTGAGCGGCGTCACGCCATAGAGGTCCTCGTCGCCGAACGGCGCGACCGTGGTCCAGTCGACGCCGTTCTCGCTCACCTGGACGATGCCGCCATCGCCGCCGCCCGAACCGAAGCTCCGCCAGTGCCGCAGCGACATCACGAGGCCGCTGTCGGTGCAGCTCGACACGTCGATGGCCGGCGAGACGATGGCGCTGATCTCGTTGGCGCCGTAGGGCCCCGAGAGGTTGGTCCCGAACACGCCGGGAGACGAGAGGCCGGGTCCGAGCCCGTACACGGTCGGCTCGCCGCAAGACCAGCTGCTGGCCGCGCCCCCGGGTTCGAGCGACTGGGTGCTGAAGCCGTTGGGACAGGTGCTTTGCTCGAAGTCCACCACGAACGCGCAGTCGGTGCAGGCCGAGCTATCGATCTGGCAGTCGGCGCCACAGATCAGTGGCCCCGCGACACCGGCACCGAGCGCCATGCAGGTGGTCTCGATGTCTTCGTCGGGCTCGCACTGCTCGTTGCCGTTGATCTCTTCGTCGCCGCAGTAGACACACGCCGTCGTGTCGAAACGACAGCTGGCGGGATTGCAGCCGAGCACGCCACCGGTGATGACGCCGGGGATCAGGGGGTCGGTCACGTCGAGGCAGGTCGCGCCCCCGAGGCTGCTCTCGTTGCAGGGGAAACCACCACAATCGCACTGCTCGGCGCCCGAGACAATGCCGTCGCCACACAGCGCGCCCGTGCCCGGTCCGTCCTCGCTGGAGTCGGGATCGGTGCTGGTGTCGTCGGTCGGATCGTCGGTCGTCGACGTCGGACCGGCGGTCATCGTCGCCGTCGTCGGACCCCCGGTCGTCGTCGCCGAGGCAGAATCGTCGGTGGTACCGGTGGTATCGGCCGACGTGCTGGCGTCGGCAGGATCATCGGAGCACGCAAGGGCAAGGGTGAGGACCGGAGCGAATCCAATCAGAACAGAGCGCATACCGCAGGATACCTCGGCTCCCGTCGTCTGGCGTGGGGGCGGCCGACCGGATGGCTCCATCAGGAACATTGCCGCCCGCGTGCGCGTGCCCCACCGCTGAAAGCCCGGCGGGCGACGCGGCGTTCACCCGGCGACTCGACCCCCCCATCCGCCGCGCCCCCGTCCGCCGCGCCCCCGTCCGCCGCGCCCCCGTCCGCCGCGCCCCCGTCCGCCGCGCCCCCCCGCGATGCCTCCTTGCGCAGCCATCTCCGCGTTGTTCCTCGCGATCGCGGCGCCGGCCGTGGAGGGCGACGCATCCATCACGGGGGCCAGGGCGATGGCGCTGCTGCGGCCGGCGATCGACGACGATCGCGGCGCGAGTCCGCATGCGGCGAGCCGACGCGTGCAGGTCCTGCAACGCGGCGGCCGGACCACGCTCGAAGTCGTCTGGGAGCTGGATGCGGACCGCGCCGGCTGGTTCACCGGCGCCCTCGTCACCGGCGAGGTACGCGTGCGAAGCGTCACGATCGGCGGCAAGCCGGCGGCCACGATCACAGGCGGCGCGACGACGTACATCGCGGCGTGGATCGACGGCCCAGCAGCTGTAGAGCTGCGCGCGGATCTGCGAGGCGATCCCAGCCGCGGCCCGGTGGCGATCTCGTTGATGGCGGCCAGCCGCGGCACTGCCGTCGTCACCGGCGAGCCGGCGTGGCGCTTCGAGGCGGCCGTGGGCCACACCGCGATCGACGTCGGCGGCGTCACCCACGGCGGCACGAGCGAGCTGCAGCTCGTCGCAGCGCCGGCGCAGAGCACCGAGGCCGCGCGTGTCGCCCACGGCCGCGTCGGCATCGGCGTGTTCGTCGGCGACGCCGAGATCCGCGGCCACGCACGCCTGCAGTGGGTACTACGCCGCGGCGAGTTCGAGCGCGTCACCTTCGTCGCCACCGGGGTCGGCGACGACTTCACGGTGGTCGGTCCCGACGTGCGCACGGTGACGCGCGAGGGCCACCTCGTGCAGGTCGAGCTCCGCGGCCCCGTCCGCGACCTCGTCGATCTCGAGGCGACATGGTCGAAGCGCACGCCGACGGGCGACGCCGAGATCACGCCGCCGGCGTTCGTGCTGCAGGACACCCGTCACACCGACGCGAGCTTCGAGTTGGGTCGCGACGGGGATGTCGACGTCGTGCCCGAGCTGCCCGGATGGCGCCAGGTCGCGCCCCAACAATTGCCGAGCTGGGGTCGCGATCTGTTGGGCGGCGCATCGGCAGCGGCGTGGACCCGTCACGGCGCGGGCGATACCGCCGCGGGGCGGCTGCAACTCCTGCGGTTCGTCCCGGTCGAGGCCCCCGACGTCGTCATCGCGACGGCGAGCTTCGAGCTCGCCTCGGCCGCGCACGGCGTCACCTTGATCAAGGCCCGCTACGCGGCGACCAACGAGCGGGCCTCGCATTTGCGCATCACCCCGCCGCCCGCGTCCCGCATCTTGGCGATCGAGGTCGCGGGCAGCGACGCCCGTGTGGCGCGTGACGGCGACACCTACCTCGTGCCGATTCCCCGCTCGCTCGAGACCATGCAGGGGCTGCTCACGATCCCCGTCGTCATCAGCCTCACGGTCACGCAGCCGCAGTGGCGCCCTCGGGGCCGCCGCGAGATCCCGCTGCCCACCGTCGACGCGCCGATCCGGTCGATCTCGGCGCGGTGGCTGCTGCCGCGCGAGCACCACGCCACCACCGACGTCGGGCAAGACGGTGTCCGCCACATCGAGTCGGCCCGCACCTCGCGGCGCAGGGCATCGCGCTCGGGCAAAGCCGCCGAGGGCGTCACGCTCTACGATTTCGAACCCGACCCCACCGATGCCCCCGAGATGCGCCAGGCCGAGTCGGACCGCCTGCTCCGCGAGGCCCAGGCCCTGTACAACAGCAACGAGTTCGACGACGCCCAGCTCCGCATCGACGAGCTCCGCAACCGCGGTCTGGCCAACGAGGATGCCGCCAGGCTGCAGTCGAACCTCGACATCGTGAACCTCCCTGTGGCCGACGGCGATGCGCCGTCGTCGGTGACTGCGGGCGAGTCTGCGTCCGCGGCCGCGCCCAAGGCCGGGCTGCTGCGTCGCATCAAAGATCAGGCCCGCGCCCGCGGTCAGAAACAGCGCATCGCCAACGACGATCGCAAGCGCAAGGCCAAGGAGCTGCGGGCCAAGGGCGACTACGACGCCGCCGAAGCCGAGTACCGGCAGGTGATCGAGGAGAGCCGCAAGCTCGATCAGCTCGAGCCGGCGGAGTCGGCGAGCTACGACTTCGAGACCGAGGTGCTCGAGCAGGAGCTGAAGTCGGTCGAGTCCGAGAAGGCCGCGCGCCACTCCCTGGACGATCCGGGCCAAGCCGAGCTCGCGCAGCCTTCCGCCGGCGAGGAGTCCGGCATGGGTGCGCCGTGGCTGGGCATCGCCGCCGCCCTCGACGTCCCCGATGCACGCGCGTCCGCGCCCACGGAGGCGACCCCGCCGAACTTCGGCCCCCGGGTGCTCATGCCGACCCGGGGCGGCGACGTGGTCGAATACGCGTTCGATCTCTGGGCCCCTGCGAGCGCGCATTCCTTGATCGTTGCCGCCCGCCGCCACAGACCCCACCGCTGACACCGCCCCCCGCCCGTCCAAGGACCCCGATGCCCATCCGATCCCTCACCGCCCTCGCCCTCGCCCTCGCCCTCGCCGCGTCCCTGACCGCCCCCACCGTCGCCCGCGCCGAGGAGCCCGAGCGCGTGATCATGAAGCTCGAGGAGTTCCTGCGGATGTACGAGACCACGCGCAAGCGCGAGGAGGAGCCGCCGCGAGACAGCGCGGTGTCGTCCGCCCGCTACCGCGGCGAGGTCGTGTTCGAGGACGGCAAGCCCCAGGCCGCGGTGTTCCGCAGCAAGCACCACATCGAGGTGCTGCGGACCAAGGGCTGGGCCCGCGTGCCGCTGCTGCCGGCGACGGTGGCCCTGCAGTCGGCGAAGATCGGCGGCAAGGAGGCGCCGGTGGTGATCGAGGGCGGCTTCTACACGTTGGTGACCGACCGCCGCGGCGCGTTCGACCTCGAGCTGCAGTTCGGCGTGGCGGTGACCACCGCCGACGGCCAGAGCACGGTGTCGTTCCAGCTCGCGCCCTCGGGGGCGACCGAGGTCGAGCTCGCGGTGCCGGCCACCGAGGATCTCGACTTCACGGTGCTCGGCGCGCAGCTCGAGTCCGATCGCGTCGCCGGGGGCAACCGCGTGGTCACGGCGACTCTGCCATCGACCGGATCGCTCACCGTGCAGTGGCAGCGCGAGATCCCCGAGGCCGAGAAGAAGAGCGCGCGGATGTACGCCGAGGTCCAGACCCTCGTGTCGCTCGGCGAGGGCGTGCTGCGGGCCAACGTCACCGTGCAGCACACGATTCTCTTCGCCGGGCTCGACAAGCTGGCGTACGTGGTGCCCAAGGGCCTCACCGTGCTCGACGTCCGCGGCGCCGGCATCCGCGACTGGAAGCTCGGCGAGGACGGCACGCTCGAGCTCGCCCTCAACTTCGCCGCCGAGGGCAGCTACGTGGTGTCGATGGACCTCGAGCGGGCGATGACCGACGACAGCAAGGAGCTCACCGTGCCCATCGTCGTGCCCACGGGCGCCGAGCGGGCCAAGGGCTACATCGGCATCGAGTCCCGCGGCAACCTCGAGATCGCGGCGTCCGAGATCGTCGGCGCCACGCCCCTGGACGTCCGCGCCCTGCCGGCGGCGATCCTCGGCATCACCGATCAGCCGCTGCTGTTCGGGTTCAAGTACGTCGGCGACAGGCCCACGGTCGCGCTGGCCACGGGCGCCCACGCCGAGGTCGACGTGCTGGTCACGTTGCTCGATCAGACCGTCGCCAACACCATGTGGACCCGCGAAGGCCGGCGGCTCACCTCGGTGCGGTACCAGGTCCGCAACAACCGGCGGCAGTTCCTGCGCCTCGCGCTGCCGCCCAAGGCCGAGCTATGGAGCGCGTCGGTGGGCGGGCGTGGGGTGCAGCCGGCCAAGGCCAGCGATGGTCGGGTGATGGTGCCGCTGGTGCGCAGCCAGGAGCAGGGCGGATCGCTGTCGTCGTTCGACGTGGAGGTCGTGTACGTCGACACCGGTGACGCCACCGACGGCAGCGGTCGCGGCACGTTCAAGGCGACGCTTCCGGCCGCCGACGTCCCCAGCACCTACGTGGCGTGGACGATCCACTCGCCCGAGGGCACCAAGATCCGGCGCCTCTCCCACGAGGGGACGTTGCGCCACGTGGAGGACCTGTCGAACCCGATCCCGGTGACCTCGGTGAACACCGTGCTCGACATGGGCAGCAACGTCGAGGGGGAGACCCCGCAGGACTACGTCCAGCAGGCCGTCGCGGGCAACGCGGCGCTGGGTCAGGGCGCCGCGCCGGTGCAGGTGAACCTGCCGTTGTCGGGCGAAGCGACGCACTACGAGAAGTTGCTGGCCTTCGGCGACGACGAGCGGCTCGAGGTGGAGTTCAGCTATCGCGGCCTGCGCCGATGAACCCCCGCGCGCTGTGGTAAACCCGCCCGGCCCGTGGCCGCAGACCACCTCGTCCGCCTCCGTCACTTCGCGTTCGACCATCGCTGGTCGATCGCGATCTTCATCGCGGCGCTGGTGGTGCGGCTGCACTGGAATCTCGTCGTCCATCCGCTGGGCGAGTACATCTACTCGGACATGAACGGGTACGATTCGCGGGCCGCTCGACTCGTCAGCGACCCGCTCGAGCCCTACGAGTACTACGCGTTCTTCCCCTTCGGCACCCACCTGCTCGTCGCCTTGTTCAAGGCGGCGTTCGGCAACGACAACTTCACGCCGATCGGGATCATGTACGCGTTCGGTGGCGCGCTGTGTGTGCTCGCGGCCCATCGCGTCGCCCTGTCGCTGTCCAGCACACGCTGGGTGCCCCACGCCGTCGGCCTGCTCGGCATCTTCTATTATCCGCACGTCGCGATCGGCGGCTACCTGCTGTCGGAGCTGCCGTTCTCGGCGCTGTTCCCGTTCCGGCATCAGCAAGCCAATATGCTCTGCCCCGGCAGTTTTGCGCGCTGCGCCTTGCGCGGTGGGGCTGAAACCGGGCAGTGGGTTGACGGCCGGGCTGCGGGATGGCTGGTTGGGGCCTGCCGCATTTCGCAAAGGACTGCCCATGCCGTGGATCGACACCGTGCCCTATGACCAATCCTCGGGCCGTTTGCGCCAGTTGTATGACCGGGTCAAAGGCCCCGGCGACAATGTGGACAACATCATGATGATGCACAGCCTGCGCCCCCACACGATGGAGGGGCACATGGCGCTGTACAAATACACGCTGCACCATGCGGGCAACACGGTGCCGAAGTGGTTTCTGGAGGTGCTGGGCGTCTGGGTGTCGTCGCTGAACGCCTGCGCCTATTGTGTGGAGCATCACTTTGAGGGGTTGCAGCGGTTGCTGGGCGATCCGGCGAGGGGGCTGGCGATCCGCGCGGCGATCGAGGCGCGGGTGCCGGGCAATGCACCGTTGACGGCGGCGCAGCAGATGGCGATGGGGTATGCGCGCAAGCTGACCGAAACACCGGGCGCAATGGTGGCGGCGGATGTGGGCGCGTTGCGCGCGGCGGGGTATTCGGACGGAGAAATCCTTGAGATCAATCAGGTTACGGCCTATTTCAGCTATGCCAACCGGACGGTTCTGGGACTGGGCTGTTCGACCGAGGGCGATATTCTGGGCCTGTCGCCCGGCGACAGCGCCAACCCTGACGACTGGTCGCATCGCTGAGAGGCTTGACTTGGCGCTGGCAGACGCGCCCATTGGCCAAAACCGAAGGACGCCCGGATGACCGACACGCCCCA
>JBBQJI010000091.1:0-19180 GCA_038325765.1 Nannocystales bacterium
CGCGATAGCGGGGAGCGAGGAGCTCCTGGTCGAAGTCGAGGAACACCACCACGTCGGCTCCCGGGACCTGGTGGAGCACGGCCTCGGTGCCGACGAAGACCTTGGCGTCGGGCAGGTCGTCCGACCGGGTCTCGCCGGTGACCTCGACGACCGGCGTCCGGGCCAGGGCTTCGAGCTCCTCACGCACGCGGGTGACGCCGGCGCGCAGGTTCTTGAACGTGCGCCCCCCGCACGACAGGCACACCGGGGGCCGTCGAGCATCGCAGCGGCGACATTCGAACCCGCCGTCGTCGTCGAGCACCACCGACGAGTCGCAGCGCTCACAGCGAGCCATGTCGCCGCAGGTGGTGCAGGCCAGCAGGCGAGCCCGGCCCTTGCGGTTGAGCACGCACAGCACGCGCTGGCCGCTCCGCAGGGTCGTGACCAGTCGTTCGGAGAACAGGCCGGCGCGGACCGTGTCCTCGTCCCTCCGGTCGATGACGTCGACGATCGGCCACCCGTCGCGCTCGACCGCCCGCGACGGTGCCACGAGCTGACCCCAGGCGAGGGCCTCGAGCGTCGGCGCGGGCGACACGAGCACGCACGGCACGCCGGCTCGACGGGCCCGCTCGGCCGCCACGTCACGGGCGTGCCAGGTCGGGGCCTGCTCCTGCTGCCAACCTTCGTCGTGCTCGTCGAGCACCACGACCGCAGCCAGGTCGCGCACGGGGGCCCAGGCCGCCGCCCGAGCGCCGACCACCGTGGCGCCGGTCGACGCCAGCGCCCAGTCACGGGGCATGACCGCCACCGTGAGCCCGGCCCGGCGCAGGCGTAGCCCGAGGTACCGCGCCCCCGTCAGCGACGGCACCAGGATCAGCGCGTTGCCCCGGGCGGCGGCGGCCAGAGCCACGTCGTAGGTGTCGGTCCCAGGGGGCAGGCGCAGCACGGCTCGCTCGAGGCTGAACGCCTCGGCCACCAGCTCGTCGGCCGGCAGGTGCACGGGCGCCGGAGTCTGGGTCGGACGCGGCCCCTGCCGTACCGCGTGCTCGGGTGACGCCGTCCGCAGGAACTGGGCCGGTCGCCCGCTCCACCGCCACGACGCCCAGTCGGCCAGATCGATCAGGTCGGCCGCGGGACCCCACCCGGTGATCTTGGCCAGGGGGCGCAGCGCCACGCCCGGGGGCGGCTCGACGTCATCGGCCACGACCCAGCCGCCGACGCGGCGCCCGTGCAGGGCGACCCGCACCATGGTGCCGACGCGGACGTCGCGCGCCATCGCCTCGGGAACCCGGTAGTCGAACGTCTTGTCGATGGCCGGCTGATCGGGAAGCACCCGGACGACCCGCGCCGACGCGAGTGGATCCGTCGGATCGGTCGGATCGGATCGACCGGGCGCGTCGGCCGCCGGCGCCGGGGGTGGCGCCGGAGTGGGCGACGGCGGAAAGGGAAGGGTCAGGACCGCCGACCGCTCAGAGCCCGAGGGCCGACGTGAGCTGGTCGACCCGATCGAGCCGCTCCCAGGTGAAGCCCCCGTCGACGGCGGGCCGGCCGAAGTGGCCGTAGGCGGCGGTGCGCTTGTAGATCGGACGCCGCAGGTCGAGATCGCGGAGGATCGCCGCCGGGCGCAGATCGAAAACCTGGGACACGGCCTCGACGATGCGCTGGTTGGCCACCGTCTCGGTGCCGAAGGTCTCGACCATGATCGACACCGGATGGGCGACGCCGATGGCGTAGGCGACCTGCACCTCGCATCGGGTGGCCGCTCCCGAGGCGACCACGTTCTTGGCGACCCACCGGGCGGCGTACGCCGCCGATCGATCGACCTTCGACGGATCCTTGCCGGAGAACGCACCGCCGCCGTGACGACCCATGCCGCCGTAGGTGTCGACGATGATCTTGCGACCGGTGAGTCCGGAGTCGCCCATGGGCCCGCCGATGACGAAGCGCCCGGTTGGGTTCACGAAGTAGTTCGTGTGGGCGTCGAGGAGCGCAGCGGGGAGGGTCGGCTTGATGACCTCCTCCATGATGAATTCCTTGAGGGTCGCGTGGGTGACGTCGTCGCTGTGCTGCGTCGACACCACGACGGCGTCGATGCGCTTGGGGCGTTGCCCCTCGTACTCGACCGTCACCTGGCTCTTGCCGTCTGGGCGCAGGAAGCTCTCGTGCTCGCGGCGGCGGACGTACGTGAGGCGACGGGCGAGCTTGTGCGCGAGGCTGATCGGCAGCGGCATCAGCTCGGGCGTCTCGGTGCATGCGTAACCGAACATCATGCCCTGGTCGCCAGCGCCCTGCTCCGAGCCGTGGAGCCCCTTGCCGTCGACGCCGAGCGCGATGTCCGGGCTCTGGGCCTCGAGCGCGACGAGCACGCCGCAGCTGTCGGCGTCGAAGCCCATCGCCGAGCTCGTGTAGCCGATCTCGCGGATGGTCTTGCGCACGATCGACGGAATGTCGACGTACGTGCTGGTCGTGACCTCGCCGGCGACGTTGACGTAGCCGGTCTTCACCAGGGTCTCGCAGGCGACGCGACAGCGGGGATCCTGGGCGATGATCGCGTCGAGGATCGAGTCACTGATCTTGTCGCAAATCTTGTCGGGGTGGCCTTCGGTGACGGACTCGCTGGTGAAAAGTCGACGTGCCATGCGGAGCTGCCTTTCAGGGCGGGAGAAGGGCCGGAGCATGGCAGCGCGCGTGCGGCGGATCAACCTCCGGCGCAGATGTATGCACGGGCGCCGACGAGCAGCGCGGGGGCTCCTCACGGTGCGAGCGCGAGCGCGACCTCGAAGGGACCTAGCTCACTGGTGTCGTCGTCGAGATCGTCGACGGGCAGCTCGACGAACACGAAGGCGCTGCCCGCACCGCTCGTGTCGAGCGAGACCGACGCACCTGATGGCCCCGGCTGTGCGCACCCGAGCGCCTCGGTCGCGGCGCAACCGGGGCCACGCACGGCGAGGCCGACGTCGGGCGCGAGCGTCGAGACCGTCAGCGTCGCCGCGGTCGCCGGCCACTGCACGCGCATCACGACCTCTCGCCGCCGCGCCCCGGTGCAGGGGTGCTGGTGGGCATCGCCGTAGGGCCGCGAAGGATCCACGGCGACGAGCGTCGAGCCGAGCGCGATCTCGACGGGCGTCGCCGTGCTGCAGGTGTCGCCGTCGACGGACGTGCAGCGCGAGCCGCCGTCTTCGTCGGGCAGGCACGCGCTGCCGGTTTCGCAGCGTCCCTGCCCGAGCAGGCCGCAGGTGTCGCCAGCAGCGATCACCTCGCGGAGCTCGAGTTCGACGCTGACCGCGAGGTCGTCCTCGAGCCCCGCGGTGGCGAGGACAGGCTCGTCGGCACCGATGCCGATCGCGAACACCAGCTCGGTGCCGGCCGCGACGTCGAGCATCGCCGCGGGCAGGCCCTTCGCACAGGCGAACGCGTCGGCGCAGCCAGACCCGAGGATCGCCACGGTCGGCGTGAAACCGGCGCCGCGGGCGGTGATGCGGACGTCGGCGCGCCGGCCGACGACGTGGCGGAAGAACGTGTCCGGACCGTCGAAGGTGCAGGTCAGGCCGTCGACGTCGCCGCCTTCGAGCTCGGCGGTGGCGCCTTTCAGCGACACGGTCAGTGCGCCCGCCACCACCACGGGCGCCGAGTCGCACGCGTCGCCCGGCACCGCAGGTGCGCCGTCGTCGCCCGAGCTGGTCGCCAGCTGATCCACGCCGGTGGGCTCCTTGTCCTTCATCGCCGGCGCCATCTCGCCCGGCGCGTCGCCGCAGCCGGCGAGCAGCCACGCGACGAGCACGGCCGGTGCCACCACACGCCGTGTGCTCCCCGCGTCGACGCCACGCCCCATCGCGCAGCACGCTAGCAGAATCTCAGCGCAGAACGGTGTTAGCTTCGCCGAGCATGACCGACGCTTTCGTCGCGCTCCCCCGAATCGACCTCAGGCACGGCGACGCGAGCGACGATGGCAACGATCGGCGGACCTGGCGCGAGCGCTGTGGTCGGCAGGCCGGCCTGTCGGGCCCGGCCGATTCCGACGCCCGCGCCATCGTCGAGCAGGTGCGCGAAGGCGGCGACGCAGCCGTCGCCGCGATCACGTGGCGCGTCGAGCAGCGACGCGTCGCGCCCGGTCAGTTCGAGCTCGACGCTGCCACGCGCCGGGCCGCATGTGCCCGCGTGACGCCCGACGTCCGCGCCGCGCTCGAGCTCGCGACCGCCCGCATCGCCGCGTTCCACCGCACCCAGGTGCCGCAGGCGACCGGCCTCGACGACGCCCACGGCGCCATGCACAGCCGGCCGACGCCGCTGCGTCGCGTCGCCGTCTACGCGCCGGGGGGCACCGCCGCCTATCCGTCGTCGGTGCTGATGACCGCTGTGGTGGCCAAGGTCGCGGGCGTCGACGAGGTGTGCCTGTTCACCCCGCGTCCGGCCGACGTGGTCGTACTCGCCGCCGAGCTCGCGGGCGTCGATCACATCTACTGCATCGGTGGCGCCCAGGCTATCGCCGCGGCGGCGTTCGGCACCGAGTCCATCGGCCGCGTCGACAAGATCGTCGGCCCCGGCAATGCC
Organism: Nannocystales bacterium; assembly: GCA_038325765.1. Taxonomy (GTDB): domain Bacteria; phylum Myxococcota_A; class Polyangia; order Nannocystales; family Nannocystaceae; genus Xiheibacterium. The sequence continues at coordinate 4,531 of JBBQJI010000091.1, forward strand.
TGGGTGACGGCGGCCAAGCGCCACGTCTACGGCGTGTGCGACATCGACGGCATCGCCGGCCCCAGCGAGATCCTGATCCTCGCCGACGAGCACGCGTCGCCCACGTTGGTCGCCGCCGATCTGATCAGTCAAGCCGAGCACGACCCGCTGGCGTGCGCAGTGCTCGTGACGGATTCGCCGGCGATCGTCGAAGCGGTCGACGCCGCGTTGCGCACGCAACTCGCCGATCTGCCGCGGGCCGCGATCGCGGTGGCGTCGCTGCGCGATCACGGCGCCGCGGTGCTGGTGCGCGACCGGGCGCAGATGGTCGAAGCCGCCAATGCCTACGCGCCCGAACACCTCGAGCTGCTCGTGACCAACCCCGAGGCGCTGGTCGATGCGTTGCGCACCGCGGGCGCGATCTTCGTCGGTCCCCACACACCCGAGGCCGCGGGCGACTACACCGCCGGTCCGAGCCACGTGCTGCCCACCGCCGGCGCGGCGCGTTTCGGATCGCCCGTGGGCGTGTGGGACTTCATCAAGTACACCAGCGTGTTGCGCCTGCTGCCGGCGGGGCTGCGGGCCCAGGCCGACGCGATCATGACGCTCGCACGCGCCGAGGGTCTCGAGGGCCACGCCCGCGCCGTGGCCCTGCGACTGGACGACGGCGGTGACGTCGGCGGTGCCGGGTGAGCGGCGCGCCGCCGTGGCTCGCCAGCGTGCGCCCGAGCCTCGCGTCGCTCTCGGTCTATGACGTGCCCCGCGCCCACGCGCGCGCCCGCATGCACGCCAACGAGAACCCCGAGCCGTGGCCGGACGACGTGATGGCAGCGCTGGGAGACGTCGTGCGCAACGTCGAACTCGGCCGCTACCCCGACACCTCGGGCCGCGAGCTCCGCGAGTTCCTCGCCGCCCACCACGGCTGCGCCGTCGACCGCATCGTCCTGGGCAACGGCAGCGACGAGGTCATCTCGCTGCTGCTGGTGGCGCTCGGCGGCGCGGCGCACCCGGTGTTGGTGACGCCGACGCCGACCTTCGTGATGTACGCCCACACCGCGCGGGTGCTCGACTACGAGATCCGCGAGGTCCTGCTCGACGACGATCTGCACCTCGACGAAGACGGCCTCGATCGGGCGCTGACAGGGGCTACCATCGCCTTTTTCGCCCGGCCCAACAATCCCACCGGCACGCTGTGGGATCGCGATGTCATCGCGCGCCTGGTGCGTCGCCACCCGCGTACGGTGTGCGTGATCGACGAGGCGTACGTCGCCTACGCACCGGGCGAGTCGTTGTGGGACGTCGTGACCGGCGACAACGTGGTGCACATGCACACGCTGTCGAAGGTCGGGCTGGCCGCGCTGCGCATCGGGTATGCCATCGCCGATCCGCGCCTCGCCCAAGCCCTCGACAAGGTGCGCCACCCGTACAACATCTCGCAGACGTCCATCGCGGTGGCCCACGCCGTGCTCACCCGCTTCGCCGACGCCCAGGCGGCGATGATCGGGCGCGCGATCGACAACCGCGCACGACTCGCAGCGCTGCTCGGGCGCATCCCCGGCAGCCATGTGTTCGACTCGGCGGCCAACCTGGTGCTGGCGCGCTTGCCGACGCCCCAAACGGCGCGGTCGTTGGTCGACGCCCTCGCCGAAGCCGGGATCCTCGTGAAGGACGTCGGCCACCTGCCGCGCCTCGCCGGCTGCGTGCGCGCGAGCGTCGGCACGACCGCCGAGCTCGATCTGTTCGAGGCCGCCTTGGCCGACTGGCTCGCGCGCGGCTGAGGGCGCCGAGCGGCCCAGCCCGCGGACAGGCTCAGCGGCGGACGTCGGGCCAGATCGCGACGGCCAGGTCGTGCAGCTCGGCGAGGCTCGTCGGCGGCGGATCCATCCGCGGTACCGTGCACACCGGCGACATCGGCCACCGCGAGCGGAGGAGGGCCGCGCCGCGCGACGCCGACTCGGCCTGCCGCGCCAGATCATCGCGCAGCACCGCAGCGCGTCGCACCTGCGCAGCATCGCCGAGCGCCGCCAGCATCACGGCGTCCCCCGGCCAGGCCGGCGGCGCGACGTCGAAGCGGTTGAGGATCACGCCGTCGATCCGCAGCCCCCGCTCGGACAACACCGCGAGGAAGTCGATCGCCTCGCGCACGCTGAAATCGGTGGCGGCGGTGGTCAGCACCACGCCGGTGCTCGGCGAGGTGAGCAGGCCAGCCAGCGCCCCCGCGCGGCGCTGGAATTCCTCGAGCACCTGGCCGAAGTCGCGGAGGAACCGGCCCAGATCGCCGATGAACGCCCCGCCGCCGACCGCCTCGAGCGCCTTGAGCATCAGCCCACTGCCGAGCCCGAGGAACCGCATGCCCAACCGCCCCGACTGCGACAGGAACTTCGCCGCCGGATTGCTCGCGACCTCGGCGATCTGCGCGGGCGCCTCGAGGAACTCCATCGCGTTCGCGGTCGGCGGAGTGTCGAGGACGATGAGATCGTGCCGGCCCTCGGCGGCGAGCATGTGCACCTGCGCCGTCGCGGCGTACTCGAGGGCGCCGCCGAGGTAGCGCACCATCGCGCGGTAGATCGGGTTGGCGAGCATCGCCTCGGCCGCGGCGACGGACGGTGAGTGCGCGCGGACGATCGAGTCGAACGTGTGCTGGGTGTCGAGCACCAGGCACTCGAGCGTCGCCCCACCGTACTCCACCGGTACCGGGACGCCGGCGACGGCCTGGCCCGACGCCCGCACGCGATCGATGCCCAGGGCCTGGGCGAGTCGACGCGAGGGATCGATGGTGACCACCGCCGTCCTTCGCCCCGCCACCGCCGCCCGCAGCGCGAGCGCGGCTGCGACCGTGGTCTTGCCGACACCGCCGGGGCCGACGACGAGTTCGACGCGGCGGGTCGGCGCCAGATCGAGTCCCACCCGATCGCGCCGCTCCCGATCGAGTCGGGCACGATCGGCGCTCGACGAAACGTCGCGGCGGGGCGCGGGCGTGGACGGGCCTTTCGTCATGGCGTAGCTTCGTCGGCGTGACCGTGGTCCAGCGTTTCCGCGTGCGCGTCGACGCGCGCGATCATGAGGTCGAGGTCGATGCGCGTGGCCGCGTGCGCGTCGACGGCGTCGCGTTCGACGTCGTGCACGGCGCCTCGGGCCGCATCGCCGTGCGCGCCGCCGATGGCACCCAGCGCCTGGTCACCGTGGCGCCCGGATCCGATCCGCGCGACGCCGCCGAGGGTGGCATCGCCCACGCGATCCAGGTGATGACGGCGCAACAGGCGGCCCTCGCCGATCTCGGCGGTGCCCGCAACGGCACGGCGGCCGGGCGCACGATCGCCTCGCCGATGCCAGGCAGGATCGTCCGCGTGCTCGTTGCCGAGGGTGACGTCGTCCAGGCCGACACGCCCGCGGTGATCGTCGAAGCGATGAAGATGGAGAACGAGGTCCGCACCACGCACGCCTGTCGTGTGGCGCGCGTGCTGGTCGAGGCCGGCGCCACGGTGGATGCCGGCCAGGTGCTGCTGGAGCTCGAGCCTCACGTGCCGACCTCCGAGTCGGCCCCGGATATCGTGACGTCCGCATCCTCGCGATAGTTCCGCGGGCCCGTGGCCGCCGCGAGCAGGCCCCGCAGCGCCGCCTCGTCGCCGATGCCCTCGAAGCGCCAGGGCAGCGTCAGCGTCGTCCGCCGTGCGGTGCCTGCGGCCGCCCACGCTGCGATCTCGCGATCCTGCCGTTGGCCGATCGCGCACACGCGCGACACCGCGTCGACGACGGCGCGCGGCGCTTCATCGGTGCCCGGTGCGAGCGGTCCCACGGCGTCGGCGGGCCACAGCCCGTTGACCACCACCGCCGCCAGACCGATGCCCACCTGATCCGACAGCCCGACACCGAGCTCGTCGAGCTCGGTGAGCGGCCAGCGCTCGGGCAGGCCCACCAAGAGCGCCGCGGTGCGCGAGCGGTCCTCGAAGTGCGCGCACATGAGCTCGGCCTCGCGCGTGAGCGGGCCGGGGGCGATGGTCTGACGGATCGCCCGCGGCACGCCGAGCGTGTACAGCAGGTGTCCGGTGGCCGGGCCATCGAACACGACGGTGTCGTAGGCGCCACTGCGGAACGCGTCGTGCCACGCCTTGCCGACGACCGAGAAATCGTCGAGACCGGGGATGGCCCGCATCAGCCGCGACACCACGCCGTTGTCGAACACGGCCGACGACAACCGCGAGCTCCGCAGCACCAGCGCCCCGTATTCGCGGACGCACGCCGGCGCCGACAGCCGCTGGATCGACAGCCCGGGCTCGACCAGCGTGGGTTCGTCGGTGAGCGCGGGCGCGCCGAGCATCCACGCCAACCGATCGTCGTGGCCGGTGGTGGCCACGAGCACGCGACGGCCGCGATCGGCGAGCGCCAGACCACACAGCGCCGCGACGGTCGTGCGACCCACACCGCCCTTGCCGCTGACGATGACGAAGGTGCGGCGGGCGAGTTCATCGAACACGCCGATCGCCGTGCGCTCCGCGTGCTCCGCACCGTTCGCCATCGCGGCTCGCAGCCTGGCACAGCCGCCGCTGGGGTGCCACCGCGTCGGGCAGCCGGACCTGCTAGACTCCGCGGACGGACGCGCCCGGCGCGCAGCACCAACCGTGGCCATCGACATCAAGTCCAAGCCCGAGATCGAGAAGATGCGACGGAGCTGCCAGCTCGCCGCCGATGTGCTCGACATGATCGAACCCCACGTCGTGCCTGGGGTGACCACCCTCGAGCTCGATCGGCTGTGCCACGAGTTCATCGTCCGCAACGGCGCCTATCCGGCGCCGCTCAACTACAAGGGCTTCCCCAAGTCCATCTGCACCTCGATCAACGAGGTCGTGTGCCACGGCATCCCTGGCGAACGCGTCCTCGCCGCGGGCGACATCATCAACATCGACATCACGACCATCGTCGATGGCTACCACGGCGACACCTCGGAGATGTTCTGCGTGGGCGAGGCCACCGCCGTTGCGACCACGCTCATCGACGTGACGCGACAGGCGCTGTGGCTGGGGATCCAGGAGGTCGGGCCCGACAAGCGCGTCGGCGACATCGGCGCGGCGATCGCCGAATTCGCCGGCCGCAAGCACGGCTATGGCGTGGTCGAGGCGTTCTGCGGCCACGGCATCGGCCGCGAGTTCCACACCGCCCCGCAGATCTCGCACGTCGGTCGCCGCGGTACCGGCATGCGCATGCGCGAGGGCATGACGTTCACGATCGAGCCGATGATCAACGAGGGCACCTCGCAGTGCGAGATCCTCGACGATGGCTGGACGGCGATCACGCGCGATGGCGGCCTGTCGGCGCAGGCCGAGCACACCGTGCTGGTGACGAGCAGCGGCGTCGAGGTGCTGACGCTGCGCCGCGCCGCCCGCCGATGACGCAGAGCCTGGGGCGATGGTCGAGGTCCGTCCCAGCGCGTGCCCGCTCGACTGCCCCGATGGCTGCACGCTCGCGGTCACCGTCGACGGCGATCGGGTGGTCCGCATCGACGGTGATCGCCGCAACCCGCTGACCGCAGGCTTCATCTGCGCCAAGGTCCGCAACTTCGCCCGTCACCTCGATTGCGACGAGCGGCTGTCGGACCCGCTCGTCCGCACCGGCCCCAAGGGCTCGGGCAGCTTCGCCAAGGTGTCGTGGGAGGTCGCGCTGCAGCAGGTCGCGTCCCGGTTGGCCGACATCCGGCGCGAGCACGGCGGCGAGGCGATCTTGCCGGTGTGTTACGGCGGCAGCAACGGCGCGCTCTCGCACGACGGCGCCGACGCACGGTTGTTCCGTCGGCTCGGCGCCAGCCGACTGCTGCGCACGGTCTGCGCCGCGCCGAGCAGCCGCGCGGCGATGGGCCTGTACGGCAAGATGCCCGGCATCGCCCTGGGCGACTACGAGCACGCCGCGCTCACGGTGGTCTGGGGCTGCAATCCATCGGCGACGGGCATCCACCTCATCCCGCCGCTGCAGCGGGCGCGGGCGCGGGGCGCGGGCCTGGTCGTGATCGATCCGCGGCGCACGCCGCTCGCCAAGATCGCCGACGTCCACCTCGCGATCCGCCCCGGTACCGATCTGCCGGTCGCCCTCGCGATCGCGCGGTGGCTGTTCGACAACGGCCGCGCCGACCTCGACTTCCTCGCGCGCCACGCCACCGGCGTCGAGGCGTTCCGCGAGCGGGCGTGGCCATGGACCATCGATCGAGCGGCGCGCGTCGCCGAGATCGCCGCGCGCGATCTGGGGGCGGTGGCCGAGCGCTACGCCGACGCCACGCCGGCGGCGATCCGGTGCGGCTGGGGCCCCGAGCGCTCGCGCAGCGGCGGCTCGGCGACGGCGGCGATCTTGGCGCTGCCCGCAGTCGCCGGCAAGTTCGGCGTGCGCGCCGGTGGCTACACGATGAGCAACGGCCGCGCCCTCGAACTCGACGAGGCGGCCGGCGTTGCCGAGCCGCCGTCAACCACGCGCGCGGTGAACATGAACCAGGTCGGCCGCGTGCTCGAGGCCGGTGCGGCCGGCGGCGTGTTCGCGCTGTTCGTGTACAACGCCAACCCCCTGGCGACGCTGCCCGACCAGAACGCGATGCGGCGCGGCCTCGCGCGTACCGATCTGTTCACCGTCGTCTTCGACGCGGTGATGACCGACACGGCGCGCTTCGCCGACGTCGTGCTGCCGGCGACCACGTTCCTCGAGCACGACGAGCTGCGCAGTGGCTACGGCGCGATGACCATCACGCGCGCGCGGCCGGCGGTGCGCCCCCTTGGACGCGCGCGATCCAACGACGCGGTGTTCAGCGAGCTGTGCACGCGCCTGGGCGTGGCGCGCCCCGACGATCCCGCCGGCGCCGACGCCCTGGCGCGCACGATCGTCGCCGCGAGCGACCTGCCCGAGGCCACGGCGCGCTCGCTCGCGCAGGATGACATCGCGCTGTTCCCCGACGGCCGCGTGCAATTCGTCGACATCTTCCCGCAGACACCGGACGGCAGGATCCACCTCGTGCCCGCCGCGCTCGACGGCGAGGCCCCGGGCGGGCTGTACGCCTACCGCGAGGATCCGGCGACCGTCGCGTACCCGCTCGCGCTCGTGTCGCCTGCGCTCGCCCGCCAGATCAGCTCGACCTTCGGTCAGCTCGATCGCCGGCCGGCTGCGCTGCACATGCACCCGGACGATGCGGCGCGGCGCAACCTCGCCACGGGGGCGCGCATCCGGGTGTTCAACGCGCTGGGCGAGGTGCGCTGCCTCCTCGCCATCGACCCTGATCTGCGCCCGGGCGTGGTGAGCCTGGCCAAGGGCCTGTGGTCGCACCACACCGAGAACGGCGCCACCGCGAACGCATTGTGCTCCGACGCACTCGCCGATCTCGGCGGCGGCGCGACGTTCAACGACGCGCGCGTCGATGTCGAGCGCGCGGACTGATCCCGCGTTCGGGGTCTGCCCCGAGCGAGCTCCACGAGTGGGCTCCCCCCAAGTGGGCTCCCCCAAGTGGGCTCCCCCAAGTGGGCTATAGTCCGGCCGATGGCGGTCGACGACGACGGTGACCGGGAGACCGGACACCCGGCAGACGGCACGACCGACGGCGCTGCCGCAGGCGACGCCGACGCTGCCGATACGCAGCCCCCCAGGGCCGATGCGCCCGCGGCAGACGCCGATGCGCCTGCGATGGTCGTCGTGCGGACGATCAGCGGCGGTACCTTGATGCTGCGCCCCGCCGAGTTCGAGACCATCCCGGGCACCGCGCCGGGCACCGCGCCGGGCACCAAGCCGGGCACCAACCTGGGCGTCAACCTGGGCGTCAACCTGGGCACCGCCGTGGGCACCAAGCTGGGCACCACCTCGGGCACCGCGGACGAGGTCACCCTCGAGTTGCCCGAGGCGCTCGACATCCATGATCTCGTGCGCGGGACCACGATCGCCGGCCACGTCCTGCTCGGCCCCCACGGCGTCGACGAGGTCGGGCCGATCTACGTCGCGTACGACGCCCGCCGCAACCGGCGCGTCACCCTGCGGCTCATCGCCTCGCCGGCCGAGCTCGGCGCAGCGTCCGCTCAGGCGCGGTTGGTCGAGTCGCTCGCCGCGATCGCCCGCGTCTCGCACCCCTGCGTCGTCGCGGTGCTCGACGTCGGGATGTGGACCGGCGGCGTCTACCTCGCGACCGAGTTCGTCGAGGGCATCGCGCTGCGGGCGTGGATCGAGGCCCGCGACGATCCGTTTCCGTGGCGCGAGGTCCTGCGGATCTTCCGTGAGGTCGGCCGCGGCCTCGCGGCGGCCCACGCAGGCTCGGTGCTGCATCGCGATGTGTCGCCCGATCGCATCGTGATCGGCGAGGGCGGACAGGTCCGCGTCGCCGATTTCGGTCTCGCCGCCGCGCTCGACGAGCCGATCGACGCCGAGGCGCGCGCGGCGATCGACGACGACCTCGCGCCGCTGCGCGAGTCGCTCGGGCTGGGTCGCGACGTGGTCTCGGGCGCGCTGGTCGGTACGCTCGAGTACGTTGCGCCCGAGGTGCTGGCTGGCACGCCTGCCGATCGCAAGAGCGATCAGTTCTCGATGTGCGTCGCGCTGTACGAGACGCTCTACGGCGAGCGCCCCTTCGTCGCCACCGACCGCGAGGGGCTCGCCGCCGAGTACGTGCACGGGCAGCCGCGACCGGCACCGCCCGAGTCGCGGGTCCCCACGTGGCTGCGGCGCGTGGTGCTGCGCGGCCTCGCCATCGAGCCTGGCGACCGTTGGCCGTCGATGGAGCAGCTCGTCCGCGAGCTCGACCGTGATCCGGCGGCGCGACGCCGCCGCTGGCAGCGTGGGCTTGCCGCGCTCACGGTGCTCTCGGCGATCGCCGGTGTCGCCGTGTGGCAGGCCCAACGCTCGGCGTCGGCGTGCGCGCCTAGCGATGCGGCGTTCGATGGCGTGTGGGATCAGGCGCGGCGCGCCGAGCTCGAGCAGACGTTCGTGGCCACCGGTGCGCCCCATGCCGCGCAGACCTTCGCCGCCACCGCCGACATCATCGACGCGTGGACCGACACCTGGGTCGAGCAACAGGTCGCCGCCTGCGAGACGCGGCGGACCCAGGGCGCCGAGTTCGAAGAGGTCTACGCCGACCGGCGGGCGTGTCTGGACATGCGCCAAGGCGAGCTGCGTTCGCTGCTGGCGGTGCTCGGCGGCGCATCGCGCATCCAGCTCGATCGTGCACCGCTGGCGGCCGAGGCCCTGACGTCGATGCGCATGTGCACCGGCGCCATGGGGCTCGCGGCGATGCGCCGTGGCATCGAGGCCGACGACGAGCAGCTGGATGATCTGCGCCTGCGCGTCGACCGGGGCTGGGCGCTGCTGCACCTGGGCAGCCCCACGGCCGCGGGCGCGGTGGTCGCCGACGTCCCCGACGAGGTCTTCGAGCACCCGGGCTTGAAGGTCTCGGTGCTACGGCTGCGCGGCGCGGCCCTGCGCGCGCGGGGCCACGGCACCGAGGCCGAGACCGTGCTGCGCGAGGCCACGGTCGAGGCCAACCGCCACGGTCTCGATCGCCTGCTCGCGCTGTCGTGGATCGAGCTGGCCCGCACCCTCGCCGCGACCCCGGGCCACGACGTCGAGGCGAGGAGCGTGCTCGAGCACGCACACGCGGTGATCGATCGTTCGCGCTTCGACGGCGAGCGTTGGAGCATCGCAGTCGCCAACGCCGAGGTCGCCGTGTCGGCGGGCAAGCCAGCCGACGCCCTGCTGCACTACCACGCCGCGCTCGGGGCCCTCGAGCGCAGCGGCGATCGCCCGTGGATCCGCGCCGAGGTGATGACGCGCATCGGCGAGCTAATGGCCCGCCAGGGCGACGCCGAGGCCGGCCTGGGCTACCTGCGGCGCGCCCACGACAGCATCCGCGACCGCCTGGGACCGCAGCACCCGGCGCTCGCCGACGTGCTGCTGCGCATCGGTGATCTGCGCGCCGGACAGCACGAGGCCCAAGACGCCCGCGCATCGTGGGACCAGGCCCTCGCGATCATCTCGGCCGCCCACGGCCCGATCGCGCGCACGACGACGATGACGATGCTCGCGATCGCCACGCGACTGCGCGAGCACGGCGATGCTGCCGGTGCGCTCGAGTACAACCGACGCGCGCTGCAGTCGGTCGAGGCCGGCGACGACGACCCGGGGCTGCGCGCGGCGACGCTGCTCGACGAGGGCCGCACTTTGCTGGCGGTGGGCCGCGATCGCGACGCCGCGGAGCCGCTGCGGCAGGCCTTCGAGATCCACGACGCCACCTGGCGGGCCATCGCCAAGGACGCAGCGCCGGCGGTGCGTCGCGATGCGGCGACCCGCTGGCTCGAAGCCGCCGTGCTGTGGGCGCGTTGGCTGTCGTTCGACCCGACGTCCCGGGCACGGGCGGTCGAGCTCGCGCGCGCGGCACGGACGGTGGCCACCGACAACGGCCTGCCGGTCGAACCGTGGCTCGTCGAGATCACGCGGCGCACCGCCGACGGGGTCGGCCGATGACGCCGCCCACCAGACGCGGTGCACGAACAACCCGCGGTGCACGGAGCTTCGCGCGGTGCGTGCTCGCGGCGACGCTGTGCTGCACGCCGATCGCTCTGGGCCTCGGCGGCGCCGGCGGCTGCGGGATGTTGGGCCGCCAGGCCGCCAAGGCCGCGGGCACCGCCGCCATCAAGGGTACGGCCGAGCGCACCGCGACGCAGCGCCGCGACCGGGCCCGCCGCCGCGGCCCCCGGATCTCGACCATCCCCCAGCAGGCGAGACCCACCGTCGACGTCCTCGGCGACGCGCTGCTCGTCGGAATCCACGACGCGCGCAGCGAACTCATCCACGATCCGATGGCGCAGATCGACGAGGTCGCGTGGGTCGCCGCCGTGATCACCGGCGGTGACGAGCACAACGCCCGCCTGTTGGTGCGGATCCGCAGGGCCGCCTTCGGCGTGCACGTGCCCGCGGCCGGCGAGCGCGCGCCGATCGACGAGGACGTACTCGACGATCGTGGCCTGGGCGTCGCCGCCGATGTCGTCGTGCTGCTCGGACCCAATGGCCCGTGCGCGGCGCGGCGCGACACCGCCGTGGTCACCGCCTTGAACACCGGCGGCCACACCATCGGCGTCCGCTGGCCCCTGCTCGACTGCGGTCCGGGACCGTGGGCACCCGTCGGACTCGTGGCGCAGGGCTTGCCCCGCGACCTGCGGTGGGAGCCGCCGGTGTGCGACGGCCCCCTCGAGGCGGCACCGGTGCGGGCCCATGCCGATGCGTGGAGCGCCACGGGTGTCCCCGCGCAGGGCCAGCTGGGTGCGGTGCTCCACGGCGACGTACTGGTCGCGCTGGTCGGCGACAGCGCCCTGTGGCTGCCCAGCGCCAACGGATGGGTCGCGCGGCCATTCGTGATCCCGGGCACGCTCGTGCGCCCGTGCCCCGGCGACGTGTCCGCGCCCGAAGCGGACGAAGGCAGCCGAATCGATCTCGACCCCGATCTCGACCCCGACATCGACGGCGACCCCGACACCGATCTCGACCCCGACACCGATCTCGACCCCGACATCGACACCCACATCGACGGCCACTGATCTGCAGGCTCGCGACACCGACGGGCGAGGGGACTCCGTCGCCGGCCCCGCCCCGACATCGACGACCACTGATCTGCAGGCTCGCGACGGCACACATCGCCTGCTACTGTGCCGCCGATGGCGAACACCCCGCCTCCGCCGGCGGACGGCACCTCCGGCTACTCCCGCGCGTTCTGGACCGCCAACCTCGTCGAGCTGCTCGAGCGCGGCGCTTGGTACGGCGTCTTCGTCGCGATCACCCTGTATCTGTCGCGGATCCTCGGCTTCACCGACATCGAGGCCGCCTCGGTCTCCGGGGTCTTCTCCGCCGGGCTGTATCTGCTGCCGACGTTCAGCGGCGCGTGGGCCGACCGCATGGGCTTCCGGCGCGCGCTGCTGCTGGCCTTCGCGCTGTTGACGGTCGGCTACGGCGGCATGTGGTTGCTGCCCACGCTGCTGGAATCGGCGGGGCTGGTCACCTACGGCCGCGAGGTCGAGTTCACCGGCTTGCAGGACACCGGCCACAAGTGGCTGTTCCTCCCCGTGATGCTCGTCGTGATGATCGGCGGCTCGTTCATCAAGTCGGTGATCACGGGCACCATCGCCCACGAGACCACCGCCGCCAACCGAGCGCGCGGGTACTCGATCTTCTACGCGATGGTCAATGTCGGCGCGTTCTCGGGCAAGACCATCGTGCAGCCCCTACGCGAGCAACTCGGCAACGAGGGCCTGGTGGTGCTCAATCTCTACGCCGCCGGCATGACCGCGCTCGCGTTCGTACTGGTGCTGATGTTCTTCCGCAGCCGCACCTCGCACGGCGGCGGCAAGACCGTGGCCGAGACCCGCGCGGCGCTCGTCGCCGTGCTCTCGCGCGGCCGCCTGGTCGTGCTCATCGTGATCATCACCGGCTTCTGGATGGTGCAGCACCAGATGTACGCGAGCATGCCCAAGTACGTGCTGCGGCTGGCCGGCGAGGATTCGGCGCCGTCGTGGTACGCCAACGTGAACCCCGCCGTGGTCGTGCTCACTGTGGGCGCTGTCACCACGTTGATGCGGGGCAAGAGCGCGCTCGCGTCGATGACGGTCGGCATGTTCATCATGCCGGTCTCGGCGTTCTGCATGGCGGCGGGCAACTTCGTCGGCACCGAGGACATCGCCGGCATGCGCCCGGTCGCGTTCATGATGGTCGTCGGCATCGCTTTCCAGGGGCTGGCCGAGAGCTTCATCTCCCCACGCTACCTCGAATACTTCTCGCTGCAGGCGCCCCGTGGCCAAGAAGGCCTGTACCTCGGCTTCTCGCACCTGCACTCGTTCGTCGCGTCGTTGCTGGGCTTCGTCACCTCGGGGTTCTTGCTCCAGCGCTACTGCCCGGATCCCACGACGTTGTCCGCCGCCGACAAGGCGCAGCATGCCGCCGCGCTCCACGGCGACGCGCCCATGCCGGCGGCGTACGCCCAGGCGCACTACCTGTGGTACGCGTTCGTCGGCGTGGCGATCGTCTCGGCCATCGCGCTGGTGATCTACGGCCGCATCCTGGCCCGCACCGACGCCCGCCGGGGCAGCGCATAGCCCCGGCGGCGGCACCGATGCCCTCGGCGGGGGCCGCTCAGGTTTCCTTGCTCGCGAAGTACCGGAGCATGTCGACGCAGCGGGCCGAGTAGCCCCACTCGTTGTCGTACCAGGACACGACCTTGAAGAAGCGGTCGTTGAGCTCGATGCCCGCCTTCGCGTCGAAGATGCTGCTCCGCGGGTCGGAGATGAAGTCCGACGACACGACCTCGTCCTCGGTGTAGCCGAGCACGCCCTTCATCGCGCCCTCGGAGGCGGCCTTCATCGCCGCGTTGATGTCGGCGAGCTTGGTCGGCTTCTCGGTGCGAAAGGTGAGATCGACGACCGAGACATTCGCGGTCGGCACCCGGAACGACATGCCGGTGAGCCGGCCCTTCAGCGCCGGGATGCACAGGCCCACCGCCTTGGCGGCGCCGGTGCTCGACGGGATGATGTTGGTGTACGCATTGCGACCGCCCCGCCAGTCCTTCTTGCTGGGGCCGTCTTGGGTGAGCTGGGTCGCCGTGGCCGCGTGCACCGTGGTCATGAGGCCCTCGGCCAGACCGAAGGTGTCGTGGATGACCTTGGCGATCGGCGCCAAGCAGTTCGTGGTGCACGACGCGTTCGACACGATCGTGTCCTTGGTCGCGTCGAACAACTCGTGGTTCACCTTGTAGGCGAGGGTCGGCACGGTGTCGGGGGTCTTCGAGGGCGCCGACAACAGCACACGCCTGGCACCGGCGCTGATGTGCTTGCTCGCGCCTTCGTGGTCGAGAAAGATGCCCGTCGACTCGAGCACGTAGTCGACCCCGAGCTCCTTCCACGGCAACTTGCTCGGGTCCTTCTCGCTGAGACACCGCGTGGTCCGATCGCCCGAGCGAAAGCCACCCTCGACGACGTCGACGCTCTGCTCGAAGCGTCCGTGGGTCGAGTCGTAGCGCAGCAAGTAGGCGAGGTTGTCGGCCGGCACGAGATCGTTGACGGCGACGATCTCGACGTCTTTGCTGCGTGCCGCGATGCGGTAGACCAGTCGACCGATGCGGCCGAACCCATTGATTGCGATTCTGAGGGTCATTCGGGGGTCTCCGGGAGGGATGTCGGGGGCGACGTTACGGGCGGCACGGCGGCAGCGCAAACCCGATTTCCCCGACGACGCGCCGTCCTGTGAGCCGCGAGCGAACGCACGGTCACCCAACGGCGCCCGCGGCGTCGCCTGAGCGCCATCGCACACGCCATCGCGCCCGTGCCCAGCGCGTCGTGGTAGTGCATGAGCGTGGCGCTCGATCTCGGCTCGTTGTCCGGCACCGTCTACATCCCCGACACCTCGTCACTCGTCGACAACCCCGACGCCCTCGACGTCGCCCAGGTCAGCTTGGCGCACAACTACCGCGGGCCGATCTCGAAGAAAGCCGACGAGCTGTGAGCAGTCCCAAGCGCATGGCCCCGGCCACCGGGCGGAACCGCGACCCCATCCTCGAGGTGCTGCGGCGGCTATGGCCGGCGCAACTCCAGGGTATCGGAGCCGAGCCGCTGCACATCCTCGAGATCGCGTCGGGCACCGGCGAGCACGCCGTGCACTTCGCCCGCGAACTGCCGCACCTGCACTG
>JBBQJI010000092.1:0-19014 GCA_038325765.1 Nannocystales bacterium
CATCCGGCAGGCCCCACCGCTGCCGCGCCCGCACACCATGCCCGTGCAGCATCACCTTGCCGCACGGCAGCACCGACGACGTCGCGCAGATCGGGCACCGTGGCGGCCGACACTCGCGCACGCTCGGCGGCGACTTCTCCCGCGGCGTGTCGGCGATGCGGCGAGCAGCTCCGCGTGCCGTTTGCGTGCAAGAGCCGTGGCGTCTGTCCGTCTTGTCTGGGCCGACGCATGAGCGAAGGCGCAGCGCTGCTGGTCGATCGACGTTTGCCCGCGGTCGGGTATCGGCAGTGGGTGCTGTCGTTCGCAGGGAGCATGGCGGTGCGACTGGGCTACGACGCGGCTCTGCTCGCGCGCACGGCCCGGGTGTTTGCCCGCGCGGTCATGGCCGCGTTGCGGCGACGGACGCGTCGTTCTCGGAGCGCGACGGACCTGCCGGTGCGTTCGGGCGCGAGCTTCTAGAATGCACCGCGCTGGTTTTCGAGTACTGGCACGGCTTCAAAGATGGGCAACTCGACCGCGACGAGTTCTCGACGTGGATGAGACCGCTTCAACAGCGGTTCGAGGTCGTGCTCGGACGCGCGGCGCGGCCGACATCACGCGGCTGTCCGGCTCGTGCGCGAACATCCTCGCGCATCGCGAGGCGCTGTGGTCCTTCGTCACCCGCGCGGGCGTCGAGCCGACCAACAACCACGCCGAGCGCGAGTTGCGAGCCTTCGTGCTCTGGCGTCGTCGCTCGTTCGGCAGCCAGAGCGAGCGCGGCGAACGATTCGCCGAGAGCGTCATGACCGTCGCGCACACCGCCCGTAAACAGGGCAAGAACGTGCTCGACTTCATCGTCGCGTGCTGCTCCGCGAGCATGCGTGGCACGGCACCGCCGATGCTCATCGGCAGCGCCGCGCACTGACCTCTCATCATCGTCCGGCGCCGGCGGCCTTGCCGAGCGCCGGAAAGTACCGCATCAGGTGGCGCTCCCCGACGCTGCGCACGCGTCCCTCTCGCTCGAGCAGGGTCATCGGCCGTTGCACCTCGCGCACGCTCATCTCGAGCTCGGCCGCGAACACGAGCATCGACTCGCCCGGGCGCGCGCGCACCTGCTCGAACAACCGCGCGCCCAGTTGCGCGACTTCCTCCGGCGCACGGCGACGACCCAACGACTTCCTCGATGCCTTCGGGCTCGCACTCGCCTTCGCATCGCGGCTCGCTACCGACCCGCCGAGCGCTCGCTCCACTGCATCTCGCACAGCACGACGGCTCTCTGCCACGTACTGCGCCACCAACTGCTCGATCTGCTTCGTGAGTTCCTCGGGGCTCTTCGGTGTGGTCATGCACCGCGATTCGCATGCCGCGATCCCGCGATCAAACCCCCACCTGAACGGTTACGAGCTCGCCGAGTCGCGGCCTCCGGTGCGGCTCCCGGCGAACACGCGACTCGAATCACCCGACGGTGCACTGATCGGTCGCACGCTGGGGATCGGCCGCGTGAGTGCTCGGTGCGACGCGGGTGGCATCGTGCGCGCAGCCGGACGCCGCTGCGACGCCGAACCCCAGGACCACCGCCTTCGCACACCGCTGCACCGCTCGCATGACTTCGTCGCCCGAGACCATCGTACGCGGCGGGCTCGCGCGCGGATCGGGGCGGGGTGCGGATGGTGGGTGCGGATGGGACGCACCCTGAGCGTGCGTCTCGACCCGACAAGCGGCCCCCGTTCCGTGGAATTATGCGGGGATGATCCGTCCATGGGCCACCGAGGGATGGGATCGGCACATGGAGCGGGGCGAACCCGGCACACTGGCCTACCACCTGTTTCTCTGCTGCTCACCCGAGGCGTACTGCAACTTGCCGCCCGGCAACTCCGCCGATCCCGGTAGCCCCGACTTCCAGGGCACGCTCGACGCGTGGCTGGAAGACGAGTACGCGTACCTGCCGTTTCGCCGCAGCGAGGTGGAGGACGCCGCGGTGAGGACGATCGTGCTCGAGCCTTGACCAGCGCGGCGTGCGAAGATCCGCCTCTACTGCGTCGGTTGCTTCGCGCGACGCGCCGGACTCCCCGCCCGCGGGAGCCGGCGCGCGGCGCCGGGCCACGGCCCAACCCTTCGGGGCCCCGCCCCGCCCGCGCCCACCGTTGTGCGCGAGGCCACCCTGGGTCCGCGAGGCCCTGCGCGCCCACGCAGGCGGCGTCACCGGCTCGGCGCGAAGGCGGCTGGTATGCTCGGACGTGGTCGACGTCTTCCGTGTGTCCGCAATCGCGTCCTTGGCAGCTGCATGCACGGTGCAACCGGGCGCGGGCACGGGGGCGACCCCCGTCGCGACGGACGTCACCGCGACGGTCGCTTCCGCAACCGGCGACGATGCCGACACGACGGCCGTCGCGTCGTCCACGACGGCGGACGGCCCGGTCGATACGACGATGGCCGAGAAGCTCGATGTCGATCAGCTGCCCGGCAGCGGCTGCGAGTACGTCGACTTGCTGTTCGTGATCGACAACTCCGCGTCGATGGAGACATACCAGCAGGCGCTCGCGGATCAGTTTCCGGCGTTCGTCGAGGCCATGTTCACGGAGCTGCCGGCGGGCATCGGCGTGCACGTCGGCATCACGACGACCGAGTTCGATGCGGGCTGCGAGGCGGCCGAGACCACGGGCAACTGCCAGAGCACGGCGTCGCTCGACGACGTGCAGATGCACTACGTGCCTCCGACCGAGGGTAACGATGGCGCCAACGGCTCGCAGGGCCGGCTGTTCCAGTGGTCGGGACAGAACTACTTCGCGGCGTCGACCGACGACGATCCCGCGGCGCTGTCGACGTGGTTCAGCGGTGCAGCCACCGCCGCGGGAGAGAATGGTTGCTCGTTCGAGATGCCGGTCGCGGCGGCCGGTTGGGCGACGCATCTCGCGAATGCGGTGACGAACGACGGCTTCATCCGTGACGAAGGCGGCCTGCTGGTGGTGTTCTTCCTGACCGACGAGCCCGACAAGTCGCCGGAGTCCACCGCCACCTACGAGGCCATGCTCCTCGACGCGAAGGCCGACTGTGGCGGTGCGGAGTGCGTGTTCGTGAGCGGGCTGGTGCCGCCGTGCGTCACGGACATCAACCAGAAGCTCTGGCAGTTCATGACGCTGTGGAGCGACGAAGAGCCGCGGTGGGGCGACATCGGCGACACCGCGCAGTACGACGACGTCGTCGGCGAGGCCCTCGCCGGCGCCGTGGCTGAGGCATGCGCGAACATCCCGGTCGGCTGACGCGCTCGCCCCCACACCTTCGCGCCACCGCGTGCGCGCTCACGCGGGCTCGACCACGACCACGACGTCGTTGCGCGGCACGTCGTGGAGCACCTGCACCGCACCGGACGCCGGCCACGTGACGCGGACCTCGTGCACCGGCGGTCCGTCGCGATCGCCCAGTCCGAAGAGCGGCACCGGGTCGCCGTGGCCGCCGAAGTGCTGGCCCACGCCCACGACCCGCACCTGCGTCGGTGCTCCCGGCGACGGCGTCACCTCCACGCGCGCGCCGAGACCCGCTCGGTTGCTCGTCGTGCCGATCGTCCGCACGCGCACGAACCCGGGCGGGTCGCCGTCGTTGCGCAGCAAGAGCGGAGTGTCGGCCCAGCGCACGACCAGCACGTCCTCGTCGCCGTCGTTCTCGAGATCGAACACGACCAAGCCGCGCCCCTGGCCGCCGTGATCGAGCCCCAGCGCCGCGCCGCGTTCGACCAGCGGCAGCGCACCGTCGTTCTCCCAGAACAGCATCGTGTCGTCGGCGTACGCCAACTGCGTCCACCCGCCCGTCATCACCACGTCGAGATCGCCGTCGCCGTCGGGATCGAACAGCGCCGCGCCCCAGCCCCAGCTTCCGTCGCGCACGCCGTAGGTGTCGGTCGCGTCGACGAACGCACGCTCGCCCGCGCCGAGGTACATGCGATTGCCGAGTTCGGGGAACGTGGGGGTCTCGATCGCGGTGACGAACCAGTCGAGCCGGCCATCACTATCGACGTCGCCGAACGCCGAGCCCATCGCGTTGCGCTCGGATCCCACGCCCGCGGCCGCGGTGCCGTCCGCGAACACGAAGCTGCCGCCCTCGTTCCAGTAGATCCGCGAGGTGCCGAAGTCCGCCGCGATCACCAAGTCCGGCCATCGGTCGTCGTCGAGGTCCACGAACGCAGGTGCGAACGCATAGACGCCGGGCTTCGCATCGACGAGCGGCGCGATGGCGGCGAGGTCTACGCCGCTGCCTTCGGTCACGTCGGCGAAGGTCCCCGGCGCGCCCGGTCCGAGGTTCTCGAACAACCGCACGTGGTGCACGGCGTCCCCCATCTCCTGGTCCGGTCGCCACTCGCCCACGAACAGGTCGAGATCGCCGTCGAGGTCGACATCGCCGAACGCAGGCGTCGTGCCGAGCACGATCGCCGGGCTCTCCACCGCGGCCCCACGCGCGATCGCGTCCTCGACGAAGGTACCGTCACCCAGGTTGACGTACAGCAGATGCCGGTGCGTCGCGAACGTCGAGACGTAGAGGTCGAGGTCCCCGTCTTCGTCCACGTCGGCCCACGCCGCAGCGTTGCTGCGGGTCGACTCGCCCAGTCCTGCGGCGATGGTCTCTTCGACGAACGTACCGTCGCCCGCGTTGCGCATCAGCCGACCGGGTCCGTCGAGCGCGCCGAAGAACAGATCGGCGAAGCCGTCGCCGTCATAATCGCCCACGGCGACGCCACCGGTCAGTCGCTCCGGAACGCAGTTGTCGAACGGCTCGGGGGTCGACGCCCGATCGAGCAGGCAAAACGGTGGAGTGCGGTATTCCGCCTGCACGAGCTCGGACAGCCCGGCCGCGTGCGTCGCATCGGTGAATCGCGGCGGCTCTTCGATCTCGCGACCGAGCGAGCCGTTGCCGTTGCCACCGCTCGCGCCTCCGCCCAGGTCTGTCGGGCGCGGGTCGGTGTCGCGCTGCGCCGGCCCTGGGCCCGACGTTGTCGCGCTGCCCGTGCTGCCCGTGCCGGGCGACGTGTCGCCGCGCGCAACCCCGCCCGCCCCATCGGATCCGCACGCGAGGAGCACGAGACCCGCAGCGAGCAGCGCGGGCCGACACGGACCCACGCGATGACCCGCCGGAGCCTTCCGATCCCTCATCGCGGCGCTCCTTCGTCAGTAGGCGTGCTGATCGGCCCGGAAGCCGTCGCAGCCGTCCTCGCCGCCCGCGGCCGGCAGGCCCTGGCCGTCGGCTCGGATGCCACCCACGCCGCCGCCGCCGCCGAGGCCACCGACGCCGTCGTTGAAGCTGACGTTGTTGAGGGCGACATCCGAGGCGCCGACGGTCGCGATCCCCACGGTCGCACCCCCGCAGCCACCCCCGGCACCGCCACCTCCGCCGCCGCCGCGGCCGTCGCCGCCCTCGCGGCCGTCGCCGGGCTCGCCACCGTCGTCGTAGCCGTTGTTCCCCGAGCCGCCAGCACCGGCCACGCCACCGTTGCCCCCATCGCCGCCGTCGCCACCGTCGCCACCGTCGCCGAGGAACAGATCCGCGTTCCTCACCGCGATGCTCGAGTTGACGACGACGATCGCGAACGAGCCGCCGCCGGGCAGGCCGGTCTCGCCGGAGAGACCTCCGCATCCGCCACCGCCACCGCCACCGCCACCGCCGCCGATGCCCACGCCAGCGGCGAACGTGCACAAGATGCCGCTATCCACGTCGTAGCCGCCCGCGCCACCGCCACCACCGCCGCTGCCGTGGGCGCCACGGGCCGCGACCTCGCCGCTCGGGGCGGCCCAGATCCCGTCGCCGCCGAACGTGCCTTCGTTGTCGTTCGCCGTGTCGCCGCCGGTGCCGTTCAAACCCGCGTGGCCGTCGATACCCGGCGCGCCGTCGGCCCCGACGTCGTTGCAGGTGTTGCCCGAGCACTCGCTGGCGCCCGGGGCACCGCCGGTACCGAGCGGAGTGGTGTCTCCGCCGGCGGCACCGTCCTCGCCGCCCTCCGCAGGACAGACCTGCCCCGACCCACCGTTGCCACCGGTCGCGTTGCACGACGAGGTGCCGCCCATGCCCGGCACACCGGCCTCGTTGTTGGTGCCGTTGCCGCCCGCGTTCTGGCCGCTGCCGCCGTCCTCACCGTTCACGCCATCTTCGCCGTCGGCACCCCTGCCGCCGTTGCCGGACAGCACGATGCAGTAGTCGAGCGTGAACAGGCCGTCCGGCGTGTCGCGGATCCACACGCCGTACGACGTCTCGCTCTCGTCGTCGTAGCTCTGGGCGTGGATCGTGAACCCGTCGACCTCGACGGCGGCGTCGATGTTCTGGCCGATGATCGCCCGGTTGCCGGTCGCGGTGATCTCGGTGAGGTTCAGGCCGACGTCGCGCGCCCAGTCGGTGCCATCGTAGCCGCCGTAGATGCTGACGCCGGAGTTGAGGTTCAGCGTCTGGATGTAGTTGCCCTCGGCGACGAGCACCATGCGCGGCGGGCTGGACTGCTGGGCGAGGTCGATCGCGTGCTGGATCGTCGCGACCGGCGTCTGCTGGGACAAGCCGTCGTTGAGGTCGCTACCGACCGCGCCGTTCACGAAGATCGCGCGACACGCGACGCCGTCGATGCCGTCGCCGTTCTCGTCGAGGCCGTTGACGTCGGGCTCGTCGGTGTCTTCGCACGCCGGATCGCCGGTGGTCGACGAGCCTTCGCTCGTGTCGGGCGACGCGGAAGCGCTCGTCTCTCCGCCCGATGTCGAGGTCTCGTCCGCGGAGTTCGAGTTCGATCCGGTCTCGCTCGTCGAGCCCGATGTGTCGACGACGCCGCTCTCGTCGCCCGCGGTCGACTGTGGCGACGTGGTGAAACCCGGGCCGGTGCCCACCGACGAGTCGTCACCGCACGCGGCCGCGATCGAGAGAGTCAGCAGCGAGGACGGGAGGACGAGTCGAGAGATCGGCACCACGCCAGGCTACGTGCGGTGCGGGCGGCGGCGCAAGATCCCGGCGGCGGGCCGTGCTGGCCGGGTGGGCGATTTCGGCCGCGAAGCGCCGACGCCCCCGGCGCCCTCGACCCCGCCGCAGCGGCCGACGTGGCCCGCTGGCGCCCAGTCCCCCACTCGGCGATCCTGAACCGTGTCCGCGTCCGAGCGCCCGGCCGTCACCGTCGAGATCGCGATCCTCGGCGCCGGCTTCGCGGGCATGTGCATGGCGATCGCGCTGCTGCGATCGGGCCGCCGCGACTTCGTGATCCTCGAGCGCGCCGACGAGGTCGGCGGCACGTGGCGGGATAACCACTACCCGGGCGCGGCGTGCGACATCCCCTCGCACCTGTACTCGCTGTCGTTCGCGCCGAAGTCGGACTGGTCGCGGGTGTATCCGACGCAGCCCAAGCTGCAGGCGTATCTGCGTGCGCTCGCCGACGACAACGGGCTGCGTGCGCACCTGCGCCTCGGTCACGATCTGATCGCGGCCGACTTCGACGAGGGCACGCGCCGTTGGCAGCTCGAGACCTCGCGCGGATCGTTCTCCGCCCGCGTGGTCGTCTCCGGCACGGGCGGCCTGTCCGAGCCCAAGGCGCCCGCGTTGCCTGGACTCTAGCGCTTCGCCGGGCACACCTTCCACAGCGCCGGCTGGGATCACGGCTACGGTCTCCGCGGCAAACGTGTGGCGGTCGTGGGCACCGGCGCGTCGGCGGTGCAGTTCGTGCCCGAGACCGCGCCGCTGCTCGGCCAGCTCGACGTCTACCAGCGCACGCCGAACTGGATCATCCCGCGACACGATCGCGCGTATGGTCCGCGCACCCGGTGGCTGCTCGCCAACATGCCGGGCGTGCGCGCGGCCTATCGCGCCGCGCTCTACTGGCGCCACGAGGCGCGCGTGCTCACGTTCGCGGTGCACCCGGCGCTGATGCGGATCCCCCAACGCACAGCGGTGCGCCACATCGAGGAGTAGATCGCCGATCCCGACCTCCGCGCCCGCGTGACACCCGAGTACGCGTTCGGCTGCAAGCGCATGCTCATCTCGAACGACTGGTATCCCACGCTCCAGCGCGACAACGTGGACCTCGTCACCGCGCCGATCCGCGAGGTCGACGCGACGGGTATCGTCGATGCGGGCGGCACCTACCGCCCCGCCGACGCCATCGTCTACGCGACCGGCTTCTTCTAGAGCAGCGCAGTAGCTGCGACCTGAGGTCCGGCAAAGCTAGTGCCAGACGCGCTTGCAGGTGCCCCCGAGGGCTCCACGGTGCCGTACGAACCGCGAGCAGACGTAACGAAAATCGGCGTACCTGGCGCGACCAGATCCACGATACTCGTCACGTCATACCTGAGAATGGCGCCAACTTGCACGTCTGCAGGACCGCGATTGCTGTACGCCGCGTGCGGCCACGACGAGTAGGGCAGTTCTTCGTCAGGGTCTACGGCCCCAACCGAGAATGCCTTCGGGATGTCAGCTGGAGAGCGCACCCAGCATCCGTTTGCGCCACCGTCGTGCGTGATGATCACCGGCAGAAGACCGCCATCCCAGGCGTTCTGGACTGCAGCCTCATAGTTGAGCTGCGATGCTGGGTCGCAATTGTTATCAGGCACTCCGTTGGCCTGAATCGTCACGTCGAGGGCAGCGCACTGTGCAACCGTACCGACCGCGTCACTGGCGCAAGCGTATGCAGGGATCAACGCGGTGGCACTTGCGCCTCGAAAGCGGTCGGACTCGATCTCCGGACCGAATCCGGCAGCTTCGCTCTCCCAGCC
Source organism: Nannocystales bacterium (assembly GCA_038325765.1). Taxonomy (GTDB): domain Bacteria; phylum Myxococcota_A; class Polyangia; order Nannocystales; family Nannocystaceae; genus Xiheibacterium. The sequence goes on from JBBQJI010000092.1 coordinate 8,700, forward strand.
AACCGGCAATCCGACTCCGAAAGAGACACCGGAGGCTTGCGATTGAAGGTAGTTACCCGCGGCGATTAATGCCACCACGGTCGCATGCTCGCCCTCTTCCGCATCAGTGTAGTTGCTGGTGAAGGCACATCCCTCCACGCTGCAATTGAACCGGCCACGGATTCGCCCAGGAGATGTAGTGCACGTCGCACCATCTCGGAACGCGCAAGCTTCGTCTTCGAGTCCGTGGTTCTCGAGAACTCCCAGAATCACTGGAGTTTCCGGCATGTACTGCCCCTTGTACCCCCCTTGTACCCCAGATTCCAAAACGTCTCGACATCGACGACATCATCCGAACGAATCGCTAGGCTAGCGTGCAGCCAGCGAGTAGAGATGCTTGCGCGGAACGCGCGCTAGTACCGAGGAGACCTCAGCATACTTCGCTTCCACGTCACCGCCGAACTCGAGGATCTCGTCCACCAAATCAGCGGAGAGGTTCTCGAAGTCGGCGGCCCGAGCAAGGACAGCAGCGCGCCGAGCTTCACGGGCCATCTCATACGTTGGAACCGACACGCGCGAGCGGGAAGGCAGCACCGGAAGCGCCGGAGTCTGTGGCGCGAAGAGCTCGATCGACACCTGCTCCATCACTCCGTCTGACCCGCCTTCGGCCACACGCGCCGCAAGTTCCAGCCCAGCTCGGGTGCAGATCAAGCCAGGTCACGCGGCCTTTTGGGAATTGGGTAGTGGTTTCGCAGACTCTCGTAGCAGTGGCATGATGACGCCGTGTCGTGCGGAAGCGTGCAGTTTTTCGTGGACGAAGTCGATAAAGCGGTCCCAATCGCCGTTGAAGACGGTGCATCGGAGGGTGAGCAGTGCTTGGGCGCGTTCGCGGATCCACCGCATGCCGCCGTGGTCGAAGCGGAGCGCGACGATGTGGTTGACGGCGCCCTCGACGGCACCGGTTCCGATGTCGAGGTCCTGGTCGCGGAGCCACTGGTAGTCGAGTTTGTCGGAGCGCTCGAGGATGTAGTTGCGCGAGCGCGCGATGATGGCGCGCTTGGCCTTGGGCAGGCCGCTGCGTTCGAGCACGCGGTCGAGTTCGCCGACGACCTTGTCGAGTTGCCCGTGCAGCAGCCGGTGCTTCTGCGTTCGCGCCCAACTCCGCAGGCGTTGTTCATCGCTGTGAATGGCGCGGCCGGCGTGCCAGACGTACTCGAGCACGTGCATCACGTCGATGGTCTGCACGGCGTGCGGGAAGGATGTCGCAGCGTTGGTCGCGAGATCGTCGTCCCCATCGGTGACAATGTGGATGAGCTTGTGACCAGGAAATTCAGATTCAGAGGCGGGGTCGAAGCCGCGCTTGATCGCTTCGCGCCGAGCGATCGCGAAGATCTCCTTCTTGCCGCCGAAGCTCGCCCATACGCGCTTGTTGATCGGACCACGCAGCAGGCCGTCGTCGGTGCGCCGCAGCGTGTACATCACGAGCACCATCGCCACCTTTGCGTTCTTGCGCGGGTCCTTGGCCTCGCCAGGATGCCTGCGCTTGCGATTCCAGGTGCCGCGACGGGCGCGTCCGCGATGGCGCGCAGAGCCTCGCAGCGGGTTTTCCGGTCGTGGTCCGCGACGGCGTTCGAGTTCCTCGGCTGTCGCCGTCGGCACGCCCTTGCCGTCGATCTGGATCACGAGCACGTCGCCGTCGTCGTCGGGTGCAGGCGCTTGCTCGAAGTAGGCGTCGGCGTGTGCTCCGAGGCCGAGTACCGAACGCTCGATCGTCTCCGTCGATGGCGCGTCGCCGGTCGTGCGCGCGAGACACTCGCGAGCCTGTGCGAAACTCATCTTGGTCGACAAGTACGCGCCCAGCGATGCGACGCCGATGCTCAGCCGGTCGGTCGTGAGCCCGAGCAGCGCATCGGTCGGATGAAAGCCGCTCCGACCGCCGCGGGTCCGAGGGCCGCGGACGTACGTCCGCCAGTACCTCACCACGCCGAACAGCGTCATCAGGTTGCGCGGCTGGGCCGGCCGTCGACGATATCTTCGCCCATCGACCTCGGCCACCTCGCCCAGCGCATCCGCGACCCGCCGCTCGCACGCACACAAGAACAGCACCACCAGCATGCGCGCAACCGTCCGCACGCGTTCACGCAGCCCTCGCTCGAGGTTCTTGAAGCAGGGCGGAGTGTTCGCGGTCCCCGCGGTGAAAACGAAGTCGAGCAGCTCGAGCAGCTCCTGCTTCACCGCGTCTCGCAGTTCCTCGAGCCCCGGCGCTCGCGTCTCCACATCGTCGTCGCGCCCGAGTTGGCCGGGCAGTATCTTCAGCATGGGCGTGGGCATCGGTGGGACCTCGTGGTGTCGAAACCCGGAGCTCACCGGTGCTTCGCGCCCGATTCTTCGACTTCACCCCGACGCCTCCCACGCGGCTCTGCGTGCCACTTCTGCCTAGATCACGTGAGATCACGTGATCTAGCTCCGGCTGCACCCGCCCAGCTCTCCTTCTTCTCCCGATGACCCTCGCCAAGTGCGTCGTCCATACACGCGCCCTCGGACAGCCGCGTCTGTCGCATGACCCGGAGAGCACTTCGGGCGCCCGCGGCGGCTCGAACGGGCCCGTCTACCACGCGGCCTGCGCCCAGCGTAGCGGCCCCGCCGCAGCCCACCCGTACACCCACGTGTGCCAGCTCACTTCTGGACCGCGACCAACCTCCGCCGCCGGGGATAACCGCTTCGAACCGCTCGAGCGCCTGTCATCCGACCTGGTCCGGCGATCGTGTGAGCAGCCTCGGGCTGCTCGACCGGCGCACAGCTGCGACGAGACGCCGGCCGCACCGAAGCGGCTTCCGACGCGGTAGCATCCACCACGTGCAACTTAGTTGCATATGTGGCATCGTGCCGCTGCTCCGAAGGGCCACGAAATGATCGAATTCTCCCAGACCCGACTTCTCCTCCTGCGTTCGTCCTGTCTGCTCGCGGGCGTGCTGCTCGCCTGCAAGAACACCCCGGACGACAATGCGGCGACCGCCAACGAGGCCTGTGATCTGCTGCACGAGCTGTGCCCGTCGGGCCGGGCCAACGCAGAGGTCCTGGCCTGCCACGAACTGGCCCACGACGGTCCTGAGGCCGAGTGTTCTGCCCAACTCGACGCCTGCGCTGCGGCATGCGGCGGTGGGGAAGACGCCAGCTCGACGGGGTCGCCCGACCCTTCGATGTCCTCGAGCACCCTCGGCGACGACGGCAGCACCGGGGTTCCCGGGACCGGATCCGAGACCGGATCCGAGACCGGATCCGAGACCGAGGCCGGGTCCGAGAGCGGTGAGGAGGACACGTTCCCCGCGAGCTGTTGGACGGGACCTCGAGAGTGCGACCCCAGGTCCGGCGAGCCGTGTGCCGCGGGCGAGACCTGCGACATCGGCAACTCCGACGGTGCGCCCGTGCTCACCTGCTTTCCCCCCCCGAACACCGCTCAGCTGGGTGACGCGTGCGATCTGCACGGCGGGCCGTTCTGCAGCGCCGGCCTCCTGTGCGGGCCCGCGGCACAATGCGTTCCGTTTTGCTGCAGCGACGACGAGTGCTCGGGCCCGGGCGAGAGCTGCGAGGCGGTAGACGAGGGGCTCGGGACTCTGGGCGGCTGCATCGATGCGACCACGATTCCCGAGTGCACGCCTCCGGGTGGTCACTGCACGCAACCCAGCGACTGCTGCTCCGACGACTGCCACGGCAACCACTGCCACTGATCCCCGGCGAGCTCGCGGGTGCGGTTGGATACGCAGGGCGCTTCGCTGTGGTGGGCGCGGTTGTTCCCGCTGGTGCACGCGGTGTGCATCATCACGGCCCAGCTCGCCCTCGACCCCCCTCGACCCGGTGGTGCGGGGGCTGGCCGGCGCGGCGACGCCGGCCCGCGTCGTTCTGAGCATTGCGCTCGTGGCCGTCCCGACGCTGGGCGCGGGCCTGTGCGTTCCGTTGGGCCGAGCCACTTCTGGGCGGGCGGGTGGAATCAGAATTCGTTCTGCGCCGACCAGGATCCGAAGGTGGTGCCGCGCGCTCATCCTCGACGCCGTGGGGGCATGACACGCGATTCCGTGTCCGCCAGTCTCGCCGATCCGTGCAGCGCCCTGTCACGTCTGCCGCGTCAGTACCCGTCGACCATCGTCAGCGACCATCCATCCTTGCGCAGCTCCGCGTCCTTATTGCGCAGCTCCGCATACGTCAGCCCGTCGCTCTGCTTCTCCTTCGCGCCACCCTGCTGCCAGATCGCCGCGTATCGCAGCTTGCCCCCGACCGTGTAGCTCTCGAGCCGGAACAACCGCCAGCCCTTCGCGCGCAGCTCGGCATCCTTGCTGCGATACGCCTTGGGGCTCGCGTCGTAGATCTCCTGCTGATCCACTTTACCCTTGCGCCACACGGCCGCGTACTCGAGCGTCTTACCGACCATGCGCGGCTCGACGAGATGCACATGCCAGCCGTCCCCGCGCAGCGCGGCGTTTTGCTTCTCGAACTCCGCAGATCCAAGCCCGAGCACCTGCTTCTCCTCGACCTTGCTCTCCTTGCGGAATACAGCGCTGTACTTCACGACCCCGCCCACGACGTACGGCTCGAGCAGGTGCACGCGCCAACCAGCCTTCTTCAGCTCCTCGTACTTCGCGAGATAGTCGCTCTCGCCGAGCCCGAACGCTCGCTTCTCCGCGATGTCGCCGAGCTTGTGCCACACCACGCTGTACTGCGCCTTGCCGCCCTCGACCACGATGTCGAGCGTCTCGATGCGATAGCCCTTCGGCCCGATCTCTGCGCCTCTCGCCTCGGTGTCCGCGACGCTCCAGCCGTGGCCCTGCAGCTGCGCGACGAGGTCCGTCTTGCGCCATACCGCGGTGAAGTTGTGCGCCGGTGCGGCCATGGCGGCCCACACCGCGCCCATACCGATCTTGTTGCTCCCGTACTTGATCCACCCGTAGCCGCCGTCGCCCCAGTTGGTGCCATACGAGTTGCGCATCAGCCACGCACCCTTGTCGTCGTCCCAGCCGACGAGGAGCACCATGTGGGCGCCGTTGTTGCGCTCGTTCGCGTTCGTCGACGGGTTGTCGTAGACGAGCTCGACCGTCTCGTCGTGGGTCTCGCCGGCATCGAGGCCGCTGAAGCCCGATCCGCTCGGGATGTGCATCTTCGTGTAGACCGGCCCGCGCTCGACGAGCGCGCGCTTGATCTCCGCGGTCGGCACCGGCACGTCCTTGTGGATCGCATCGTCACCCGAGTAGTCGGGGTTCACCGGCGTGAAATCGGGATCGAAGTGATAGGGCGTGCTGACCGACTTCTCACACGTGCCGCAGTTCGGCGCGTTGTTGCACTGCTTGCCGTTGCCGTCGCCCTTGTACGGATTCGCGGTCTCGAGCTTCACACCCGCCACGCGCTTGATCGCGTGGTCCTTCGGCGCGCCCGCGCAGCGGCAGTTGCAGTTGATGAGATCTTGCTCGGAGAGATCGACCGTCTCGCCCTGATCCTTGCGCCACATTGCCTCCATCAGACCGACGGTGCCGAACGCCCAGCACGTGCGGTAGTTGCCCTGGTCCTTCACGGGCGTCATGATCCCTTGGTCGAGCCAGCTGAATCGCTTGCCCGACCACTGCGCGACCTTCGGCGGCTCCGCCTCGGTGATCTCGAGATCGGGGTTCGCCTTCACGAAGTCGTGACGGCGCTTCGTACGACTCATATCGGCCGCCTTCGCGGCGTCGTAGCGCTTGCGGCCGTCCTTCAGCTCGAGCGACTTCTCGTCGTCGGCGCCCAGCAAGGGCCGCCCGACTCCAGTGGCCTTGGTCGGCTTGGCCTTGCCCGCCGATGAGCTCGCGCCTACGGGTGCCGCGGCGGCGTCGACCGGGGTGAGCAGGGGGACGATGGCCAAGAGGCCCAGACCGAGCGAAATGGCGCGCATGTCCGGGAGAGGCCGGCCGGATTTCGATGTGACCAGCGGTCGCGCGATCGCGGCGGTTTCACCCACCCTGCGCGTACCCTCGCCCAGCGCTCGCGCCAGCGCCCGCATCGAGGGCCACCGCGCCGCCTGATCGGCCGCGATACTCCGCGACGAGGGCGCGGCGTGTCATGGGTCCGAGATCACCGTCGACGGTGAGCCCGTGGGCCGCTTGGAATCGCCGCGTCGCCGCAGCACGGGGGGCGCGGCACGGTGCAGCCCGAGACATGGACCCACGGCTCGTCGGCGCGTGGCCCGCGTCACTCGCCGGGGACGCGGGCCAGGGGCGACACCCACGCCCACCTTGTCGGTGGTGTTGTCTCCGGGTCGCCGGATGTGCGACGCTTTCGCGGTGTCTGGCCGCAACCCCTCGTGGATCGCTGTGGTCCGCCCGAGCATGCTCAGCGCGTGCGGCCCGGGGACCGGCGCCTCCTCGGAGGGCAGCGGCTCCTCGGAAGGCAGCGGCGCGGCGGAACTCGGCGACGAGCCCGCGGCGTGCACGTTGCCGCCCGGCGAGGCGATCCATGAGGCCTCGTACGACGACGAGCGCCCGAACATCTACGCGCCCGATCACCTGGTCGTCGACGCGACCTTCGTCTGCTTCGGCGATGGTCGCGGGATCCAGCACCGTGGCGCTCGACCCGGTGGCGAACGGGCTGCCCATCCTGGGCGCCGGCGTTGTGCTGCTGGCGGTGCTGGAGGCTGAGAAGTACATCCGGCGGCGGTTCATGGGCCGCCGCGACTGAAGCAACCGACAAGGGGAGAACTTGCATGCAGGTCGCCGTTTTCAGCACCAAGCCCTACGACCGCCGCTTCCTCGACGCCGCCAACACCGCTGGCGGCATGAAGCACCGGCTGGCCTATCTGGAAGCCCAGCTGTCGCCGGAAACCGCGGTGCTGGCGCGTGGCTCCGGCGCCGTCTGCGCATTCGTCAACGACCAGGCCGATGCGGCGGTGCTCGACCGGCTCGCGGAGGCCGGCGTGAAGCTGCTGGCGTTGCGGGCGTCGGGATTCAACAACGTCGATCTGGCAGCGGCACGACGACTTGGCATCACCGTGGCGCGGGTGCCGGCCTATTCGCCCGAGGCGGTGGCCGAGCATACCGTGGCGATCATCCTGGCGCTCAACCGCAACATCCACCGTGCCTACAACCGGGTGCGGGAGGGGAATTTCGCGCTCGATGGGCTGCTGGGCTTCGACCTGAAGGGCCGCACTGTCGGGGTGGTCGGCACCGGACGGATCGGCGCGGCGGTAGCGCGCATCATGCTCGGCTTCGGCTGCCGGGTGCTGGCGCATGACCCATGCCCGGATGCGGCCACCCAGGCGCTGGGCGTCGGCTACGTGACGGTGCCCGAGTTGCTGGCCGCCTCAGACATCGTCACGCTGCACTGCCCGTTGACGCCGGGCACCCACCACCTGATCGACGCCGCGGCGGTGCAGCGGATGAAGCCCGGGGCCATGCTCATCAACACCAGCCGCGGCGCCATCGTGGATACCCCGGCGGTGATCGCCGGGCTCAAGGCCGGGCATATCGGCCAGCTCGGCCTCGATGTGTACGAGGAGGAGGCGGACCTGTTCTTCGAGGACCTCTCGGGCCAGGTGCTGCAGGACGATGTTTTTGCCCGCCTGCTCACCTTCCCGAACGTGCTGGTCACCGCCCACCAGGCCTTCTTCACCGCCGAGGCGCTGACCGCCATCGCCGAGACCACCATCGCCAACGTCACCGCCTTCGAGGCCACCGGCCATGCGGTGCACGAGGTCTCGACCGAGCGGTTGGCCTGACCATGGGCGGTGCCGCGGCCGTTGCGGCGCTGCTGCCGATCGGACTCATCGTCGGGTTGATGGTCGGGCGGCGCTGGGCGGCGGCGCCGGCCGGGCTGGTCGGGCTGGCGGCGGCGCTGCCGGTGGCGCTGCTGGTGTTCGGCTGGCGCGGGCCGGACGCGGCGGGCGGCGTCGGCTGGGCGCTGGCGGGCGTGGGGGCGGAGGCGGGGTTCAGCGCGCTCACCATACTGTGGATCGTCTTCCCCGCGCTGTGCATCCACGAGTTGCAGCTTGCCTCCGGCGCCACGGAAACCCTGCGGCGGGCACTCGCCCGCCTCTCGGATGACCCGCGGATGGCGGCGCTGATGGTCGCCTGGTTCTTCGCGCTGTTCTCGGAGGGGGCGGCGGGGTTCGGCACGCCGGTCGCGCTGGCCGCGCCGATCCTCGTCGGCTTCGGCTTCGAGCCGGTGCGGGCGGTGGAGCTGGCCCTGGTGGGCCATGCCGTGGGGGCTTCCTTCGGCGCGGTCGGCACGCCGGTGATGCCGCAGGTGGCGGCGAGCGGGCTGGATCCGGTGGCGATCTCGGCCGCGACGGTGCTGCTGCACGCGGCGCTCGGCTGGACCTTGGCGCTATTCGTCCACCGCATTGCCGGGGCTGGGCAGGCGGGCTGGGGTTGGCCGCTGCTGGCCGCCGGCTGCTTCCTGCTGCCGTTCACCGCGATCGGGCTCTGGGTCGGGCCGGAATTGCCGACGCTGGGCGGCGCGCTGCTGGGCGGGGCGGCCTTCGCGGTGGCGGTGCGGTGGCGCGGTGGCGCCGCTACGGGCGCGTCACCTGGGACGCGGCGACTGCTGGCCGCCGCGCTGCCCTACCTGGTGCTGCTGGGGCTGATCCTGGCCACCCGGCTGGTGCCGCGCTTGCGGGAGGTTCTGTCCGGCACCGCGCTGGGTTGGTCGCTGTTCGAGGGCGCCTTCACCGGCGCCATGCAGCCATTGTACCATCCGGGGACGATGCTCCTGCTCGGCCTGCTGCTGGGCGGAGCGCTGCGGCGGGATGGCGCGGCGGCGTTCCGCGTCGCGGCGGGGCGGGCGGCGGCGCGGCTGCCGGCGGTGCTGGTCGCCCTGCTGGCGATGCTGGCGCTGGCGCGGCTGATGGTCCATGCCGGCATGATCGAGTCGTTGTCCGAGGCCGCCGCTGGCCTGGCAGGCGACGCCTGGCCGCTGCTGGCACCGGCAACCGGCGCGCTCGGCACCTTCGTGACCGGCTCCGCCACCGCCTCCAACATCCTGCTGACCGATTTCCAGCTCGCCACCGCCGCGGCGCTTGGGCTGCCGGCGTTGCCGATGCTGGCGGCGCAGGGCTTCGGTGCGGCGGTGGGCAACATCATCTGCCCGCACAACATCGTCGCCGGCGGCGCGACGGTGGGCCTGGTGGGGCGGGAGGGGGAGGTGATGCGGCGCACCCTGCCGGCCTGCGCCCTGTATGCGGCGCTCGGCGGGGCGCTGGTGCTTGCGGTGGTGGCGGTAGGCGGGTAGCGGCAGCGCGGTTGCCATGGCGCCCTGCCGGGGCAATGTTAGCCGGCGCGTGGACAGGGGAAGCCGACGATGGAACTGGGACGCCCCGGGGTCTGGTACTCGACCGACAAGCTGGACGGCCCGCAGCTTGCCGCGCTGGTCCGGACCGTGGAGGGCCATGGCTATGGCACCTTGTGGTACCCGGAGTCGCGTGGCTACGAATCCATCTCGCTGGCGGCGCATCTGCTGGCGAGCAGCACCCGGCTGAATGTGGGCAGTTCAATCGCCAACATCTATGCGCGGGACGCCTTCACTGCGCGGCGCGGCATGGCGACGCTGAACGCGCTGCATGGTGATCGCTTCATCCTCGGCCTCGGCGTCAGCCACATCCCGATGGTGGAGGGGTTGCGCGGCCACCATTACGACAAACCCATCCCGGCGCGCTCGACATGCGGCCAGCATGAACCCGTGCTCGAAGTCGCCGCAGGTGATCAACGCGTGGAGCTCGTCGGTCACGAACCGCGGCAGTCCGGCGCCGTCTCGTTCGAGCCCGGCGAGAAACGTCGGCAAGTGCCGCCACACCAGCGTCACGGCATCGCAGCTCGCCGTCGCCCGCGGTCGATACGTCCGGGCGGCTGAGCACGACGCCATCGCCCGGCGGCCGACGCGAGCGCCACGCCGCCGCGCAATTCTGCGTCATGCCGCCGACATCGGCGCTGTGCTCTCCCGTACGCTCAGGTCACCGTTGGTCCGCGACCGGGCCACGACTGGCCCGTGGACGGGGCTCGTGGCCCGCCGGCCACGGCGTGAGACGTCCCCGCCGCCGGCACAACTGATACAGCCGCCGCCGCGAACCCGCGGAAAGGCAGCCAATGAACACCGGATGAAGAGTACTTAATAAGCGCTCGACGACGGCGGCGAGTGCGTGGCATGCTCCGCCTTGTCCATGGGCGCTGACGACATCGACAAGGCGGCGAGGACCGGACAACAACTCGTCTCCGATGCGCACAACGCCGAGGAAGCTGCACGGGCCGCCCAAGACGCAGCCTCACCGGGTGCCGTGACGGAGCGCATCGCGGGCGCTGCGTCCGATCTCGCGGGAGGCGTGGCCCAG
>JBBQJI010000093.1:0-18392 GCA_038325765.1 Nannocystales bacterium
GCCGCGATCGCGGCGAGACTCGAGTGGCACAGAGCGCCGCGGTAGGCGGGACCCGTCATCGACGTGGATCATGGCCCAGTCGCGCCGATCGAGCGAGTGGCCGATCGGCCGCGGTGCACAAGTGCGGAACTCGGCGGCCGCGGGGTGATCACGACGGCGGCACGGCCCCATGTCCGGCGATGACGGCCCGATCACGCGGTTGCCCCCGTGAGGAGGCGCTCAGCGGCGCCGCTGCACGAGTGCGGCGAGGCTCGCCGGCGTGAATCGAACACCCGCGGTGAGCCCCGGCGTTGTTCGCATCTGCCCGCCCACTGGCAGCGACGTGAGCGTGGGGCCGGCGAGCAGCGCGACCGGCGAGCCGTGGGCCTGCCACGCCACGGCGAGGATCGCCTCCGCCAGCGGAACGCAGCCCCCGTAGCGGAAGTCGGCGCAGCGCAGGCCACCGCCGAGGCTAGTCCCCTCGAGCGTCCAGCGGCCGAGGCGATCTTCACCGAGCGAGAGGAAGGAGGACCACCGCAGGAAGCCGGCGTCGCCGGTCAGCGAGAAGCCGATCGGCAGCCGGCCGAACTCCGGCCGGCGCGGCTGCGGGCGGGTCGGCGGCGCGGCCTTCATCGCCGCGCGCGCGGCAGCCTTCGGCGAGGGCGGCGAAGGCGACGGCGAAGGCGCGAGCAATGCGAGCAATGGGAGCACGGCGACGAGCGACGGCATCACGAGGATCCCCCGATCGCAGCCTAGCACCGCATCGTGCGAGCGCTCGGCCCCATTGCGGCCGATGCGAACGCGATCTGCATGCACGCCTTTCGTCACCCATCCGCCGGCCGGAGTGGACGGCGGCTTTGCACCCGTCGATCCTCGGGCGTGTCCTCCGACACCGATGCAGCCGCCGAACTGTTGCGTACGATCGCCCGCGACTTCCCGGCGATCGGCGGGCCCCAACCGCCGACGCGCGCCGAGCTGCAGCGCGCGCTCGGTGCTGCCTCGAGCTGGCAGCTCGTCGATCCGCGGGCTGTGCCCGGCTACGAAGACGCGGTGGCGCGGGGCCAGATCCCCACGCGCGATGGATCGTGGCACGACGCGTTCAACCTGCTCGCGTTCATGGCATGGCCGCGGGCCAAGGCGGCATTGCACGCGCGAGTCCTGCGTTGTCAGGGGCAGCGACGGACGCAGGGCGAGAAGCGGCGCAGCCGCGAAGAAGATGCGCTCGCGCTGGTCGACGAGGTCGCGCTGGTGGTCAGCGGCCCCGCCGAGCTCGTCGCGCGCTTCGACACCCACCGCAGCGTCAGTGTGCTGCAATCCGCCTCGGGCCCCGGCACCGACCCTGTCGCGCTGGCGGGGATGGGCGCGGCGGTGCACGAGGGCTTGCGGGTGCGGTGGTTCGGCCACGCGCTGCTCGAGCACCTCGCCCTGAGGCGCCCGCAGGTGACGGCCGGCGTGTGGACCCTCGTGCTCGAGCCCGGTGTCACTGACGACGAAGCCCTCGCCGCGCAGATCGAGGCCGGCCAGTTCACCGCGCCGTGCGTGTCGCCCGGGGTTCCGTGGCCCCACGCCCAGGTGTTGGCCTGGGTCGAGGCCAGAGCCTACTCGACGCGCACACCCTTCCAGAAGGCGACGTGATCGCGGACCTGCTCCGCCGCTGTCTTGGGCGCGGGATAGAACCACGCTGCGTCGGCGTTGACCTCGTCGCCGACCACAACATCGTAGTAGCTCGCGACGCCCTTCCACCCGCAGGTCGTGTGCGTGGTGCTCTCGCGCAGGTGCTCGGTACGCAGGGACTCGGGCGGAAAGTAGTGGTTTCCGTCGACGACGACGGTCTCGTCGCTCTGCGCCAATGTGGCGCCCTTCCAGATGGCTCGCATGGCGCCAGTTTGGCACGGCGCCGCGCCGTTGCACGCCTTCAGTCGTCGAAGCGCTTCACGCGGGCGTGGCAGTACGGCGTCTTGCCGGTCCGCGCGTAGTAGTCTTGGTGATAGCCCTCGGCCGGCCAGAAGCGCTCGGCCGGTCGCAAGGTGGTCACCACATCGTAGCCCCGCGCTGTCAGTCGGGCGACGAGCGACTCGGCGGTCTGCCGTTGGGCGTCCGAGGTGTAGAACACCGCCGACAGGTACTCGGGCCCGCGATCGGGGCCCTGGCCGTCGGCTTGGGTCGGATCGTGGATCTCGAAGAACCGCTGCGTGATCGCCTCGTAGGTGACCCGCGCCGGATCGAACCGCACCACGACCGTCTCGAGGTGACCCGAAGTCTGGCTCGACACGTCCTCGTAGGTCGGCGACTCCACGTGGCCACCCATGTAGCCCGACTCGACGGCGTGGACGCCATCCAACTGTTCCATGTAGTGCTCCACGCCCCAAAAGCAGCCGCCCGCGAAGTAGGCGACGTCGGTGGCGGAGTTCGGATCGGCCGGCGCGCGGGCCTGTGCCGGCTCGGTCGCGACGGGGGCCTCGGTGCCCGCAGAGCAGGCGACCGTGAGCAGGGCGACCGTGAGCAGGGCGACGGGGAAACTCGGTCTCACGCCGTCACCATGCCACCGGTGGGGGGCGCCCACACGCGCTAGCCCCTGCGTACCCACGATCAGCGTCGGACACCGCGGTCGACACCACGGCGCCGAGACCGCTGCGGCCGTCACTGCGTGAGCAGCTTGAACTCGATGCGGCGATTCTTGGCCTTGCCGGCGCGGGTCTTGTTGTCCGCGATCGGCTCGTCGGGTCCGGCACCGCGGGTGATGATCCGCGAGTCGTCGATGCCGGCGTCGATGAGATACTTCTTCACCGCTGCGGCACGGCGCGCCGAGAGATCGAGGTTGAATTCGCGCTTGCCGACGCTGTCGGTGTGACCCGCGATCTCCACGCGGACCGAGGGGAACTTCTTCAGGACATCGACGGCGTTGTCGAGCGTCGAGCGCGAGGTCGGCTTGATGGCATCCTTGCCGTTGTCGAAGAAGATGCCCTGGATGACGCCGGTGAACTTGGCGACCTCCTTGGGGACCTCGTCCGGGCAGCCATCGTCGTCCTCGAAGCCGTTCTTGGTCTCCGGCACATCGATGCACTTGTCGACGTCGTCGAAGATGCCGTCGCCGTCGCTGTCGCGGATCGGACAGCCGTCGGGTGCCACGCCGGCCTCGTCGATGCACTTGTCGACGTCGTCGAGGAAGCCGTCGCCGTCGGTGTCGCGGATCGGGCAGCCATCGGGCGCGACGCCGGCCTCGTCGATGCACTTGTCGACATCGTCGAGGAAGCCGTCGCCGTCCTGGTCGCGGATCGGGCAGCCGTCGGGTGCGACGCCGGGCTCGTTGATGCACGTGTCGTCGGGATCCATGAAGCCGTCGCCGTCCGTGTCCTTGGGACCGGGCTTGGGCTTGTCCTTGCGACCGAACGTGAGCGAGAGGCCCGCGAGCACCTCGAGGTTGTTGGTGACCCCGTCTCTCACGCCGCGCTGGGCGGTGATGATGTCACGAACGTCGAGGCGCAGTGCCACATAGCGCGACACGAAGAACTTGAGACCGCCGCCGAAGTGGATGCTCGCGTCGACGTCGTTGCCGACTGCCGCGCGGTCGCTGGCGACACCGAGGGCGCCGGCACCGATGAGCACGAACGGCGTGATGCTGGCGAGGCCGAGCTGCGCGACGAAGTGGCCGCGGGCGGTCCACATGGTGGCCCGCTGGCCAGCCGTGGTCTCGGCGAGCATCGGGCCGCCCTCGACCTCGAGGCCGAAGAACCGGATCGGGTAGTAGCCGAGGCGCAGTCCGAAATCCGGTGCGACGCGCTCGAACTGCTTGAAGCCCTGGTCGGGCAGACCGCGCTCGGCCTCGAAGAGCTCGAGCGATCGCGACGGCACCAAGATGCCGCCATACACACCGACCTCGCCCATGTTGCGCTCGGGCGCCCAACGCTTGATCCACTTCAGGTGCTTGCGCTTGTCCTTGGCGCTGCGCTTGGTCTTCGCGTCGCCGCTCGCATCGGCGCTGGCTGGTGTGATCGAAGCGCTGCCGCCGGCCTCGGCTGCGGGTGCCGCGACGGCGAGGGATGGGAGCAGGCACGCGGCGGCCAGGGAGACGAAGGGCAAGGGACGCAGGGACGGCATGGTGCGGGAATCCTCGATTGCAGCAGCGCGGGCAAGAAACCCGCGTGTGCGGATGAGAACGCCGACGCGCCGCGAGTGCAAGCGCCCTCGCGCGCTCGATGGAGGCATCGCGGAGAAAACTCGCTGAGAGGAGCGAGCACGAACCGCGTCGCTGCGAGCAGTTGCCCCGCCGCGGCGATCCGCCACGGCTTGTATGGGCCGCAACCGGGCGTTCCCGCCCCGATCGGCCCCCGGCCGCCCCCACCGCCCCGACGGCCCCCGAGCGACGACTCAAGCCTTCTGGGGGACCGGCCCGGTCCCCCTTCCACCGGGCAAAGTCCGGCGGAACCTTCGCCCTCCCGCTCGCTGACGCGCTCTCAGATCTCGAGATCGCCCGCGTGCAGCGGGCGGCTCGGTGTCACGAACGGTCCGTCGCCCTGGAATCCGGCCCAGTCGTTGAGCCCGCCCTGGCCCAAGCCGGTGTCGCCGACCGTGCCCTGGGCGCCGAAGGTGTTGCCCGCCATGCCGACCATGGCCAACACCTTGGTGAACAGATCGCCCATCGTGCGCCGCTCTTGCAGCACGATGTGACGAGCTTGGCCACCGGCGAAGGCGCTGGGCATGCCGGCGAGCACCACCGGGATGTTGAAGTTGAGGTGGCCGCCGTAGCCCATCTCGCTGACCCAGACCACGAGCGTGTTGTCGAGCAGCGGCGCGCCGTCGACATCGGTGACCTCGCCGAGCCGCGTGATGAGGTGGGTGAAGAGTCGGCCGACCTCGGAGAAGCCCTGCGTGATGATCTGGGCGGTGCTCGAGCTCGGGTTGGTCGAGTCGTGGATCATCGTGTGGAGCTGCTCGGCCGGGATCGGCGAGGCGCCATCGAACGCGCTGGGGAACGTCGAGGTGTTGTCGGTCTGCTGGAAGTGCAAGGCGGCGACGCGCGTGGCGTCGCAGGCGAGCGACATCACCAGGTTCTCGATCTGGTATGGGGTGATGGAGGCGTCGAGTTGGCCGGCGGTGTTCGCGTTGGGATCGTAGCTTGGGATCGCCGACTCGTCGGGGCGCATGCAGTCGGCGCTGAGCGTGCTGCCCAGGTGCGACTCGAGCATGCGCACGAACTCGGCGTGCTGCTCGAGTTGGGCGCGGTCGGCCGCGCCGACCTTCCTCGACAACGCCGTGTACTCGCCGGCGACGCCGTCGAGGATGCTCGCGCGGCGGGCCACCAGGCGATCACGCAGCGTGCGGGCCGGCGGGGGCTCGTCGGTGGGCGGGGCGCCGAAGATCTCGACCAGGGCCTCGCTGGGGCTCGGCGAGACCGCATAGCCCGACGTGCCGCCGGCGCCGAAGAACGGCAGCGGATCGTAGTAGGCCGGGTTGCTCGGCGACGCGGGGAACACGATCGAAGCGCGCTGCGACTGCGATGCCCGCAGCAGCAGACCCGCGGCATAGTCGAACGACGGACCGCCGGGACCGAAGCCCGCCGTCGGCGGCGCGCAGGTCATCGCGGTGAGGTTCGCCGAGCGGTGGCCATCGGCGTCGCCGGTCATGTGGCGGACCAGATCGTCGACGCCGTCGATGGTGACGATGCGATCACGGATGTCGCCGAGCGATGCCAACAGTGGCGACAGCGGTCCGGTGGCCGGATAGGCGCCGGTGGAGCCCATGGGCGACCAGGGATCGTTGGCGGAATCACCGGTCATGCGCCCGTGGAAGTGGTGCACCACGACCACGCGGCGGGGCGCGCCGTCCTCGGCACCGCGGGCGGTGCGGGGCGCGAACTCGCGGAGCATCGGCAGCGCCAGCGCGGCGCCGCCGGCCCCGATCAGGAACCGACGCCGGTCGATCCGGTTGGGCTTGGGCTGGTCACCCACGGGCTCATGCGTGCGGTGGGCCATCAGTCACCCCTCCTGTACTTGAATGCGTCGGTGCGAACCACGGCGAGGAACGCCTCGTCGAGTCGACCGTCCGACTCGTCGAGGGCCGAGGCGAGCTGCGCGACGGCGCAGGCGTCGTCGTCGGTCTCCATGCGCGAGGCCTGGTAGCGGAACACCTGGCGCGCGAAACACTCCTGCGCGGCCGGCAGCGCGCCCAGGTGCGTCATCAGCTCGACCGGGCCGGAGAACGACACCTCTTCGGTGCCGATGCGCAGGGTGTCCTCGGTCTCGATCGACCTGCCGCTGGGGTAGTTGTCGCGCCAGCGGCCCAGCGCGTCGAAGTGCTCGAGCGCGAGGCCCGCGGGATCGATGAGGTCGTGGCAGCCCACGCAGTCGCCACGGGCGCGCACCAGCGTGGAGAGATCGCGGCCGGTCGGATCCTCGGGCTTCTCGAGGTCACCGAACGCCGTCATCGCGTTGCCCGGCGGCGGCAGGTGGGGCTCGCACAGCAGCCGCTGGCGCACGAAGCGGCCGCGCAGCACATACGAGGTCTCGGTGGCGTGGGCGAGGCCGGCCATCACCGCCGGCTGGGTGACCAGGCCGGCGTAGCGATCGCCTGGCAGATCGACCACCGTCCAGTCGTCGACCGGGTCGATGCCGAAGAACTCGGCGAGCTCGGCGTCGACGACGGTCCGGGGATCGGTGAGCAGCTCGGCGAACGTGGTGCCCGATCGCACCGCGCCGGTCACGTAGCGCTCGAACGAGTTGTTGATCGCGTCGGCGAGACCATCGGTGAGCTCGGGGAACTGCGTGGGATCCTTGCTGCCGACGGTGAGCGGCTCGATCTGCGTCCACTCGCGGAAGAACCGCGAGAAGCCGCGGCGCGATCGCGGATCGTCGAACATCCGCTGGGCCTCGGCGAGCACCGCATCGTCATCGTCGAGCGCACCCGCCTCGGCGCGATCGAGCAGCTCCACGTCGGGGATCGAGTTCCACAGGTAGAACGACAGCCGCGACGCCAGCTCGACGCTCGACAGCCGGCGCGGCCCGTCGTTGGCGGTGGGGGCCTCCATGACGTAGAGGAAGGCCGGCATCTGCAGCATCTGCGCCGTCATCACCCCGATCGCCTCGGCAAACGTGGCCTCGTCGGCACGCTCGTCCTCGAATACGGTGAGCAAGGTGGTGCGCTCGGCGTCGGTGAGCGTGCGGCGGAACGCCATGCGGCCGGTGGTCGCGAGGTACTCCTGGGCGCACGCAGTGTCGGCGGCCACGGCTGCGCACGGCAGCAGCGCGTCGAGCATGTCGGGCAGCGCCAGCGCGACGTCCTCGGCGGCGAGCATGATGTCCTCGACGCTGACCTCACCGACGACGTTGATCGCGGGCTCGGTGGAGAAGCCGGTCGCCGACCTGCCAAAGGGGCCGGGGTACCGCTCGCTGGGCGGCAGATCGAAGAGATCGCCGATCACGTACTGGTACTCGGCGCGACTCAGCCGTCGACCGTCGCGCAGCCCTGCGTCGGGCGCGTCGGGATCGCAGGCATCCTCGATGTCCTCCACGCCGGCGCCATCGGACCGCGTCGACTCGGCGCCGGTGTAGCAGCCCGAAGGGAGTGCGAGCACGCCACAGATGAGCCGCTGGGCCCAGATGTGTCGACGATCGCGTGGGGATACGGGGCGTGAACGCAGCACGAGAGCGCAGGGGGGTGAGCGGAGTATGCCCGAGCGCTCGGTGGGGTGAGATGCGCCGCGCGATTTTTCTTCGCGGAGTTCGGGTGGCTCTACCGCAACTGCACGCGAGCACCGCGGCGCAGCCGCGCCGGTACGGCGCACTACAAGCGGCCACGACGCGTTGTGTCCGCGGGTGCACGAGCCCGCGGGAAATCGCGGGTGTGTCGCGCAACCACGGCAAAGCATGCGCGTCGGTCCTGTGTTGCGCTCGCAGGCGGGGCCGCTGGACCTCAACCCTCGGCGGCTTGCCGCCGGTGCCTCACCGTCGGCGCGTCACCGTCGGCGCGTCACCGTCGGCGCCTAGCCGTCGGCATTGGGCGCGTCGTCGATCGCGAACACGCGGAGGCCGGCGAGGCAGAGCACGCCGAGCCCCACGATCGACGCCGGTCGCACGCCCTGGCCGAGGGCGTACATCGCCGTGGGCACCGCGGAGACCGCGAAGAACCACCGCGCATCGCGGCGCGACAGCCGATGCATGATCGCGGCGCCGGCGACCGCGAGGGCGACGAACCCCGCGCTCCACAGCAGGCTCGAGCGCCACGCGGGCGGCAGCTCGATCCCGTGGCTGACGCCTGCGAGCACGGTGAACCACCCGGCATCCCCGAGCACATCGGCGACCGGCGTCGCCGCGATCGAGGCACCGAACCATCGGGCCGCGGCGACGCGTGCGCCAAGACGGTGGCGTTCGAGCACGCCGTCCTCGGACCCAAAGAAGCTGCGGGGCACCGTGGCCGAGCTTTCGCTGCCCGGTGCCTGGGGTCAAGCACCCGGGGTTTCTCGCCGCCCCGGTGACGGAGTGCGCGCCCGGGCGACAACCCACAGACGTGGCAGAATCGTGCCAGGTGAGCGTCCTCGAGCAGCCCGCGATCATGATCGCGCCGCCGGTCGCGCTGGACGTCGCGGCGGCCTTCCGCGACCACTATCCGTTCGTGCTGCGGGCGCTGGTCGGGCTCGGCGTCACGCCGATCGACGCCGACGATCTCGCCCAGGAGGTCTTCGTCGTCGCGCATCGCAGGCGCCGGGAGTTCGATCCGACACGGCCCGCGCGCGCATGGTTGTACGGCATCGCCCGCGGCCTGGCCCGCAACCGTCGCCGCGCCCGCAAGGACGATGCGCTCGACGTGCTGCCGATCGCAGCCCTCGGCGATCCCGAACGCGCCGCCGAGCACAACGAGGCCCTGTCACTCGCGCTGCGCTGCCTCGATGGTCTGTCGAGCAAGCTCCGCGAGGTGTTCGTGCTGACGGAGTTCGAGGGGCTCACGGCGCCCGAGGCGGCCGACATCCTCGAGCTGCCGGTCAACACCGTGTATTCGCGCGTGCGGCTGGGCCGCGAGCGCTTCGATGCCGCGCTCGCGAAGCTCCGCGCGCGCGAAGGGAGCAAGGGGCGGTGACGACACTCGAAGAGGATCGCGTCCAGTTGATCGCGCAGGCCCGTGAGGCGCTCCGCATCGGGCCTGCCGATGTCGACGCCGCGGCGCATCGCTTCCATGCCCGCATCGAGACCGACGCCGAGCGCGGCGGCTGGCAGGGCTCGATAGAACTGCTGCCTGTGGTGCGCACGTGGGGGCGGGTATTGATCTTGGGTGCGCTGGGGGTCGCGCTCATCGCCACGACGATGTCACGATGCCCGCTGTACGAGCAGGCGATCGCGCCGCCTGTGGCGACCGAGTCCGACGAGTAGGGGACGGCCCGACGCGGGCCGCGCGGCCTCGCGCGCGCCGTCCGGCAGGGGGGCCGGTGCCGGCGTGCAACGTGGGCCCGCGGCCTCCGTCTGCCCATCGCACGCCCACGCGGGTCGTCGGCAGGGGCGCGATATCCTGTCGCGCGCCCTCGATCCGGGGCCGCAAGGACCACACCCATGACGCGATTTCTCGCCCATCCGCTCGCCGCGTGTCTGCTGCTCGCCACCGTCAACGCCTGCTCGCTGGCGGCCCACACCAAGGGCAACCGCGAGTCGGGCCAGAGCACCCTGATGACGGACTCGTTCGCGGCCAAGAACGCGTGCAACCCCGACAACCACCTGCGCCCCTTCATCATCGAGTGGGACGCGACCGACATGTCGAGCTTCGAGCAGCACGCGGCCAACGACATCGTCTTCGTGCAGTACGAGGGCTGCTCGCTGAGAGTGCTCGACGAGTGCCGCAACGAGAGCATCCGCGGTGAGCAAGGCGCGTACAAGCCGGCCGAGTGGACCTCGGGATCGCTCGAGACCCTCGACATCGACAACTCGGCCGAGCTCTACGCCAAGCTGCCGCTCGGGCAGGCCACCTTGGGTGGCCGGGTCGAGGGCGGCGAGAGGTTCCACATGGAGTACTACGTCGCCGGCACGCGCACCGCGTCGCGCGACTCGGTGTACCGCAGCGACCTCGACGGCAAGTACGGCTGCGACAAGGCCACGCACTTCGTCTACGGCTACAACCTCGGTGCGTTCGCCCTGGCGTCGTCGAAGAACCTCACCGCCTCGGCCGGCGGCAGTGCCTTCGGCTTCGGTGCCGGCGGCTCCGAGACCCGCAACAGCGCCGCCGAGAAGCGCGGCGGCAAGCTCCCGGTCTGCGACTCGGAGTCGGCCAAGGAGGTCGAGGGCTGCAAGGCGCCGATCCGCTTGACGCTGCGCGACATCCGGCCGGGCGAGAACCCGGAGAAGACCGCCATGGCGGCGCCTGACACCGACGAGTCGATGACCGCCGCGGCGATGGTCAACGCCAAGGTCGAGATGAGCGCGGAGGCGAACGATCGGTTCCAGGCCGCGCAACGGTCGATGGGCGCCGGTGACGGCAAGAACTGCGTCAAGGAACTCGACGCCTACGACAAGCTCAACCCGAAGAACAAGTCGAGCGATCCCAAGAGCGGATTTGGGTTCATCCGCGGCCAGTGCGTGATGCTGGCGGGTCAATGCGACGCCGGCAAGAGCCTGATCCGCAAGTCGGCCGAGCAGTCCGCGCACATGAAGACGATGGGGCCCGAGCAGATCGATCGCATGGTCGAGTCCTACGCGTCGATGCACTGTCAGGGCAAGATGAACGACCGCGACGCGCTGCTCAAGGCGATCATGACGATCCAGGTCGGCGGCCAGAATAGCTCCGTCGGCGTCAAGGGCTGCAAGGAGGCGCTGACGACGATCCAAAAGCTCCGCGGCAAGGTGAAGCCGAAAGATGGCGAGGACCATGCACTCGTGGGGCTCGAGAGAAATCTCGCGGCCTACGTCGCTGGCTGCTTCGGCCGTAACGGCGACTGCAAGGCTGCACGTACGCTGATGATCGAGAACTTCTCGGCGAAGGAGAAGGAGCGCTTCAGCGGGAGCCCGGACCCCGGGAAGCTCTACGACGACCTGCTCGGCGCCTACTCACCCAAGTGCAAGAAGGCCTGACCCGAGATGTCGAGCGCGCGCCGGCATGGCGCCGGCGCGTGCGTGAGCAGCTCAGTTGCCGTCGTCTTCGGCTTCGTCCTGGTCGTTGTCGTCCGGCGCCGGCTCTTCCTTGCGGGCCCGGGTCTTCTTAGCGCCCGTGCGCCCCGATCCGCGACCCGACTTCGCGGAGCCCCGAGCGTTGCTCGGCGCGGCGCCGTCGATCATCTCGCCGACTGCAGCGCCGGCGATCGCGAGCGCGTGCTTGCCGATCTTGCCGACGGCCTTCCCGATCTTCTTCGCGGTGCTCAGGACCTTCTTGCCGGTCTTCTTGGCCGTCTTCTTGGCGTCGGTGGTCGCCTTCTTCGCGGTCTTCTTTGCGCCGGCGCTCGCCTTTTTCGCGGTCTTCTTTGCGCCGGTGGTCGCCTTTTTCGCGGCCTTCTTTGCGCCGGCGCTCGCCTTTTTCGCGGCCTTCTTTGCGCCCGCGGACGCCTTCTCGGCGCCCGCGGTCAGCTTTTTCGTGGCCTTCTTTGCGGTCTTCTTGGCGCCGCGGGCGGCACCCTTGGCGTTCGATCTGGACGTGGCCATTGAGCGTCAGTCCGGGCTAGCGGCGCATGAGGCCGACGACGAGCGAGACGACCGCCACGACGGCGAAGATGTAGAAGAGGATCTTGGCGATCCCGGCGGCGCTGGCTGCGATGCCGCCGAAGCCGAAGACTGCAGCGATGATTGCGATGACGAAGAATGCGATGGCTGCTCTCAGCATGGTGTTGGACCTCGATCGCAGGGCAGTGCACCGTTGGTGCCAAGGCCGCGTCGTTGCCCGCACGGGGTAAATCGACGCACCGTCCGTGGCGCCAACGCCCACCGTGGCGTGGAGGCACGCGGCGCGGATGGGCGTGGCTGCGCGCAGGGCCGGCCGCGGGGTCTCCGGCCGCGGCTCTCAGGACACGCCGGCGCGTTCGAGCATCGCGTGCAGCAGCACGTTGCACCCCGCGGTGATGTGCTCGGGCTTCGCGTCCTCGATCTCGTTGTGGCTGATGCCGTCCTTGCACGGGATGAAGATCATCCCCGAGGGCGCGAGGCGGGCCATGTAAACCGCGTCGTGGCCGGCGCCCGACACGGCCGGCATGTTGGAGTAGCCCAGACGCTCCGCGGCGCGGGCCACCGACTGCACGCAGTCGTCGTGGAACGGCTGCGCCGGGTAGTGCGACACCTGCTCGAGCTCGATCGGCAGGCCCGAGGCGGTGCGCGCCGCTTTGATGGCCACCCGGATCTCGGCATCCATCTGCTCGACGATGGCATCGGTGCTGTTGCGGAGATCGATCGAGAACTTCACCCGGCCGGGGATCACGTTGCGGCTGTTGGGGTGGACTTGGACCATGCCGACCGTGCCGCGGCCATGGGGCGGATGGCGCAGCGCGATCGCGACGACCTCTTGCATGAGCCCGGCGGCGACCTGCAGCGCGTCCTTGCGCAGCGCCATCGGCGTGGGGCCGGCGTGGGCCTCCATGCCGGTGACGATGCAGTCGTACCAGCGGATGCCGAGCACGCCTGTGACGACGCCGATCGTGACGCCGTGATCCTCCAGCACCGGGCCCTGCTCGATGTGGGTCTCGAAGTAGGCGCCGATCGGGTGGCAGCCGGGCTCCTGGTCGCCGACGTAACCGATGCGCGACAGCTCGTCGCCGACGGTCTTGCCGTCGACGTCGGTGGCGGCCAGCGCGTGCTCGAGCGTGAACGCCTTGGCGAACACGCCCGAGCCCATCATGACCGGCACGAACCTCGAGCCCTCCTCGTTGGTCCAGAACGCGACCTCGATCGGCGCCTCGGTCTCGATCCCGTGATCGTTCAGCGTGCGCACCACCTCGAGGCCGGCGAGCACGCCGTAGTTGCCGTCGAACTTGCCGCCGGTGGGCTGGGTGTCGATGTGGCTGCCCGTGACGATGGGTGGCAGCGCCGGGTTGCGTCCGGCCCGGCGCAGGAACCCGTTGCCGATGCGATCGATCGTCACCTCGAGCCCGGCCTCGCGGGCCCAGCCGATCACGAGATCGCGTCCGCGCTTGTCGAGGTCGGTCAGCGCCAGCCGGCAGACACCGCCTTTGGGCGTGGCGCCGATCTCCGCCAGCGCCATGAGCGACCGCCACAGGCGGTCACCGTCGATGCGCAGATCCTCGATGCGATGCTTGGTCCCCGACATGGCCCGCAGCGTAACCTGCTACAGCGCGCAGTAGTCCGGGAATCCCTCGGGCAGCCCACCCTCGTAGGGCGACGGCGACGTGCCCCACGGGTGGTCGAAGAAAAACCTCCACACGCTGGCCTGGGCGTTGCCCTGGGGGATCGTGTGGCCCATGCCGTGATCGCAGATGAAGCCGAAGCGGCCCGCGGCGCGAAGGCTCGCGAGGTAGCGCTCGCTCGCGTCCTGGAAGCTGATGAAGACGACGTCGTCGGGGCCGCCGTGGAAGTTCATCGCGGCCAGCGGATTGCTCGGATCCTGATCGGTCGGCGCGGAGCCGATGAAGCCGCCGGAGTAGGCGACCGCGCTCGCGAGGTAGCCCGATCGCCGCCAGCTGAACTGCGAGGCCTGTAAGCCGCCCGCGCTCATGCCGATGGTGTGGATGCGGCGGGCGTCGATGCCGAGCTGCTCGGCCGTGCACGCGACCACCTCGTCGGCGACGACCAGGTCGTCCTCTTGGCTGCCGAGCACGAGGTACCAGGGGAACTGGCCGGCGCCCGCATCGGCGTAGGGCGCCGCGACGATGCCGCCCTGCGCCAACACCTGATCGATGAACGCGCTGCCGAGGCCGAAGCGCGCCTCCTCGGGTTGGCTGCCGGTGCCGTGCCAATAGATCACGAGCGGGCCGTCCATCTCCTCGGCGTCGTCGGTCATCCACAGCCGCACGCCGCGGGGCGCGATGCCTGCGGGCGCGAAGTCGACGTCGCCGGCGACGAGCTCGGGGCACGTGCCGGTGGGCGCGGGCAGCACCGGCGGTGGGACCTCGGGCAGATCCTCACCCGTCGTCGCGTCGTCGGCAGCGGTCGTCGTCGCGGTGCTCTCCCCGTCGGGGTCGACGGTCTGGGTGCCCGGCGAGGTCGTGTCGGCGCCCGATGATCCGCTCGAGCCATCGTCCTGATCGGTGGACGACTCGGACGCGCAGCCGAGTACGAAGAGCACGGCAGCCGTCGGCAACCGGTCGATGCGAAGATTCACTCGTCGTCTCCGCCGCCGTCTCCGTCGCCGTTCTGGGATTCCCACTCGAGGATCGCGGCGTTGATCTGCTCGAACCAATCTTGACTCATCGCACCGTCGACGATGCAGTCGCCGGTATGGGTGAACGTGACGCTGTCCGCCTCGCCGTTGTCGAAGCTCAGCGTCCACTCGTCGCCCTCGCGCGTGAGATCCGTGAACGTCCACGGGCCGAACTCCCCCTCGTCGAAGGTATCGGGGGCGATGTCGTTGAGCTGGGCGAGGGCGGCGGCCTTGTGCGCGGGCGCGAGTGTGCTCATGCGGGCGGATCCTCGCACGGCCCGGGTGTGGGGCGTGGGCTGGTCCGCATGGACGCGGCCCGGCCTCGAGAGCGCTGACGCACGTGTGCCGCCGTCGGCGGCCGTCATCGGGCTTGCGCGCGGAGCTTGGCCGCGCCCCGGGTCTGCTGTGTCTGGACTTGGGTGTGACCCAAGCGCACCAAACCCCTTGTGCACAGGTGACCGAACCCTGTAGCGTCGCGGCCATGGCGAAGCGCGGCGTTCGATGGCTGTTGGCGATGGGCGTCGGGTTCGCGACCGGCGCGTGCAAAGACGACGACGGGGGCGGTGCAGCCGAGGCGGGCACCACCGGCGGTGGGGACGGGAGCAGCGGCGATCCCTCGGTCGCCGAGAGCTCCGGCGACAGCCTCGCGACCGCCGATGGCGAATCCTCGACCGGCGACGGGCCCACCGAAGTCGAGTGGGTGTTCGAGGATGTCTACGGCGTGATCAACGTCGATGACGACGACGAGAACGGCAGCGCCGACTGGCTGCAGGTGATCTTCGACGGCGAGGACGACCACTCGGTGATCCCGCTGCCGGCGTTGCCTCCCGGTCACTCCGCGCGCCTCGAGCTGGCCGGCGACCTCGAGCACATCCGCATCTGGCGCGGCCCGACGTCCATCTCGGTCGGTGCCGGCGACGGTGAGTTCTTCGAGACGGACGAATTCACGCCCGAGTCCGACGGCTCCGAGTTGTGGGTCGAGTTCGGCGCCGACAACGTCGCGGGCTCCTTGATCCTGACGCACCTCGACGCCGACGGCACGGCGGTCGAGTCCGCGGAGATCGTTCTGCGCTCGTCGCCGCTGATCCTGAACCATCACCTGCAGCCCACCGAGCACGTGTGGGTCGTGGAGGTGAACGCCGGCTATGGCAGCAACGCCGACATGATCGCGGACTACGCCGACGCGCTCGGCAACCTCTTCACCGCGGTGCCTGGGCCGCAGTACGACGGCGACGTGTGGATCCAAGACGAGTTCCAGTTCGCGTTCGCGACCGGCTCGCAGGGGCAACGCGCCGACACGGTGATCGACTCGATCCGCGACCGCGAACTCGACCCGTGGGCAGAGCAGGCGATCGAGGGCCCGGGCACGAACGTGCGCACCTGGGGCGTGCCGAACCAGGCCACGACCTGGGACTCGTTCGGCAACCTCGAGAACTCGCCGCCGGTGACCGTCGACGGCGTCGAGTACCCGTTTGGTCGGGTGTACTACGGGCGTCAGGGCACCTTGGGGATGCACTCGCAGCTCGCCACCAAGCTGCAAGAGCAAGGCGTCCAGGCGCCGATCGAGATGGACACGATGTGGCTGTGCGTCGGCCACGTCGACGAATTCTCGACGTTCGTACCCGACCCCAGCGCGCCCAAGGGCTTCCGCTTCGTGATCTCGGATGTGCCGGCAGCGTGGGCGGTGCTCGAGGACGTGTCGTCGAGCACCGCGCTGACGCGATACGGCGCCGACCATGGCTATCCGACGGTGCGCTCGCTGCTCGAGGACACCGCGCTGCGCAACCTCAACGACGACCTACAGGCCGACGAGCTCGACCCGATCCTCGCCCAGGCGATCGCCGAGTTCGGCCTCGAAGAAGCGGACATCATCCGCCTGCCGAGCCTGTTCGAGTCGGTCAGCGGCTGCGGCGGCGGGGTGGCGTCGCTGGTGCCCGGCATGGTGAACCTCATCGTCGCCCCGCTCGAGACCGAGACCCACCTGTTCATCGCCGATCCGTATTTCCGCACCGACCTCGACGATCAGTCGAGCGACCCGTTCATCGCCGCGTTCAACGACCTGCTGCCCGACACGCTCATCCCGCACTACGTGGACGACTGGGACGTCTACCACCTCGCCATGGGCGAGGTGCACTGCGGCACGAACATGACCCAGACCCCCACCGAGAATTGGTGGGAGGTCGGCCTGCATCTGCTGTGAGGCGCGCACCATGACGAAAGCATCGACTTCCATCCTGTTCCTCGTGGCGGGTCTCATCGCGGTGCCGGGTTGCGCCGGCGGTGTCGACGATGGTGAGGCGCCCCGCTCGGCTGCGATCGTCGGCGCGGGTGCCGACGACGATCCGGCCGCAGCCGCTGCACCCGCGGCGGTCCGCGATTGGCGTCCGTGGGTCGCCGCCGAGCTCGACCGCCTCCGCGTCGAGCGTGCCGCGTATGTCGACGAGGTGATGAATCTGCCGGTGCGCGCCACCCGGGCCGGCTTCCCCCGCATCACCGGTCCGATCGTCCGCGATCGCGACGCCGCGCCGATCCTCATCCATCGCCTGCTCACCGCTGGCGAGTCCGCCGAGGTGCGCGCCGCGATCGTCGACGCGCTGCCGCGGACCGAGGGCGACTTCAGTGCCGCCGTCGCCGAGCTCATCACCACCGAGACCGACGAGCGCGTCCGCGAGCTGCTGAGCAGTGCGCTGGCCCGCGCGCAGGCGCCGTTCGCCCTCGAGGGGCTCGCGGTCGGTCTCACCGATGCGTCGCCGCGGGTCCGCGCCGAGGCCGTGCGTTCGCTCGGTCGCCGCACCGACGGTGCGTCGCTGGCGACCGGGCTCGTCACCGCGCTGGGCGACGGCGACGTCGTGGTCCAGCAGGAGGCTGCGCGCGCCCTGGGCAACCTCGAGGTCCGCTCGGCCGCTGACGCGCTCGTCGGCGCGCTCGCGTCACCCGACGCTGATCTACGGCGCCACAGCTTGCGGGCGCTGTCCCGCGTCGATCCCGAGCGCGCGCGGACGCTGCCGCAGCTGCAGACGCTGCGCAGTGATCCGGATCCCAAGATCGCGCGTCTCGCTGACGAGCTCGCGCGGCCCTGACCGTTCGCCGCGCGCGGGTCTCGTGGCCGCATCGTCCACCTGCCCCGTTGAGTGTTGCCTCGGCCTCCGGTGAGTCTAGGATTCAGCGGGCGGCCGCGTCCGTCCGCGCCGGAGTCGGACCGCCATCGGCCCCGCCGAGGCCGCGGACCCAGCGCTTGCGCTCCCCGTACCACTGCTTGCCGACCAGCACGAACGGTTTGCCGATGCGCTCGGCGTCGCTGTCGGTGTAGCCGACCGCGGTGAGCCCGTGGACCCACGTCGCGAGGCGCCACGCCTTGCCGTGCTTTCTCCACAGTGCCGCGACGTGAAGTCCGAGTTGCTCGGCGTCCACCAATTCGACCTCGACGACGTCGCCGTCGACGAGCACCTTCACGTGGGACGAGATGGGCTCGATGCGGCGGAGATCCGGCGCGGCATCGACCAGCGGATCGAGGCGCGTGAGGTGCGTGATCGCCGGACGGGTATCCTCGACGCTCGCGCGGCTGTCGATCCGCAGCGCGCCGTCTTCGTGGCGGATCGTCGTGTCGTGCACGCGCACCCAGGTGCCCTCGCTCTTGCCCTTGGGCGTGGTCAGCGACAGGGCCGAGGTGCGTGCGGTCAGCTCGTCGACGATGATCTCGCCGGTGGGCAGGCGTCGCACCCTGCCGCCGCTGTGCAGCGTGGCGCCGAGCTCCACCGACCCCGCGACCAGGATCGCACGGCTGAGCTCGAACTCGGCCCGCGCGATCGGGATCTCGTCTGCGCCGATGTCCAAGCTGGCGCGGCCATGCCCGCTGCCGCGGGTGAACTCCCACGACTCGGCCTTGGCCAGTGCTGCCACCCGCTGCAGCTCGTCGACGACGACCTCGTCGCTCTCGACGTGGGTGCGCTCGAGCGACCACGGCCTGGTCATGTCGCCGTGGGCGACGAAGACGTAGCCGTGAACGGCGTCGGTGCGTGCGATCTCGCCGCCGTCCCCCATCAGGCGCGCGTCGTCCAGGGCCACGGTGGCGCTGGGCCGACCGTCGTCCTCGACCGCCAGCACGAGATCCGCGGCGGTCACCAGGCGTGCCTGCGACGGCC
>JBBQJI010000094.1:0-17264 GCA_038325765.1 Nannocystales bacterium
ATCCGACGACGTGCGGGCCGGAGAACTGCGACGAGCCGATCGACGAGTGTTGAGCCCCGGCGATACGGGAGTTCAGGAGTTCGCGGAGGCATCGGCGCCATCTCGGTCGATGCCAACGAGCCCCCACCCTTCTCTGGCTCCCTCGATCTCACCGAGCATTCCTCCGCTTCACGCCGCCGTGGTAGGCTCGTGGCGTGAACGGCGACATCGCGGCCGCGTCGCGTCGCTACTTCGAGGATCACGCCCCGGAGATCGCCGCCGCCTACCTCTTCGGCAGCAGCGCCCGAGGCACCGCCGCGGTCTTACCCCAAGACCCCGCGACCGGGACGCTCGCATCGCTGCACCTCGACCTCGAGGACGCGCTCGAGCGCCACCTCGGTCGCACCGTCCAGCTCGTCGTGCTCCACAGCGCGCCGGTCGATCTCGTCCATCGGGCCCTGCGCGATGGCCTGCTCGTCTGCGGGCGCGACTCCAGCACGCGGATCGCGTTCGAGGTGCGCGCGCGCAACGAGTACTTCGATCTGCTGCCGATCCTCGAACGCTACCGGAGTCGCGCGTCGTGACCGATGAGCCGTTGTTGGCGAAGAAGCTCGCCTTCATCGAGACGTGTGTGCGCGAGCTCGAACCCCTCGCCCGACCCGAGCGCGTCCACGCCGATGTCCGCGAGCGGCGCTTCGTCGAGCACACGCTGCAGATCGCCATCCAGGCGGCCCAAGACATCGCCTCGCACGTGGTCTCGGCCGAGCGCCTGGGCGAGCCCCGCACCAACCGCGAGTTCTTCGATTTGCTGTCGGCGGCTGGCTGGCTCACGCCAGCGCATGCGGCGACGATGCGGCGGATGATCGGGCTCCGCAACATCGTCGTGCACGGCTACACCGCGGTCGACCCCGCGGTCCTGCGCGACGTCGTCGAGCACCATCTGGGCGACTTCGGCGAGTTCGTCGCCTCGATTCGCCGCCAGCTCGCGACGCTCTGATGGCGGACGATACGGCCTGGTGCGGCAGGGCGTCGTCGCGACCGCGAACCGTCCGGCCTGGGCTTGCCGTCGCGATCGACGAGCCTGCCCTCGAGGTGTGTGCTCGGCTCGAATCAGCACCCGAGGATCCAGACGTCAGTGGACGACGACCATGCTGCCGGGCGCGCCGTCGTGGGCCGTGACCCCGTGCCAGCCCTCCGGCAAAAACGGCGTGGTCCACAGGAACAACCACCGGGCGTCGGTCGGCCCCAGGTTCACGCAGCCGTGGCTGCGACGGTTGCCGAAGCGATCGTGCCAGAACGCGCCGTGCAGGGCGAAGTTGCCGTGGAAGAACATCGCCCACGGCACGTCCTCGATCGAGTACGAGCCGTCGGAGGCGGTGTTGCCGCCCATCGACGACGACACGTGTTTGGTGCCGATCCGGAACTTCCCCGGCGGCGTGACGAACGACTCGACGTCGGTCCCCCGCTTTCCCGTGGACACCAAGGTCGCGTAGACCGGCGCGTCGCCCTGGTACGCGACCAGGAGTTGCCGCTCGAGATCGACGTCGATCCAGCGCTCGTAGGCGCGAATCTCGGGCGGCCGCGTCGCGAGCTCGGCGAGGCGCAGATCGGATCGGCGCACGTGCACGCCGTCGGCAGTCACGAGGTAGGGACGACCGCCGACCTCGACCTCGGCGACGAAGGCGAGCAGCTCGCGGTATGCGAGCTTGCGCTGCCACTCGAGCTTGCCACGCGGCGACATCACCGACGCCGAGGCAGTCTCGGGCATCACGAAGCCAAAGGCGACGGTGCCAGGCGGGATGTCGCCGCCGTGGAAATCGCCGGTGGATTTGCGGTGGACGCGGCTGCTCTGCACGAAGGCGCCGCGGGTCGTCCGCCACCACGTCAGGCCACCGTCCCGGACCTTCTCGCCGAGCGTGATCACGGAGCCGGACTCGAGGAACGGCGACTTGGAATTCAGCGGCAAGCGGGCGGCCTTGCGCGCGAGCTCCTTTACGCGCTCGCGATCCTCCTCGGCACGCTTCTCGGCCCGGCGCGCCGCCTCGGCTTCGGCGCGCCGCTGCGCCGCGGCCTCCTCGGGCGTCGGCGACGGAGCCTCGGGTGCATCGTCGATGCCGGGGAGCTCGGCGGCGGGCTCCTGGGGCTCGTCGCGCTGCGATGGCGACGGCGCTGCAGCTGCGGGCGACGGATTCGGCGGTGCCTTCGCCGCGGCGTCCGCCGTCGCCACCGCGAGCTCGGCTTCGTAGCGCGCGGTCGCCAGCGCGATCGACTCGGCGTCGACCATCTTCCACCACAACGGCGTGCCGCTGCGGGTGACGACACCGTAGTCGTACGGGATCGGATCCTCGACTCGCGCCGGCGGCGGCGGCAAGTACATGTACGGCGGCTTGTCACCGTCGACGAGGAAGCCCTTGCTCGCGCACACGAAGCCACCGTTGCCCAGGGCGTGGAATCCGGCAGCGCAGCCGGTCCCCGCATCGGCGATCTTCGGCGTCACCATCACCCGCGTGCCGATGCGGAGATAGCCAAGGCGCGCCGAGCCGAGATCGGGATGCGCATGGATCGCGACGACCTCGAAGCCCGCGAGACCGTGGGTGGTCAGGGACTCGGGCGACGGCAGCGGCACAGGCGGGCGGATCGTGCCGAAGTCGGCGCGCGCCTGGTCGGGCAGCGCGTCCGCCTCGGGGAGGGCACCCTCCGGCGCGGCGGCATCGCCGGCGTCCGTTTCCACGGCGTCGGCGACCCGCGCCACATCGCCCAGTGGCACGGCGCCGCCGAGCGGTGGGGCGTCGACGGGTGGCGCCGTCTCGGTGCCCACCAGCGGCGCTGCGCCCGGCAGGACTACGCCCGCGCCCACGGTGTCGCGACGCTGGCCTTCGGGCGCCGGCATGTCGCACGTCGCCGAGGCCAGCCCTCCCATGAGCGAGGCCACGAACGCGAGCGAGAGCGAGAGAGAACTGCGCGACATGGCGGGGCGCCCCCGAAGTAGTCCGCTTCGGCGGCGCCCGCAAGTGGGGCGATTCGGGGCGGCGGAGCCCCCGCCGGATCCCGCCTTGCGACGCGCCCCCGTTGCGGCAACGATCGCTGCACATGCGAACGCAGCGATGGCCCCGATCGATGGTGATGAAGGTCGCAGTGACGGCCGCGATCGTCGCACCCACGGCCTGCGGCGACGACGGCGAGCCGAGCACGACCTTCGGCGAGGGTGGCCCGGGCGGCTCGAGCGGCGCGTCGGCGAGCGCGACCACGGGATCGTCCAGCGGCGTCGAGTCGGCGACCGCCACCGCCGCGGACTCGAGCGCCGGGGCCACCACCGGCAACGGACCCAAGCTCGACGTCGGCTCGCCGCAGACCGGCGACACCCAGCCCGCCGAGGGCTGCACGTTCGTCGATCTGCTGTTCGTGATCGACAACTCGCTGTCGATGTCGGAGTACCAGACGGCGCTCGCCGCCGCGTTCCCCGACTTCGTCGCCGAGATGTACACGCAGCTCCCGGCGGGCACCGATCTCCACGTCGGCATCACCACCACGGATTTCTATTGCGGCACGGGCAGCTGCTCGTGCAGTGAGTTCGTGTTCAACTGCGAGTCGACCGCGAGCGACAACACGATCCTCGAGCACTACATCACGCCCGAGACCGAGAACAACGGCACCAACGGCGGTCAGGGGCGGCTGTTCGAATACGGCGGGATGCAGTACTTCGCCACCAACACCGACGCCGATCCGGCGCCGTTGCAGCAATGGTTCACCGCCGCCGCGACCGCCGCGGGCGAGGATGGGTGCTCGTTCGAGATGGCGTCGGCCGGCGCGGCCTGGGCCGCCCACCCCGCCAACGCCGCCGCCAACGACGGGTTCTTCCGCGACGCCGGCGCAGTGCTCATGGTCTTCGTGCTGAGCGACGAGCCCGACAAGTCGCCGGAGAGCATCGCCACCTACCACGACATGCTCGCGGCGGCCAAGACCGAGTGCGGCGGCGACGAGTGCATCCTGACCGCCGGCCTGCTCGATCCGTGCGTCGAGTCGTCGAACCAGACCGTGTGGCAGTTCCTCGACGCCTTCGGCGAGCCGCCCACGTGGGGGAGCATCGACGATACCGCGAGCTACGCCGACGTCATCGGCACCGCGCTCGCGCAGATCGTCGCCGAGACCTGCATGACGATCCCGCCAGCCGGCTGATGACCCCGGGCCGCACCGCGCGTGTACAGTGGCCTCGATGAGCGCGTCGACACCCCAGCCGCCCCCGACCATGACCGAGCTCTCGGCTCTGTTCGCGGGCCTCGCCACCGAGGCGGATCGGGATGTGCCGGTCGTGCGGCTCGTGCTCGAGGATGGCCGCACCCTCGACGTCTTCCGAGCCGAGCGCGTCCGCGAGCACCCGATCGTATGGCGCACCCGCGGCTTCGCCGGCGACATTCGCCCCGCCGAGTTCGTGGCGCTGCTGCTGGGCACCACCGACGGCCGCGCGATCGTCATGGCGGGTCCCGGTGATGCCGGGTCGGCGACGATGGGCGGTCAGGCGGTGACCGGCGCGAGCCCGGCAGCCCGGCGGCTCGCCGATCTCGCCGATCTGGTCGCCAGGCGCGTCCGCGATCGCTTTGCACCGCGCGCCTGAGTCACTCGGGCGCGGCGTCCCGGGCCTCGCCAACCACCGCGACCGGCAGCGGCAGCTCGGCGGCCACCGCCGCCGACGTGCTCCCCACGAAGACCCGCGCGATCCCTGGCAGTCGCCGCGAGCCGACGACGAGCAGCGGAGAATCCGTCTCGCGCACGCACTCGGCCAGCGCCTCCACCGTTGCGCCTTGGACCACGCGGGGCTCGAGATCGGCGAGATCGTGGGCGGCCAGCCACCCGCGCAGCGCGACCACCCCGTGACCATGGGCCTGCTCGACCAGTTCAGCCACCGAGGCCTCGGGGATATAGCTGTGCAAGAACGGATCGATGGGTGGGATCACGTGGACCGCGATCACCGTCCGGCCGTGGCGGAGCGCAGCGCGCTGCGCGAAGCGGCAGGCTTCGAGCGAGTCGTCGGCGAGATCGGTCGCGACCAGGATCGGCCCGGCCCCGAACGGGATCTTCGCGTATTCCGGCGGGACCACCACGACGGTGGTGGGCAGCGACCGCAGCAGTCGACGGGCGTTGGTGCCGAGCCGGATCACCGCCCGCGAGTCGGCCTGCACCTGGCGGCCGACGACGATCACCTCGGCGTGCTCGCGCATCGCGTGCTCGGTGAGCACCTCGTGCGCGTGCTCGCCCAGGCCGAGCGCCTCGCGGTCGAAGACGCTGCGCACCGTCGCGTCCTCCAGCTCCCGCGTCAGGGCCTCCCGCGCGCGGCGCCCGACCTCGTCGGGGCTCTGCAGGCGGAAGATCGGCGCGAGCTGACGACGCTCGATCACGTGGAGCGCGAGCAGCTCGAGGTCATCCGATGGCGTCCCCGCCCGGGCGAACCACGAGGCGAACCGCACGGCGCCATGACTCGAGGGGCGCAGATCGAGACCGACGATCCAGGTGGGCATGGTGGCGATACTCGCAGTTGCCGCCACCGCGCGTCGCGAACAATCTGCGCGGCTCCTCGGACGTGCGGGTACACTGTGGCGATGTTGTTCTCGTGGTTGGCCGACCGTCGGCGCGCGAAGCTCCTCGAGGAGCCGTTCCCACCGGCGTGGACCGCCATCATCGAGCGCCGCGTGCCCCATTATGGCTGGCTCGACGACGACGAGCAGCTGCGCCTGCGCCAGCTCGTGCACGTGTTCGTCGCCGAGAAGCACTGGGAGGGCGCCGGTGGCCTCGAGCTCGACGACGACATCCGCGTGACGATCGCGACGCAGGCGTGCCTGCTGATCCTCGGGCTCGAGCACGCGCTGTATCGGCAGGTCGAGAGCATCGTGGTGTACCCGCGCACCGTCGTCGCACCCCAGCAGGCCCCGAGCTTCTTCTCGGCCACGCCCCAGCTCCACGGCGGCGGCATGCCGATCCTCGGGCAGGTGATCGCGCGGGGTCCGGTGATCCTCGTGTGGGACGCCGTGCGCCGCGGCGCCGAGGATCCCAAGGACGGCCACAACGTGGTGTTCCACGAATTCGCCCACAAGCTCGACATGCTCGGCGGCGGTGCGGACGGTGTGCCGCCGCTGCCGGACGGCGAGACCTACGATCGTTGGATCGAGGTGTTCACCCGCGAGTACGAGCGCCTGCGCACCCGCACCGAGGCCGGGCGGCGCACCTACCTCGACGAGTACGCGCTGACCAACGGCGCCGAGTTCTTCGCTGTGGCTACGGAGCACTTCTTCGAGCAGCCGCTCGAGATGGAGCGCGAGCACACCGCGATGTACGAGGTGCTGCGCGACTTCTATCGCCAGGACACCGCGGCGCGGGCCCGGCGGCAGCGCGCCCGCAAAGCCGCGGAGTGACGGGCTGTTAGGGGATGTCGGCGCCGGCGTAGTCCTGCAGCCCGGGCCGCTCGTCGCCATCGATGTCGAGCAGCGGGTCGCCGTCTTGCCACACCGCCACGCCCGCGGGGATCGAGTCCGGCAGCACGTGGTAGTCGCCGCCGTACTGCGCGGCGTCGACGAAGATCATCGGCAGCTCGTCGGCGGATGCCACCACGTTGCCCTGGCCCTGCCCCTCGCCTTGGTTGACCACCGAGGACTCGACGGTCGCCACCGGGCATACGAGCCCGGCCTCGGTCGCGTGGCCCAGGATGATCGAATTGCGGATGGCGGCCGTCGCACCCCCGGTGCACTCGAGCGCGCCGACGATGGTCGAGTACGTGAGCGTGAGCTGTCCGCCCACGAGTTCGATGCCGTCGTTCTCGTACTCGTTCTGGTGGACGATCGAGTTCACCATCACCAACGTGCCACCGTCGACGCGGATGCCACCGCCGACGAAGTGGCCCGACACCCGGGTGCGGCCGAGCAGCGCGGAGCCCTCGACCACCATGCCGGTGGAGGCATCCTCGATCAAGACACGGTCCGTGGTGAAGACCCCGCCCAGTCCGACCACGACGTTCGTGTCGAAGTTGTCGGCGATGAGCGATCGTCGCACGCCGATCTCGCAGCCGCCGGTCTGGATGCCGACCCCGGCGCCCGTGATCGCCACGTCGGCGAGATCGAGGGCGCAGCCGCCCCCGCCGCCGCGCACCGCCGAGGAGCCGCGCAACGTGGCGTGGGCGACGTAGTTCTCGGGCGACTGGGCCCACAGATCGAGCCCGAAGCCCTGCCCGCCGTCGATCGTGGCCGCCAATCCCTGACTTGGGCCGATGATGGCGATCGGCCGACCGCTCGAGGGGTCGACCGTCCCGAGGTACGGATTGGGGCTGCCAGCGACGAAGATCGCCCACGGCTCGGTGCCCGCCTGGCCGTCGATGACGTCCATCGCCGTGGTCACCTGGCAGATCGGCGAGTCCTGGGCGCCACTGCCCGCGCCGCAGTTGGGATCGGTGTTGTCGACGAACAGGCGGTTGGCCTCGGGGAAGCACTCGCCGGTGGCGCGTCGGCACGCCCCCGAGCCGCACTGCTCGTGCTCGGTGCACGCCGAGCAGGTGTCGGCGACGCACACCGGGGTGGTGCCCGAGACCGCGGCGCAGGCCGCCGCGCCGTCACCCACCTCGTCGCAGCCGACGCACGTGCCACCCAGGCAAAACGGCGCGCCTTCGGAGCACTCGGCTGCAGGCTCGCCATCGGGACCATCGCACGCGACCGGCTCGCCGCTCGAGCCGCTGCTGTCGGGATCGCCGGTCGTCGGCGCCGACGGATCGTCGGTGCTGTCGGAGTCGGGATCGGTGCTCGCGGTGGTGTCGAGGGTCGACGTGAGCGAGTTCGCCGATGGATCGTCGGTCCCGGCGCTGGTGCTCCCGGCATCATCACCTGTGCCCGCGGTGCGGTCGGGGCTGAAGCAGCCACCGACGATCGTCCACGACACGAGCGCCGAACCGAGTCCCCATCGTCGAATCATGGGCATACGGTACCGACAGCGCGCGCCCCCGTCGATGGCCGCGACGCGGTGACGGCTCCGGATGAGACCGCGCACGGCAAGACCGCCGGCGATCACTGGAGGCCCGATCTTTTTCAGCTTCGCCTGGAACGTGGTGGGCTCGAGCTGCAGCAACTGCCGCACGTTGCGCGGCCACCTGCGCAGCGCGCCTGGTGGCACGGCCGCCAGCCGATGGTCGAGATCCCCGCGGAATTGCCGCTCGCGGATCGCCGCCTCGAGATCGACGTGCGAGATTCGCGTTTCGCGACGCTTCCCATCAACCTCCGTCCCGCAGGCCAGACCATGAACCCACCCGACCGACTTGGATCCCCCCTCCCCGCCGCCCGGTCGCGCAGCCGGGGCCCGTCGCCCACCCGCGTCGCCGTGTCGTTGCTCGTGCTCGCGTCGATGCTCGCCTGCGCGCCCGCCGGCACCAAGGGCGCGGTGACGACGAGCCCCACGCCGCCGATCGCGAACGCGGACACGACCACCCCCGCCCAGGAGCCGCAGCGCCCGTACACCAACGAGGACTGGTGGCCGCAGAAGCTCGACCTGCGTCCGCTCGCGGCCAACGGGCCCAAGGGCGATCCGGTAGATCGCACGTTCGACTACGCAACCGCGTTCGAGGCGCTCGATCTCGCGGTGGTCGAGGCCGACATCGCCAAGGTCTTGACCACGTCGCAGGACTGGTGGCCGGCCGACTACGGCCACTACGGCGGTCTCATGATCCGCCTGGCGTGGCATAGCGCGGGCACCTATCGCGTCACCGACGGACACGGCGGCGCCGGCGAGGGCGCGATCCGCTTCGCGCCGCTGGGCAGCTGGCCGGACAACGCGAACCTCGACAAGGCGCGACGACTGCTGTGGCCGATCAAGCGCAAGTACGGGCGCAGCCTGTCGTGGGCGGACCTCATGGTGCTGACGGGCAACGTCGCGCTGGAGTCGATGGGCTTCGAGACCCTCGGCTTCGGCGGCGGTCGTGAGGACGTGTTCGAGCCCGAGGACGTCGACTGGGGTCCGGAGAAGAAGTGGCTCGACAGCCAGCGCTTCCACAAAGGCGGCAAGGAGCTCGCGCGTCCGCTGGGCGCATCGCAGATGGGGCTCATCTACGTCAACCCAGAGGGACCCGGCGGCGTGCCCGATCCGCTCGAGGCCGCCGGCCACATCCGCACCACGTTCGGACGCATGGCGATGAACGACGAGGAGACCGTCGCGCTCATCGCCGGCGGCCACACGTTGGGCAAGGCCCACGGCGCGCACAAGCCCGGCGACTGCGTCGGCGTCGAGCCCGAGGGCGCGCCCGTCGAGGACCAGGGCATGGGCTGGAAGAACCGCTGCGGCACCGGCAAGGGCGCGGACACGGTGACCAGCGGGCTCGAGGGCGCGTGGACGCGCACGCCCGTTGCGTGGTCGCACGACTACTTCAAGCACCTGTTCGAGCTGCAGTGGGAGCTCACCACGGGGCCGGGCGGCGCCAAGCAGTGGGCGCCGAAGAACGGGTCGGCCACCGTGCCCGACGCCCACGAGGCGGGCAAGCGGCACAAGCCGATGATGTTCACCACCGACCTCGCGCTGTCGACCGATCCCGAGTATCGCAAGATCTCCGAGCGCTTCTACAAGGACCCCAAGGCGTTCGAGGCCGCGTTCGCCAACGCGTGGTTCAAGCTGACGCACCGCGATCTCGGACCGCACGTGCGGCTGCTCGGCAAGGAGGTCCCGCCGCCGCAGCTGTGGCAGGACCCGGTGCCCGCGGTCGCTCACAAGCTCGTGGGGCCCAAGGAGATCGCGGCGCTCGAGAAGGAGGTGCTCGCCTCGGGCCTGACGACCGGGCAGCTGGTCCAGACGGCGTGGGCCGCCGCGTCGACCTACCGCGAGACCGACAGGCGCGGCGGTGCCAACGGTGCGCGCCTGCGGCTTTCGCCGCAGAAGGACTGGGCCGTCAACCAGCCCGCGGAGCTCGCCAAGGTGATCCCGGTGCTCGAGGACATCGCGCGCCGCTTCAACGAGCGGGCCCCGGGCGGCAAGAAGATCTCGCTCGCTGATCTCATCGTGCTCGCGGGCAACGCCGCGGTCGAGGAGGCCGCGCGGCGCAGCGGCGTCACCATCGATGTGCCGTTTTCCCCCGGGCGCACCGACGCGACCCAGGAGGGCACCGATGTGGAATCGTTCGGCTACCTCGAGCCGCAGGCCGATGGCTTCCGCAACTACGTCGGCGCCGCGGCCGACCGCCCCGCGGCCGAGCTGCTCGTCACCAAGGCCGATTCGCTCACGCTCACCGCGCCCGAGATGACCGTGCTGCTCGCCGGCCTCCGCGTGCTCGGCACCAACTACGACGACTCCGAGCACGGCGTGCTCACCACGCGGACCGGGGTGCTCAGCCACGACTTCTTCGTCAACCTGCTCGACATGGACGTCGAGTGGAAGCCCTCGACCGGCGACGCCGAGGTGTTCGAGGGCAGAAGCCGCGAGCAGGGCAAAATCGTGTGGACGGCCACCTCGGTCGACCTGGCGTTCGGTGCGAACTCGCAGCTGCGCGCCATCGCCGAGGTCTATGCCACCGACGAGGGCAACGCGAAGTTCGTCGCCGACTTCACGGCGGCGTGGACGAAGGTCATGATGCTCGATCGCTTCGATGTCGCGCGGCCGGGCAAGCGAGCAGTCAAGCGAGGGTAGGGTGAACCGGCGCAGCGCCGGCGAGTCCGGCGCTGCGAATCTGCGCCCTGCTCAGCGCGGGCACGTGTCGCGGAACGCCCGCAGATGCCGGCCCTCGGCCCGCTGCAGCAGTTTGTCCATCAGCTTCACCACGTCGGCGTGGTCGAACAGATCGTAGACCTTCTCGTAGGTGGCGATGTTGCGCGCCTCCTGGGTCTCGGCCTGGCGACACGCCTGCTCGACGGTGGCCGGCGCTCCGACCTCGCCGTTGTACGCCTCGACCACCGGGAGATCCACGACGGCGAAGAGCTTGGCGATCTTCTTGGCGTCGCGCCGCCTGGCCCGCACCACCTGGGCGAAGGGCTGCTGCCGACCGTGTTTGGTGAGCACCGCGTCGTAGCGCAGCACGCTCTGCTGCGTCGCCTGCAACGCGTCGCCCAGGGCGCGCTGGGCGACGGCATGCTTGCGCTCGGCCTCGCGCTCGCCCCGATCCTCGACCGGCACCGCGGCGGCTTCCTCTGCTGCGCAGCTGGTCTCGAGCGCAGCGAGGGTCCGACTGGAATCCTTGCGCAGCGGATGGTCCGCGACCAGATCGAGGAACATGCGATGGTGTCGCTGGGCCTTGCGACAGTCGCCGGCGAGCTCGGCGGCCGACGCGATGTTGAAGTTGAACAGGTGCTTGTCCGGGGCCAGGCGGTACGCCTCTTCGAACTTGGCGGTGGCGTCGACGTAGTTCTTCGCGTCGAGCAACGCCTTGCCCTCGGCGAAGACGGCCTTGGCGCGATCCAGCTGCGAGGGCCCGGCTCTGGCGATGGAGGGCGCTGCGCCGACGAGCACCGCGAGCACGCACATCTCGAGTCTGCGATTCGCCACAGCCACGCAGGCTAGCAGGTTTCGTGGTCTGCGATCAGCGGCTGCGGATCGGCAACTCGACGGTGAAGACGGTCTGCCCCGGTCGGCTCTGGACCGACACGTCGCCGCCGTGGACCCGCGCACACAAACGCGCGAGCGCGAGCCCCAAGCCGGTGCCGCGGCGCCGATCGGTGGTGAAGAAGCGATCGAACACGCGCGGCAGATCGGCCTCGGCGATGCCGGGGCCGTCGTCGACGACGCGGATCGTCGCGCGATCGCCCGCGTCGGCGAGGTGCACCGCGATCTGCGGGCCGCCGTGCCGCACGGCGTTGCCGACGAGGTTGTCGAGCACGCTCTCGAGCTGGCGGGCCGAGCCCGTCACCGGCCCGCACGCACCGTGGATCGCGACGCCGTGGCGCTCGGCGACGGCGGCTGCGAGCGCCGTGAGATCCACCGTGTCGGTGCCGAGCGTGCGCTCGGCCCGGGCCAGGGCCAGCAGGCCGCTGACCAGGGATTCCAGCCGCAGCAGCTCGGCCTGGGCGTTGGCGACGAATCGGTCGCGCTGCTCGGCGGGCATGCCGGGGTCGTCGGCGATGAGCTCGAAGGTGCCGCGCAGGGTGGCGATCGGCGTGCGGAATTCGTGCGCGACGTTGCCCGCGAATTCGTCGATGTAGTCGAGGCGGGCCTGGAGCTGGCCGTGCATCGCCGAGACCGCGTGCGCGAGACCGCCGACCTCGCGCACCCGCGAGGTCTCGAGCCGCCGCAGCGCCGTGGCATCGCGCGAACCACCCGCGATCCGCCGCGCCGCCTGGGCCAACGCCGCCAGCGATCGACTGCCGAAGTGGCCGCTCGTCATCGCCAGCGCGAACGCGAAGCTGACGACGACGAGCAGCGCGATGCCCAGCCGCGGGCCCATCTGCACGAAGGCCTGGACCTCCTCGCGTGGGGTCCGGCTCAGCACGACGGCGCCGATGACTGCGGGCGCGTCGCCGCGTGTCGCGTCGCCGGGGGTCGCGTCGACGATCGGCACCGCGACGAACAGGCGGATCGGGGCGAAGCGGCTGGGCCCGTCGTAGTCGATCTGGCTGCGGGTCCGCTCCCGCTCGCGGGTGATCGCGCCGACCTCGCCCGCCAGCGCGGCGGCGACCTCGGGGTCGGCGTCGATGCGGTGGCCGGTCCGCCCCGAGCTCGACGCCAACACGACGCCGTCGCGATCCACGATCTGCACCGCGCACAGGGTGAGATCGCGGGCCGTCTGCAGCTCGGCCTCGAGGGTGGACGCGAGCGCGGTCAGATCAACGCCGCTTTGCAGGGCGGCGCCGATCCGCAGCGACCACAGGTGGCCCTGCGCCGTCAGGTGCTCGCGAGTCTGCGCCCGCAGATCGTGGTCGAGCGCGCCGCTGCCGACGATCGCGATCCACGGCAGGCTGAACACCACCAGATACGACAGCAGCAGCCACGCGCGTAGCGACAGCGTCACGGCGGCGTCCCCAGGCGGAAGCCGACGCCGTGCACGGTCTCGAACGGATCGAGCCCGAACGGGCGCAGCTTGGCGCGGACCCGGCGGATGTGCGAGTCGACCGTGCGCTCGCTGACGCTGCGCGCGTCGGGGTAGGCGGCCTCGGCGAGCTCGTCGCGGCCGAGCGCGCGGTGGGGCCGCCGCAGCAGCGCGGCCAGCAGGCGCAGCTCGGTCGCGGTGAGCACGACCTCGTCGGTGCCGACGAAGGCGCGGTGCTCGGCGACGTCGAGCCGCAGCGGGCCCCAGCACAACACCGTGGGTTCGACCGCGCCACCGCGCCGCCGCAGCAGCGCCTTGACGCGGCTGACCAGCTCGCGCGTCGAGAACGGCTTGGTCACATAGTCGTCGCCGCCCAGATCCAGGCCGAGCACGCGGTCGACCTCGTCGTTGCGCGCCGAGAGGAACAGCACCGGTACGTCGCTGCGCGTGCGAAGCTCGCGACACAGCGAGAACCCGTCGAGCCGCGGCATCGCGACGTCGAGCACCAACACGTCGGGGATGTCGTCGGCGAGCAGGCGCCGCGCGGCCTCACCGTCACGGGCCTCGATCACGGTGAAGCCCTCGCGCGCCAGGGCGTAGCGCACCACCTCGCGCAGGGGATCGTCGTCGTCGACGACCATGATCCTGGGTGGGCGCGACGCGGTCATCCGTGGAGGTCCCTGGCTTCGAGCTCGTCGATGGCGGCGAGGCGACCGCGGAGATCTCGGAGACGTTCCTGCACCGGCACGCTGTTCCCCGCCAACGCTCGCAGACCGATCTGTAGCCGCAGCTGCGCCACGCCGTCGAGCACTGCCTCGATCTGGGCCGCGGCCGCCGCCCGGGCGCGTCCGAGCAACGCGGT
This sequence comes from Nannocystales bacterium, assembly GCA_038325765.1. Taxonomy (GTDB): domain Bacteria; phylum Myxococcota_A; class Polyangia; order Nannocystales; family Nannocystaceae; genus Xiheibacterium. The sequence continues at coordinate 13,809 of JBBQJI010000094.1, forward strand.
GCTGTGCACCACCCCGGGCGCCGACGACGGCGACACCGTCGGGTGGGCACCGCTTCTCGCGCGGGTATTGTGCGTCGACGTGCCGGCAACACCTGGGCGGCCGGGTGGCGTTGCGCTCTGGCTTCGTGTCACGGCGCGCGCACGACGGGTCGACGACCCGCCTCCCGGGAGGCGGGTCGGGAGGAACGCTGGGATCCGTGGGCGGGTCTGGTCGGCGTCCGACATGGGGCTGAGCATCGTGCCGCGATGACTTCGATCGAAAGGCCGATGCAGGGCGTCGAGCACGCCGAACTCTGGAGTTGACGTGCTCCGCGAGACCTGGTCATCGTTCTGGGGCGCCTCGGCGCAGGGGGCAAGTATGCGTCTCGTCTCGTCTCTAGAACGACGCTGGGGCAACACTCGCGATGGCCTGCTCCAACGATCAGACAGACGCAGGCGACGAGTACGGGGGAACGGATGGCGGGGGCGGCGGGACAGCGTGCGAACCGGCGCCCGGGGAATTCGAGCCGGAGCTGGATTGGTCGCAGGCGGAGAACCCTGGGCTTTCACGGAACGTGGTGGCGGCGCACGTCGCCCACTTGCCTCCCCGCGGACCCGAGCGCGATGTCGACACCGCGCGCATCTTCATGATGGGCGGTGACGTCGACCAGCACATCTGGGATCCGCTGACGGGGGATTTCGTCGCGGTGACCCTCCCGCAGCCGGACTCGGGCATCAACTTCTTCTGCGCGGGTCACGTGGTCACACCGAACGGAAGCTTCGTGATGACCGGCGGCGGTGGCTTCGATCCTGTCCTCGCGATCAACGAGGTGTACCGACTCGACCGAGTCGCCGACACAGGCAACTGGTTCCAGCTGGCGCCGATGAACCACACGCGGTGGTATCCAACGCTGACGACACTCTCGGATGGGAAGGCGCTGGCGTACGGAGGCGCCGGGACGGGCCCGCGCACGCCCGAGATCTTCGATCCTTCGGTGGGGTTTACGGGCGCATGGACCGAACTCCCGCAAGGGCCACAGTCTCCGAGCTATCCCTTCATGTTCGTGTTGCCCGATGGCAACGTGTTCTATGCAGGCGGTGAATCCTACACCGCTGAAGATCCCAGCGTCGGGCGTGTACTCGTGCTCAACGATGGACCCGCCTACTGGTCGGGACGGACGTACACTGCGTCGATCCCCGGAGGCTCTGCGGTGCAGTACTGGCCCGGCAAGTTCATGAAGTCCGGCGGGGGCAATAGCGCGACTTCGCGCACGCAGTGGGTCGACATGAACGGCGACTACCTCGGCGCAAACCGCACATGGGAGAACCGCCCAGGCGTCGAAGGAGACATGCTCGAGCCGCGGCATTTTCACCACCTGACAATCCTACCCGACGGCCGCGTGCTCGCGACCGGCGGCAATTGGTACGGCAACGGCGACGGCGGCGACTCGCCATCGAACCCGTGCGACGACCCGCCGGGCAGCGGCAACATGATCAATCAGATGCTGTGCGCGCAGGGCAGCGACTGTCCGACGTTCCTCTGCAGTGAGAATGCGGCCGACCATGACAGCGACCGAGCTACGGATCGGGAGAAGACCTGCAATCCGCGCAACAACGCCTGCTACGCTACCCAGACCGCCGAGATCTGGGATCCCGACACCGGCCTCTGGTCACCTTGCAACGAGGCAGTGGCGGCCGAGGAAGACAACCCACGCATGTACCATTCGTCGGCGCTGCTGCTTCGTGACGGCGGAGTGATCGCCATGGGCGGTGGTGTGCGGAGCGGCCTGGAGAACCAGTACAATGCGCAGATCTACCGGCCTGACTACGGCTCGGGCCCCGCACCGGTCCTGACGCTGACCACGGATTCCATCACCTATGGCCAGTCGTTCAACGTCGGCGTCAGCGGTGGCTTGCCGGCCAAGTTCAACCTGATCCGGCTGGGGTCGGCCACCCACTCGTTCGACATGGGACAGCGCTTGGTTCCCATCCTCGATTTCGACGCCGAGGATGGCTCGGACTCGTACACGCTCGAGGCGCCCTCCCTCCCGGGCGCTGCGCCCCCGGGATGGTACATGCTGTTCGCCGTGACGGCGCTCGGTGCGATCTCCGAGGGCCAGTACCTCGAGATCAACTCCTTGCCCCCTGTCGAGTGGCTCTGTCAGCCGGGCAACGGGCTGTCGATCAAGGAGAAGGGTTGCCTGCCCTCCCCCGGGCCGACCTGCGGCGGCAGCACCTCGGACATCACCCTGTTGGCACCGAGCCTCGGCGGCTCCAGCCGCGGATGGGCGGTGCAGACCCCGGCGACGGCCATCCTCGACGCTTCGAGCCCGAACGCCGAGGAGCGCGACCACGTCCTGGATCTGTGCGAGGCGGCGTGTCAGCGCGAGTGGCAGAACGAGCCGGGTGTCGTCGCGACGTGTTCGTCGCCCACTGCGTTCATCACACCCACCACCCGAGCGCCCACCGGGCCGCGCGTGCAGTCGTCGCTCATCGACGCCTACGCCCACGGCGAGGGTCTGTTTCCGGGCGCCCCGCTCGCGTGCGAGCTGGACGACGATTGCTGCACGGCCTTCGACGAGTCCGTGTGCGCGGCGGCGCGCGATCGTCCGACGCCCGCTGCATCGCCGATCGGCCGGGGCGAGGCGTTCCGCGTGCCCTGGAGTACGGCAACGAGCAAGCTCGAGTTCATCACCAGCAACGGCACGTGGACGCGGGCACTCACCGGAACCGGTGGGTTCAGTCCGTGCCGAGACGGCAATGCCACCGCCGCGTGCCCTTTCTATCTCGGCTCGCTGACGGCGTCGACCACGAGCGCGATGTCACCGACGGCACAGTGCTCGGATGGATCGACCGCGACGCTGTCGGTGAGCGGCGTCTCGATCGCGCTCGCGCAGCCAGCGACCGGCGTCGCCCGGCAGGGCACGACTGCGCGCGCGTTCCCGGCCGGCGGGCTCGTGCTCGCCGTGTCGGCGACGGTCGCGGGGCAGGTCCACAACCGGCGGCTTCCGACCACGAACAAGGTCGTGGGTACGCAGAACGGCGCCGCTCTGAGCTTCGCCAACCTCGACACGCCGCTGGTACTCCCGTGCGGCGGCGGGACGACGACCGTCACCGCCCGGGTGACCCTGGCAAGCACTGCGGCCACCGGCGCACCACCGACAGCCACGATCACCGTCCCCGCCGCCGTGACGTGCGGGACGTCGCGGGCGTTGACGGCGACGACTTCGGATCCGAACGGCGACATCGTGAGCACGCGTTGGCTGGTCGATGGCAGGCTCCTGGCAGCGTCGGTCTCGAGCGTCACCTTCACCGGCACGCGCGAGCTGTCGGTCCGCGTGCGCGACGCTCGGGGCGCCACCACGACGGCGAAGAAGGTGATCTCATGTCTGTGATGCGTGCCTTCGCGACGCTGCTGCTCGGGGCTGCCGCCTGCGGGCCGGAGGTCCGACCCGAACTCGAGGACGCGTCATGGGT
>JBBQJI010000095.1:0-17066 GCA_038325765.1 Nannocystales bacterium
GGTCAGTTCGGGCCGTAGGCGCTGGGGCGGGCGAGCCGCTCGAGACAGTTCTCGACGAATTCGGTCGGCGGGAAGAAGCGCACCCCGTCCTCGTCGACCTCGGTGGGCAGCGCCATCAACGTGCCGCCTTGCCACCAGTACAGCGTCGGCGTCAACGACCCCGGGCCCTCGGCGTGACGGCGGTGGGCCAGCACCGCCATGGCATGCAGTGTGTCGACCACGGTGAGATCCAGGATCGGGGCGAACAGCAGCGTGTGACGGTTGGGCACTGCAACCAGCGCGCCCATCGTCGTGACCGGGTCGAGGTACTTCTCGAGCACCAGCAGGTGCGAGGTCACGAAGAACGACTCGCCGACCATCACCGTGAACTTGGTGCCATCCTCGAGATCGAGGACCTCGGTCTCGACCTCGTCCTGCTCGAGGACGTTCTTCAGGGCGAGCTCGAACACGGTGTCGAGCGAGTCCGGCCAGTGCGTGGGCGCCTCGGTCGGCACGGTCGCGACGGCGTCGGGAAGATCGTAGACCAGCACCGAGACCAGGTCTTCGCCCAGCTCGCGGTGGATCGTGCTCGCGGTCAGCTTGCCCAGGGACTCCCGCGCGTACAGCCGCACCTTCACGATCGACTTGACCAGGTCGTAGTCGCGCCCGATCGCCTCGAGGTCGTGGGTGTGGGTGCTGACGATGACCCGATCGAAGTGCTCGCGGACCAGCTCCAACCACTGGTCGCGGTCGACCTGATTGCACAGCTGGGCGAGGTTCTGCAGGCCGAGGCGGTGCTCGCCGCCGCCGTCGATCTCGAGCATCGCGACGCCGTCCTCGATGATCACCTCGCCGCGACGCGCGAGATCGTCGGCGACGGCCACCATGAACTCGTCGTATTCCTCGTCGTCGAAGAAGGTCGCCCAGCCGGGGACCGACGTCTCGCCTCGATCGCTCATCGACGACTCACCAGCCGCACGTGCGGCCCTGGTTCTGCTCGCCCAGGTGCGTCATCAGCGGGGCGAAGTACTCCATCAGCGCCGACGCATCCATCCGCCGGGTGCCGGCCAGCGCCTCGAGGGCGTCGGGCCACGGCTTGCTCGCGCCCAAGGCCAGCATCGCGGCGAGCTTCTCGCCGGCGGCCTTGCTCTCGTAGATCGAGCAGGTGTGCAAGGGACCCGTGTGCCCCGCGAGCTCGCACATCGCCTTGTGGAACTGGAACTGCAGGATGTGAGCGAGGAAGTACCGCGCGTAGGGGGTGTTGCCGGGGATGTGGTACTTCGCGCCCGGGTCGAAGAACTCTTCGCCGCGGGCGGCGATGGGCGCGACGCCCTGGTACTCCAGCTTCAGATCCCACCACGCGGCATTGTAGCGCTCGGGAGTGACCTTGCCGGCGAACACGTCCCAGCGCCATTGATCGATCAGCTTGCCGAACGGCAAAAACGCGATCTTGCCCAGGGCGTCCTGCATCTGCTTGTTGACCACGCCCTTGTCGTTGTCCGAGATCTCGTCGAGCAGGCCGATCTTCTGCAGGTACGACGGCGTGATCGACAGCGCGATGGCGTCGCCGATCGCCTCGTGGAACCCGTCGTTGGCGCCGCTTTGGTACAGCGCCGGCCGGGTGTAATAGTTCATGTTGTAGTAGTTGTGGCCGAGCTCGTGGTGGATGGTCACCAGGTTCTCGTGGTCGACCTTGATGCACATCTTGATGCGCTGGTCGTTGTTCATGCCCACGTCCCACGCGCTGGCGTGGCACACCACCTCGCGGCCCTCGGGCTTGGTGAACATCGAGCGCTCCCAGAACGTGGCCGGCAGCGGATCGAGCCCCAGCGAGGTGAAGAAGCCCTCACCCATCTTCACCATCGCGAGCTCGTCGATCTTCTTCTTCTGGAGCGCGGCCGTCACATCGATGCTGGGCTCGCCGGGGAACGGCTCGAGCATCGGGTAGAGGTTCTGCCAGTCCTGCTGCCACATGTTGCCCAGCAGGTGCGCCGGGATCGGGCCCGTGGGCGAGACCTTGTCGCCGTACTTGTCGTGGAGCTTGGCGCGGACGTGGCAGTGCAGCGCCTCGTACAGCGGCTGGACCTGGACCCACAGCCGCTCGACTTCCTGCTCGAAGGCCTCGGGCGCCATGTCGTAGCGCGACCGCCACAGCACGCCCATGTCGGCGAAGCCGATGTTCTCGGCGCCCTCGTTGCCGAGCTCGACGAAGCGCTGGTACATCGGCCGCATCGGCTTGGCGATCTCGTGCCAGCCCTGCCACGCGTCGAGCTGCTTGTCGTAGTCGCGATCGTTCATCAGCACGTCTTCGAGCTGACCGAGATCGCGGCAGTCTTCATCGCCTCCGCCCTTGCAGTACTTCCCCTTGCCGTACATGCCGTCGAGCTTGGCCATGAGCTGGGCCAGCTCGTTGCGCTTGGCGTCGTCGTCGGGCGCCGGCAGCGTGCTGGTCAACTTGAGCAGCATGATCTGGCGTTTGGTATCGGCGTCGCCGCCAGCGTAGTCGTCGAACTTGGTCGCCGCCTTGATCGCCTTGGTCTCGTAGGCCATCGTCGCCGCGTTGGTGGCGGCGGCGGCCTTCTCGGTCTCGTCGGTGATGTTGGTGGCCTTCGCCCACTCGGCCGTGGCGCCGGCGACCCAGTACTTGCGCAGCTCGGCATCGACCTCGGCGACGAACGCCCGCGCCTCCTCGTCGGTGGGGCCGGCCGCGGCCTTGGTCTCGCCAGCCTTGGCATCGCCAGCCTTGGCATCGCCCGCGTTGGCATCCGCGGTCTTCGCATCGCCGGCGGTCCCGCTGGGGCTGGCCTTGGTGTCGACCTTGGCTTCCGCGGCGGGCTTGCTGCAGCCCGAGAGCAGCGCGAGTCCGACGAGCACCGTGGAAGACACGTGGCGGAACGTCATGGCCGGCGGACGGTAGTCCGGCGGCACCAGCTTGGCAACCCTCGCGCGTGCGCGGGCCGGTGCCGCGGGTGATGTGCGGCGGCCGATCTCGCCGTGCAGGCGCGTACTGCGTCGCCTCACACGGTCGCGTTGGCTCATGGCGCCGGCCGGTGCAGCACGCGGCGCACGAGCTTGCTCATCGTCATGGCGCCGGCCGGTGCAGCACGCGGCGCACGAGCTTGCTCATCTCCACGAGCGTCACCGGAATCAGGCCCAGCGCGAGTGAGACGGCGAGCATGTCGACGCTCATCGGCGCCAGCGAGAACCACGCCCGGATCGGCGCGAAGGCGTTGAGCGCGAGCTGCAGCGCGACCGAAACCGCGACCACGGCCAGCAGCGTCACGTTGCGCAGCCACCCCACCTCCCAGAACAACTTGTCGGCGTGGCGCGACGCGAACGCCCGCAGCAGCACGCCGAACACGAGACTCGAGAACGCCAGCGTGCGCGCGAGCTCGACCCCGCCGTGCTGCAGGCCCCACCAGAACGCCCCTAGCCCGACCGTCGCGTGCACGCTGGCCACCCAGCCGATGTGCACCCACGCACTACGGCCAAGCAGCGGATCGTCGGGGCGCCGCGGCGCCCGCAGCATCACATCGTCGTCGGCCGGGTCGATGGCCAGCGCGATGCCCGGCAGCGGCTCGCAGATGATGTTGAGCCACAGCAGGTGCAGCGGCAACAGCGGCAGCGGCCAGCCCACGGCCGCGGCGACGAGCATCATGATGAGCCCCGCCGCGTTGCCCGACAGCAGATACAGCACCGTCTTGCGGATGTTGTCGTAGACGATCCGCCCCTCGCGGATCGCTGTGACCACGCCGCCGAGATCGTCGTCGGTCAGGACCATGTCGGCGGCCTCGCGGGTGACCTCGGTCGCGCCGCGTCCCATCGCGATGCCGATGTCGGCGCTGCGGATCGACGGCGCATCGTTGACGCCGTCCCCGGTCATCGCGACGATCTCGCCGGCTTGGCGCAGCGACTCGACGATCGCAGTCTTGTCGGCGGCGGTCTTGCGGGCGTAGATGGTCGCCGCCGGATCGGTGCCGCCTTGCACGATGCCGAGCTCGCGTCCGACCGCGGTGGCCGTGAGCGCGTGGTCACCGGTGATCATCACGACGCGCACGCCTGCGGCCTGGGCCGCTCGCACCGCCGCCAGTGCCTCGGCACGGGGGGCATCGGCGATCCCGAGCAGCCCCGTCCACGTCAGGATCTCCTCGTCGACGCCATCGGAGGTCGCCACGCCCAGCACCCGCAGGCCCCGCCCCGCGAGCTCGGCCGCCGCCGCCGAGATCGCCGCCTCGTCGGCGCCCGCACACCGCGGCAGCACCACCTCGACCGCCCCCTTCACGTACAGCCGTCCGCTCCGCCACACCGACATGCGCCGCCTCTCGGTGTCGAACGGGATCGTCTTCACGCGCGGCTCGGCGGCCTCGATGTCGCGGCGATGGATGCCCGCGTCGGCGGCGGCGCGGAGGATCGCGATCTCGGTGGGATCGCCGATCCCGCCCTCGTCGGCGAGCTCGGCGTCGCAGCAGGCAACGGCAGCGCGCAGCAGCGCGGCGCGGTCGTCGGCGACCGTCTCGCGCAGCGTCATGGTGCCAGTGGTCAGCGTGCCGGTCTTGTCGGTGCAGATCACCGTCGCGCAGCCGAGCGTCTCGACCGTCGACAGGCGCCGCACCAGCACGCGACTGGCGGCCAGCCGCCGGACGCCGACCGCCATCGCCACCGTCACCACCGCAGGCAGACCCTCTGGCACGGCCGAGACCGCGAGCGACACCGAGGTGAGCAGGATGTCGAACCAGGTCAGTCCGCGAACCCAGCCCAGCAACGCCACCACCCCGACCAGCGCCACGGTGACGACGAGCAGCACCTTGCCCAGGGCGGCCAGCCGCCGCTGCAGCGGCGTCTCCATCGACTCGGCCTGCGACAGCAGGTGGGCGATCTTCCCCAGCTCGGTCGCCATCGCCGTGGCCGTGACCACCGCGCGGCCGGTGCCCGTCGCCACCGTGGTGCCCATGAACACTGCGTCGTGACGATCGGCGATCGCGGTGTCGGCGGGGAGCCCGCCCGTCACGACCTGCTTCTCCACCGGCATGCTCTCGCCGGTGAGCAGGGACTCGATCATCGTGAGCGCGGCGGCGTCGACGAGCCGGGCATCGGCGGCGACGACGTCTCCGGGCTGCAGCAACAACACGTCGCCGGGCACCACCGCCGTCGCGACGACGAGGCGGCCGGTTCCGTCGCGCAGCACCGACGCCCGCGCCGCGGTCATCGATCGCAACGCCAACAGCGCCGCCTCGGCCCGCGACTCCTGCAGATAGCCGATGACCGCGTTGACGATGACGATGACGGCGATCGCGATCGCGTCGTCGATGGCGGTGACGGCGGCGCTGACCACCGCTGCGCCGACCAGGATGAGCACGAGCGGGCTGGTGAACTGGGCCGCCACCATCCGCCATTTCGGCGTGGCCGACCGCCGTTCGATCTCGTTGGGCCCGTGCTCCTCGAGGAGGCGGGCCGCCTCCGCCGAACTCAGCCCGACCGCAGCCGAAGGGCGCGCGGCCTCAGACGGCGCATCTTGGCTCGGCTCCACGCCCGACTTGTAGCAGGCCCACGGGCCAAGGGGTGTCAGTCGCCGACCCGGGGGCGCTCCCCAGGCTGGCCAGTGGGCTGGTCAGTGGGCTGGCCAGTGGGCTCGCCACGGTACTCTGCGAGCCGGTACTGGATCTTGCGCGGCGAGATGCCGAGCATCTCCGCTGCCTTGCTCGTGCTGCCGCGGACGTGCTCCAGCGTCTTGAGGATCGCGTAGCGCTCGAGCTCGGCCATCGACGATCCGGGAATCGGCGGTACGTCGTCGCTGGCGCGCTCGTGGGCCATGATGTCACGCGGCAGGTGTCGCGGCTCGATCTCGTGGCCTGTGCACATCACCACGGCGCGCTCGATGCAACTCTCGAGCTGGCGCACGTTGCCCGGCCAATCGGCCCCGAGCAGCACCCGCAGCGCGCGGTCGGTGAAGCCGCGGATGTCCTTGCGGCTGTGGACGGCATGTTGCTCGAGGAAGTGCTTGGCGAGCGCGGGAATATCCTCGCGACGCTGGGCCAGCGGCGGCGTGCGCAGCGTGATCACGTCGAGGCGATAGAAGAGATCCTCGCGGAAGCGGCCGGCGTTGACGCCCTCGTGGAGATCGCGACGCGTCGTGGCCACGACGCGCACGTCGACCGGGCGATGGGCGCCCTCGCCCACCCGCACCGTGCGCTCCTGCAACACCCGGAGCAGCTCGAGCTGGAGCGGGAGCGGAAGCTCCCCGACATCGTCCAGCAGCAGCGTACCGCCACTCGCGTCGGCGAACGCGCCGGGCACTGCACCATCGGCGCTGCCGAACAGCTCGGTGCGCTGGGCGTCGACGTCGAGTTGCGCGCACTGCACGGCCACGAAGGGCCCCGTGCGCCGCGGACTCCACTCGTGCAGCGCCCGCGCGACGAGCGACTTCCCGGTGCCGCCCTCGCCGATGACGAGGGCGGACGCGTCGGACTCGGCGACCTGCCGCACCAGCGTGAGCAGGCTGCGCGACTCCTTCGAGCGCCCGGCCCATTCGAGCCCCGTGGCGATCACCTCGTCGGCGAGGGCTGTCCGCAGCTGGGCGTTTTCTCGGCGCAGCGCATGGTTCGACAGCACCCGCCGCACCACGAGCAAGAGCTCGGGAAAGTGCAGCGGTTTGGTGAGGTAGTCGTCGGCGCCCTCCTGCATGGCGGCGACGGCGTGCTCGACGGTTCCGTGCGCCGTCATCACGACCACCGCGAGATCGTCGAAGCGCTCGCGCAGCTTTGCCATGAGCGCGAGGCCGTCCATCCCCGGCATCTTGACGTCGGTGACCAGCAGATCCGGGGTCCAGTCATCGACCTGCCCCAGGGCCTTGAAGCCGTCGGCGGCGCTGCGGACGGCGAAGCCCTCCGCGCGCAGCAGCTCGACGAGCGCGGAGCGGGCGGCGGGCTCGTCATCGACCACGATGATGTTGGCGCTGGGGATGGTGGGCTCGGAAGACATGGCGGGTTGCTTTCGCGAAGTGGGGGACGTCCGCAGCGGATGCAGCAGTCGGGTCAGGTTCGATCGCGAACGACGAGCACCGAGCACGGCGCTCGGTGGACGACCTTACTGGCGGTCGTGCCGAGCAGGCGCTCGAGCACTCCGTAGCCATGGGCGCCGATGACCACGAGGTCGGCGCCCAGCTCCTTCGCGAGATCGCAGATCACGTCGGCGGGCTGCCCGAGGCGCACGTGCGCGACGCTGCTAGGGAAGCCGGTCAGGCGCGCTGCGAGCGACTTCTCGGCCTCTGCCACCAGCGCGATGTCGAGCTGCGACATCGACATGCTCCACACCGCGTCGGGCAATCCGACGGGCACGGTGACCGCTCGACACACGTTCAGGACCGCGTCACCCGCCAGGGCCGCGGCCTCGCGCAAGACGTGCTCTTCGCGGGCGGACCCGTCCAGACCGACGAGGATCGTACGTGGCATGGGCGCATCATAGTAAGCCCCTGAGCGGCGGGAGCCGCACCGCGCCCGCAGATTTTGCGTTGGGCCGACCCGCGGCCCCGTCCGATCCTCCGGCTTCCGTGCCCTCGTTCCTCGACGATGTGCGCCGCCATGTCGGCCTCGACGCCGCAACTGCAGCCGCATCTTGACCGCGTCGCTGGAGCGCGCGCGCTCGCGCCCGCCGAGGTTCTACCGCACCGATCTCCGGGTGCTCGCCAAGACCGCCGTGGCCCTCGTCGCCGTCCCGTAACGGATCGACATCGACATCGACATCGACATCGACATCGACATCGACATCGACATCGACATCGACATCGACATCGACATCGACATCGAGACCGGCCGACGACCGCGGATGATGGGGCCCCGTGCAATTCGTGCGCGAACGTGTTGCCACACACTGACGTCATCATGGCGGCTGTGAGCCTGAGCAGTACGCGGATCGTCATCATCGACGACCATCGAGACCTCGCCGAGAATCTGCGCGAGATCCTCACCGATGAAGGTGCGCACGTCGTCGTGGCCACCCACGCGGACGCCGGGCTGCGCGCAGCACAGGCCGGCTTCGACGTCGCCCTGGTCGACGTCCGCCTGCCCGATGCGCCCGGTCTGACGTTGGTGCCGCTGCTGCGCGCGATTGACCCCAGCGCGACGGTCGTGCTGATCACCGGTCACGCGTCGATCGACGACGCGATCGCGGCGGTGCGGGCAGGCGCCCATGGCTATGTCCTCGAGCCCTTCGACACCCCGGATCTCCTCGGCACGGTCGCCCGCGCCGCGGAGCATGTGCGACTCGAGCGACGTGCCGGCGAGCTGGGCATCGCGCTCACGCGCCGCGAAGCCGAGCTGCGCACCCTCGTCGAGTCGGTCGCCGCACTGCTGCTCGTGCTCGACGAGGACGGCCTCATCGTGCAGGCCAACCCGGCCGTGGCCGTGGCGACCGGCGCTGCGCCCTCCGAGCTGCCGGGCCTGCCCTGGGCGCAGCTCTTCGTGCCGGCCTCCGACCGCGGACCGCTGCTCGACGCGTGCGCGGAGATCCGCAGCGGCGCAAGCGGCATCGAGCTCGAGGGGCGGGTGCTGCATCACGGCGTCGGCGGCGTCGACGAGCGGATCGTCCGCTGGCGCCTCGCCGGGCTGCCGGGCCCCGATGGATTTCGCATCTATGCCTCCGGGCTCGACGTCACCGATGTCCGCGGTCTCGAACGGCGCACCCGGCTGGCCGAGAAGCTCGCCGCGGTCGGCACGTTCTCGGCTGGGCTCGCCCACGAGATCCGCAACCCGCTCAACGGCGCCACGTTGCAGCTGCAGCTACTCGAGCACCGCCTGGCGAAGCTCGACGAACCCGAGGCCGCGGCGGCTGTGGCCGAGCCCCTGGGGCTCGTCCGGGCCGAGCTCGATCGCCTGTCGCGACTGGTCGCCGATTTCCTGGCGTTCGCGCGGCCCGTCGCCCTGCGCACGGCCGACGTCGAGCTCGTCGCCGCGATGGCCCGGCTCGCCGAGCTCGAGCGACCGGTCGCGGCTGCGCGCGGCTGCACGCTGGAGCTGCTCGCGCCCGAGGGGCCCGTCATCGTCGAGGCCGATGCGGAGCGCATCGAGCAGATCATGCTCAACCTCATCCGCAACGCCATCGAGGCCGCCAACACCCGGGTTGTCGTCGCAGTCACGCCCGATGGCGCCGGCGCTCGGATAGAGGTGCAAGACGACGGCCCAGGCATCGAGCCCGCCCAACTCGCGCGCATCTTCGAGCCGTTCTTCACCACGAAGGCCGCCGGGACCGGCTTGGGCCTGGCGATCGCACACAGCCTCGTCGCGCGTCACGGCGGCTCGATGGACATCACCTGCGACGGCATCACCCGCGTCGGCGTGCTGTTGCCGCGGAGCGTTCCCTGACGGCGCCGCGCGGTGCGGGCGGCGGACCCCGCCCCGCCGCGTCGATCGCGAACACGCGGGGCGCCCGTTGCGCCGTCGTCCCCAAGCCCTTCGTCGCCGCACCAGCGCTGCGCCGACGCGTTCCGGCCTTGCGCGGTGGTACAACGAACGCTCCCGCGGCGATCGATGATGCCCCTGCATCCGCTCCGCTGCGCACCCATCCCATGCTCACGCTCACGCGAAAACTCGGGCAGAAAATCTTCATCGGTGGCGGCATCGAGATCGAGGTCCGCGACATCCGCGGCCAGCAGGTGCGCCTGGGCATCACGGCGCCGCTGAGCCTGCCGGTGTACCGCGAAGAGCTCTATCGGCAGATCGCCGACGCCAACGAGCACGCCCTCGAGGTCGATCTCGGGCGGCTCGCCGACGTCGAGAAGTGACGTTCGCGGCCTGCGGCGGCGCCGGCCCTCGGCGAGGCCGATCCGTCGCAGGCGGGACTTCATCAACCGCTCGGGGCACCCGCGGAGCTGAGCGCGAACCCGGTCATGTCGCTGTAGGTGTAGGCGCCCACGAGGCCAGCGAACGTGTCGACCTGACCGCTGCCCGGATTCACCCGGTACGCCTCGGTCGAGCCGAAGCCGACGCCCCAGACGTTGCCCGCGAAGTCGATGCTCACCCCGTGCACGTAGGCAGGGATCACCAGCTCGCTGACGATCGCGACCGTCTCGGTGTCGATGCCGACGAGCACACCCGACGGGTAGCGGCTGTGCCAGAGGATGCCCTCCGAATCGACCATGCAGCCACCGATCGCGACGCCGGACCCGGCCGCCGTCTGATACGTCGCCGTGTCGATGTCGAACCGCGCCGCTCCGCCGCCGCCACACAGCCACGGCCGACCCTCGAGGTCGACCGCGATGCCGTAGCTTGGCCCCGCAGGCGGCGTCGGCCACGTCTGCACGCTGAAGTCGGCGCGATCGACCCGGATCAACGCCGAGCCCGACTGGTTGCCCCAGAAATTGCCGTCGCCATCGACGGCGCCGCCGTACACCAGCTGGTTCGCCCCGGGGATCGCGATGGTCTGCTCGGTGACGCCCGTCTCGCCGTCGAGCAGCATCACCTGCGCCTGGGCACCGTTCCAGCACTCGGTCCACAGCTTGGTGTTCTCCCACCGGCATGTGGCCGCCGAGAACTCGCCCTTGGTCCATGCCATCGGACGGTTGCTCGAGCACACCATCGGGTTGTGCCAGGCGACACACTCCTCTTCGCCCCACGGCAGCATGTCGGCGCCCACCGAGGTCTGGATGTTCGGGGTGCCGTTGCTCTCGACGCAGTTCGCCGGGTTCGCGTAGATCTTGGTGACACCGCCGATCCGGTTCGCGATCGCGACGTCGCCGTTGAGGTTGACCGAGGTCCGCGACGGGCTGCCCGCAGAGTCGGCGCGCACGATGTAGCGGCCCTCCTCGACCATCGTCTCGGTGTTCACCTTCGACATCGACCCCTGGCTGCTGTTGGCGATCCAGATGTACGAGAGCAGGCCATCGCCGCCCCCCTTCGCACCGCCGCAGGCGATGCCGCCGTCGGGCACCCCGAGATCGAACAGCAGCGCGCCGCCGTCGTCGTCGTCCGCGGTGCCGTCGGCGGTGCTGTCGGCCGTGATCGGCGAGCCCGGCGACGTCGCCGAGCCCGAACCCTCGGCGTCGGTGCCCTCGCCTGTCGCCGCCGAGTCCGAGATGCCGGCGGTCAGACTGCCGAGGCTGGCCGAGCCGTCACCGTCGGCATGCGAGCCGCCAGCGTCGCCACAGGCCACGAGCGTGATGGTCGAGATCGACAGAATCGAGCGTCGCATGCGTCCAATGCCCGGCGTCGGCCGGGACTCCCCACGTCGGAGCCTCGCATCCGCGACCAGGGGTGTCCACGCCGATGCGAGCGGGTGCTTTCACGGGTGTGGATGCGGGGGTCTGTACGCGATCCGGCTTGCTGGGGCCTGGTGGGGTCTACGCACTACAGCGCGTCCCCCCGACTCCGCGCGGGCGCTTCAGATCTCCCAGTCGCGCTCGGGCTTCGCCTGGAACTCTTCGAGGCCGTGGCGCCGCATCTTCGTGTACAGGCTCTGCCGACTCAGCCCGAGCAGCTGCGCGGCGCCAGCTCGATTGTTGCCGCTGACCTCGAGCGCCGCCTCGATGCACAGCCGCTCGATCATGTCGGCGGACTCCTGCACGATCTCACGGAGCGACGTGCGGCCGACGAGGGCCTGGAGCTGCTCGGGCGTGCGCGACTGGAACGATCCCATGCGGCCGCCCACGGCCTGCAGTGTCGGGCGGATCGTGAAGCCGAAGCAGCGGACCTCGCCGTCGGGTGTGGCCACCGCGGTGACGGTGGCGCCCCGCTCGGCACCGAACTCGCTGCGCACGACCGTCGAGAAGCTGCGCACCAGCCCATGGGCCCGCAGATTCGACACGATGATGTTGAGGTCGACCCCGGCGCGGCCCATCCAGCGATCGAGCGTGGTCCCCACGACCTCGCCCTCCGACGGCCGCTCGACGAGCTCGCAGAAGCTCGCGTTGGCGCTGAGGATCCGTAGCTGGTCGTCGGTGACCACGAAGCCGTCGGGCATCGCCTGGATCACCTTGAGCACGCGCGCGTGACTGTCGAGCGCCGCCGGCTCGGAGCGGGTCCGCGGCCAGAATCGGAGCAGGAACACCGAGCGTCCGGACTGCCGGAAGATGGTGAGGCTCGACAACGCCTCGATGGGGCTCTCGGTGCCGATGACGATGGGGACCTCGAGGCTCTTGCCCGCCTCGACCGAGGCGATGAGGGCCGCCAGCGCTTCGTGGCTCTGTGGGCTCACCAGGTCGCGCAGGGGCTTGCCGTGAACCGCGTCCGCAGAACGGCCGAGCAGCTTCAGCGCCGCGGGGTTGGCATCGGAGACGAGGTGGCGGCGCCCCTGGGCGAGCAACACGCCCTCGGCGCAGACGTGGAACAGCACCCGGTACTGCGCCTCGGACTGGCGCACGCGCTGGCACTCCATCTCCATCGCCTGCTGCGCGTTGACCAGGTTCTGCTGTATCGCCGCGATCGAGCTGATGTCGATGCCGAACGCCAGCACGTGTTGTTCGTTGATCAACGCACCGGTGAACCGGAACGGAACCGCGCCGACGCCCTCGACCACGAGGTTCATCTCGCGCGAGCGCTGGGTGTGGCCGGTCGCGGCCTCGCGCATGAACTGGTTCGCCTTCTCCTGCGACTCCGATGACAGCACGTCGACCAAGCGCTGACCGATGAGCTTCCGCCAACCCGACGAAGCAGCCAGCCCCTGACCCACCGTGACGTCGGCGATCCGGCCGCCGAGATCGAGCACCAACGCGATGTCGCACAGCGATGCGATGACCCGCGAAGAAAGTGGGTTCGCCTCGGGGTCGAGGACCGCGAGGGCGTCGTTGCTGCTCGTCAGTAGCATTGGCAGATCTGGGCTAGATGGCGACGCGTCCGTAGCAGTCCAGCCAGCTGAGCGCTCTGCGCGCGTCCGCGCAGAACACTGCTCCGATGTCAGTAGCATAGCTCGACAGATCGACGGCGCCCCCGAGCATGACGGTGAGGTCACGATTGAGAGACGCCGCGCGCAGGCGCGCGATGAGCGGTGCGAGCGGCGCGACGAACTCCGCAGAGTTCACCGAGATGCCGACCATCACGATCGGCTCCGTAGCCACCGTGGCGACCAACTCGGCCTCGTGGAAGACCGGCCAGACGTCGGCGTCCCACCCGGCGTGGATCAGCAGGTCGCCGAGCACGTGGATCGCGAGGGTGTGCTGCTCGCCAGGCGCCGCGAGCAGGATCACGACTCCTCGCGCAGACACCGGCGGCTTGAGCCGATGGCGTAACATCGCGACGACGCGGTGCAACGTCGCGAGGCCGATCGTGACCTCGGCGAAGGTGCGATGGTCGGACGTCCACTGCTCGCCGAGCATGTGCGCGGCACCGCCCACGAGATCGAGGAGCACCCCCTCGTACGCAGCCCCCGCACGGAGGCGCGACTCGACCTGCTCGAGCGCTTGCATGGTCTCCATCGCCACGGCGAGCTCCGCGAACTCCTCGACCTCGCGTGGAGTCGGTGGCGCCTGCGTCACGGTCGGGAGGTCGAACTCGGCGACCTCGAGACTGTGCGCGAGGATGAGTCGCGGGATGATGTGGTTCGTCACCATCCCTGCGAGCAGTGGCTCCAGCGCCTTGGGCAGCTCGGCCGTGGTCTCTCTCCGGGGTTGCGACGCACCGCCCACGCCGACGAAGGCTGGTTCCGTGCCGCTGCTCTGCTCGAGATCTTGCGCGCGCTTGTCCATGCTTGTGCGAACCCTTCAGCAGGCAGGATACCCGCTCGGGTTTGGGGGCGATACCGTTCGCGGGACGCCTCGACGCGGTGTCGAGGTCGATCGGAGGCTCGCGCTCGCGCCCGAGGACCGCGTCCAAGGGGAAGCACCCGACAAGAACCGGGTGGCGCACGGCAGTGCTTCGGCTAAACCAAACCTGCGAGTGCTCGACGTGCGCAGCTGCTCGGGGCAGACCGCTGGATCAGCGACCGTGCCGAGAACGCAACAGATCGACATGAAACGACGTTCCGCGGCCGGTCGCGACGCGCAAGCGGCCCATTCTCCAGCCTTCGTCCAAGGTTCGCCCAAGGCCGGGGTCGGCGCTCCGCAGCGCTCGCCCGCACGGTCGTGCGTGCCGTCGCAACCGGACCCGACGGCCCAGTGGTCGCCAGCCCCCGCGCGCGTCGGCCAAACTCTTCGTGGGATCTGCATGGTCGACTTCGACTCGTGCGAGTTCTCGGAGGGACGCGGATCTCGGTGGACGGCAGCGCTGCCGGGTGAGAGGGGGCCTCGAGCCGCGCGGACGCGACTCGGAGCGGATCGAGGGGATGGAAGGTCGCAGGTGCCGCGACCTTCGTCGGGGCACCTCGACCACGCTGCGGCAACGCGCCGCCTACGACTTGAAGCCGCGGATCTTCTGCACCAGCGCCTCGACGACCTCGGGCTTGTCGGCGAGCTCGGGGTTCGCCGACATGTTGGCGCTCAGACCGACGGCGGCGCCGCCCTCGATGATGATCTTCCGCAGGTGGGCGTCATCGACGCTGCCCTGCCAGCTGCTGTTCGCGAAGTTGCGCGGTGGCGGCTTGAGGACCTTGCCGGCCTCACCGTCGCCCGCTCCGCCCTTGCCATGACACGTCACACACTTGGCGGTCCAGACTTGCTCTGCAGCGGCGACCGCCTCGGGGTTTCCGGCAGGGGCCTTGGCGTCGTCGCACGCGCCGATCAGCGCGAGCAGGAGTGTGGGGAAAAACATCTTCTTCATATTTTGGTTCCTCTGGACGTGTCGATGTTAGCAAGGCACCCCCTCCGCGGCCACCGAGGACGCGGAAGAGGCACCCGTGCGTTTCGCCTCATCCGTGGACCAGGCGGTCCTACGGAAGCGCGGAGTTCTCGACCTTCGGGGGGCCCACCTTGGCGCCTTCGAAGATGTTGTATCGCGCGCTGCTGAAGAGCACGAGGTGGTTCACGATCGCCAGCCCGAAGAGGAACACCGCGAGACCGACGAGGGCCAGCCGCGGATCGAAGAGTAGCCAGATGCGATGCATGTTGTGCTCCTACGTCAAGAACGTCTGGGTGATGGTCTGGGAGATGTCGAGCATCGTCGTGTATCCGTTCTTGCCCGGTATCCACGGCCGCCACATCCAGACCAGGATGTGCGCCACGGTGGAGATCAAGGTGAGAACCGTGAACCCCGTGATGAAGAATTTGTTGACCTCTTGGGCCTGTTTGTCGGTCAGCCCAGAAGGGGAGTATAGTTCGTCGTTCGCCATTGCGTGTGACCTCCGATGCTTCCTTTTTTCAGTTGGTGCGGCTCCGACCCGCCTGAGTGTCTGATGTGGGGGCGGGGCCCCCTCGGAGCTCGATCCGGGTGACGTGTTGTAACGACACCCGGGAGTCGCCTGCCCTCCGCGCCGCGCTCTCGGCGGCGTCGCGAAGGCTCTTGGCCGCAGAGATGCGGGTCAAGATCGGTACGGTGGACAGCGCGGACTCGAGCGCGCGCTCCGCGTCTTCGTCCCACGGGAGTTCCTCGTGGAGGCGGGCCGGCGTCGGATCGACTGCGTCGAGCTGCGTCCCGAGGGGGAGGATCATGAACAGCGCATCGAACAGCGCATTGCACACCTCTTGCAGGAGGTACGTCGCGCCGCTGTAGCCCATGAAGGGCGAGCCGGTGTGACGACGAATGGCAGTGCCCGGGAACGATGCAGGGATGTAGATCCCGGGGCGCGGCGCCTCTGCATTGTACATGCGCTCGTTGTACGAGCCGAAGAGAATCAACGGGGTCTTGGTGGTCACGGCCGTCCGCACCGCCGCATTGTCGGTCTTCTCGCCCGGCTTGCGCGACACCGCGAAGTTGCAGGGCATGCCGAGCTCGACCTCGAGGAACTCCCGCAGCCCCCGCGCATAGGTCTCGTTGGCGACGATACCAAAACTCGCCGTGCCGAAGAAATCCTGGGTCACCGAGCGCCACAGATCCCACATCGGCTTGAGTGTGGTATGTTTCTCTCGCTCGATGAAGGGCTCCGGATCGAGCCCGAGCAGCTCGCCGAGCGTACGCAGGAAGCGGGTCGTGCTTTCGAGCCCGATCGGCGCCTGCAGGTAGGGCAGATCGAGCTCTTCGCACAGCAGCCGTCCATACTCGCGGTACATCACCACGTTCACCTCGGCGTCGACCAGACGCGGGACGTCGACGAGGTGGCTGCCCAGGGGGAACGTCAGGTTGATCTCGGCACCGATGCCCTCGATGAGCCGCCGCATCTCGGCCAGATCGGACCACGTGTTGAAGTAGCCGTAGCTCGGGCCGATGATGTTGACGCGGGGCTTCTTGCCCGAGTCCACCGCGCGGGGCTTCTTTGCACGGCTGCGCTTCTTCGGTCCGAACTGCTGGAACAGCCACAGCATCGCCCGGTCGGCGCTCTGCCACTGATCCTCGTCGATGGTCCGCGGCAAGAAGCGCTGGATGCCGGTGCCTTGCGGGGTGACGCCGCCGCCGATCATCTCGGCGATCGAGCCGGTCACCACCACGCTGGGCAGGTTCGGATCGAGCGTGGCGTGGGCTCGCTTCATCGCCTGCTCGGTGCCGGTCTTGCCGAGCTCGTCCTCGGAGAGCCCGGTCACCACGATCGGCAGCTCGTGCGGCGGCAATCCGTCGGTGTAGTGCAGCACCGAGGTGACCGGCAGGTTCTCGCAGCCGACCGGGCCGTCGATGATCACCTGCAGACCCTTGATGGCGGTGAACACGTAGACCGCACCCCAGTAGCCGCCTGCGCGGTCGTGGTCGATGACGTAGTTCAGCTTCGGGCCGCCTTGCGTGGCGGTGGGCGCAGCGGCTGTGGCGATCGGGTTCAAATCATCGCCTCCGCGTTGCGCTTCTTCATGATCTTGATGACCTGGCGGCGCGTCTCGGCACGGAACTCGGGCCGCTCGAGCGGGACGCCTTCCCAGACCCCGGCCTTGTCGCCGCTGCCGGTGTCCTCGAAGAAGTCGCGCATCTGCTTGAAGCGACCCTTGTTGGCGATGGCGGCGTTGACCACCTGTGCCAGCGAGCCGGCACCGGCCGGTCCCATCAGCGGGCGGGCCGAGATCAGGTTGGTGAAGTACAGCGCCGGCGTGCACTGCTGTTTGGCCGCCTGCACAACCGGCGTCGTGCCGATGGCCAGATCGGGCTGCCATT
>JBBQJI010000096.1:0-16249 GCA_038325765.1 Nannocystales bacterium
AGATTACGCGGGACGCCCTCGAACGTCATCGGGCCAGTCCCGAGGATCGCATGGTACTCATTTCCTTGGCGATGCTGGAGTTCGACACATGAGCACGACGTCCTCGCCACCCCGATCCGATCCTAAGCGCCAAGAGGACCCGACCCGGCGGCGCACGCCGAGCCTCGTGTCGATGTTCATCACCGCCGCGCTCTGCTCGCTGCTCGCGTCGAGCCCCGCCGCGGCTGACCAAGCGGTCGCTTGCCCCGGAAGCGCCCCACGCGGCTGGAACGTGGCAATGCCCGAGCTCGACATCGTGCACTTCGGCACCCAGCTCGGGCTGCTGTGCTCGGGCCCGGCCGTGCTGTGGGAGATCGAGCTCGACCCGGAGACCGTGCCGATGACTTGCGATTTCACGTGTAGCTCCGCCGCACCGCTGGTGCCCGCGTATTACCAGCTCGAGGACATCGACGGCAGGGCTGTCTCGGCCCTGAAGGTCGTCGAAGGGGGCAAACAGTTCGGTCATCTACGCAGCGGGGCGAAGATCGCTGCAGGCCGTCGCGTCACCCTGTCGGCGCGGCGGGAGCTGGTCAAACGCCCCGAGGAAGGGTTTTGCCACTCGCTGCCGCCGGGCGAGGCACTGGAGCGCGGTCGCACCTACCTCGCCGTGGGCAATGAAGCTCTGCTACTGGTGGTGGCCGATCAGGCAGACCCCGACCTCGCGCCGCTGACCGCCGACGTGATCGAGCTGTCGCAGGACGGGTGGCAGCGCGAGCGATCCATGTACGAGCCGTTCTCGTATCGCAAGGTCGTCCCTCCATCGGACCACACGCTCGCGCTCTTTCGCTGGCAGGTCCTCGACGCTGCCGGCGAGCGCGTCGTGATCGGCCCGACGATCAGCCAGCCCCCCAAGTTCTTCGGTCTGTCGAAGGAGCACCACAACAATCCCACGCTGGAATTGGGCGGATCGTACGTGCTGGAGATCGCTCGGATCCAGCGCGATGGTCGTACCACCCCCAGCACCCGCCACTCCCTCGACATGCGCCTGACCGACATGGGCAAGCGCTGTCCCGAGTCCTCGTCAGACTTCATCGTATGGGTCTTGATCCTCGGCATCGCGTTCAAGGTCCTGCCGTACCTCGCCTTGGCGGTGGCAGCGGTGCTGGTGCCAGCGGTGAGCGTGCTCGTCTTCCTGCTGATTCGGCGCAAGGTGAGGGGCAAGTGGTGAGGGCCGCGTCGGCGCTCCCGTGGCCGTGCCCGCCCCACGGGTGCCAGGTTCGCCGTCGCCGCACCGCGCCAAGGGGCCAGCGATGACGGCGTCGAGTCGACCGGGCGACGACGGGCGAGCATGCCGGGTGATCGCCGAGGTCCACCGCGCGCGGATCGTCGCGGGCGAGGCCGGGCCCACCCCGCGGTTCCTGCGGCAGACGATGCGCGGGCTCGAGGGCGCCGCGCTCGATGTGCTCGCGCGCCATGCGATCGCACGCACGGGCGCCGACGTCACCACGTGGTCCGACGCGGAGTGCCACGACCAGCTGCGCGTGCTCCTCGAGCGCGGTCTCGTCGCCCTCGAGGTCGACGCGCCCACCTTCCGTAGTCTCCGTGGCTGGCCCGAGCCCACCATCCCAACGGCGCCGCCACGCGACGACCCGCGCCCGCCGGTGGGTCCGGTGTTCGACGACGTCGAGGCTGCGGTCGACTTCATCGTCGTCGACGACCGCGGCGAGCTGTGCCGCGACGGCCACTGGCGCATCACGACCGGCTACGGCGAGGTCGGGCACGGGACCACCGGCAGCCGCGGCGGTGCAGTCCGCAGCGTCCTGCCCGAGCGCGCGCACGCCGGCGTGGTGGTGACCGATCTGCGATGGTGGGGAGCCCGATCCACCATAGATCCCGAAAGCCCTCGCGGCCCGGTGCTCGCCCACGTCGAGGACGTCTGTTTCAACCACAACAGCATCGTGCTGCTGCCGACGGACCAAGTGGGGGTCGCGGGCGGACTCGAGGTGATCCGCGAGGTGCTCGCCTTCGTCGACGTGCATCCGAAGCGGCAGGTCATGGTGGTCGGTCACACCGACGCAAGCGGCGGCGCCGCGGGCAATCTCGCGCTCGCCGACGCCCGCGCGAGCGCGGTGCACTCGCTGCTCCGGGGCGAGCGCGACTCGTGGGCTCAGGCCTGCGCGGGCTGGTCGTTCAAGATCGACTGGCGGCGCATCTTGGCGTGGGTGGCCCGCGAGTTCGCGTGGAAATGCGATCCCGGGCCCATCGACGAGCAGCCGCGCGCGCGCGCCGACCAGGCGCTCGGCCGCTTCCGCGAACGCTGGCGACTCGAGGGCGGCGAGGCGATCGCGGGCGGTCCCATCGTCGCGGCCGACTGGCGGGCATTCTTCGGCATGTACGAGCGCTGGCTTGCGGCCGCGCTGGGCTGCGACACCGCAGAGCTCACCCGCCGCCGCGACGCGATCGCCTGGGCCTCGCCGCCGACCCTGGCCTGCGGCGACGCGTGGCCGCGCATGACGGGTGCGCACGACGACGACGCCGTCGCTGCCAACCGGCGCGTCGACGTGTGGCTCTTCGAGCCCCATGACGTGCCATCGCCGGGCGGCGCACCCCCGGGCGTCGAGCTCTACGGCGAGGACACCCTGTACGATCCGTGGCCGTTGTCGCCGGGCAAGCCTGGGCCGCGGATGGCGACGCAGCTCCGGATCGTCGACCGCGATGATCGTCCGTTGGTCGACGCGCGTGTGCACGTGTCGCAAGGCGGTGTGGAGCAGGGCGTCGTGGTGACCGATGACGACGGCCACGCGCCGATCGAGTTGCGGCCCGGTGGCGGCCCCGGTGGGGGCCCCGGTGGCGGGCCGGTGGAGGTCTCGGTCGAGGGCTACCTCTTGCTGCCGATCCACGGCGCCGATGTCAACGACGTGCCCCGCGGCTGGGGCGGCGAGTTGGTAGGCGACACGCCGTGGGGCGACTGGCTGCGCCGCGTCGTCGCGCTGCTCGACGGTGCCGTCAAACTCATGGCCTTCGACGAGCCCACGATCGGACCCGCGGATCCCGACCCGGCCGACCCCGTCTCACCGGTCACCCCGGACCCGAATTCCCCGTTCGGACCCGACAATCCTTACCGCATCGACGATCTGTGGAACTACTGGCGTCACGCCGACACCGGCGAACACATCCCGTTGACCGCCGACGAACGGCAGCTCCAGCTGGAGAGCTACCGCGCCCATGTCCGCGCGGCGGCGAAGACCCGGAGCTTCTTCGGGAGCTTGCCGCCCGCGGCGCTCGCCACGATTCCCTCGACCGACCACAAGCTCCGCAGCGACGCGGCGGTGGCTGCGGGCGCCCTGCTCGAGGCGATTCGCGCGGCCCTGGACGACGCCACCTTGGCCGAGGAACCCGGCGCGAGCACGATCCTCACGATCGGCATCTGCAGCGGCTACCGCAGCTCGGACCAACAGTTCTCGCTGTGGAACAAGCGCTTTTACAAGTATCTGTGGCAGTACAAGGTGAAGCTCGGCGACCCGGCACGCCCGGCGGCCGAGATCCCCGCGGCTGGCCTCGCGAAGTTCATCGGCGGCAAGACCGGCGCGCCCGGCTACAGCACGCACAATGCCGGGCGCGCGATCGATCTCGAGCTGAGGATGGCCAAGGGCAAGCGCCTGGGCGCCGGCAGCCCAGCCAAGTGGCGCGAGACGTGGGCCCACCGGTGGCTGGTCGCGCACGGGGTCGCGTGCGGCTTCGTGCCCTACACGCCCGAGCCGTGGCACTGGGAGTACCCGCCATGACGCGGCTGCAACAGACGCTGGCCTCGGCCGACTGCAGGGCCCGTGGCGGATTCACCCGACCGTGCGATGATTCGCTCAGGAGTTTCGATCATGCGTAAACGGTTCGACGATCCCGCGACGACGCACCTCTCCGACGCGGTGGCCGAGCTCGTCGCCGACGCTGCGGCGCGCCGCGAGCCCGAGCGGAGCCCGGCGACGATGGTGGGCCGCTGCGTCGCGACCACACACCCCACGTTGGTCGGCCGCGTCGAGATCGAGTGGAGCCACGGCCGGGAGCAGCGTCGGGCGTGGCTGACGGGTTTACTGGGCCTTGGGGTGCGGGTCGATGACCGCGTGTTGCTGCAGCAGCCGCTCGAGTGGCCCGAGCCGGTGATCACGGGCGTGCTCGACGGCTTCGCCGAGCGACCGCCGGTGTCATCTCGCCCGGGCTCGGTCACCCAGCTCGGGCGCGGCGAGCACGTCTGCGTCTACGACAGCCGCGGGGCAGAGGTCGTGCGCATCGTCGACGGCGAGGACGGGCCGGTGGTGCGCCTGCTGCAAGGCGACGTCGCGCTCGAGATCGACGGCCGCCTGCGGATCCGCGCCCACGAGATCCGGCTCGAGGCCGAGCGCGGCTCGGTCGAGATCGAAGCCAGCCACGACATCCGCCTGCACGGCGAGGTCATCCACCTCAACTGAGGCCGCCCATGCACCTGATGAACACGACCGCAGCCACCGCGCGCGCGATCATGGCGACCATGGACGATGCCCCGGGCCGCCGCGGCATGGTGGTCGCCAAGGTCACCTTTCGCGTCGCCGACGATGGCGAGCTGGCGATCGACCGCGAGGATCCGGCTCCGATCTTCTCGCAGGACACGCCCCACCCGCTGGGCTTGCTGCCCACGGACCTCGTCCCGGTCACCCACGGCCGCTGCGAGATCATCGTGCTCGGTCAGGCCCACGCGCCCGCGGGGCGGGCGGCCACCTCGCAGCGGATCGAACTCGCGGTGGGGGCCCAACGTCAGGCGATCGACGTGTTCGGCGATCGCGCGTGGCAGGGCGGACCGACCGGCTGGTCGATGGGCGCGGCCAAGCCGTATGCGACCGTGCCGCTGACATGGGATCGGACCTTCGGCGGCACCGCCAGGGTCTGGCTCGATCGCGACAGTGCGATGCCGGTCAGCGACGACATCAACCCAGCAGGCCGGGGTTTCGATGCGCGGGCTCGGGGCCGCGCGCTGGGCGAGGTGATGCTGTGCGCGGCCGGCTATCCCGTGGTCGAGGCCGACGATCGCCTGCCCAACCTCGAGGATCCGCACGCGCCGATCCAACGCCGCGGCGACACGCCCGATCCGCTGTGCTGGGCGACGGTCCCGGTCGAGTCCCCGCTGCCGATGCTCCGCGCGATCCGACTGGCGCAGGCGGCCGGACGCGCGCCGCCGGCCCACGCGATGGCCGCGATTGCCCGCCCACGCTGCCACCCTCAATGGCTGATCGATCCGCCAACCGCGGGCACCCCGATCGAGTTGCGCGGCATGACCCCGTCGGGGCGACTGCGCTGCCGGTTCCCGGCCGCCCACCCCACTTTGGACTACCACGTCGGGGACCGCGTGGGTTCGCGCAGCTTGGGCCCGGTGCGCGTCGTCCTGCTGCCCGAGGAATCGCGCATGTGCGTGCTGTTTGCGATGCGGTTCACCGCACCCAGCCCGGTACGGGGCGAACCGCGGTCCGGACGGCTGCGTTTGATCGAGCCGGATGCGGGGGTGCCATGAAGACCAAGGCGACCACCGCCACCGACCTCTCGTGGACCATCACGGCGGGCGTGACGATCCATGACTGCATGCAGCCGCCCGTGCCTGCGGTGATCTCGGGTCCGAACCTCGAGGCCCCGGTCCCGATGGACTGGTGTGGCGGCAAGGTCGGCGGTCGTCACTCGTTTGCCACCAGCGTGACCCACCGCGGCGCCCCGCTGGCCCAGAACACCCACGATTGCGGCGTCCTCATCCCCCACGTGACGCTCCTGCCGATGCCGGATCCCCTCACGCCCCTCAAGATCTTGGGTTCGTCGCGCAAGGTCGCGTTCGCGGCCCAGCGCATCCGGGCGAACAAGCGGCCCGTCGCGCTCACGAGCAAGTTGCCGCTCGTGCCCATGCTGGCCTGCGGCACCCTGCCGCTCCCTGTGGGCATCAATCTGACCAACGACCTCGCCTCGGTCGATCTCGGCTTCACGACCAGTGACCTGGTCGCGGGTTGGGCCGAGGTCGCGGCAACCATGGCGGCGAGCCACTTCCTCTCCGCGCAGCCGGGCGACTCGATAGGAGTGGTCATCCTCAAAGAAGTGCTCAAGCGTGCACTCCCGCCGGCGGTGGGTCTGATGCGCATGGCCGTGACCGATAATCCCGTCCAGGTCTCGTGGGTCGAGAACTTCTGGTTCTTCAAGATCGATTACGTGATCGAGCGGAACGCGTACGGCGAGTACTCGCACCACAACTACTCGGAGTTCGACGATTGGCTCGTCGGTGACGCCAAGAAGAACGTGGCGATCCCAGCGGACGCCGATCCCGTCATCGTCCCCCACCCCCACAACCCCGACGAAGAGCCACCGCTGTGAAACGCGTCACCGCCCATGAGCGATTCGACGCCATCGTCGATCTCGCCGGAGATACGCCGGGCCGACAGATCGCCTACGGCCTGGTGAAGATCACCTACGAGGTCGGTGAGGGTGGCGTGCGCCTCACCACCCCGCAACCGTTGTTCCACGACACCCGCCACGCAGACACCAAGCCCCGGTTGTTGCCGGGGAGCGATTTCTGCCCGTGGAAGTCGGCCACGGATGTGATCGTGCTCGGCAAGGCCTTCGCGACCCGCCCGAGCACGACCGGCCGGGTTGCCCTCGAGGTCGGCGATCGAGTCTTGCGCATCGCGGTGTTCGGACGGCGCGTGATCGAATGGGAGCGCGGCCGAGCACGCATCGGTGGGCCGGCGGAGTACGAGGTGCTGCCGCTGGGGCTCGGCGGCGCCTACGGCGGCGTCGATCCGCGCGTCCCGTTGGATCCGAGCCATGCCGCGACCGCAGCGATCGATCACCGCGGCCTGTATCCGCGCAACCCGTTTGGCAGCGGCTACCTCGTCGGGCACGACCCCATCGAGGGGATCGCGCTGCCGAGCTTCGAGCTCGCCGATGACCTCCTGACCGATGATCGCCTGTGTGTCGGCGATCCGTCGCACTGGTGGCGACAGCCGCGGCCAGCCCACCTCGGTTTCGTGCCCGCCAATGCGTTCCCGCGCAGCGCGCTCCTGGGGGCGTGGCCGCCCGAGCCGCCGCCCCAGGACGAACGGCTCGACGAGCGGCGGCTGGGGGTGCCGCTGGGCGCGGTGGGCAGCGGCCTGCATCCATACTTCTTCCAGGAGTCCGTTCCCGAGCTGGTATTCGCCAGCCTCCGCCCAGGCACACCATTCATCGCCCGCGGCCTGCGCCCCGACGGGCGTCCGCTCGCGTTCGCACTGCCCGAAGCGCCCGATCTCTCGTTGTCGATCGCCGGCGAGCGTGCTGCGGTGGACATCATCGCGAGCAGCGTCGTCATCGCCCCCGAGCACGGCACCGTCGCCTTGCTGTGGGTCGTTCGATCGGCGCCGCTGCGCCGCGTCATCATCCCCGGGATTCATCGCAAGGTGCCGCTGCTGCTCACGGTAGACGGGGTGCCGATCACCCACGCACCGCCCGATCCACCCAGCATGGAGGCGCCCTGATGGTGCCGGTTCCGCCGCATATGTCGTTCGAGGCCGGTCAGGCGATCGGCCCCTACCATTTGCTCCGCCGGGTCGAGCGCGGCATGGACGAGCCCCTGTGGCTGGCGCGACGGGCCAATGCCGCCGGGGTCTTCCAGCCCTACATGATCGCCCTGCCTGCGCCCCACGTCGCGGACAGGGACGCCGCGGCGTGGTTCGAGCCGCTGGTCCGCCTCGCACCCTATCTGCAGCATCCCAACCTGCTCGCCATCCTCGAGCACGACAGTGGCGCCGAGGTCCCGCACGTCGTGCACGAGTGGGTCGACGGCGTCACGCTCGGGAGCATGCTCGCGCCGCTTGCGAGCCTCGCCGAGCGCGATGCCCCCGCGGCGATCTCGATCATCGGTCACGTGATCGAGCAAGTCGCAAAGGCGCTGGCCTTCGCGCATGCGTGCACCGCCGCGCCGGGGCGCCCCCAGGGGATCGTGCATCGTCAACTGTCACCGGATCGGATCCTCGTGTCGGTCACCGGCGACGTGAAGGTGCATGGCTTCGGCGTCGCCGATCGGCCGCACGACGCGACCAGCGGATTCCATGCCCACGGCCTGCTCCGCTACGTCCCGCCAGAGCAGCTCGGCGGCGGCAGCCACGCGCCGACCTTCGATCTGTTCGCGCTCGGCGCCATCTTGCACGAGCTCCTCGAGGGTCGCGCGTTTCGCGGTGAGCACACAGAGGCGCTGGCCCTCTACCGCGCAGCGATGGCGCGCGAGGTCCCCGTGCTCTCGCGAGCGGTGCCCGCCGAGGTGGAACGCACCCGCTTTGCGCTGCTGCAACCCGATGCGATCGCGCGGGTCCCCGATTGCACGACACTCCTGCGCATGGCGGCCCGGTGGCCGTTGGGCGACGACCGCCGCGACGCATGCGCACGGCTCGTGCGCGCCGCGATCGAGGGCGCGACGCCGGGCGCGACGCCGCGCCAGGGGCCGGGGCCGCTCGACGAGCCGGCGGTGGCATCGCCACAGGCGGCGGTCCAGCCGATTCCGCTCGAGTCGATTCGGCGCGCCTCGATCGCGCGCGAGGCGGGGCCCGCGTCCGCGCCGAGCCCGAGCCCGAGCCCGAGCCCGAGCCCGAGCCTGCGAGCGCCGCCCCTCGCGGACGACGGCGACGGAACCGTCCAGCTCGACCCCGCCGTGCTCGCGGCCATGCGCGCGGCCAGCCGCGGCACCCGGTCCGCTGCGACCGCACCGGCTGCGCACGGGCTCGCCGCGTCGCCACCCGCGACGCTCGCGTCCGCGGCAGTGTCCGCCCGCCCGGCGGCGACGCCGAGTCCGCCCAGCCCTCCGAGAGCTCCCAGCCAGCCGAGATCTCCCAGCCAGCCGAGAGCTCCCAGCCAGCCGAGATCTCCGAGCCCGCCGGCGAGCGCCGCGGTGCCGGTGCCGCACCGCGGCGCCGCCTTCCCGCAACCCAGCGCCCCGCATCCGCCCACGGGCGCGCACTCCCCCCAGCCCGGCGCTCCCGTCCCACGGCCATCGAGCGCGCCTTCTTCCCCGCAGGCCTCCGCCCCGATCCCCCGGCGAGCGAGCGCTCCGATGATCCCTGCGCCGAATGCTGCGGCTCGGGCCGCGCCGCTGCGCGGACCCGCCTCGCGGCCCGAGCCGCGGCCCGATCTCGAGTCGACGACCAGCGAGTTGGTGCGCCGACGCTCCCTACGCAGGTTCGTGTTGTTGATCGGACTCGGTGTCCTCACTGCCATCGGTCTAGGGGTGGGCGTCGGCTCTTTGCTGATCACCGAAGACCCGCCCGGAGCCAGCCAGCCGAAGCCGCGCCGATGACCTCGCGCGATGCGAATGGTGCTCGTGCCTGTTCCCAGCGGTCATTGTCGCAGCCGGGGCCGATTGCCATGTTCACCAGCGCGAGCGCCCGTCGGGCAGACCACCCGGGGATCGCCGAGGGGCCCAATGGTGCTTGGCGCAGAACAACCGCACACAGAACAATCGCACGCCGAAATACCCCACGCCGAAATATCGCACGCCGAAATACCCCACGCCGAAATACCCCACGCAGAAAGCCATCACCATGAACGATACCCCTCGCTTCGGCCCGTCCGGTCGGTGTCCACCCGTGCAGTGGCACGCCACGCTGCGCGACCCGACCAACTCGCGGGAGTGGGAGGCCGTGGTACGCGGGGCCAGCATCTCCGAGGAGCTCGGCCAGCCGTATCACATCGCGCTCGAGCTTCGATTGGCCGAGGCCGTCGAGATCGCGAGCCTGCCTGGCCTCGAGCTCGAGCTGTCGTGGTGCCGCGAGGAGCGTCTGCGGGTGCTCCACGCCGTCGTGCTCGAGGTGACGCTGCTCGGCAGTGATGCCGAGGGTCTCGAGCTCGAGGTGGTGGCGGGCCCGGCTCTCGCCCTGCTCGCGCGGGGCACCCGTTCGCGGATCCTCCAGGACCTCGACGTCGTAGAGGTCGCCCAGCAGCTCGTCGCCGAGGTCTTGGGCCCACGCGGCGTGCAGCTCGACACCAGCCGCCTGGGCACCTACGAGCGTCGCGACTACTGGGTGCAGTATCGCGAGTCCGACCTCGCCTTCTTCCAGCGGATCCTCGAGCGCGAGGGCATAACCTTTCACATCGTGGACGACGGCGACCGCGAGATCGTGCGGATGGTCGATTCCAACGCGACGATGGACGCGCTCGGCGACGGCGAAAGCCAGCTCGGGATCGCCCAGCGCAGCGACCTCGCCGCCGAGGAGGAGGCGATCCATGGCTTTGCGCCGGCGCACCGGCTGCGTCCGGCGCGGACGCGGGTGGTCGAACGCGACTGGCGTACGTTCGGAGAGGGCGAGCTCACGTTCGCGGACGTCCAGGACGGCGGCGGCGACCCGCGGCTGTACGACTACGTGCACGACGTCGCCGGTCGTCACGACGCCGACGCGGCCGCCGCTGGGCCGGATCTGGCCCCGGCGCGGGCGAGCCTGCACCACGAGCGCATCATCGCCAACGCCCGCAGCTTCCGCGCGCGCAGCGACGCGGTCCTCATCGCGCCGGGGCGCATCGTAGAGGTCTTCGGCCACCCCGATCCCGGGGTCGACGGCCGCTACGTGGTGACCGCCGCGCGCCACCGCGGGCACGCCCCGGATCCGCTGCGCGACGCGGGATCGCTGCGGCACGACTACACCAACGATTGGGTGTGTTTGCCCGAGGAGGTCGAGTACCGGGCGCCGCGGTCGACCCGGGTCCCGCGGATCCTCGGCGTGCACACCGCCACGGTGACCGGCCCGAGCACCGAGGAGATCCACACCGACGCGTACGGACGCATCCGGGTGCGGATGCATTGGGATCAAGATGCACACTTCCGCGGCGACGGGAGCGCGCCCTCGTGTTGGTTGCGGGTCGCGCAGACCTGGGCCGGCGCCGGGTTCGGCACGCTGTTCATCCCCCGCGTCGGCATGGAGGTCCTGGTGACCTTCATCGACGGCGACCCCGAGCGACCGCTGTGCATCGGCTGCGTCTACAACGGCAACAACCCCGCGCCGCGCTCGCTCCCCGACGAGCGCACCCGGAGCGTCATCCGAACCCGCTCCAGCCCCGGCGGCAACGGGTTCAACGAGCTCAGCTTCGAGGACTCCGCTGGCCACGAGCAGGTGTACCTGCACGCCCAGCGCAACCTCGACGAGGTGGTGCGCGCCAACCACAGCGAGCAGGTCGGCGTGGACGACACCTGCAGCGTGGGGCGCGACCGCACCACCACCATCGATCGTCACGAGACCCACCGCGTCGGCGGCGATCGATTCCGCGAGGTCGGCGGATCCGAGGGCGTGCACGTCATGGGCAGCCAGCACGTCGTGGTGTTCGGCGGCGCCGGAGCAGGCACCGAGGTGGGCGCACCGACGCCTCCGGGCGCCGATCTGTTCGTGCACGGCACCTACACTCTCGACGTGCGCGACAAGATCGTGCTGCGTTGCGGCGGCTCCTCGATCGAGCTGACGCCGACGTCGATCAGCATGCAAGCTGTGAACCTCATGACGATGGGGGTTGCGGCCAGCCAGGTCGATCTCCTGCCGGCCTCGATCACGCAGCGGAGCCCGATCGTTGCGATCAGCGGGCACACCGCAGGGCTCGTGCTCTCGACGGAGTGCTCCATCCAGAGCCCCGAGAAGATCAAGCTCACCGTCGACAAGTCCAAGTTGACCCTCGATCCAGTCTCCACGCGCCTGCGCTCGACGATCGCGACGATCACCGGCAGCAGCGCGCTGGATCTGGCCAGCGACTTGATGGCGAGCATGAGGGCCCCGAGCGTCGGGGTCCATGGGACAACGACCGCGCACGTGACGGGCGAAGCCTCGACGACGATCGAAGGCGGCGAGGCCAAGGTCGTGCTCGCCCAGGGCGCCGTGGCGATCAATGACGTCTGAGCGAGCGACAGCGATTGGGAGGGGGAAGGTTCCGCCGGGCTTCGCCCGGTGGAAGCGGGACAGGGCTGGTCCCCCAGAAGGACTGAGACCGCTCCGATAGCCCGACCAACGCTCGAGCATCAGCAGGGCTGCGTCGGCCGCCCACGACGTCGCCGGGCTCGGTGCCCACGGTGCGGGGGCGGTCGGGGCGGCCGGGACCGAGGCCCGTGATGCTGTCGTGGGTGGACATCGTGCGTCCGGTGGGGGACGGGCTCGTGTGGTCTCAGAACCGGCCGGCGAGGGAGAGGCCACCACCGGTGGCGCCCGCGCTCGGTGCCACGCGGAGCTTGCGGTCGGCCGCGCGCCGCCTGGCGTCGACGCCGACCAGGGCGGCCCCCGTGATCATCGCAGCCCCGCCGGCCACCGTGAATGCGATCGCGCCCACCTGCCAATCGCGGAGCTTGGTGGACTCGGTCGGGTGATCGGTGGTGTCGAGCGCGAACAGGCCGACCCCGGCGCCTACGCTGGCGGCGCCCGCGAGCAGCAGGCCCACCCCCGACCAGCCCATCGCGCCCAGGGGCGACGAGCGGGGCGCCCTGTCCGCCTTCGGCCCTCCATCCCCACCCGGCACGGAGCCGGGCGGCAACGTCACGACCGGCGGCGGCAGAGCCGCCGCCTGCGCCTTTCTGTCCCGCTCCCAGTCGTCGAGCAGGCGATCCAGCGCGGCCTCTACCATGCCCCCGAGGGCCGACTCGCTGGCGTCCGGGCCGGTCGGACGGTCGTCGGTGCGCACGTCCATGCCGTCGTGGGCCTCGAAGCGGATGCGCAGCCGGTAGTCGAACGTCGCGACGTCGTTCCAGCCCACCGCGACGCGGAGCTTGGCCGCGGGCACACCGTGCTTCTGCGCGGCGTGGGCGATCGCGTCGCGGAGTTTCGCCGCCAGCGCGGCGCGGATCCCCGGATCCAGCGGCTCGAGGCCCGACAGATCGACCTGGTCCGCGGACACGCCATCGGCGTCGGAGTCCGCGGGCGCGAGCGCGACGTCACGGACCACGGCGGCGTGGGTGTCGAGCAGGAGCAACAACGTGGCGGCGGTGAGCATGGCGGTCGGGGTCTCTCGGGAGGTTCGAGGTTCGGGGCGAGCCGCAGCGGTCGGCAGGCGGGGTCCGGCGTTGCAGCGCGGTGCGGGCGTCAGCGCTGGTCGCCCCCGGGATCGATGGGGGTGCCCGGCACCGTGGGCAGCCGGCCGCCGTCGTAGTCGAGCCGCGGATCGCCGAGCTGCCAGCGGCCGATCCCGGTGAGCTCCTCGACGGCCGCGCCGTCGTCGAGCCGCAGATCGGAGATGAGGTCGCGGAACCACGAGAACGAGAACGGCAGGCGCACGAGCCCCTCGCCGGTGAGCGTGGTGGAGTCGGTCACGCTGTGGTCGAAGACCACGCCCGGACAGTCGATCCCCGACGCCGTGGGGTTCGCGGAGAGCAGCGCCGAGTGCACGGTGCCGGTGGTGGAGCGATCGCACTCGAGGATCTTCGCGCCGTCCTCGAGCGCGATGATCGTGCTGCCGCGGACGTCGAGCATGGAGGCATTGATGTGGATCGTGGGGAACTCGGTCTCCTCCGAGGACCGCAGCGCGATCATCGAGGAGTCGAGTCGCAGGGTGCGCGGCGAGGTGGTGCTGGTGAACTGCACGGTCCCCTGGGCGCCGGGGATGAAGAACCGATCGTTGGTCACGCGGCTGCGCTG
This sequence comes from Nannocystales bacterium, assembly GCA_038325765.1. Lineage (GTDB taxonomy): Bacteria > Myxococcota_A > Polyangia > Nannocystales > Nannocystaceae > Xiheibacterium. The sequence continues at coordinate 13,605 of JBBQJI010000096.1, forward strand.
CAGCAGGAGGTTGCAGCTGGTCGCGTCGATCGCGTGCGGCGTGCCGCCGACGACCTCGACGCCCTCGAGCGCGACCCTGGCGTCCAAGAGACACACGAGCGCCGGCGCGGCGCCGCCGTTCATCCGCAGATTGTGCACGATGTAGCGCGAGCCGCCGCGGAGATCGACCCCCGGAAGGCCGGGCGCGTCGACGCTCTCCTGCGTGAGCACGATGGTGCCGACGCCGATGAGCGCGATGTCGCGGTTCGTCGCGCTCAGCGACACGGTGTGCGCGCCGTTGCCGAGGTAGAAGATCCCCGCCGCCCCGCTGCTGACCCGCGAGTCGGCCTCGGCGACCGTGCACAGCGGCGCGACCTCGGAGCCCGCGTTGCTGTCGCTGCACGCGTCGTCGCTGGGTGCGATCCACAGCGCCATCGCGTCGTCCATGCATTCGCCGCTCCACACGTTGCACGCCGAGTCGGGGCACTGCGCCTGGCGCATGCAACCGCCGCAGACGAACTCGGTCGTGCAGAAATTCCCGGCCGCCTGGCAGACCGGCGAGTCGTCGTCGACGCAGACGACGCAGCGGCCCCAGTCGGCGTTGCACTGCGGAGCCGCGGCGTCCAGGCCCTCGCAGTAGGCGTGGCCGCCGGCGGGCTCGCAGCCCGAGCACGCCCCGTCGACGCAGTACGGCCGATCCTCCGGACATGCGGCCTGTGCCCCCTCGCCCTCGCACTCGGTCGGCCCGATCTCGGTGGTCGAGGACCCGCCGGTGCCGGTGCCGGTGCCGGTGCCGATGCTGGTGCTGGATTCCGCCGTCGTCATCGCGTCGGTGGGCTCGCCCGTGGCCGATGGCCGGCACGCGGCCTCGACCGGCGCCTCCGAGCAGCCCGAGAACGCGCGTTGGCACGTGCTGCACGAGCGCCCGGGGAACTCGGCCTCGCAGGTCGCGTCACCCTCCCGGTTGGCGCAGTGATCGGGATCGTCGATCACCCTGCAACCGGCCGGCGCCGTCATGCACGAGAGCGCCGCGAGCACGGTGGCGAACCGAAGATACTGGTTCCAGAGCACGGCAGGCAGTCTACGGAGCACCGCAACGGCTGACAAGGCGACCGCCCGGGACACTGGCCCGCAGGTGTGGCCAAAAGATCGTCGATGGGCCTCAGCGCTGATCGCCGCCAGGATAGATCGGCGTGCCCGGCACGGTGGGCAGCGGTGCGCCGTCGTAGTCGAGCAGCGGATCGCCGCGCTCCCACCGTCCGACGCCGTCGAGCTCGAGCACCGAATCGACGTCGTCGCGCAGGCGGAGATCGGAGATGAGCGACCGGAACCACCCCGTGAAGGTGAACGGCAGGACCACCAGCCCCTCGCCGCACGTGCCGCGGACCGCCAGCTCGTCGGCACGCCACGACGAGCTGGCGTCGAGCTCCATCGTGCGGTCGTCGCCGTCGGGTGTCGTCAACGTCCAACGCGTGCCCGCGTAGCCGTGGCCGTCCTCGTCGACCACCGTCAATGCGAGCCACGTGCGCACCGAAGGCGGCGGCGGCGGCGTATCGGGATCCCGAGAGCGAATCGGGGTCGGCTTGTCGCGCGGCATGATCGGCCGCCCCGCGGGCACCTCGTCGTCGGTGACAACGGCGACCGTCGCACCGCTCTCGAGGACCTCGACCATCCGCGCGCGGAGTCGTCGGGCGACGTGTCGGGGTCGGGGCCGAGCCATTTCGCGATCGCAGCACGATTGGACGGATCAGCGACCGCTTCGTCGACGATGGCGCGGATCTGTGCCGGTCCACGGACCACCGCGTCGGCCTCGACGAGGAGATACTCTTGGCCGTCGACCGAAACGATTCCGCCGCGACGCCTCATCGGCCGTAGCTCTCGCGGAGGCGGGCGACGGTGGCGTCGTCGGCCCGCCCGGTGACCGGCAGCGCGTGCGCGCGTTGGAAGTTGCGGAGCGCGCGCACGGTGCGTGGACCCCAGACGCCGTCGACCGCGTGACCGTACTCGCCCAGATCCCGCAGGCGGCCCTGGATGCCCGCCATCGTCGCCAGCGGATCGAGCTCACCCTGCCCAGAGCTCAGCGTGCCGCGACCATCGGAGAAGCGGAGCACTCCGCGACGCGCCGAGGCTGGGATCCGGGCCCGCACCACGCCCGCGCCCTCGGTCGTGCCCTCGATCGCGTGGGCCTCGTCGCCGTCGAGGACGAGGACGAAGCCGATGTCTGCCCGCGGTCGACCGGCCAGCCGAGCGGTGACCTCGAAGTCGGTGTGGGTCGCGAGCCGTCGGCCACCGGCGCACCGCAGGCCGGCTGCGCGAGGTGGACGACGCCGATGGTCCTGCTCTCGAGCCACGCGTCGCGCTTGATCGCGGCGCGCGCAACGAGCCCGCCCATGCTGTGGGTCACGAAGATCGCCTCCTCGGCGCCCTCGGCGTCGAGCGTCGCGCGCGTGAACTCGACCAGTTTCGTCGCGGAGTCGCCGTTGCTCTTCCGCCCGTCGTAGCCGAACGCGTACACCGGGCCGCGGATCGCTGGACCGAGGTCGATCTCGTCCTCGAGGTGGAGGAGGAGCTCGCGGTAGTACGTGCTCGAGATGGTGCCCCAGCCGCGCGCGTTCTGTTCGGCGGTGTACGGGCCGTCGGTGATGAGCGTCGCGGAGCTCTCGTCG
>JBBQJI010000097.1:0-15884 GCA_038325765.1 Nannocystales bacterium
GGGCTGTCGGTGGACCCGCCCGGTGGTTGGCGGGGTGTCGGGGGGGCCTGGGACACGTTGACGGGGCCCCCCGCGACCGTGAGGTGCGTCGTGCCGCGAGCCCAGCCAATTTTCGTGTCCGCCCTCACGCCGGATTGGGCCGCGGCCGGCGTCGGCGCGGTTTCGTCCGTTGGCCGTCGGAACTCGCAGTACACACGCACTTCGAGCAACGGGTCTGCACGCCGCAAGACGTCCTTGTGCGGCTTGGGTGCGCCCTCGAGACCAACTTGCTCCGCGCCGCCTCTCGGGCGGCTAGCGACGAGTACCTGGCCGAGCAGTCCGCGCGGGATGTGCAGCTCGTCGCCCTCCCGCAGTGCGTGGGGGTTGCCCCGTTGACGGATCAACGTGGCATTTTCCGGCGCTTCCGCGATCGTTTGCCACGCCACGAATCCGTACCGCTCCGCGATCGAGAGCAGCGTCTCGCCAGCACGCACGCGATGGATCGTCGTCATCACGCTCCTCCTTCGTGGGGCTCGTCGTCGTCTGGCTGGATCTCGCCGCCATCGTCGAAGTCGTCCTCGCCTTCCCCGCCGTGTTCATGCTGATGTTCGTGGTCGTCCGGCTCGTCGTCGCCCGGATCGTCGTGCGCGCCGTCGTCCGCGTCGGACTGCGGGGCGGCGGCATCGGGGTCCCGCGCGGGCAATGCCCGCGGGCCGATTGGCGGCGCCCCCCACTCGCGGGCGTCGAGGTCGGGGTACACCAGCTTACAGATTCCGACGGGCACGCCGTGGACGCGGAAGAATCCCTCCGCATCGAGCCGGCCCTCGAGCATCGTGCCGTCGGGCAGGGTCAGCTCGTAGCGCTGGTGCGGGACCGGCTCATCGAGTTCGTCCACGAGCTGACTGACGAACTCGCCGAGCGCTTCGCCCTCGCGCGGCACGTAGACCCCGATCCGGCGAAACACCCGAGCTGCGCCGTAGAGTCGTTCGACGTCGACGGGCGAGCCCAGGTAGGGGAGATCCGACGGGCGCACCAGGACAATGTCCACCCGCCGGTTGCCTCCGCTTGCGAAGCCATCTCGATCCGGCGCTTGCTTCGGAAATCGCTCCCCGCAGCCCACATTCGCCGGATCGACGAACCCCAGCGCCGCGCATCGCACCGCGAGTGTGTCGAGGTCGAGATCCATCGTCTGCGCGAGCGCGCGTCGGTAGAGGTCGAACACCGCGGCCCAATCGGCGTGGCTCTGTTTGACGTGTCGCTCGAGCACCGTGCCGGTCTCTGCCGTGTAGCGCTGCCGGAACCGATCGCGCGCCGATCGCGACGCCTCGTCGAAGTCGTCGTCGACCTTTCCCGGGTCGCAGTCCCAATCGAAGGTATGCGCCACGAATCGGTACGCCGCCTCGAAGTCCCCGACGGTGTAGTGCGCCTGGCAGTGGGCCGCCCAGTCATTGCGTTGACCGGCCATGAAGCACTGGACGTTGGTCGCGCGCTCGAGGGACAAGATATCGTTGTCGGCGGCGCTGCCGACGGTGTCCGAATGCCCGACCACCACCACGCAACGTTCTGGCTGCGCAAACGCCAGCGCGAGCGCGGCCGCAACACCGCTGAGCCCGCCGGATCGGGGCGCGCCACCTCCGGCGTCCCCCCGAGCGGCCGGCCGCAAGATGCGACCATCGCTCTCGAAAGCCACGTCCGACAGCTCGACGATGTGCGCCGCCGGCCGCCTCACCGCGACTCGCTGCAGCCGGCCTGTCACCAGCGACACGGCTGTGGGCTGATCGTGGGCGATCAACGCATCGAAGGGCGGCAGCTCGCCGGGGGGGTACGCAGGAGCCGACAGCATCACGGGCACATCGAGCCACGCCTCGCACGCGCCGGGGCGCGAGATCGACTCGATGCGTACCCGACCGGGTACGCCAAGCGAGTGCGTCTGGGTCTCGCCGTCGGGCAGCCGCACCGTCAGGCGCGCGTCGTCGACGACCAGCCCGGCCTCACCGGTTACCTCGATCTCGAACCATGTCGGACCGATCGCGTCATCCTCGACGCCGGCATTCTCGACCGCCTCTTGCGTGGCCACGTCCGACGCATCGCCGGCGTCCTGCGTGCGCGGTTGCAGATCTTTGAGATAGGGGATGTCGTCCCACGGAACCTCGAGCAAGGCTGAATATCGGTCGAGGATCGGCCGCATCCGTGCGTACGGGTTCGGGAGACGGACCGCGACGAGTTGGCCGCGGTCGAACTTCTCGGCCAGGAACTCCACCACGCGATCGGGGTCTTCGGAATGGCAGAACAGGCCGTCCGCGAGACGTAGGAGATCGATGCGACGAAAAGGGTCCGCAATCACCTCGCGAAGCAGCACCCGCGCACGCTCGCTGCGCCATGTCTCGATCTCGGTCGCCGGTACGAGCGAGAATTGCTGACCGCTTGGAAGCGTGAACCTCGGGTGATCGGAGCCGGTCAACGACCATAGTGGATCACACGCGCTGACCGCCAGCAAGGCGTCCTTGCGGGACAGTTGGGCCGCGCACCGCAGGCCGGGACGCCATCGCCCTCGGCCGGGGCCTCGACGGGGTTCAGCCCAGGAGCGCGCAGGGCCTGATCGCGCTCAACGGGCCCGTTCGAGCCAGCGCGGGCGCCCGAAGTGCTCTCGGGGTCATGCGACGGGCGCAGCTGTACGAGGGCGCGCCCTGTGACGACGCACCTGGCGTAGCGCAGCGCACGGATCCTCCCTCCACGCACCATGGCATGCCGTCGACGAGGACGTCGACATCGACGCCATCGGCGAGGTTGTGGACCAGTGCGTCGCGTTCGATCCACGGTCGCGGCCGCAGCTCTCCGTCTGCGGCCGCGCGAGTCGGTGTGATCGGGACGACATCCAGCGTACAGGCCTCCGTGCACACCGCTCGCGCATCGGCTGCGGCCGACTCGACGGACTCGTCGACGGCGAACCCGTCGCGCCGCGCGCGGCAGGACGTGTCGATGAAGGCTCCGTCCTCGCTCGGCATGTCACACCATGGGCTGCGCACACTCGTGCTCGTGACCGCGATCCTGTAATCGAGCGGCAACGTCCAGCGGTTCTCGTCGTAGACAGACGCCCACGCCCAGAGATTGTCCGCCAGTCGATCCAAGCTGTCCTGCATCGACGCCGAGTCGTCGGTGACGAGCAGGATGTCGACCGCAGCCGGACCCTCCATGCACCACCGCGACTCGATCTGCTGGGCCAAGAGCAGCGGCGAGGCCGGGGTGAGCACGTGCTCGACGCACGCCGTCACGAGCATCGGAACGAGCGCTGCGCGGCGATCCATGCCTCGGCGGGGTGCCAGATCCATACCGCGCGCAGGCACGTGGGGTCGCGGGCGGGTCGCGGGCGAGCCGCGGTCCGACAGCCCCAAAAGCCGCGACGTCGTTGCCCACCGGCCAACCCGGTTGGCGCCGTCAGCCCGCGAACGCGAACGTCCCGCTCGCGCAGCCGACCCCGTCGCGCGTCACGGCGAACGTCACCTTACCCGCGCGCCGATCGAGGCGCACGCGCAGACGATCGCCCGGCTCGACGCGCAAGGTGAATTTGGCGCGGGGCACCCCCGTGGGGCCCGCAGCAGCGGCGAACAGTTCGGGCCACGCGTGCTCGATGGATCGCAGGACCACGGACTCGAGCAGCACGGCGCCGGGGAGAATCGGATCACCCGGAAAATGGCCCACGAAGCACGGCAGCGCCGGATCGATCTCGACCTCGAACTCCGCGCCCTCGACGTCGACGTGGATCGGCACAGGGCTGAGCTCGACGTCGCCGAACAGCGCGAGTACCCGCGCGCGCGGCAGTTTGCCCGAGCTCTCGCGCGGCAGGCTCGGCACGCACACGATGCGGCGGGGCAGCGCCGACGCGTCGAACCACGGCACGAGCGCAGCGCGGATATCCTGGGCGGTGCGCGTGACCGTAGCGACAGCGACCGCGATCGCGTGGCCATGCCCACCCCCGACCGGCAACGCGATCGCCACGGCATCGTCGACGCCGACAACGGCGCGGAGCTTGGCCTCGACGTCGCCGAGCGCGACGCGGCGGCCACCGACCTTCACCACGTCATCGCTGCGCCCGTGGTGCACGAAGCCGCCATCGACCGCGGTGATCCGATCGTCGGTGACCACCGGCGGTCGCAGCGTCGGGTCGAGCCACGGCGAGTGCAGCAGCATGCGGCCGTCGCCATCCGACGCCACCGCGACGCCCGGCAACGGCGTCCACACCGGATCGCCGCCACGGTGGGTGCGCGTGGCGACGCCGCCGGTCTCGCTCGTGCCGAACACCTCGGTCACCGCGGCGCCGAGCCGCTCGCGGAGCATCGCGGCGGTGTCCCGGTCCAGCGCCGCGCCCGAGCTGAACACGCGGCGCATCCCGACCAGGGCGCCGGCATCGAGGACGTCGAACGCACGCAGCTGCGCCGGGGTGGTCACCAGCACGTCGACGCCGAAGCGCACGATCGCAGCGCGCACCGCCTCGGGATGCAGCGCCGATGCGGCGACGATGGTCGCGTCGGCACACAGCGGCACCAGCACCCCGAAGAGCAGGCCGTAGATGTGGTGCAGCGGCACCGTGCACAGCACCCGCGCGCCGGCGAGATCGAAGCGGCCCGCCAGCGCGGCAGCCTCGCCCACGAGCTGGCCCGCGGTCTTGTCGATCGCCTTGGGCACGCCCGTCGAGCCCGAGGTGAACAGCCGCACCAGCCTGCGCGCAGGATCGGTCGGCGCACCCAACAACGGCGGTGACGATGGCGCGGCCACGCTCGCCAACGCGGTGATGTCGATGCCCGATGGCTGCCCGCCATCGTGGACGATCACCCCGCCTTCGCCGACATGCTGGCCCACCGTCGCCGGCAGCAGGTTGACCGGCAACGTCGCGACCCGGCCGAGCGACCACGCCGCGAGCAGGGCCGAAACGAAGCGCAGCCGATCGGCGCATGCGATGACGGGCGCCCCGCTCGCGCCCAGCGCGGCGGCGACGGGCGCGATCATCCGGTGCATCGCGGCAACATCGATGCACGCACCATCGGCGTCGACGACGACCGTGTGACATCGCGCGTCGGGCAGCAGGGCCGGCAGCGCGATCATCTGCGCACCGAGGCGTCGCGGTCGCGGCCCGGCCCGAAGCGCAACCGGCGAAGGCACCACTCGCCCGCCAACATCGCGCCGATCGCCCCGTAGGCCAGGCCTCCACACCACGCCGCCCACCAGCCGAACGGCGCCGCGATCGCGAGCACCGCCGACACCACCGCATTGGCCGCGAAGAACCCGATCCACGCCCACGTCACCTGGCGACAGTGGGCCTGCTCGGGCGCATCGAGCTCGGGCTCCTGCAGCCGGGCGAAGCGCTCGATCATCGGCGTGCGACCGAAACGCAGCGTGGCGCCGAACGTGATCAGCAGACCCACGTTGACGACCACCGGCACTGCCAACAGCGCCCAACCCTCGGCGGTGACGCCGGCGATCACGGAGGCCGCGACGGTGGGCAGCAGCGGCACCACCGCGGAGCGGAGTGCAGCGACCGACCACTGCCGCGTCCGCGACAGCCCCAGGACGAGCGCGAGCACGACCAACACGACCGCGACCTGCCGCGTCGAGAACCGCGTGAGGCCGAAGTAGACCACGAAGGGATAGGCGACCATCAACACGACGGTCGCGATGCGAGCGATGGTGGCGATCACGGCGGGCTCACGCGCCGGGAAGCCGACGCCGCACCGCGCCGACGACCCGCTTGATGCCACGGCCGACCATGAGCTGCAGCTTCTCGGCGGGCATCAGCACGTAGCCGCGCAGCCGCTCGTCGGGGCGGGCCCGGAACACGGTGCTGTGCTCGCGCCCGTCCCAGCCCGCAGGGGCCTCGCGCGTGTAGTAGTAGGCGGCGAACGACTTGCGCACGATCTCGGGCGGGCACTGCACCGCCGACACCCCGTGGAAGCTGCGCTCGCTGGTCTCGAAGACGACGCAGCGGTTGAGCCGCGGCGACAGCGATTGCTTGCAGTCCTTGACCCGCTGATCCCACAGCTCGATCGCACCGCCCCACTGCGGGTTCCAGTCGGCGTTGAGGTAGATCAGGATGTTGAGCCGCCGATGCCAGCGGCGATCCTCGAGCAGGTTGAAGTCGACGTGGACGTCGAGGCGGCCCTGGGTACCGGTGACGTGCATGCCGCCGCCGACCATCTGCGGATCGTCGAGGAGCTTCGGGATCCCGGTGATGAACGAGAGCTCGTCGCGGAACTGTTGCGACGAGATCGCGTCGTGCAGGCGCTTGACCGGCGCGGGGAACTTGGCGGCGTCGGTGATCTGGACCTTGTTGCGCTCGTTGACGTAGTCGAACGACAACCCGCGCTCTCGGGCAGCCTCGTAGCTGGGGTACGCGGCGGCGACCTCACGGGCGAAGGCAGGGTCGAGGAACTCGTCGATCACCAGGAACGGAAACGGGTCCGCGGTGACGAACTGGCGGCGGAGCGCATCTCGGTCGAGCGGCAAGATCACGTCGGAGATCACGGCCCGGAGAGTTTGCCGCGGCCCGTCGCCGGCGTCACGGGGCAGCCGCAAGCGCTGGCGCACGGCCGTCTACGGGTACAGCGGCAGGATCTCGTGGCCCGGCCGCAGCGCATCGACGTCGTCATAGCGGCGATCGAGCTCGAGGCGGAGATAGGTCTTGTCGACGTCGAAGCAACCGAACGAGGTCGACACGCAGATCTGGCGGGCGCCGGTGCGCTCGTACCCCTCGCGCACGATGTCGTGCCCATGGGCGACGAAGCCGAAGTCGCGCTGCCCCAACGTCGCGGCGAGCAGCGCCTCGGCGTGGGCAGAGGTGGCGCCGCGCGCCCACAGCAGCGCGCCGACGGTGCCGGCGTCGACCATCTCCCACAGTGGCACGTCGGCGAAGCCGCCGTAGCGCAACGCCTCGAACGCGTCGAGGTCGGGCTCGGTCGCGCGCGGGGCTCCGTGCGTGCACACGATCCCGCACGGTGCCACGGCGATGAGCGGCAAGCCCACCAGGAACGCCCGGACATCGTCGCGCGCCGGACCCAGGCGATCCTCGAGCACCGCCGCCTCGTCCTCGTGGAACTTGCTGACCACCGGACCGCCGACGTGCGCGTGCTCGTGGTTGCCCAGCAGGCACAGCGCGTCGTGGGTGCGCACGTAGTCCATGAACTCGAGCACGAGCTCGGCCGAGCGATCCTCGTAGAAGGTGCCGAGGTGCTCGGGCCACACGTCGGCGGTGAGCTCCGGCGGCGGACCGTGGACCAGATCACCGAGCAACAGCAGCCACACCGGATCGTCGCCGGCGCGCTCGCACTCGCGGCGGTGGATCTCGGCGAGCGCATGGAAGTCGCCGAGATTGCCCTGCAGATCGGTAGCGACCAGCAACACGCCACGCTCGGGTAGCCGCGCAGCCTTCTTGCCCCACCACCGCGGCCAGCCGCTGGCGCCCGACGTCACGCGCCGCAGTGTCGCACGAAACCGTGCGGCAACCCGGGTGATCAGTATCGGTTCACGATCGTGAAGTCCGCCGGGTGCGGCGCGGGCACCCTCATGAACCCCACCCGATCGCCCTCGATGCTCACCCGCTCGATCGTGCACCCGGGCTCGCAGCGCAGCACGTCGGCCCAGTGGTACCGCAGCAGCACGTCGGTGGCGGGATCGGTGCCGTGTACGGCGATGCGATTGGTCGCGACCTCGACGGTGCCGACCGGCGGCTGCAGCAGGTGGGTCTTGGCCTTCACGCGATAGAAGCGGAACGGATGGAGGGTCGCGACGAGCTCGATCTGCGAATAGCTGTCCCACCACGGCGCCTGGAGGCGGGGCGTGGCGACCACCACCCACCGGATCCCATAGGTCGCGAGATAGCGGCCGAGCTCGGGCTGCCCGACGATCCCCTGCGGACGCCGTCGCAAGAGGTTGGCCCAGCTGTGCTCGAGGTTGCGCCAGATGAACCCGCCCATGATCTGCGCATCGGTCTTCCACGCCAGCTGCTCGCCCCAACTCCAGCCCTCGACGAGGAAGCGCCCCTGCCCGTCGTCGTGCGCGCGCACCCACGCGGCGACGTCGTCGCGGTGCCAGTTCGTGTAGCCGTAGGTCACCGGCGGTAGGTGACCGAGCGCCGAGAAGAACACCTTGTCGCCGTGCGGCAGCGGCTTGACGGCGGGCAGCGAGCGCGCGGTGAAGTACAGGACGTCCTGCGCGAGCCACAGCATCGTCACCACCGCGAGCCCGCCGCACACCTTCTTCGCGGTGCCGGGCCAGCTCCGCACCCAGCCCTCACGCCACGCGGTCTCGACCAGCGCGGCCGCCGGCATGATGGCGAGCAGCGCCATCGGTCCGGTGTGGCGATAGGGCTGGATGTGGCCCAGCGGCGTGGCACCGCCGAGGTACGCGAACGCGCCGAGCACCACGATCGTCGCGCCCATCCACGCCGCCCGCCCATCGCCGCGGCGCCACCACGTGACGACCCCGGCGAGGCCGACCGCCGTGTAGAGCAGGCGGAAGTTCGCCCGCGTCGCGATGATGCCCGTCACCGCCGGATCATCGAGCAGGCCGAAGATGTCGAGGGGCAGCGCGAGCAGGCTGCGGCGCCCGAAGAACGACGAGTCGAGGATCCACGGCCACCACTGCGCCGCCACCACTAGCCACCACAGATTGGCGAGGACGGTGAACCCGGCGATGCCCCACACCACCAGGTGTCCGCGACGATCGAGCTGCCGCGCGCCGCCGACATAGAGGACCGCCATCGGCGTGACGAGCAAGAAGAACGAGTACGGGTGCACGAGGTGGCACACCGCCATGAGCAGCGCCGCACCGATCGCAGCGCCGGTGGTGCGCCGTCGCCACCACCGCACGAACAGGCCCAACGGCAAAAGCCACAGCCAACCCGCCATCGCGTAGGCGACCATGCCGACGTACCAGCACCAGTGCAGCCACGAGTCGAACGCCCACAACGCGACCGCTGCGGCGGCGGCCCCGAGCGCAGCGCGGGGCGACAGCTCGAACAGGCGCGCCGACACGTAGATCGCGGGCACCAGCCCGAGGTGCGCCGCCACCACGAACAGGTTGAACGCCAGTCCCTGCGCCACACCGCACTCGACCAGCACCCACGTCCACACCGACCAGCCGATGTTGTCGGCCTCGAAGATCGTGCCGGTGGGGAAACCGGCGAGCAGCCGCGGATCCCACACCCAGCTGCGTCCCCAACCCCGCAGCCCCTCGACCACACGCCACGCCTGGTGGATGTGCGTGTCGAAGTCGAGGCCGGCGACCGGCCGATCGACGAGCAACTCGCGGCCGCCGAAATAGGCCAGCACCGCGATCTGGCAGGCCATCACTGCCGCAAACGCGAGCCCGAAGCGCAGCCGGGGCCACCAGGCACGTCGCCGCGAGGCGAACTCGGTCGCGTCGTCGCTCACCAGGTGTCGCGACGGTAGCACGGGCGCGCCTGGCCCTGCACGGCCGCGCATTCGGTTGGGATCAGCGCAGACGCTTGCTGGCCTCGAGCCGCTCGCTGCCATAGCCGCGCCCGAGCACCGCCCGCACCCACGCGCGGCGATGCAAGCCGGTGGCGATGAGCAGATCCATCGCGTCCTGCACGCCCATGCGCAGCATCGAGGGCACACCGATATCGATGGCGCAGCGCCGACGATAGGCAGCGACGGTATCCCGCTGCACACCGGCGCGAGCTTGGGCCCGCACCGCGAGCTCGCCTGCCAGCTGGCCCGAGTGCAGCGCCTGCCAGATGCCCTCGCCCGCGAGTGGATCGATGTAGCGCGCCGCATCACCGGCGAGCAGCAGACCCGGCGCCCCGGGTGCGACGGGGACGGTCGCCAGGGGCAGCGCCCAGCTGCGCGGTCGCCCGACGATGCGCGCACCGTCGAAGCGCTCGGGGTGGGCGCGCACGAACGCATCGAACAATGCGCGCAGACTGCCGCCGTGCGCGTGAAAGCGATCGGCGCGCTGGTACACGCCGACGTTCGTCACGCCGTCCACCGGCGGGAAGATCCAGGCATACCCCGCGCGCAGGCCGGGCTCGAAGAAGTGCTCGTTGGCCGCGACGTGTGGCCCCGGCCGCACGCCCTCCATGTATGCGGTCAGCGCGACCGCGAGCCGCCGGTCGCGATGGTACGGCATGCCGAGCGCCGTCCAGGCCACCGAGCCCGGGCCATCGGCCGCGATCACGGCGCCCGCCGTGATGCGCTCGCCCTCGGTCTGCACGGCGACGATGCGATCGCCCTCGCGCACCAACGCCCGCACCGCAGAGCCCTCGCGGACCGTCGCGCCGGCGTCCTCGAGGCCGCGACGGAGCCGATCGTCGAGCGCCAGCCGCGGCACGATGAAGCCGGGGTGCTCGCCGAACTGGCGCACGATCGACGCGCCGCCTGGGAAAATCGCGACGCCGGTGTCGACCTGCGCATGGGGCACGCCGCGCAGCGGGTCACGGCTGCCGACGAGATCGCCGACGAGATCGGCCGCGCGGTTCGAGATCGCATCGCCGCAGGTCTTGGGCCGCGGGAAGCGTGCACGATCGAGCACGAGCACCCGCGCGCCGGCACGCACCGCCGCGATGCCAGCGGCACATCCGGCCGGTCCGGCCCCCACCACCACGAGATCGAACTGCGCCATCTGTGCCCCGGCTCACTCGAGCGGCTGGCCGACCAGACGCGCAGAGGCGGTGGTGCGGTAGATCCAGCGATCGTCGGGCGTGTTCATCGACCAGATGCGCTCGGGATCATGACCGACCACGAGCTGTGCGTGGTGTTCACGCCCGATCCGGCGCTGCTCGGTCCCGCGGCCGCCGCGACGATGGGCAGGAACATCAGCGGCACGAGGCGAGCGGCGAGCAGCGGGCAAGTCATGGTAGGCCGCCAGGTTGCCACACTCGTCCCCGGGCGCGCGCATGACCGGGCGCACGCGGGGCACACGCGCGCCACACGGAGGCAGATGCATACAGCGGCGCAGCGCGTAGACTCCCGCCGTGCCGCTACCAGCCGAGGCCCTGATCCGGATCGCCACCGCAGGGCCGCTCGTCGTCGCCGCCTGGTTTGCCATCCCGACTGTCGCCGCGACCGAGCGTCTCACCAAGGCGCTGGCATCGGCCGCGGCGGCTCACGGTGCGGTGGCGCTGCTCGATCTGATCGTGAAGGCACGGCCCGCCCCCACCGAGGACGCGTACCGCGCCCTGTCCACCCTGATCCGCGACGTCGATTGCGAGTTCGGCGTCGCCCACGTCGTGCAGCTGCGCGGAATCGCCGGCGCCGCCGCGCGCACCATGCTCGGCGCGCTGTGCCAAGTTGCGCGACCCGGCGCGCCGATCCGGGTGTTCGACGCGACCGCGCCCGCGATCGCGTGGCTGCGGGAGCGCGGGTGCGCCGCGGATGCGGACGCGATCGCCCGCGCCATCGACGAGGTCACGGCCACAGAAGGCGCGACGACGCGCGGCATCTGAACTCGGGGAGTGATCGTCCGGGGGCGATGCCGGCACTACCCCAGCATGCTGTCCTACCCCCTTCGACGGAGGCGCACCCAGACGACGTGTTCCGCTGCCTGTACGACGCGACCGAGCCCGCCGACGCGGTGTGCATCCCGGCGCGCGAGTTTCCATCGGGGTGAGCGCCTCCGCTCCGTACGCGTCGACGCGACCGAGGGCCCGTGCTCGGTCCGCTTTGATCGCTCGCGACCAGGATCTGTCCCGGGCGGTTCACCGGTCCGAAGCCGACCGGAACTGCGCGGCCCGAACCGACGAGCGGCTTGCGGTGCTGTTCGCCGGTGAGCTCGACGCTCGCATCCACGGTGATCGCGTGGGCGCCGGAATCACCGACGCTCGCCCCGCCGATCCCCCACTCGGCGTCGATCTCGACGACGACCGCCGTCGATTCGCCGCCCATCCCCGAGACGCGCAGCGCGAGGTCGGTCTGCACGAGGTGTCCCACCCATCGTGCCGCAGTTCGCGTCCCGCGGCGGGCGGCCGCCTCCGCGCGCGCGCAGACGAACGCTGCAGCTGCGCCGCCTGAGCCCGTCCCGCCTGCGCCGTCGGCGATCACGATCACGCAAGCATCGTCGCAACGCAGCACCACCAGGCGATCCTCACCGCGTGCGCCCTGCTCCAGTCGCGTGACGATCTCGATCTGCATCCGCGAGACCGCTCGCCAGACGCACGATACTCGAACGTCTCGACGCACGCACTCTCGCGCCCCGCCGGCGCACCACCGACGCCGAGCAGCGAGAGCACCAGCACCGTGGCCGACGCAAGCGCCCAGACCCGCCCAGACCACAGGGATCAGGGCGCTCGAGGAGCCACGGGCTACCGCCGATCTGGACGCCGATCCGGGGACCTCGGCACCCATCGTCGCGATCGCATCGAGCACCTCGCGAAAGCCAAGGACCGTCCCGAACAGCCCGACGAGGAGGATCCCCGCGGTCAGATGGTGCACCGCAGGACCGGGGGTCCACGGGGGGTCCACGGGGGGTCCACGGGGGGTCCACCGGGCCTCGGACCCCAGGGTTCCCGGACAGCAGCCGATAGGGCGGAGCATGGCGCGCAACGCCAGTTCACCAGCCGCTACACCACCCGAACGCTCAATCCACCGCGCTTCACCCGTTCGAGCAGCGGCTCCCCGAGCGCGCTCGCGGGCGTCAGCACACCACCGCGATGCGGCAGCCGCTCGCGATCCTCCGCGAGCACCAGCGCCGATTCACTGAGCATCATCGCGGTGAGCCCGTACCCCGGATCGTGCCCGGCAACCTCGACGCGAACACTGTCGCCACCCCGGCGACCGACGAACGTGACCACGCACTCGCTACGCGCCCGCACCTCGTCCGACGGCCCCTCGCCGCTCCCGCGCCACTTCAGCAACAGTGCGCGCGTCGGCCCCGTCTGCGCCAGCGCAGCGACGATCCCCACGCCGGCGAGCAGCTTTACGAGCGCCGGCAGCGATCGCACCTGCAGATAATGGTGGTAGCGCAGCGACTCGCCGAACGTGGGGCAGAAGCGGGCGCTCCGCCGCACCACCAGCGGGTCGACCGTCGGCATCGGCACCACCCATTGGCCGACCGCGTCGGCGTGATGAATCCGCGGCCGCGGCCCCCCGCGACCCGATCCGTCCCCACTGCCGGCCGACTTGCGCAGGTTCGCCATCGCATTGATCGCCGAGGCCCACGTGCCGCCCGACGGCTCGCCGCGCGCCCGAACATACGCCTCGATCTCGAGCGGGCCATTGCCCGGCAGCTGCGCAGCGGTGAAGTAGGCCCCCAGATCGTGCGGGATGCTGTCGAAGCCGCAGCACGGCACAATCAGGACCCCGCGCTCGCGGGCGGTGTCGTGATGACGTGCGATCATCCGCTGCCAGAACGCGGGCTCGCCGGTGATGTCGACATAGTCGGTGCCGCCGTCGACGCAGGCCTCGACCAGCCCGTCCCCATGCACGTCGAAGGGGCCGACCGTGCTCGCGATGACGCGGGTCTGCGCGACCATCTGCGCCAGCTCTGCCGCGTCGTGGCTGCGCGCGATCACCACCCCGGGCGGCTCGATGCCCGGCTGCCTGGCGACAACGGCGGCCAGCACCGCGTCGAGCTTGCCGCCATCACGCCCGGCGATCGCCCAGCGCAGCGGTGCTACAGCGGCGCGGGCGGCCAGGGCGTGGGCGGTCAGGGTCCCGGTGAAGCCGGTCGCACCGAAGAGGATCACGTCGTAGGGGCGCATGCTCGCGCGACAGCGTAGCAGCCAGGCGCCACGCGTCCGCAGCCGCCCGGCGATCGCGGCATGCGGACGATGTTCTCGCATGTGAGAAAATGGTCCGGACCATGCCGCCGGTCACGGGCACAGCGTGCCCGCACCCTCGCAGAGCTGCTCGGGCGTGCGCACGACCGACCACAGGCGCACCCCGCCGATCGCCCCCGATAGCGGCGACGCGAACGACGGACTGTCGTCCCCGAACGCCAGCGGACCCTGGTTGTCGATCGGAATCGCCGCGTTGGTCGGTCGCTCGGCGACCAGCGCTCCGCCGACGTACACCCGCGCCGAACCCTCGCCGATCACGCAGGCCACGTGCATCCACTCGCCAACGGTGGGCGTCTCCCAGAACACGAATTCGGATCCGCCGCAGCGGAGACCCTCGCCCGGATACAAGAACATCGACCATTGGCCGTCGCGATCGATGACGCCAGCACGACCCGACCCCGGCATGGCATCGATGCGGAGCAGCACCTCGATGGTCGCCGCCAGCGGGAAATCCGTGGCCGGATGCGCCGGCGCCCGGACCTCACTGTTGGTCGAGAACACCGCCGCTTCGCCGAGCGGGCCCGCATCGATCGCGATCGCGGCGATGGTGCCGTGGTTGCCGGCGGTCGAGTCGTCGACGAGGACCCCCGAGCCGAGATCGCCGAAGGCGTAGCAGCCCGCCAGCGCCGGCTGCTGCGGGTCGCACCACGGCACCGCGGGCAGCTCGCCAGTGGAGTCGGTGCCCGCGCTCGAGCTGCTGTCATCGGCCACGGGCTGGGTGGTGGTCTCGGTCGTCGTGCCCGTGGATTCGGTGGGGTCCGCGGTCGACTCGGTCACGCTGGCCGAGCTCGCGGTGCCAGTGGACGTACCCGTGCCATCGCCGACCGACGATCCCTCGGCGCTCTCATCTGTCATCCCGCCGGTACCGGCGCCCGACCCCGCTCCGGAGGCATCGAACGCGCAGCCGCCGAGCAGGGCCGCGGCCAGGGTCGTCTGCCGTCGCCTCACCGACCCAGTCTAGCAGCCAGTCGGCGCACCCGTGGTGCTGCCCGTCGCGCGCCGCTCAGCGGGCGCAGCGGCCCAGCACGCAGCGCTCGTTGGCCTCACAGCCAGCATCACCCGCGCACTCGCGCTCACCCGTCAGACACGCGCCGACCTCACAGCGCGAGCCGTCGGGGCAGTCGTCGTCTCGCCGACAGTGGCGGCTACCCGCGAGGCAACGGCCGAGCTCGCACCGCGCACCGCCCTCGCAGTTGGTGTCGACCATGCACTGCCGCGTGCCCGCGATGCACCGCCCGAACTCGCAGCGCGTGTCGCCTCGGCACTCGCGATCGACCATGCACTCGCGCGCGCCCTCCGTGCAGCGATTGAACAGGCAGCGCTTGCCGCCGGCGCAGTCGGCATCCCGCAGGCAGTCACGGCCACCCTCGATGCAGCGGCCGAATACGCACCGCTTGGCGGCGCCGCACTCGTCGTCGAGCAGGCACTCGCCCGCCGTGGCGACGCAGGCGCCGAACATGCAGAACTCGGCAGGGTCCGCGCATGCCCGGCCCACGCCGCAGGTGCGTGCGCCCGGAAGGCACGTCGACTGCTCACAGCGGGCGAACTCGCCGCACTCGTCGTCACGCTCGCAGTTGTGCTCGCCGTCGACGCAGAAGCCGGCGTTGCACCGCTCCCATGCGCTGCACTCGCCATCCTCGTCGCAGCGCTGCAACACGATCTCAGCGCCGCCGTCGGCGGGCAGACGGATCTCGCGGGGCAAATCGTCGAGCCCCGGAAGCAGCGGCGGCGGCTTCGGGGGCAACAGCGGCGTTGGCAATGGTGGCGGCTCGGCCGGCGCGTGGCGCTCGGCGAAGGGCAACTCGTGGGTCGCAGCGCCCGATCCTCGCGGGGGCGCCTGGGCGGGGTTCACCACGACCCAAGACGCCCAACCCACCAGCATCGTCGTCGTCGCGATCGCGCCCCACGTCGCCGCGCGCATCGTCCCCGCGCGCATCGTCGCCCGATGGTAGTGCATCGCCGACGGACGCGCGATGCGCCTCGGTGCGGTGCGGCGCGCCACCCGATCGCGGCGCAGGGCGAGCTATGGCCGCGGCCGCGCCGGGACCAGGTGCTGCACGCTGAACCATCCCGCGCCGTCGGTCCACACCTGCGCGACCCGCAGCCCCGCGGCCGCAGC
>JBBQJI010000098.1:0-15733 GCA_038325765.1 Nannocystales bacterium
GGCTTCCCGGTCGACGGCTTCTCGGCCGCCAATCCGCCCAACACGCCGGCGCCCGTCACCGTCGACAGCGACGACGCCGACTTCCGCGACGCCCACGGCGTGACCCCGGCGAAGGGCAAGAACCCCGACCACCTGTGGGTGTCGGATCGCGGGCTCGGTCTGATCACGACCTACAAGGCGTCGAACTTCCAGAAGAAGAAGGAGATCTGGCTGAGCGACGGGCCCGACGATCCGGACAAGATCACCCCGGATCTGCTCGACATCAACCCCAAGGGCGATCTCGTGTTCGCGAGCCTGCGCGGTCCGTTGCCGCTGTCCGGCGACGCCGTCGTCGCGGTCGGCAGCCAGCCGGGCCTCGGCATCTTCAAGGTCAAGGCCAACGGCGCCGACGGCAAGCTCGAGGCGGTGCTGCCGATCTCCAACATCGACGCCATGGGCATCGAGCGCGCCGATGCGCACGGTGTCCAGGTCCGCATGAAGTAGCGCCGCGGCGCTCGCCCGTCCGGCCTATCATCCGATCATGGTGCTGTCCCGCGTACCTTTGATGGGTCTCGTCCTCGGCGTGCTTCTCACGCCGCGGGTGGGCTCTGCTGCGAACGGCAGCAAGCCGCGGGTGCCCGTGGTGTGGAGCGAGGGCCCGTGTGCCACCGTCGTGGATCGGTCCGCGACCACGACGGTGCACTTCGACTACATCGTCCCGTACGAGGATCTCGGGGAGCTGACGTCCGACGAGGTCGACGACAGTCGGACCCACCAGTTCTTCGCGTTCACCCGACTCGACTACGCGGCGTTTGGCACGGCGCAGCAGCTGCCGCCATGGATCGGGCGGGCCGACATCGACCGCGCCGCTGTGGTCGATCCCGAGGTGGTACCAGAGAACGTCGAACCCATCGACGTGCTCGGAACCACGACACGGTTCGCGGCCGACGAGTGGCTTCGCATCACCGCGGATGATGCCCGCGTGCCGATCAGCGACGCGCAGGCGCTGTTGGGCGTCGACTGGGATGTCACAGAGGTGCCGTCCGGGGTCTATACGATCTGGGGCTACACGTGGGAGCCCCTCACCAACGTGTGGGCGGGCCGGCAGGGCTTCGTGAAGGTGGTGCAGAGCACAGCCCAGGCCGCCGAGGTCGGGCCTGCGATCGCGCTGCTCATCGACAACTCCGAGGTGACGACCGGCGAGCCGTACCCGGTTCAGGGCTGCGCTGACGTGCCCGCGGGATCGACGGTCACGATCGAGTGGGGCGTGGTCGACGGCCCCGACGAGCCCCAGTGGGCGGTGTTGATCGAGGAGGCCCCTATCAGCACCGGCGCGCTCGCGTTGACGATCGAGCTGCCCGCCGGGGTGGTCGATGGGCAGCCCGGCCAGACGCTGGCGCGGCTGCGCGCCACGGTCACCGATCCCAGGGGCAAGCAGCATGTCGCCTACTCGCCGGGCTCGTACAAGGTGATCGCAGGAGAGCGGCCGCCGAGCGACGAGGACGGCTGCCGCATCGGCGGGGACGCCGATCTCCGCCTCGCGGCGCCGCTTCTGGTGCTCGCCTCGATCCGACGGCGTCGCCGGTCACTCGGTTCCGACCGGTGATGAGGTCTCCGACGTCGCCGCGCAGACGTTGCGCAGTGCCTGCCACTGCGCGGCGTCGAGGGCCACGCTGCCCTCGCGCTGGAGTTCGGCGATCTGCGCCTTCCGGTCGGCCCCGGCTGGATGCGTCGACAAGAACATCAGCGCGCCGGGGATCTGCTCGCCGGCCGCGGCCATGGTGTCGGAGAAGCGGGCGAGGCCACGCGAGTCGATGCCGGCGGTGTTGAGCAGCGCGGTGCCCTCGCGAAAGCATTGCCTCGAACCGATGGTTCGTGCCAGGACGTGGGTCAGCGGTCGTAGAAGCCGCTGTACTCCGCGGCGCTGGCCCGGGCCTCGGCGGCTCCGGCGAACCACACGAAGGTCGCGATGAGCAGCAGCATCGGGTTGTACAGGATGCCGAGGATCGCCATCACGACCGCGACGCCGCGGCCCAGTCGCACGGCGATGCGGGTGGCCGAGCGCCGGCCCACTCGACCGGCGAGCATGGCCCGCAGCGCGCGGCCGCCGTCCATCGGGAAGGCCGGCACGAGGTTGAACAACGCGAGCGAGAGGTTCGCCCACATCAACGCGTCGATGATCCCGTAGACGGACGCGCCGGTGACCGCGGTGAGCAGCGCGAGTGAGGCCGCGATCGCGAGGTTCACCGCGGGGCCGGCGAGCGCGACAGCGAGCTCGGCCTTGGGTGCGCGCGGCATGCCCTCGAGGCTGGCGACGCCGCCGATCGGCGTGAGCAAGATGTGCTGGGTGCGAATGCCCCAGATCCGCGCCGTGAGGGCGTGGCCGAGCTCGTGCAGCAGCACCGAGCCGAACACCGCCACGAGGAATCCCAGACCGAGCACCACGGCGAGACCCGTGCCCGCGCCCTGCCACGCCGTCCAGCCGGCCCAGGCCATCAACAGGCCGAAGGTCCAGTGGACATAGGCATCGACGCCCGCGAAACGACCGAGTTTCCACGCACCGCGCATGGGAAACAGCATGGGGACGGCGAGGACCCCCGCAAGGCCGCGGCCCGGCGCGCCGCTTACAGCGCCGTGCGTCGCGTCCGGCGTGCACCGACGCCATCGGTAACCTCGGCCGCGGGCGTGGCGACCGGCTACCATCCGCCCGCCGTGCGGATCGCGACGATGGACAGGACACGCACCCTGATGACCCTCGCCAGCCTGCTCGCGGGCTGTGTCGCCGCGCCCCACGACGAAGCGCCCAGCCGCGGCGCCGGTGCGAGCGAGCGCAGCACACCGGCGCCGGTCGGCAAGCCCGAGTTCGTGAGCGCGACCGCGGCCGACGCCATCGAAGCGGTGGTGCGCGAGGCCGCCTCGGCCGCAGCCGCCGATTCGCGGCGGCTGGTGGTCTATGTCGGCGCGACCTGGTGTGAGCCGTGCACGCGATTTCACGAGGCGGTGGAGCGCGGCGATCTCGACGCCGATCTCGCGGGCGTGCGCTTCTTGGAGTTCGACGCCGACCTGCACACGCCCGCCCTCACCGCGTCTGGCTTCGGTGGCCGACTGATCCCGCGCTTCGCCGTGCCGGGCGTCGACGGACGGGGCACCGACGCGAAGATCGAGGGCGGGACCAAGGGCGATGGCGCAGTGGCCGAGATCATGGCCCGCCTGCGGCCGCTGCTGGCGACGTGAGTCGCGGCCGGGGCGCCGCAGCGCCGCGGGATCGTCCGCGTGAACGTGGTGCCCGAGGCGGCCAGCCGGCGATTCCCGTGGGTATGGCGACCACGCTCGCACTACGCTGTAACCATGGTCGCTGCGGGAGCGATGCGGATCGCGATGCATCGCCGACGGGTCCTCGGCATGATCGGCAGCTCGGCGCTACTCGGATGCGTGTCGGCGGGGGCGTCGGTGACGGCCGACGTACCGCCGGCCCCGGCGTCGCGCCGACGGCTCGAGGTCGGCGGTGCGATCCTCGAGGTGCGTAGCACCGGCGTCGAGCAGCTGCCCATGCCGATGCTCGCCACGTGGGTCGGCGATGCAGCGACGATGATCGCCGCGTACTACGGCGGTAGGCTGCCGGTGCCGGGTCTCGAGATCACGCTGGTCGCGGCCGCCGGCAGCCGCGTGGGGTTCGGGCAGCACCAAGACGGTCGGTGGATCCGGGTGCGCTATGGCCGACGTGCCACCGCCGAGACGTTCGTGGACGATTGGGTGATGGTCCACGAGATGCTGCACGCCACGTTCCCCGGTCTGCCCGAAGGTCACCGGTGGATGCAGGAGGGGCTGTCGACCTACCTCGAGCCGATCGTGCGCGCGCGCGCCGGCGCCACGACCGACGCCGAGGTGTGGCGGCGGTGGACGGCGTCGATGCAGCACGGTCGGCCGAGCGCGGGCGACCGCGGACTCGATCACACGCACAGTTGGGGCCGCACCTACTGGGGTGGAACGCTGTTCTGGCTGATGGTCGACGTGCGACTGCGCGAGGCCACTGCGGGCGCGCGATCGATCCGCGACGTGGTCACCCAGATCGCGGCGCGGGGCGGCAACGGCAGGGTGGAGTGGACGACGGCGCAGGTGATCGACGAGGCCGATCGCGCCACCGGGACCACCGTGATGGCGCAGACCTACGCAGAGCTCGCCCTTGCGCCCGGCGACGTCGACCTCGACGCGCTGTGGCACCGCCTGGGGGTGCATCGCGCGGGGGACCACGTGCGGTTGGACGATGACGCGCCGCAAGCCGAGCTGCGACGCGCGATCACGCGGAGCTGATGCGCTTCAGCGCGCGGCGTGCCAGCCAGCGACCGCCACGTGGACCTCGGCATCGCTGAGAATGTGATCGGTGTGTTTGGCGACCTCTAACACGTGCTTCACGAGGTCGGGGTTGGGCTCGATGCCGCGCTGCTGCAGCCAGAACACGACGTTGGACTCGCCCGACATGAAGCCGATCTCGATCGACTGCTGCTTGCCGAACCATCCCGCGGGCACGCCCGAGTAGATGCGGTCGGCGAGATCGACGTCGCCCATGCGGATCGCCTTGATCACGGCGGCCGCGTGCACGCCGGTCGCGGTGCGGAAGGCGTCGTCGCCGACCAGGGGATACTGCCCCGACACCGTGACGCCCAGGGCCGACGCGACCTTGTTGCACCACGGCACCAGATTGGTGAGATCGCGATCGCCGAGCTCGCCCATGATCTTGAGGTTCATGAGCGTCTGGTCGAGTGCGGCGTTGCCGACACGCTCGCCGACGCCGAGCGCCGTGCCGTGGATGCGGTCGGCGCCGGCCTCGATGGCGTGGAGGTTGTTGCTCACGCCCAGGCCGCGATCGTTGTGGCCGTGCCAGTCGATGCCGACCGACTTGTGGCCGTGCGACTCGAGCAGCAGCCGCGTGAAGCCGATGAGATCGGCGATGCCGTCGGGGGTGACGTGGCCCACGGTGTCGCACAGACACAGCCGGGTTGCGCCGTGGTCGACGGCGGCGCGGAAGAGACGATCGAGGATCCACGGCGGCGTGCGCGTCGTGTCCTCGGTGACGAAGGTCATCGGTAGGCCGTGCTTGCGGCACAGCTCGGCGGCCATCACGGTGCGCTCGAGCAGCAGCTCGACCGTCCAGTTCTCGGCGTAGGCGCGGATCGGGCTCGAGCCCAAGAATGCATAGATCGCGATCGACTTGCCGGTGTGCTGGCAGATGTCGGCGATCGCGTCGATGTCGTTCTTGTGGGTCCGCGCGGCGCACGAGTAGCCGATGCCGAGGCGCTCGCGCTCGGCGTACTCGACGAGATCGGTCACGTCGGCGACCGCCCGGGGACCGGCGCCGGGCAACCCCAGATCGAAGACGTCGATGCCCAGGCTCGCACCGAGCCTGAGGATCTCGCGCTTGTCCTCGATGCTGGGGTCACGCACGCTCGGCGACTGGATGCCGTCGCGCAGCGTCTCGTCGAGGAACGAGACCGGGCGATCGGTCAGCGGGCTCAGCGCACCACGTCGGTTGCGCGTGTTCCAGTCGTAGATGAGCGTGTCGGCGGCGGAGTCGGTGGTCGTCATGGTGTGCCTCAGACCGCCTGGATGACGACCGCGATGCCCTGGCCGCCGCCGATGCAGGCCGAGCCCACCGCATTGCGACCGCCGCGGCGGCGCAGCTCGTGGACGAGGTGCGCGATGATGCGGGCGCCCGACGCCGCGAGCGGATGGCCGAGGGCGATCGCACCGCCGTCCACGTTTGTGCGCTCGCGATCGAGCCCGAGTTCCTTCTCGCAGGCGAGGAACTGGGGCGCGAAGGCCTCGTTGATCTCGAAGAGATCGATGTCGCCCTGCGCGAGCCCGGCGCGCTCGAGGGCGCCGCGGATCGCCGGCACCGGACCGATGCCCATGATCGTCGGGTCCACGCCGGCGGTGTGCCACTGCACCACGCGCGCCAGCGGCGACAGACCATGGCGCTTGACCGCCTCCTCGGTGGCGAGGATCAGCGCGCCCGCGCCGTCGCAGATGCCCGACGCGTTGCCGGCCGACACGACGCCGTCCTTCTTGAAGACGGGCGGCAGCTTGGCCATGCCCTCGAGCGTGGCCTCGGGGCGCGGGTGCTCGTCGGTGTCGAACGATTCTGTGCCCTTGCGGCCCTTGAGCTCGACCGGCGCGAGCTCGGCGGTGAAGCGGCCGGCCGCATGGGCGGCGGCCCAGCTCTGCTGGCTGCGCAGACCGTAGGCGTCGGACTGCTCGCGCGTGAGGCCGTGCTTCTCTGCGAGGTTCTCGGCGGTCACCGCCATCGCGCAGCCGGCATAGGGATCGAACAGCGACGACCACAGCGTGTCCTCGAGCTTGGGATCGGTGCCGAACTTGGTGCCCCAGCGCAGGTTGCGGGCGGCGTACGGCGCCTGGCTCATGCTCTCGGTGCCACCGACGAGCACGATCTCGGCGTCGCCGGCGAGCATCTCGTGGGCGCCGCTGATGATCGCCTGGAAGCCCGAGCCACACAGCCGGTTCACGGTGAGCGCGGGCGTCGGCACCGGCACGCCCGCCTTCAGACCGATGTGGCGGGCCATGTACAGCGCATCGGCAGAGGTCTGCGAGACGTTGCCGAACACCACGTGATCGATGGCGTCGGCCGGCACGTTGCCAGCCGCGAGCGCAGCCTTGGCCGCGACGACGCCGAGATCGATGGCGCTGAGATCCTTGAGTTTGCCTCCGAAGGCGCCAAACGGCGTGCGCTTCGCGGCGACGATGTAGATCGGACGGGAGAGAGTCTTTGCGGGCATGTGGGCCTCCAGCGAACTGTGCAAGCGTAGTGCACGGGGTGTGTGCGCACCCCGTCGCACGACGGCCCGACGCGTTCCAACACATTGACTTTCCTCACGGTTCGTTGCGCGCGATCGCGGTGCGGCCCTGCGATCGCACGGCTGCATCACGTCGTGCTCGCACAGACACCTCGCTTCGCGGTTCAATCGCCGAGGTGGTGCGTCGACTCGATCGGAGCTGGGTGCTGCGGCCTGGTGCTGCGGTGCTCGTCGCGCTCGCGAGCTTCGCGCTCGCACGCGGCGAGGCGCACGCCGCCCCGGATGTCGCCACCACGACGACGACGACCACCACCGCTGTCGTCCCGCAACCGAGCAGGCCGCGGCTGCATCGGTACCTGAGCCGCGATCTCGCCGGCAGTGCCCGCTTCTTGGATCACGGCGTGATCGCGGTGTCGGCCGCTGGCGGGTTTCCCCACCGCTATCGCATCGGCGCTGCGCTCGGCCTGCTCGATCACCTCACCATCGGCGCGCAGATCCACTGGCTTCCCGGTCAACGCCGGCCACGGATCGCGCCCCAGCTCGCGCTCGCGTTCTACCGCTGGCGCGCCGTCGAGCTCGGCGTGCTCTACGATCGATCGTTGTATCCGCCGCCGGTCGTCGACACCGACGCGGACACGCCGAGCTTCCAGCGCGACGCCCACTGGATGCTCGCCGCCGTCGCCTTCTCGCAGGCGTGGTTGTCGGGCGGCTTCGAGTTCGGCACCGTACTCGCCCGCGTCGTCGATCCTGCGCGGCCCGAACCCGACATGCGCGGTCGCGACTTCGCGGCGTGGCGACTGCGGCCCGGCGGCGGCGTGTTCCTGCGCGCAGGCACGCGACGCTGGGGCTTCACCGCCAACCTGCGCGCGCCGTGGGTGGCTGCCGAGCTCGCGTTCGATCTGCGCTTCGGCGCCTTCGAGATGCGGCCGCCCGGTGGCTGGCGGCCCCGGGGCTTCGCCAGTGATCGCGATCGCCGGGCGCCGCTCCGCTGGTGACCCTGGGTCGCGAGGGGCCTGCGGTTACTCCGACATCCTTGCCTTCGTCGCGGATGAGACGCTGCGCGTCTCCTCCGTAACTCAGCGGCAGAGGTCGCCGCGATCGCGCAGCCCGGTGCTCTGGATCGTGAAGACCGCCGGCGGGGCGTCGCGGTCGGGTGCGCGGGATTCGGGTTGAGGACCTGGGGTCGCGCCGCCTCCGGATTCCTGCGGCGCGGGCCCGGCCGGCGCGTCGCCGGCTGCGGGGGTCTCGGGCTCGGTGGGCGCGCCGTCGGTCGGCGCAGGCTCGGCGGAGCCGCCCTCCCACTCGCCGGCGTCGGTGCTCTCCCATGCATCGTCGGCGCTGCCCCAGTCGTCGGCGCCGCCACCCTCATCGCCTCCGACCTCGTCGCTGCGCTTCGCGAACGCCGGATCGAGATCGCGGGATCGATATTCGATCACGATCTGGTTGTCCCGGCGTTTGCCCGGCGCGAGCACCCGCGTGCGCGCGGGCAACAACACGTCGCCGTGGCGCTCGATGCCTTCGTGCGAGAGCGTCCACCGCCACGCGCCGCGGGTGCCGTCGGCGTTGCGCACCCACAGCTTGCTGCCCGCGAACTGCCAGCCTTCACCGACCGGCGCGAACTCGAGGCGTTGCACGTAGCGGCCATTGCGGATGGTGACCGTCTCGCGTGCGCTCGCCGGATCCCAGCCCTGTTCCGCGACCTCGTAGGGCGCACCGATCACCGGCGCACCGCCGAGCACCAGCGCGACCAGGGCCTCGGTGTCGAGCGCGACGCCGAGCAGCGCCTCGACGGCGCAGGCCGAAGGCGGCCCGTGATAGAAGCCCGTCGGGAACGCGTCGAGCTTGTAGCGCAGCGCGTAGCCATCTTCGGTGAACGCGAGCGTGACCAGCTCGTTGCCCGACACCTGCACGCTGCCGCGGAAGCGCCCCGGCGCCTGGGCCAGCAGTGCCAGGTTGCCGCGCATCACCCGATTCGCCACGACCTTGGCATCGGCGACCGCGATGGCGTCGAGCTGCGGCCGCGCGCCCGCGATGAGCACCTCGGCGTTCGGGCCCTTCCCGGGCGCGTAGGGTGCCGCCGTGGGCTTGGGGCGGCATCCGGCGCCGGCTACCGTGGCCAGCAGCGAGGCGAAGACGAGGGCGCGCAGGCGACTCACGGCGGCGACCATACCAGGGCGCCGGGTGTGAGACTCGCCGCGCGGGTTCGTGCGCGACTCCGCCGGCGCGCCGATCCGCCACCGTGATCTCGCCGCGGCCCTGACGACGACGGCCCACGCCGTCGGCCGCCGGGCCGCGGGACGACGATCTCAGCCGCCGCCCGCGTCGGGCAGGGCCTTGGGATCTGCGACGCGCAGGGTCGTGTCGCCCTCGAGCACGAGGAAGGGCTTGATCCGATCATATGTCTTGCGGCCGATGCCCTTGATCCGCATCAGCTGGCTGGCGTGGGTGAGTCGGCGCTTCTGCACGAACTCGAGGATGCGGGCGGCGGTGGTCGGGCCGATGCCGGGCAGCAGGTCCCACTGATCGGCGGTGGCCTCGTTGGCGTTGAGCTCACCCTCGAGGGGCGGAGCCATCATCGCCGCGACGGCGGGCCGCGGTTGGGCGAAGGCCATCGACGGCGCGAGGCATGCGATGGCGATGGCGAAGCGACGGAGATGGATGATGAAGGTGCGTGGCATCGCGGCGGTGCATCAGCACGCGCCGCGCCGAATCGGATCGGCAATGATCCTGCGTCGCGATCGCGTTGCGGATGGCCGCACCTGGATGGCTGGCCCGTGGGCGGGCCGGCGGTGGCCCGCGGGTGGGCCAGCCTGGCCGGACACGCGGCGGTCGTCAGCGCGCCGCGGTGACGTTCGGCCCGGCGCGGATGTCGATCGGCACGCCGCGCATCAGCGCGCGCGTCGCCGCCTCGACCTGCTTGGGCTCGACCAGCGCCATCACCAGTGCGCCGCCCTCGCGCAGCGCGTCGACATAGGCGCCGGCCTGCGCCGCGGGTACGCCGGCGGCGATCAAGCCGGGTGTGAGGTTGTGCGTCTGCCCGGGAGCGTCCGGGCCCTCGGGGTCAGGTGACGCGACCGGCCCTGCGAGCGTGCCCATCGCGAGGGCCTCGCCGATCGACATGTAGAGCCGCACCTCGAGGCCGGCCATCACGGTGCCGACATCCGCGGGTGCCCCCGCGGTCTTCATCGTGCCGCCATCGCCACGCTGCCCGCCGGCCGACTCCGCCGGCTTGGGCCGCACTGCCACGACGCTGATGTGCTCGGGCGGCACGTTCTCCCCGTGCATGCCATCGACCGCGCGCTCGGCCGCCGAGAGGCTCTCGTAGAATGCGACGAGCGTCTTCATTGCGGCGCCTCCTGCCCGGCGGGCTGCGTGTCGTCGGGCTGCTTGCCGTCGGCCTGGGCCGGCATCTCTGCCGGGCTCCCGCCCGGAGCCGCGAGTGAGCGGTCGAGCGGATCGTCGATCGCCGGGTTCTCGACCTGGGCGTCGACCTGCTCGGCCTGCACGAACA
Organism: Nannocystales bacterium; assembly: GCA_038325765.1. Taxonomy (GTDB): domain Bacteria; phylum Myxococcota_A; class Polyangia; order Nannocystales; family Nannocystaceae; genus Xiheibacterium. The sequence continues at coordinate 10,300 of JBBQJI010000098.1, forward strand.
GCCCGAGCGTCACATACGCGACTGGGACGAGGGCGAGGGAGAACGCGAGTAGCGCCCCGATCCGGACCCAGTTGCGGGCACGCGGCGGCACGACGTAGCGCGCGGGTGTCTCGTAGACGCGGACCGCGGAGGTTTCGGAGATCATCATGGCTGCTCGTCGCCGCCGCAGCGGCTCGACACCACCGTGACAACCCCGCGCGCGACTGCAAACCCGCGGGCCGAATCAGCCGACGGAATGCGGGCCCGGTGTGCGGGCATGTCACGCCGCGGCGCGGATGACCACGGCGCGCGGGACCAAGCGCTGACACGCGGGCATGTTCTCGCAGTCGAGCGCATCGCCCTGCCGCGGCGAGCCCCGGCGGGTCGTGGCCGCCACCACCGTCGGCCTCGTCGTCGCCGCCTCGGCACGCGACTGTTCGCCCAGGTGCGTCCGAGGTTCCCCCGCGCGTGACACGCCGCGCGCAGCCGCGGATCCCAGCATGGGGACGGCCCTGCCAGCGGGCGCGGGCATACGTTGTATGCTGCGCCGCCGTGCCCGTCGCCCGCGTCGTCCCTTGGTTTTTCCTGCTCGCCGCCGCCACGCTCGGCTGCCGCGCACAGATCGGCGATGGCTGCCAGCGCAGCACCGACTGCAGCATCCAGGGCGACCGCACCTGTGACCTCTCGCACCGCGTCAACGCGTCGGGCATCGAGACGCCCAACGGCCAGGGCGAGTGCATCGTGGAGGGCTGCGGCGCCGACAGCTGCCCGGGCGAGGCCGCGTGCGTCAAGGTCTACGGCAGCGACTTCCTCACCGTGGCGTGCAATCCCAGCCGCGAGGATCGGGCGGTCGAGGGCGAGGGCGAGGGCTGCACCGGTGGCGTCTGCGGGCCGCTCGACGACTGCGATCCCCGCGAGGTGTGCCTGCCCGAGGGCCTGTGCGCCGACGAGATCACCGCCCGCACCAGCTGCCGTTTGCGCTGTGGGAACTCCGGCGATTGCCGCGACGGCTACGAGTGCATCCGCACCGGATCCCGCGGGATCTATGCGGCCCCCGATCTCGACCGCCCCGGCGACGTCGACAACTTCAAGATCTGCGCGCCGGTGAGTCAGTAGTCCAGATGCCCGATCCGCTCGACACGCTGCTCGAGGCGATGGCGCGGCTGCTCGAGCAGCAGGCCGAGACCCCGGTGGTGCGTCCCGCCGGCGAGGGCAACTTCCGCTGCCAACGCTGCGAGGGCTGCAGCGACTGCCGCTTCTGCAGCGACTGCACCGACTGCGTCGAGTGCACCTACTGCGACGGCTGCGTGGCGTGCTCGGGCTGCACCCAGTCCAAGATGTGCCGCGACTGCGAGCGGATCTCCCACAGCCAACTTTCCCGGGCATGCGACGACTCCTCGTACCTCACCTTGTGCGTGGGCTGCGAGCAGTGCGTGCACTGCTTTGGCTGCGTGGCGCTGTCGGGCGGCGAGTTCTGCATCCTCAACGAGAAGGTGGGCCGCAAGGAGTACCAGGCGCGGATCTCGGAGCTGCGGATCACGCTCGAGCGGAGGCTGGCGGCGGGCTGGCGACCGAGCTGGTTGCGCGACGACGACGACGACGAGATCGCCCAGGACGACGACGATCCGCAGCTCGTCGAAGAAGCGGGCGTCGATGCCCCGGTCCCGCGGACCGACGAGGTGACCATGCGGCGACCGATGCCGGTGGCCACGTCGACGCCGGCGCCGGTGCGCGAGTCGGGGCCGTCGGTGGTGCGTGCCCGGGCCCCGCGCGCCGAGCAGCCCTCCGCGCCGCGTCCAGCCGGCAGCGTCGTCACCGCCCGCCGTCCGCGCCGGCCCTGAGCGCGCCTCGGGATTCTGTCCCGCCGCCTGTCACATCGCGAGCGCCCGGCTCTACCGATGCGTACCCCGTGGCGCATCCCATGAACCGAACCGACGTAACCCACCGTCACCCGCGCTCCCCTTCGCGATCGTGCGCCTGGCTCGCCGCCTGGCTCGTGGTCGGCTGCTACGACCCGGCCAAGTCGGACGCCGAGGGCGGCGACACGGCGGAGGAAACGTCGGGCGCCACCGACCCGTCGGGCGCCACCGACCCCTCGGATGGGACGAGCCCACCGATGCCGTCCACCGGCCTCACCACGTCTGCCGACGACTCGACGTCGGACGGCGGCGACACGACCCAGAGCGAGTCCGACAGCAGCACGGGTGAGGTCGTCGACACCACCGCGCCGCAGATCCTGTCGATCTCGCCGAACGACGGGCAAGGCGGCGTGCCGAGCGATGTCGCGATCGTGATCACGTTCGACGAGCCCATGGACGAAGCGGCGACGGTGGCCGCCCTCGACGCGGCGGATCTGGGGCCGTTCTCCGCGACCTGGAGCGACGGTGGCGCGACGCTAACCATCGAGCCCAACGCGCCGCTCGCCTATGCCGAAGGCACCGACCCCGCCGATGTCACCGCGCTCGAGTATGTCTTCGCGATCGGGACCGAGGCCACCGACGTCGCTGGCAATGCGCTGGGGGCCGAGGCGGTGTGGAGCTTCTTCACGGCACGGCGGATCACGATGACGCTCGGATTCGACGCGTCCCTCACCGGTGCGGTGCTGGCCAACGGCGCCCTCAACACCGGCGCCGGCGGTGATGCGTTGGCGGGCGACGGCAGCGACAACATCGCGCGCAGGGGGTTCTTCGCGCTGGTGCTCGACGACGTGCCGGCCGATGCCGAGGTCGAGTCGGCGAGCTTCGTCGCCCAGCAGCAGTTGACCCTCGGCACGCCCTTCGTCACCCTCGGCACGTTGGGTATCCACCACATCACCGCCGATGCGCTCGACGGCGACGCCTTCGCGGCCGCTGCCCTCGCGGATCTCGGCGTGTTCTCGAACAGCGCAGTCGATGGCCAGCGGAGCGCCGACATCGCGGCCAGCCTCGGCGCGGATCTCGAGGCCGGCAGGATGCGCTCGCAGTACCGTGTGCAGTTCGGCAACGCGACCGACGGTGACTCGTCCACCGACCGGACCCGCTTCGCGTCGCCCGCGGTCGGATCCCTGGTCTATCGGATCGAGTAGCCACCCGAACGCTGGTCCGCGTTCGCCCCGCTGGCCCTGCCGCGCACGCCGTGGTAACGCCGACCCATGTCGACGCTCGCGATCATCGGATGCGGCACCATGGGCGAGGCCATCCTCGGCGGTCTGCTGCGCGCGGGCGTGTTCGCGCCCGCCGATGTCCGCGCGACGGTCCGGCGCCCCGAGCCGGCGGAGCGCCTGCACAGCACCTACGGCGTCGCCGCAGGCCACGACAACACCGCCGCGTGCGCGGGCGCCGACGTGATCCTCGTGGCGGTCAAGCCCCAGTTCATGGCCGAGCTGCTCGACGACGATCGCATGCGGGCGGCCACCGCCGGCAAGCTCGTCATCAGCATCGCCGCCGGTGTGCGGCTGCCGACGTTGGGCGCGTGGCTGCCCGAGGCCAAGCTGGTGCGGGCCATGCCGAACACGCCGTGCCTGGTGAGCCAGGGCATGACGGTGCTCGCCCCCGGACCGCGGGCGGGTACCGAGGAGATCGCGTTCGCGCGACGCATCTTCGCCGCGGTGGGCCGCGTGATCGAACTCGAGGACAAGCACATGGACGCGGTGACCAGCCTCAACGGCAGCGGCCCCGCGTTCGCGTACGTCATGCTCGAGGCGCTGGCCGACGGCGGCGTGATGATGGGGCTGCGCCGCGACGTGGCCCTCGAGATCGCGGCGCAGGTCTTTCTGGGCTCGGCGTCGATGGTGCTCGATACGCGTCTGCATCCGGCGGCGCTCAAGGATCAGGTGACGACGCCGGCGGGCTCGACGATCGCCGGCCTGCTCACGATGGAGGACGGTCGCATCCGCTCGGTTCTGGCGCGGACGATCCAAGAGGCGGCGCGGGTGGCCGCGTCGCTCGGCGGCCCGGCCAAGCCCGATCCGCAGGGCTGACGCCTGCACGATCGCCGCTGCGGTGCGCGCCTTCGCGATCAGTTCGGGGGCGTGCCGCCGCCGCCGGCGGTCGACAGCGCGAATCCAGTCATGTCGCTGTAGGTGTAGGCCTGCGTGAGCCCGCTGTACGTGTCGACCTGGCCATCGATGGGGTTGGCCCGATACGCGTTGTTGCCCGCGAAGCTGACGCCCCACACGTTGCCCTGGAAGTCGATGCTGATGCCGTGCACGTACTCCGGCAGCGGGATCTGGTTGACCAGTTCGAGGGTCTCGATGTCGTAGCCGTTCAACGTGCCCTGCGGGTCGCTGTGCCACAGCGTGTCCTCGCCGTCGGTCATGCAGCCGCCGATGCCCTGGCCCCCGACCGATGACCACGTCGCATCGTCGAGGTTGAAGCGCGCCGCTCCGCCGCCGCCGCAGGTCCACGGCCGGCCCTCGCGGTCGAGCGCGATGCCGTAGCCGCGCAGCGGGCCCAGCGGCCACGACTGGGTCTCGAGCGACTCGAAGTCGACGCGGAACAGGTAGTCGTTGGCGCCGCCGTACAGATTGAGGCCCCAGAAGTTGTTGTTGCCATCGGCCGCCCCGCCGTAGACCAGGCCGCCTGCGAACTCCGGTACTGGGATGGTCTCCTCGACCTCGCCGCTCTCGCCGTCGATGAGCAGCACCTCGCCATCGCATGCCGTCCACAGCTTCTCGTCCTCGAAGGTGCAGCTGGCCTCGCTGAACTGGCCGCGGGTCCACGCGACCGGACGGTTCGAGTTGCACGCGAGCGGCAGGTACCAGGCCAGACACTCCTCTTCGCCCCACGCGAGCACATCGTTGGCGCCGGTCGACGTCTGGATGCCGGGCTGACCGTTGCTCTCGTTGCAGTCGGATTCGCGGGCGAAGAACTTGGCGATACCGCCGTTGCGATTCGCGACCACGACGTCGCCGTCGAGGTTGACCGACGTGCGCGACGGATCGCCGTTCGCGGGCTTGGCCTGGTAGCGGCCGAGCTCTTCCATCGTGACGGTGTCGATCTTCGAGATCGTGCCCTCGGGCTGCTGGTACGAGTTGGCGATCCAGATGTACGAGAGCTCGACCGCACCACCACCACCACCGCCACTCGCGGTGCACGGCGACACCGGGGCGTCGGACTGCACGCCCACATCGAAGCCGACCGGCGACGGGCCGTCGTCGTCGCCGACCGTGATCGACGTGCTCGAATCGGCCGACGCCGACGACGTGGCGACGCCGGTGGTGCCCGCGGACGTCGTGGCAGACGTCGAGCCGTCGCCTCCGCCGCTCGAGCCATCGCCACCCACGGTCCCCTGCGAGGAGCTGGACCCGCAGGCCGACGCGAGGGCGACGAGCGAACACACCGAGGAAATCGTGCGCAGTAGCATGTCGCCAGCTTCGCGCCTGGTCGGCAATTTGGCCAGCCGTTGGCGGCGGGGCGAACGTGCGGCTTCGCTGTGAGCACTCGTCGCCCGGCGCTCGGGGGCTGAAGCACCCGTG
>JBBQJI010000099.1:0-15460 GCA_038325765.1 Nannocystales bacterium
CCGCCTTGGGGGCGCGGAGCCGGCCGGCGCCGCGCCGTCCGCCTGTCGGCGCCACGCCGTCAGATCGGACGTCCCAGTCCTCTACTCTCGCCGAGCGCTACCCGCCATGACTCTCGCATCGATCTTCGCCACCGTCTCGTCGGCGTCCCTGCTCGGCCAAGGTGCAGGGTCCGCGCTCAGCGGCGTCTTGCCCATCGTGCTGATGTTCGGCGTCGTCTACTTCATCGTGCTGCGGCCCATGAGCCGGCAGGAGAAGGACCGCAAAAAGCGCATCGAGACCCTGGGCAAGGGTGACCAGGTGGTCATCGGCGGCGGCATCCTCGGGCGCATCAGCAACCTCGACGACCCGAAGATCGCCGTCGTCGAGATCGCTGACAAGGTGAAGATCCGGGTGCTGCGCAAGGACATCGTCGACGCGGCCGAGGCCGCGCTCAAAGACGAGAAGGCCGCGCCGGCGCCCAAGAAGCCCGAGACCAAGGACGACGCCGAGGGCTCGCGCTCCGACGCGCGCTGAGCCGCGGCTTCCCACCGAAACAGGCCAAAGATGCGTCGATTCCTCCGACTCAAAGCCCTCGCGTTGTTCGCGTTGGTCGCCACCGCCTTCGTGTCGGTGCTGCCATCGTTCATACCCGCCGAGCAGCTGCCCGGGTTCATCGCCGAGACGTTCACGCGCAAGTTCCAGCTCGGCCTCGACCTCCAAGGCGGGCTCCACCTCGAGTACTCGGTCGCCGTCGACGAGGCGATCGAGAACAAGCTCGACCAGATCGCCGCCGAGCTCGAGATCGGGTTCCGCGAAAAGAAGGACATCCAGGCCGACGTCACCCGCGAGGGCTCCGACACCCTGCTGATCACGCTTCCGTCCGCCGACGACGTGGCGCTGGCCACCGATGACGTGATGGGCGTGACCCAGGACATGCTCGAGCAGGTCGAGCCCGAGGATGACCAGCCCGACAACGTCATCCGCCTGCGCATGCCCGAGGCCGCCATCGCCGCCAACCGCAAGGACGCGGTCGCCAACGCCCTCGAGACCGTCAGCAAGCGTGTCGACGCCATGGGCGTCGCCGAGCCCAACATCTATCCCAAGAACCGTCAGATCGTCATCGAGCTGCCGGGCCTCGCCGACGAGAACACCGAGTTGCGGGCCGCCGCGACCGATGCAGCGGCCCGCGTCAGCCAGATCCTCGTGGCCGCCGGTGCCGCCCAGGTCTCGACCGCCGAAGTCCGCGAGCAGGTCGGCCAGTTCAAGGTCACCGTCCCGGGCGGCGATGCCCAGGCCCTGCTCGCCCAGGCCTTCGCCGGCAAGATCGCCGAGGAGGGCACGATCATCGACGAGCGGCTCCCGGCCGAGCTCGCGATCCTGCCCGCCGACCCGACCAACCCGGATCCGGCCATCGCGGTGCTGAGTCTGACCGAGCGCGCCCGCGATCAGATCCTCGCCGGCGCCAGCGAGTTCCACCGCCTGCTCAAGATCATCGAGCGCCAGGCCGTGCTTCGCATGCACCTCGTCGACGACGAGACCCCGTTCCGCGACACCGGGCGCCCCTATCTGCGCGCGTTGTACGAGGCGGGGATGGTCACCCAGGGCATGGGCATCGCCGTCAACAAGGAGTCCGACTACGGCCGCGAGGGCGGCGTGATGGTGAACGATCCCTTCGTGTTCTTCGCGAAGGACCGGCAGACCCTCGAGAGCTTCTTCGCCGGCCTGCCGCCCGAGTGGCGGCTGCCCGCGGACATGAAGGTCGCGTTCGGCCCGGCGCCGGTGGGCACCCGCCGCGGCCAGCCGCCCGAGGACATGTACCGGACCTACATCATCAAGGCCCGCGCCGAGGTCACCGGCGAGAGCATCGTCAGCGCCTCGGTCGGCTTCGATGCCCAAAGCGGCGCACCCGAGGTCAACGTCAAGCTCGACCGCGTCGGCGCCGAGCTCTTCGAGGAGATGTCGGGGGCCAACGTCGGTCGCAAGATGGCGATCATCCTCGACGAGTTGGTCCGCTCCGATCCGGTATTCAACGAGCGCATCCCTGGCGGCAACGTCCGCATCTCGCTGGGCTCGTCGCCCGGTCAGTCGGCCCGCGAGGCCGCCAACGACCTCACCAAGGTGCTCAAGAGCGGCTCACTGCCGGCGCGCCTGCAGAAAGAATCGGAGATGCGGGTCGGCGCCGACCTCGGCATGGACGCAGTGGATCGGGGAGGCAAGGCCTTCGCCATCGGTCTGATCGCCGTCGTCGTGTTCATGGCCATCTACTACCGCCGCGCGGGTCTGGTCGCGAACGTCGCGCTCGTCATGAACGTCACGCTCATGCTCGCGGCGATGGCGTTCTTCCGCGCCACGCTGACCTTGCCCGGCATCGCCGGCCTCGTGCTCACGATGGGCATGGCGGTCGACGCCAACGTCATCATCTACGAGCGCATCCGCGAGCTCATCCGCGAGGGCTACACCGCACGTGCCGCCATCGAGGCCGGCTACGACCGCGCGTTCACCAGCATCTTGGACTCTCAGCTCACCACCGCCATCGCCGGCCTCGTGTTGTGGCAGTACGGTTCGGGCCCGATCCGCGGCTTCGCCGTCACGCTGCTCATCGGCATCGCGACGTCGATCTTCGCCGGCGTGTTCTGCACCCGCCTGTTCTTCGACTTCCAGGCCAACCGCCGCGGCTTCGACAAGGTGTCGATCTGATGGATACGCAAGATACGCGACCGTCGTCGCCGCAGAAGTTCTTCGAGGTCATCCGCCCGGGGACGAACTTCCCGTTCGTCGCCAAGCGCCGCGGCTACCTCTGGATCTCCGTCATCCTCATCCTTTTGTCGGCGGGGATGCTGCTGTTCAACCAGTTCACCCGCGGTACGCCGCTCAACTGGGGCATCGATTTCGCCGGCGGCTCTTCGGTGCGGCTGCAGCTCGCCAAGGACGTCCCGGTCGAGGACATCCGCAAGGCGCTCGATGGGTTCGGCTACGAGGGCAGCTCCGCCGTCGTCGTGCCCGGCGCCGAGCGTGATGTGTTGCTGCGGGTCAAGGACGTCGTCAGCATCGACGAGACCACCTTGGCGCAGTGCGAGGCGGCGGTGACGGAGGTCGGCGGCGCCAAGCTGCTCGGGTTCCACCAGCCCGATGGCGGCAGCAAGATCTTCATCAAGTACGACGCCGAGCCGCAGTGGGCCGAGCTCGAGCGCCGCATCAACGACGCCGGCTGCCACGGCACCGTCGACAAGGGCTTCGAGGTCAGAGACGGCGAGGTCCCGGTCGAGGTGTCGCTCATCGGCGTCGGCAACCGTCTGGTCGAGCAACTCGATGGCGAGTTCGGCGCGGGCACGGTCCTCAAGATCGTCCACGCCGAGACCGTGGGCGCCAAGGTCGGCAATCAGCTCAAGCTCGACGGGGTGAAGTCGCTGCTGTACGCGATGGGCTTCATCTTCTTGTACGTGATGATTCGCTTCGATCTGCGCTTCGCGCCCGGCGGCATCGTGGCCCTGGCCCACGACTCGTTCATCACCATCGGCGCGTTCGCGCTCACGTGGAAAGAATTCAACCTCACGACCATCGCCGCGGTGTTGACGATCGTCGGCTACAGCATCAACGACACGATCGTCGTGTTCGACCGCGTCCGCGAGCGGGTCGCGCTGTTCCGCGACGATCCCATCGAGGAGACGACGAACCGTGCGCTCAACGACACGCTCAGCCGCACGATCCTGACCTCGGGCACCACTCTGCTCAGCGTCATCGCGGTGTTCGTGATGGGCTCCGGCACAATCGCCGACTTCGCGTTCGCGCTCATCATCGGCATCACCGTCGGCACGTACTCGTCGCTGTTCGTCGCCACGCCGGTGTTCCTGTGGGTCAATGCGCGGTTCTACGGCGGCAAGGGTCACCTGCAGTGGCAGAACGACGGACCTGCGGGCGAGACCCCGGCCGGCGTCGAGCGCCCGGTGCTCGCGGCCGAGGGGCGCGAGGTCGACGAGAGTGGGCGGACCATGGACGAGGTCCGCCGTGAGGAACGGGTCCTCGCGGGCGAGGAGCCGGCGGGCGATCCGGATCGCGTGGCCGTCGAACTCGAGCGGCCGATCGACGACGAGGACGTGGGCGGTGGGGACGACGGCGCGGTGCCGAAGGCCTCGCGACGACGCCGGCGCCGCCCGCAGTGACGCTGCCGCCCGCAGTGACGCAGCCGCCCGCAGTGACGCCTGCCGCCGCAATGACGCCGGCGGCCGGCGAGGGCGGGCTCGCCCCGACGCTCGTCGATCGTGACCGTGACCGCCGCGGCCCGGCGCGCGCCGAGCAGGCAGCGCGCCTGGATCTGCCGGCGTTCGAGTTGGGGATGCTCGCTGCCCGCGGCATCGTCGACGACGACGCGATCCGTCGGGCGCTCGGCCCCAAGCTCCGCGATCTGAGGCCCCCCGAGCAGATGGCGGGCTTCCCCGCCGCGCTCGATCTGCTGGCGTGGGCCGGCCGCCGCCGCGTGCGAGTGGGGGTGTTCGGCGACTATGACGTCGACGGCGTGTGCACGGCGGCGATCCTCGCCGGTTTCCTCGAGGCGATCGGGCTGCAAGTCGTCACCCGGGTCGCCCACCGCGACGCGGGCTACGGCCTCGCCGACGCCGACGCCGACGCGTTCGCCGCGTCGGGCGTTCAGCTCGTCCTCGTGGGCGACACCGGCACCAGCGACATCGCGGCCCTCGAGCGCGTGCGCGCCCGCGGCATGCGCAGCGTCGTCATCGACCACCACCAGGTGCCCTCGGAGATGCCGCCGTGCGACGCTCTCATCAACCCCCACCAGATCGGCTGCGGGTTCCCGTTCAAGGGGCTGTGCTCGGCCGGGGTCGCGTTCTACCTCTGCGCCGCGCTGCGGACCCAACTCGCGGGCCAACGAGAGCGCGCCCCTGATCCCCGCGGGTGGCTCGATCTGGTCGCGATCGCGACCATCTGCGACATGATGCCGCTGGTCGACGAGAACCGGGTGCTCGTGCACCGCGGGCTGGCCCTGCTCCGCACCGCACCGCGGCCCGGCGTACGGGCGCTGCTCGAGCGCGCCGGGGCATGGAACGAGTCGCCGATCGACGAGACCACGGTCGGTTTCAAGATCGGCCCACGGATCAACGCGCCCGGTCGCCTCGGCGCCGCCGACCCGTCGCTGCGGCTGCTGCGGGCGCGGACCGCCGCCGAGGCCGGGCCGTTCGCGGAGCAGGTCGAGGGGCTGAACGCGCAACGTCGGAGCCTTTCGCAGCGCGGAGTCGAGGATGCGCTGGCACGGATCGCGGCCGATCCCCACGCGAACCAACGCGCCGCGGTGTGCATCGCGGACCCGTCGTTCGCCCCGGGCGTCGTCGGCCTCGTCGCCGGTGCCCTGGTCGAGGCGTTGGGCAAGCCCGCGATGGTCCTCGCGATCGATGCTGCGGCCGGCGTCGCGCGGGGCTCGGTGCGCAGCCACGGGGGCATCGACGTCCGCGCTGCGCTCGCCGCCTGCGCGCCGCTGCTCGAGCGCTTCGGTGGCCACCGCGAAGCCGCCGGCCTCACTGTCGCAATCGATCAGATCGACGCCGTCGCCGCGGCCTTCGCCGCGGCCTGCGGCGCCGCGGCGGGGCCTGCCCGGCCCGCGTGCGACGAGGTCGACGGCCGCCTGCCGATCGCGGCGATCGACGTCGAGTTCGGGCGCCGCCTCGGCGGCCTCTCGCCGTACGGCGTCGGGTTCGCACCGCCGCGGTTCGCCGTGGTCGGTCGCGCCTTGTCGGTCCGAGTGCTCAAGGAGCGCCACATCTCGCTGCGCATCGGCGACGGTGAGGCCACGGTCGAGGGCATCGCGTTCGGGCAGGCCGGGCCGGGGCGGTGGACACCGGCGGTCGGCGACGCGATCGAGCTGGTCGGTGTCCCGGTGCTCGACGTGTATCGCGGGCAGACGCGCGCACGCCTGCGGATCGAGCGGCTGTGGCCGGCGTGCGGCGCCGCGGCGGACCTCGGCGTCGTTGCGGGCTGAATCCCTCGCGGGCTGCATTCCGGATCCGCGGCGGGCGTCCACGCCGCCGCGCACGGCGGTTTGACGCGCCAAAACCGGCGGTGCTACTAACGATCCATGCGGTGGGGTAATGCGGTCGCGGCGGTGTGCAGTTCGGTGTGGCTGTCGGGCTGCGGACTCCGCTCCGACCCGCTGTACGAGGGCGAGCTCATCGACGAGTCCGGCGGCGGCGAGACCGAGGGCGAGACCGACGATGAGCCGGGCCCCTCGGCCTGCGCCACGCCGATCGAGATGCCGGCGCAGAACGTGACGATCGAGGGCGCGCTCGATGGCCGAGGCGGCGAGCGCGGCTGGTGCGGGCAAGACGGCGGCCCCGAGCAGGTCTACAGCCTTGCGACACCCGGCAACAGCGACGTCACGCTGGTCGTCCGCAGCGCCGATGTACCCTTGACCCTGCGCGTGGTCGAAGACGGCTGCGTCGACGGGACCGGCACGACGGTGATGTGCGCCAACGACTTCGTGGAAGCTTCGCGCCACTTCCTCGCGATCGCCGGGCGCACCTACAGCATCATCGTCGACAGCGAGACGGGCGCGTCGGGCAAGTACAGCTTCGACGTGGTGTTCGGGTGGCCAACGCTCGACCAGTGCACCTTCCAGCAGGAGGTGATCGTGCAGCAGTCCGGCGGATCGTTCGTCTGGTTCAACGAGTTCGGGTCGGGGCAGGGCAGGGCCGACGGCTTCTGCGGCGGCCCGGGCCAAGAGAACATCTTTCCGATCGCGACCAGCTACCTCGGTGGCATGTCCGCCGAGCTCGTCGGCAGCGATGGCTTCGAGGGTGTGTTGAGCCTGCGGACCAGCTGCGCCGGCGTCTCGGAGTTGGCGTGCTCCGCCGCGGTCGCCAACGGCTCGACCGCCCTCGACGGCTTCATCGAGTCGCCCGGCTCCGAGTACTACCTCGCGGTCGACCAGGTCGGCATCGCCGGCGGCGCCTACTCGCTGTACGTCTACTTCGAGTGACGGACGCAGGCGGGCGGCGGATCACTCGGCGCCATCGACCACCACGGCGCCGTTGCGGATGAAGCAGATCGGCGGGCAGTCGGGGCCGTTGGGCGTGTCCTCGGAGACCGCGTCGAGGGCGACCGTCACGGCCGCAATCAGCACCGTCTCGCTGACGACATCGACCACCGTGACCTGGACCTCGCGCGGGCTGGTGCCCGCGGGCAGCGTCAGCTCGAAGGTGTTCGCGTCGCACTCGAGCTCGATCGAGTTCTCGACCGCCTCGGCCGACGCGGGCTGCAGGCACCGGGCGCGCCATGTCGTGCCCATCGCCGTCACCTCGAGATCGTAGGGCCCCTCGACGAGGCCACGCGGGAAGGTGACGATGCTGGTGTCGCCACAGCCGATCTGCGTACACGTCTCCTCCGCACAGCCGCACATCAGTACCATCGCCGCCGCCACGATCAGTCGTCCCATGCGGCCGCGAGCGTAGCAGCCCGGTCGCAGGTCGTGCCAGCGGGCGAGGCCGCCCAGCCGCCGATTGGGCGTCGCCCCGACCGATCGCGCTACACTGCTCGGCTCCGTGCTCGGCCCTCCGATCCGCACCGCGCGCCCGCCCGACTGGACCGGCGCCGTGATCGTCGCCGCTTCGTGGTTGGTGGTGCTGATCGCCACCATCGTGGTGCTGCTCGTGCGGCTGCCTCCGGCCTGGATCCGCGTTGCGTTCGGCAGCCACGAACTCGTGCGGCTGGCGCTGGCACTCGCCGTGCTCGGCGTGGTCGCGTGGGTGCGGCCGCTCATCATCGCCCGCCTGCCGCGGGCGCCCTCGCTGTTCGGTCGCACGCTCACGTTGCGTCAGCGCGGTCGCCGACGCCGCGTGCCGGTCACGGCGCTCCGCCGCGTCGACCTCGAACTGCGTCCACCGCCGGTATTCGAGGCGATCGTCGTCGAACTCGACGACGGGACGGTGCGCGAGGTGTGTCCGCTCGACTGGCCCGGCGCCGCAGCGCTGTACCGGGCCTTGGCCCGGCGCATCGCGGCGCGACGCTGACCGAGGCCGCTTCACCGCGCCGTGGCGACGAGATCGATCGTCGTGACCACGAGGGCTTCGGGCGGGACGCGGTGCTGCAGACACGGGATGCGGCCCCGCACCTGCACCAGCGCGGCGGGGTCGAGATCTGCGACGACGATGCGATCCTCCCCGCCGGCGCACGCCAACATGCGTCCCCACGGATCGACGATCATCGCCTGACCCCAGCTCCGGCGGTCGCCGCCGTGGTCGCCATATTGGGCCGCGGCGAGCACGAAGCACTGGGTCTCGATCGCCCGCGCCCGCACCAGGACCTCCCAGTGCGCCTCGCCGGTGGGATGCGTGAAGGCGGCGGGGATCGTGAGCACCTCGGCGCCGGCGACGACCAGGGCGCGGTAGAGTTCCGCAAAACGGAGGTCGTAGCAGATGCTCAACCCGATGGCGGCCATGGGCGTGCGCACCAAGGTCGCGCCGTCGCCCCGCGCCACTTCGGCGCTCTCGCGCATCGGCGGTTGTCCCGGGACGTCGGCGTCGAACAGGTGCAGCTTGCGGTACCGGGCCTGGACCCGACCGCGGGCGACGACGAACGACGTGTTGTACAGCCGCCCTTCGGGCGCGAGCTCGGGCGTGCCGCCGGCGACGATCCACACGCCAGTGCGCCGACTGACGTCGCACAGCGGCGCGATCGCCCCGCCGTGCTCGGGCGCCGCGGGATCCTCCGCCCATGCCCGCCGCTGTGCGGGCGGTGCGATCCCGGCGTAGTTCTCGGGCAGCACCACGATGCTCGCGCCGGCCGAGGCGGCGGCCTCACACGCGGCCACCGCCTCGGCCATCGCGGCGGCATGGTCTGCGGTGGCGCCCAGCTGGGCGACGGCGGCTCGGAACGGATCCACCGGGCGACGGTAGCAAGCCGCGTGCGGCATGCCACGCCGACCGACCGACGTGGCCCGAGGGCGCGCCCCGTGCCCCTGGTGTGCCGCCCGATCCCGCTCGCCGCCGCCTTGGCGCACCGCCGCAACTGCGGGCAGATCCTGCGGGGCCTTCCCGCGCGGCCCCCCGCGCGGCCCCCCGCGCGGCCCCGTCGCCGGGCCGTCGCCGGGCCGTCGCCGGGTAGGCTGGTCGGCCAACCTCCGAGTTCACGCCGCCAGGCACGCTTGCGGACCGATTTTCGCTGTGCTATCGAAGGGCCGAATCAGGCGCGCAGAGCACGAGAGTGGGCGCCCTCCGGTCCCCACTCTTTTTTTATCTCGACACCCATGCACGACCCCCTCGACATCGACCACGACGCGGATGGCATCGACGATCCCGCGACCTCCCCCGCAGATGCGGTGGAGCGTGGACGCCTCGCCGTGCGGCTGCTCGAGGACGTGATCGGCCCGGTCGTCGCCACCATGGGCTACGTGCTGGTGCACCTCGAGTGGGCCCAGACCTCGCGCCCGCGGGTCGTGCGTCTGTACATCGATCGCGAGGGCGGCATGACGCTCGACGACTGCGCCCGGCTGTCGCCAATCATCGGCAACGGCCTCGACGCCGCCGAGCACGGCGAGGACGCAGCTGCGGCCGAGCTCCGCGCCGTTCTCGATGCGGCGTACGTCCTCGAGGTGTCCTCGCCCGGCGTCGAGCGGCCGCTGTCGCGACGCAGCCAGTTCGATCTCCACAAGGACGCCCGCGCGACCGTGCGCACCCACGCGCCGGTCCACGAGGGCTCGCCGCAGAAGACCTTCCATGGTCGCATCGCGACCACCGCAGCGGGTGCCGAGTCCGCCGACGACCGCGACGGCAGCGTGTCGATCGTCGACGACGACGGCACCACGCATGAGATTCCCCTGCCGCTCATCCGGCGCGCCAACCTGGTCTACGAGGCCTTCGGGGCTCCCCAGGCAAGCTCCAAGCCCGGGGCCAAGCCTGCGGGAGGCGGGCGGCCGCCGCACCAAAAAGCAGTGAATCGCGGGTGACGACCATGGACGAGCCAATCAACCTCAGCGCAGTGATCGATCAGGTCTGTCGAGAGAAGAACATCTCTCGGGCGGTGCTCACCGAGACGGTGGAGCAGGCGGTTCTCGCCGCCGCGAAGAAGATGTTCGAAGACCGCGAGATCGAGGCGCAGTTCGACCCCGAGACCGGCAGCGTCAACCTGTTCCAGGTGCTGTACGTCGTCGAGGAGATCGACCACGAGAGCCGCGAGATCACGCTCGAGCAGGCCCAGCGCGCCGGCCTCGAGGCTGAGCCGGGCGACGAGCTACTGTTCCAGATCTTCTACCTCGAGGCCGACAAGAAACGCGCGGAACAGCAGCTCAAGGACTACCCTGAGCTCGAGGCGCTACGCCTGGGCGGGCAGGGCTTTGGCCGCATCGCCGCCCAGACCGCGAAGCAGGTCATCATCCAGCGTGTCCGCGAGGCCGAGCGCGAGAACCTCTTCGACGCCTACAAGGAGAAGAAGGGCGAGCTCATGACCGGCACCGTGCGTCGGTTCGAGCGCGGCTCCATCATCGTCGAGGTCGACAACGGCCGCGCCGAGGCGGTGCTCCCTGTGCGCGAGCAGGTGCCGCGCGAGTCGCTGCGCCCGGGCGATCGCATCGTCGCGTACGTCAAGGACGTCGACAAGTCGGCCCGCGGCCCGCAGATCGTCTTGTCCCGCACGCACCGGGGCCTGGTCGAGAAGCTCTTCGAGCACGAGGTCCCCGAGATCTACGAGGGCATCGTCCGCATCGAGGCCTGCGCCCGCGAGCCGGGCGCGCGCTCGAAGATCGCGGTGTCGAGCCGCGATCGCGACGTCGACCCGGTCGGCGCCTGCGTCGGCATGCGCGGCAGCCGGGTCCAGGCCGTGGTCCAGGAGCTGCGCGGCGAGAAGATCGACATCGTACCGTTCAACGAGGATCCGGCGCGGTTCGTGTGCAACGCGATCCAGCCGGCCCAGGTCTCGCGCGTGCTCATCGACGCCGAGCGCCACACGATGGAGCTCATCGTCCCCGACGACAAGCTCTCGCTGGCCATCGGCAAGAAGGGCCAAAACGTTCGGCTCGCCTCCCGGCTCACGGGCTGGCGGATCGACATCCACTCGGAGAGCAAGATCCGCGAGATGGAGCGGCGCAGCCTCGCCGAGATCGCGGCGATCCCAGAGGTCGGCGAAGATCTGGCGTTCAACCTGTTCCAGAGCGGTTGGCGCGGCCTCCGCGATCTGGCCGTCGCCGACGCCGAAGAATTGGCGTCGATGCCGGGCGTCGACACGCTCGAGCGCGCGGAGGCGATCATCGAGATCGCCAACGACGCCGCGAGCGGCAACATCAAGCTCGAGGTGGAATATCCGCAGTCGCTCCCCGACTCGGCCCCGTACGCTTCGACTGGGGGTGACGAGTGAGTCGGTCCGAATCGAAACGCACGTGTGTCAGCTGTCGCAAGACGGCTGCGCCTGCGTCGCTGTTGCGCCTGCGTAGGCGCAGCGATGGTGTGATTGTCCCCGATGTCGAGGGACGGCGTGCGGGGCGTTCCGCATGGGTGTGCGCGTCGCGATCCTGCATCGACATCGGCGTCCGTCGGCGAGCGTTCGCGCGCGCGCTCGGCGGGCCCCGTGGTCTCGCCGTACGTGATGTCGATGCCGGCGCGCTGTGGCAGTCCCTGTGCCACGCGAGCTCGGCCCGCCTCGAGGTGCTGCGTCGCACCAGTGGACTCGGAACCACGCCCCAAGTTTCCGCGTTCACCGCGTTGGAGCAGCAGCTCACCGCGGGGGAGGTGTGTTGAACCATGACAAAAGTCCGCGTCTACGAGCTCGCCCGCGAACTCGACAAGGACAACAAGGCCCTGGAAGAAGCAATCCGGGGCCTTGGAATCCAGATCAAGAACTACATGAGCACGCTGTCGCCCGACGAGGTGACGCGCGTGCGCGCAGCGATGGGCGCTCCAGCGGTCAGTCGGCCGGCGCCGCGGCCCGCCGCACGCCCCGCGGCTCCGCAGCCCACGGCCGCACCCGCGGCCGCTGCACCCGCCGCCCCACCGGCGAATGATCCGCGCGCGCCCCAGGTGATCCGCCGCCGCGCCGACGTCGTGAAAAAGCGGCGTGACGAGGAAGAGGCAGTCGAGGCGGCCGAGGCCGCGGCGGCTGCGGCGACGGAGCTCACGCGCCAGGCGCCCCAGCGGCCGTTCCAGCCCCAGACCGCTCCGGCCATGCGTCCATCGGCACCCCTGCGTCCGAGTCCGTCCCCCGTGCCCAGTTCATCTGCGTCCGCACCGTCATCGCGCTCGCCCCTCGAGCGTCCCACCCACCCGTCGTCCTCGTCGGCGCACGCCGGCGACGACGCCAGCTCCAAGGACGACGACGGATCCGGCGGCCCGCGCGTTGGACCGGCGGTCGGCACCCGCATCGAGCTGCCCCGCGGCACCCGACGCTTCGCCACCGGCATGGCCTCGCGCCTCGAGCGTCCGGCGGTGCCCGAGCGGGCGCCCGTCGCCGCCGAGCCCCCGCCACGGGTCACCCGGGCCCCGTCGATCCCCGGCGCTCGGCTCTCGGATCCGATGACCCGCCCCGGTCAACCCACCGCGGTGGCGCCGTCGGACGCGCCGCAGCCGCGTCCAGCCGCGCCGCGACCGGCCGCGCCCAGCCCGGCGGCCCCCGCCTCGTCCAGCCCCGCTTTTGGCCCGTCCGCCACCCAGGCCCCGGGCGCGCCCGCCGGGAGCGCGGCCGCGCCCTCGGGCGAGGCGGCCGCTGGCAGTGCGACCCCGCCGGCGACGGAGATCCGCAGCCGCGTCGTCCGCAACGAGGACGGCGTGATCGTCGGCGCCGCGTCGCAGCGGTCGGAGCCGAAGATCCTCGGCTTCATCCCGCTCGCGCCGAGCCGCAAGAAGCAGCAAGTCATCATCACGGACGTCAGCGAGGAGGGCAAGCAGGGCCGCGCCACGCAGCGAAAGCAGCGTGAGGAGCGGGTCCAGGCCCAGGCGCGTCGGCGCAAGATGACCCGCAAGCCGATGGGCGGCAAGGGCATGTCCGGAGGTCGTTCGTCGACCGCCGAGATGAGCGACGAGAAGAAGCGCATCCGCATCGACGAGGCCATTCAGGTCTCCGATCTCGCCCACCAGATGGGCCAAAAAGCGTCGGTCGTGCTCCGCACGCTGTGGGGGATGGGCCTGCGCGGTCTGACGATCAACCACGCCATCGATGCCGAGACCTCCGAGGTCGTCGCCGGCGAGTTCGGCTACACGGTCGAGAACGTCTCCTTCAAAGAGGGCTCGATCTTCGGCAGCGGCGACGCCGGCGAGATGGAGCACCGCGCTCCGATCGTCACCATCATGGGCCACGTCGACCACGGCAAGACATCGCTGCTCGACAAGGTCCGCGAGGCCCGGGTCGCCGCAGGCGAGGCCGGCGGCATCACGCAGCACATCGGCGCCTACAAGGTCGAGACGCCGCGGGGCGCGGTGGTCTTCCTCGATACACCCGGCCACGAGGCCTTCACGGCGATGCGCGCCCGCGGTGCCCAGGTCACCGACATCGTGGTGCTCGTCGTCGCCGCCGACGACGGCATCATGCCGACCACGATCGAGGCGATCAAACACGCCAACGATGCCGAGGTCCCGATCGTCGTCGCCATCAACAAGATCGACAAGCCCGAGGCCAACCCGGGCCGCGTCAAGCAGGCGCTGATGGAGCACGGCATCGTCGGCGAGGAATTCGGCGGCGAGGTCCCCATCGTCGAAGTGTCGGCCAAGACCGGCGCCGGCATCGATCGTCTGCTCGAGCAGCTCGTGCTGCAGGCCGAGCTGCTCGAACTGGTCGCGCCCCAGGACGTCCGGGCGACCGGCGTCGTGCTCGAGGCCCGCATCGACAAGGGCCGCGGTCCCGTGGCCACGGTGCTCCTGCAGTCGGGCACGCTGAAGGTCGGCGACATCCTGGTCGCCGACGAGTCGTCGGGCAAGGTCCGCGGCATCTTCGACGATCGCGGCAACAAGCTCACCGAGGCCGGTCCGTCCACCCCCGTCGAGGTGCTCGGCCTCGACACCGTGCCGGCGGCCGGCGACCCGGTGAACGTGGTCGACAGCGATCGCGACTCCAAGACTCTGGTCGCGCACCGTCGCGAGCAGCGTCGACGCAAGGAGAGCGTCCGCACCGGTCCGTCGATCCAGGAGCTGCTCAAGCGCAAGAAGACCGCGGTGGTCAAGATCGTGCTGCGGGCCGACGTCCAGGGCTCGGCGCAGGCGGTCAAGCAGGCGCTCGAGGGGCTGTCGACCGACAAGGTCAAGGTCGAGGTCATCAAGGCCGAGGTCGGGCAGATCAACGAGACCGACGTCAAGTACGCCCGCGCTGGCGATGCCGTGATCTTCGGCTTCAACGTCAAGACCACGGGCAAGGCGGCGCCGGTGGCCGAGGCCGAGGGCGTCGCGATCCATACCTTCGAGGTGATCTACGCGGCGACCGAGAAGTGCACCGAGCTCATGCTCAGCATGCTCGAGCCCGAGTATCGCGAGAAGGAGCAGGGCGAGGCCGAGGTCCGGGCGCTGTTCCCGATCCCGCGGCTCGGTGTCGTCGCTGGCTGCCGCGTCACGCGGGGCCTCATCCAACGCAGCAGCCACGTCCGCGTGGTGCGGCAGGGCAAGGTCCTCTTCAGCGGGACCATCCACTCGCTGCGCGTCTTCAAGGACGACGTCAAGGAGGTCCGCGACGGCTTCGAGTGCGGCATCGTGGTCGACGGTTTCCCCGGCGTCCAAGAGGGCGACACGATCCAGGCGTTCGAGGTCGAGGCGATCACGCCGAGTCTTTGAATGCCCCCCGCACACCCCCAGATGGACACGGTGCGCGCGAGGGCGCGGATACCCCGCCAAGGGGGGGCGGGGGTCGCCGTGGCGAGGACGTGTTTCGTGGGAAGTCCCGTCGGTGGGGTGTCGTGAGTACGCGGACCGAACGGGTGGAGCAGATGATTCGTCGCGAAATCGCGGCGATGCTGCTCCGTGGTGAGCTCCGGGATCCGCGGGTGCAGCCGATCGCGGCGATCTCCATCACGGGTGTCCGTGTGGCGCCGGATCTGGGGAGCGCGCGGGTGTTCGTCGATGCACTCGGCGACGCGGTGAACTTCCCGCGGCTGCTCGCCGGGCTCAACGCCGGGGCGGGGGCCGTGCGCGCCGCCCTGGGCTCGAAGATCCAGCTCAAGCGGACTCCGAGCCTCCGCTTCGAGCGCGATGACAGCGTCGATCGTGGACGGACGATCGAGCGTGTCCTCGCCGAGATCGCAACCACGCCGGCGGTGGCCGAGCCGGCGCCCGACGACGACGACGACGACGACGACGACGACGACGGCGACGACGACGGCGACGACGGCGCCGATGCGCCGCCGTCGGAGCGCTGACCGTGGGGGCTGCGCCACGAGGTACGCACCACGGCGTGCTGGTGCTCGACAAGCCGGCGGGTCCGAGCTCGCATGAGGTGGTCGCGTGGGTGCGTCGGTCGCTGGGCGAGCGTCGGGTGGGGCACTGCGGGACGCTCGATCCGGCGGCGACCGGGGTG
>JBBQJI010000100.1:0-15234 GCA_038325765.1 Nannocystales bacterium
GTCGTCGTCGTCGTCGTCGTGGTCGTGGTCGTCGTCGTCGTCGTCGTCGTCGTCGTCGTCGTCGTCGTCGTCGTCGTCGTCGTCGTCGTCGTCGTCGTCGTCGTCGTCGTCGTCGTCGTCGTCGTCGTCGTCGTCGTCGTCGTCCGCGAGCGCGCCGGCATCGACGAGCCGTGCACGGATCGCGTCGAGCTCGGCACGTGATCGCGGCGCGTCGAAGCGCAGGACGCACAGGGCGGTCGGGCAGGATTCGGTGGGCGTGTGGAAGTCGTGGAGCAGCACGGCTCCCAGTAGAGCAGAAACCGTGCCGGTTCAGAGACCGTCGGCGTCTGGCGGCACCGCACCCGATCGGCGCGAGAGTTGGGCAGCCCTGGTTGCCCAACTCGGGCGCCGCACCCATGCAGCGGTTCCCGATGAGTGCGCGCCGACTCTACAGCTCGCGGCGCTCGAGCAGCCCGAGCAGCTCGAGCAACGTGCCGTGCAGCGCGTGGACCCGCGTGCATCCCAGCTTCTCGCCGATCTTCGTCTCCAGCTCGCCGAGCACCGCGAGTCCCTCCATCGGCGCAATCGTACCGCGACGCCTGGCGAAGCGGATCTGCTTGGCGCGGGCGTCGTCGAGATCGAGAGCGTCGAGGGCATCGCCGCCGAGGACTCGGTGGTGGTGCAGCCGCCCGATGCTCTCGCGAACGGCGAGGTCGTCGAGGTCGTGCCGGTCACCGTCTGAGCGGCCCACACTCATCGCCGCTTCGGGAAGTCGGGGTAGAAGCGCAGCCCGAAGCCGAGCTGGAACGCGTTCGTGTAGATACCGTCGGTGCGCACGCGGCCCTCGTACTCGGCGGCGAGCGAGACCGCGAGCATGCGCAGCGGTCGGAACTCCCAGCCGCCACCGACGATGCCGCCGAGACCCGGCCGCTTGATCCGATTGCGCGACGCCGCGTGGCTGGTCGCGCCGACACCGAGCTTCACGAACAGCCCGCGGTGCACGAAGCGCTGCAGCACGATGTCGGCCACGCCCGCCGTGCCGTCCTTCACCCCGAGGTGACCCGTAAGCCCGCCGGAGATGCCGAGTGTGAGCCGATCGCTGAGCCCACCGCCGATTTCCATGCGGTGACCGACCGACGGGATGAACGAGTTCGGTTCCGCCGTCGCGCCGGTCACCAGGGTGGCGCCGATGTAGAAGCCCTTGCGCACAGGCTCGCGCTGGAAGTCCTCGAGCTCGAGGCGCGCGTTCAGCCGCGCTTGCCGCTGTTGCCGACGCGAGCTGCGGTCACGGGCGCCATCGCCGGCGAGCTGGAGCCCGGGTGGCTGCGCGCGGGCGAGGTCCGGAACGAGGGAGGTGGTGAGCAGGGACGCGAGGACGAGTCCCGAGCCAAGGGTGAAGCGCGGCATGACGGCGGCCGAACGGCAACCGCGAGAAGGGGCTTACAGGCCAGGGTTGGTCTGCTCGCTCGATCTCCTGGGGGAAGGCGTGCCACGGCCGCGTGGACGTGACGTCTGGCGACGTCGCCATCGAACGTGACACGGCGGTCGACGACACGGAAGGCACGGGCACAGGCAGAGGCGGAGGCGCGGTCCACTCGACGCCGTGGGCGTCGGGCATGTCGCCCGATCCCGGGGCTGCGAGGGGGTCCGCGAGGGCGACGACCAACACGAGGTGGATGGGTGCCATCGAGTCTTCCGAGGGGAGTGCGTCCGGCCGGCAACACGATCCCTCATCGATTGAGCCTCACCGCGTCTCGATCCATCAGCAGACTCGCTCGCGCCACCGGATTCCCCTGGCGCCGCGCGCTTGCCGGTGGGGATTCACGGCCAGCCGAGCAACGTTCGCGCTCGGCCGCGCATCGGAAGCAGCGCTTCCTCGGTGCGCAGGCCCAGCCCGCGCGCCACCTCGTCCAGGTGCCGCATCCACGGCTTGTACGGCATCGAGTTGTCGCTGCAGCAGGGCACCACCGCGAAGGGCACGCGATGCTGGGCCGCGTACTCGACGATGATCCGCGTCGCGCCGTCCGCGTGCATGCCGACGACGAGGTCGGCGGCGCAGGGTTCGTCGAGCGTGAACTCGCGCTCGGCAAAGGGCACGTCCAGGTGCTTGCGCCGCCGATCGAAGCTCAGACATTCGCGTCCGCGTGCAGCGAGCGCCACGTTCAGCTTCCCCATCCCGCCGGCTACGTCATAGACGCGTTTCGCCCCGGGGAAGCGCCGCACGAGGAGGTCGGCGAAGAGCTCGAAGCGCTGGTGGTCGGCCATGACGGGCTCAGCTTACGCAGTCCTGGGGTGCGAAAGTGGCGGCCGCGGATGCAGACCTCGCTGGGAGATGCACTCCCGGAGGATGACCCGGGCTTCTGGGACTTCGACACGGGCACACCTGACTTCGGACTCTCGCCCGGCGCTCTACGAAATTCGAGGGAGCCGGTGTCTCACGAGATGTTGGCACGCAGGGGATCCGCCTCGCGCCGCTCATGTGCGGACCCGCCTCCGAACCCCACCGCTGTGCTTTCTCATCATTTCTCGAGGTTGGCCGAATTCGATGGCGACGGTCCAGACGGCGAGGCGCGGGCGCCGAAGCAAGCGACGCGCTGGGCAGGCGCGGCTGCCGCTGCGCTACGACGGCGCGGCGTTCTCGATCGTCGCGTCTCACGTCGAGCGCGGCGCCGAGCTGGGCATCCACGCCTTCGATCTGACCGCGGCCCTGTCGAAGGTCGCCGCGGGCGACCGCGCCGGGCTGCTGCGCCTGGTCGTGGTCGACGGCTTCCCGAGCCTGTCGGCGGCGCCCCCGAACGAGGGCCAGCACGAGGGCCGGCACCATGGCCAACTCGAGGTCTGACGAACGATCCGGCTTGTGTGTCCCGGCGACTCCGTGTGATTGCGCGCCGCCCGGCGAACATGCGAGGCTCGGGCGATGGCCGACGGTAGCGACCCGAGCAAGATCCCCGCGGACCTCGGTGGCGTCGGACAGACGCCCGGACCGCTCCCCGGCCCCGTGGTCGGCTGGTTGGTCGCTCACGACGCGCGCGGGCTCTGCGTCGACTTCCCTGACAATCTAGCGGGGCCGGTCGCAGCGCGCGCGATGCAGACCCTCGATCTGGGCGCCGTCGCCACCGCGATCGCCCAACGCACGCCCGTGCTGCTGACGTTCGAGCACGGCCGCGCGGACCGCCCGATCGTGCTCGGCCTGCTGCATGCCCCGGCGCCCACGCAAGCCCCGGCGATCGCCCACGTCGACGGCAAGCGAATCGTGCTCTCGGCCGAGGACGAGATCGTCCTGCAGTGCGGCCGCGCCTCGATCACCCTGCGGCGCAACGGTCGTGTGGTGATCCGCGGCGTCGAGGTCGAGACCCGCGCCAGCGGCGTCAACCGCATCCGCGGTGGCAGCGTGGCGATCAACTAGTCGCCGCCGGGTCGCCGAGGCCGAGGCTGCTCGAGGAGGCTGAGACGATGACCGCGCCGATCCCCGTGCTGTGGAGCGTCGTCGACGAACACCTCGACGAGGCGGTGTTCGGCCTCGGCCAGTGGAGCGCGGCGCTCGACTCGCCCACCTACGATCTCGAGTCGCTGGCCAAGACCATCGAGTCCCGCACGATCGCGCACCTCGACGCGCTCGCCGTCGGCGGCACCGAGGTCGCCGACGCGTTGCTGTGGCCGGCGCTCGGCCCCGATGCCGACGATCAGCAGCTGGCGAGCGCTGCCACGATGGCGCTGCTGATCGAGCCCGGCACGGCCGCGCTCGATCGCGTGCTCGAGGTGCTGCGGACGGGCCCGGCGGGCCCGGTGTCGGCCGGGATCGTGAGTGCCCTGTCGAGCGCGCCCCGCCTCGATCTCTCCGCCCGCGCGCTCGCCCTGGCCGAGCGTGTCGACGATCCCACCCCGCTCGTCGAGATTGCGGCGGCGCGCGGCGGCGTGCCCGGGGCCAAGGTGATCGCGTGGATCCCCCAGGCCGCACGCAGCGAGGATCCGCGGCTGCGGACGATCGCGGCGCGCATCAGCGCCACGCTGCCCCGCGCGCAGGGTCTCCACGTTGCCGAGCACCTCCTGCGCGATCCCGACGAGCAGGTCGCCCTCGCAGCGCTCGCCACCGCGTTGGTGCACGGCTCGCCGAGCGCCGAGACGCGGGCGCTCGAGCTCGCGAAGACCACCTCCGCGTCCTCGCGCGCCGCCCGGGTGATGGTCGCCGTCACCGGCGAGCGCGAGCACGTGCAGCTCCTGGTCGACCTGCTCGCCCGTGACGACGACCGCGCCGAGGCGTTGTGGGCACTGGGCTTCTGCGGGCGCGTCGACGTCGTCGACCGCCTGCTGCCGTGGCTGGACGACGGCGACGCCGCGGCGTTGGCCGCCGAGGCGATCGGCGGCATCACGGGCCTCGGCCACCGCGAGCGCCGGTTCTGGCGCGAGCGCGAGGCCCAGCCCGAGGTCACCGACGCCGACATCGACGGGCCCCTCGCCGCCGACGACCTCGACGCGAGCCTCGACCCCGGCGCCGAGGACGAGCTCCCGCAGCCGATCCCCGCGGCCTTCCGCGACGCGTGGCCTGCGGTCCGCGCCCGTGTCGACCCGCGGATCCGCGTCCACTACGGCCGCCCGCTCGCGCACACCTCCGACTACGCAGGGGCGATCGCGCTGGCGACCTGTTGGGAGCCGTCGAGGTGAGCGGGCCGACGGTGCAGCGGAGAGAGTTGGCGTCGATCCGCACCCGACCGTCGGGCAGTGCCCGCACGGCATCATGGGCAAACGGCGGTCGCAGCAGGTACCGACACATGCGTTCGAGCCGCGGCCGGTCGCCAGGCGGTCCAGCGGGTGTTCGAGCGCGGGCTGGATCGGCCCCGGGCCCGTTCGTCAGCGCGCGACGTCGTGGAGGTGCTGGTCGACGCGCCGATCGAGCTCCTGCAAGAAGCCCTCGACGTCGCGCGGATTGGCGTCGGTGCCGGCTTGCTGGCGCAGCTGCGCGACTAGCACTTTGGCGGCCCGCAGCACCATGCGCTGGTCGATGCCCTTGTAGCCAGCATCGAAGGCGTCGCGCAGGCGGGCGGCGTCGTCTTGGTGGGTGGCGGGGCTCTCCTCATCGCGGAACATGCCGAGCCGCAGCTGCCGCTCGAGCGTGTGGCCGAGCGCGATGGTGTTGCCGATGGCGAGGCCCACGTCGCGCACGGCGAACACCACCAAGACCTTCTTCAAGATCTTGTCGAACGGCAGCAGCACGAGGCTCTTCACGAAGCGAAAGGGCAGACCCCACAGCGTGCCGCCGCCTGCGTAGAGCGGCTCGAGCTCGCGCACCGAAAACGTGCGCCCGTGGCGCTGGAGCGCCGACGCCACCAGCCGACGGCGCGACAGCGAAGCGACCCAATCGTCGACGAGAGGCAACGGGATGAGTGTCGAGGCGCCCACCAGTGCGGCGGTGCCCACGTGATCGAGCGGAGAGGCGGCTTCGGGCATGACTTGGTCACCTCCAGCGGTGAACGTACCTTTCACCGGCCTCACCCGCCACCTGGATCCCGACTGTGGCCTCTGCGACGCGCTCGACAGCGGACGGTGTGCCGCACTCGTGAGTTGTCTGATCCGCGGCCACCAGCTCAGTCGTCGTGGCGCCTCGCCGTCGACGGGTCCCATCTTGCACGACCGTCGAGCACGGCGCGCACATCCTCGAGATGGTGCCGCAGCCGCGGTCGATCCCCCGCCGCCACCACGGCGAGCACGAACCCGAACAGCGATCGCGGATGGGCGCACGACCAGCCGCCTTGGCGCTCGCCGACCGGACAACGCACGCACTCGAACGCGACGTCGTCGCACAGCGCCGCGCACAACATCAGCGGGTCGAAGCCCAGCGGCCAGTCGTCGGCATTCCACGGATCGCCGGCGCGTGCGACCAACTCGACCAGCCGTGTCCAACCCGCGTCGTCAGCGACGAGGTGGTCGAGCGCGTCGAGCTGCCCACGGGTCAGCTCGATCGCAGCCGAAGCTCCACGACCACCCTCCCGGAATCGCGGGAGCAGCTCGGCCGCAGGCACGAGCGTGGGTGGTGCCGCCCGCAGGGCGAGCGGCGCCGATCCAATCCGTTGCAGCAGCCGGCGGAGCATCGGCACGGATGCTAGCCCCGCCAGCGCTCGACCGGGGCGCTGCGGATCAGGCTGTGCGTCGCGAGGATGCGGCGCGGCCTGGGCGCGCAGCCGGGGCGCCGTGGTAGCGGGAGCTGTGGGGGCTCTGGCCGGGGCGCACCGGCAACAACGCCGAGGTGCCCTACAACTGGACGGTCCACGTGACGGACGGCGGCGCCGAGATCGCGTCGCTGAACTGCCTCGAGTGCCACGCGGGGTACTTCGACGGCGAGCTGGTCGTGGGTCTGGGCCGCGCCGACGCCGGCTACACGTCGAACTTCGGCAGTGACCTCGCGCAGCTCGTGCCCAACCTACCGGTACCAGGCACCGAGGAGCTGGCGCGGTTCGCCGAGCGCCATGCGGTGCTGGGCCCGCACGTCGAGATGCGGACGATCGGCCGCAACCCCGCCGACGACACTCGGCGCGCTCGCACGCAGTGGTGATCATGAACACCACGAACTCCGCGATACCGACCCTGCTCGAGGTGGGGGGGTCGGCGGCGTGCGCGACTCGATCTCCAGCCGCACGCTCCCGTCGCGGTGCTCCGCGCACTCACACCCCGACGCCGGCTCGCCTCAGGGCTCCTGGGCGATGTCGATGCGGTTGCCGTCGGCGTCGGCGACGACGAAGGCACGCAGCCCGAACTCGTGATCGCGCAGCCCTCTGATCCCGCGGTAGCCGCCCGCAACGCAGAGATCGTGGATCGCCGAGGCGTCGCTCACCATGAGGTGGGCGACGTTCCAGATGCATCTCGTTCGACCCGGTGGTCCCACCGCGCACCGTGTTGGTGAGGGTCGAGCGCTCTCCGTGAGCGCTGCGTCCGCCCGGCGCGTCAGTCGAGGAAGCTGCCGGTGACGACGCCGCACCACCCCGGCGAGACGACGTCGCCGGGGACGTAGAACGGCTCGCAGTGGCCACCCTCGGGGTGATAGCGGCTGTGCTCGCACGCACGGCCGGGGCGCTTGCCCCGGTGCTCGTGGCCGCGGTGCGGTGTTATCAGACCACTCCCAGAGTAGGATCCCCCCAGTCTCATTGGTCGAGTTATTTCGGCGCGATCCCCTACCTCGACGGCTACCAGCAGCCCCCGCGGCTCGCCCGCCCTCCGCCGGTTCGCAGCCGGCGCAACGGGATCGGACTCTCCCTCGAGTACGAATCCGTTCCCGTCGAGATAGACGACCTTGGGTCAGGCGCCGCCTCGACGCGCGACGTCTGCTCTGAGGCGGTCGGTGTCTGGCGCGAGCCGCCGGTCGCGCATGTGTGGGGCGCGGGCGCTGGTGAGGTGCGCTGCCGCGTATGCGCGCCGAACGCGCAGAGTGTGCCGTCGCGGTTCGTCATTCGCTTCCGCGCATCGTCCGAGCTGCCGGGCACCGGCGCCGGCGTGCGCGCGACCGACATCTCCCGCGTCGAGGTCTCGCTCGGCGACGTGCCGCTCGGCGTGTTGATCGCGCCCGTCGACGATGGTCGAGGCGCTTGGCTCGTCGACGACCCAGCGCTGCTCGCGCGCGCATTCGGCACGCGCGCACGTGTTCACGAGCTGCGCTTGCGTATGGACGCGGCGGAGGGCGCCGGTGCCCTCTGTCTCTACGCTGAGGACTTCGTGCATCCGGAGACGCCGCCCGGGCGCATCGAGCTGGGCTGGCGTTGACATCGCGCGCCGTTCCACCGACAACGCGGACATGAAAGACGACGATCGCAGCGCCCTGGGCGGACCCCTCGCGGTGTGCAGCAACGAGCCACTCACCGGCTTCTTCCGCAACGGCTGCTGCTCCACGGGGCCCGAAGATCACGGCTCACACACCGTGTGCACGCGCGTCACGGCCGAGTTCCTCGCCTTCAGCAAGAAGCGCGGCAACGACCTCTCGACGCCGCGCCCCGAGTTCGGCTTCGCCGGCCTCCGGCCCGGCGACAGCTGGTGTCTCTGCGCGGCGCGCTGGAAAGAGGCGTACGACGCCGGCGTCGCGCCGAACGTGTTCCTAGCCGGTACGCACGAAGCGGCGCTGAAGTTCGTCCCGCGCGATGCGCTCATCGCGCACTCCATCGATCTGAACTGACGCACGACGTCGCGCTCTCGCTGCGCGAGCTCCCCTGCCACCCTCCCGGAATCGCGGCAGCAGCTCGGCCGCGGGCGCGAGCGGTACGGCCCGCAGGGCGAGCGGCGCCGATCCGATCCGATCCGATCCGATCCGATCCGATCCGATCCGTTGCAGCAGCCGGCGGAGCATCGGCACGGATGGGCACGGATGCTGGCGCCGTGGCGCAAGGGGCTAATCAGCAGCGATCGAAGCCTGGGCAACGAAGCATCGCCCGCATTCACGGGGCCCATCGCCGTAGGATTCGTACACCGGCTCGAGCGTCTCCGCTGCAATCTCCCCGCCATCGCGAGTGACAGCAACAAAGACCCGACGAGGCCCGAGTAGATCCTCGCCGTGTTCTCGTGGAACACTTCGAGCGATCGACACCTCAAAGATAACAGGCGGTAACAGGCATATCCTGTGGCGCATAATCGATACTCGCAGACCAGCCTTCACGTTCAGCGTCATCACTCCACACATCGGCACAACTCGTCGTGACATCACTACTTGTGCAGGTGGCGGTCCACGTCGCACCTCCGGCAACTTGGACCGAGAAGCGATATGCACCAGCGGAAAATGCTCTCCCGTCACGATGACTGACGGTGATCGTGAGGACAGACCCGCACGGAGCGTCCGAACGATTCAGACAACCGCCGGTAGCCAACAACCACAGAAGATCGAGTGTGCGACACATCATGAAGAACAGTGACGCGTGTCGTCGCGCGTTCGCAAGGCAGCAGCCGGTCAGCGAGCAGAGTGATACGAGCGTTGCGCGGACCATGGTTCCACCATGCGCACCGGCGGCTCGCGTGACCAATCGGCCACTTGCCCGAATCTTCGGGGAATCGGTGTCCGTCATTCGACCGACGACCAGGCGCCCAAAGCCGCATGTCGCTGCGCCCGTGCCCCGGCGCTATCGGTTTTCCCAGCACGCGACGGTGCGCACGGTTGCGCGCAACTCGAAGTCGAGCTCGACGAGCGCGCCCTCGGCGATCGTGAAGTTCTCCTCGGGCCACACCACGTCGAAGCACAGCCCGAAGTGCGCGGATTCCTCGATGGTGATCGACGACGAGTCGGTCGACGCGGCCCACGAGATGCCGCGCGAGCCGGGGATGCAGCCGCCCTGCGATCCCGGGGTTGCACAGTCGGGCACGTCGATCGAGGTGATCTCGCAGATGTTGTCCCGCGCGCGCGTGCGCCGGAAGGTGATGCCATTGCCGTGCGGGAAGCACGAGAACGCGCCGTTGGTCATGCGTATGGCGTCCACGTCTTCGACGAGGCCGCCGCCGTGTTGGCCGGGGGTCTGGGTGAAGTGCACGCCGTAGCCGAACTCGGCGTTGTGGCCGTCGAGCAGGCCGCGGCGCACGACGACGTCCGACGAGCGGTCGATCTCGACGAGGTTGAAGGGGCGCGCGCTGTCGAGGGGATTCTCGCAGGAGAAGTCCTCGAGCACCGCGCCGTCGCTCTCGGACAGGCGCACGAACGCGGCCTCGCCAGGGCCGCGGATGTCGTGGCCTTCGATGAACGACAGCGTCGCAAGCGGAGTGTTCTCGAGTTCGATGCCGCTGGCGCCACGGGTGACGCGGACGTGGGACAGCACGACGCCATCGCTGTCGCTGCCGACCACGTTGATCTGGGCGCCGTCGGGGTGGGGTCCGCTGGGCGCACCGGTGTCGTGGACGACGACGACGTTGTGCACCTCGATGGCGTCGGCGTTGCGGAATACCAAGCCCGGGCCGCCTTGGTGGTGCAGCTCGCAGTTGCGGATCACCACGTCGACGAACCCGTCGACGCGGATCGCGGGCTCGCCATCGGCGTGGATGCGCAGGCCCTCGATGATCTGGCCATCGGCGGTGGCAACCACCGGCGGGCTGTCGACCAGGCCGTCGACACAGGGATCGCCGGGCATCGGATCGACGGTATCCGACGATGTCGCCGCCGTCGGGCCGCCGTCGTCCGTCCCGGTCGCGACGGTCCCGGTCCCGGTCCCGGTCGCGGGGATGTCGGTGTCGGGCGCGTCGCTCGTGCAGGTGCCGGCGCGGCCGCTGCGTGCGTGCTCGCCGTGACGCCAACCCGAGCTGCATGTGACGTCGGCGAAGCTGCAGTCGCCGCTGGGCTCGCATCGGCCCGCGCGTCCGTCGAGGACGCACTCGCCGTCGTCGGTGCACGAAAATGCGCGATGGCACCCGCCACCTGCGAGCCACGCGCTCGCCGCTGCGATGACGGCCCATGCCCGCCCGGCCGTCACGCCGCACCCACGCACCATCGAGCGAGCGTAGGCTCAGGCGCGTCGCCGCTGTCAAGCGCGGCGATGCTACCCTCGGCGTGTGGTCGACGATCCCACGCGCACGCGACAGGTGCAGATCACCCGTGCCCAACCCCGGGTCGCGTCGCTCGAGATCCGCGCCGCGGGCCTGTCGCCGCGTCGCGTCGCGCTCGAGAGCGACGCGGTCACCATCGGCCGCAGCCGCGATGTCGATCTGCAGCTCGACGTCGATGGCGTCTCTCGACGTCACGCTCGCATCACCCGCAACGGTGAGCGCGGCTACAGCCTGGTCGATCTGGGGGCCAAGAACGGCACGTTCCTCAACGGCGAGCGCGTCGACGTTGCCGCGCTGCACCACGGCGATCGCATCCACATCGGCGCCGCCGAGCTCACGCTCGCGTTCGAGCATGTCGGCGCCGAGGGGGCGGTCGCGCCGGATCGCGAGACCGCCGCCGCCCCCGCGCCCGCCGCCGAGTCCGCGCTGCGCTCCCAGCTCACCGCCCGCGAGTGGGAGGTCGCGCAAGCCGTGGCGGAGGGACTCACCAACGCCGATATCGCGACGCGGTTGGGCATCAGCCGCCGCACCGTCGCGACCCACCTCGAGCGGATCTTCGAGCGGCTCGCGCTACACTCTCGTGCGGCGCTCGCCCATCGTGTCGCGCTCGAACGCGTGGGCGGCGGTTGATCGGCCGCATCGCCGCCGCGTACGATCCGGTTCATGGTGCCCGTGGCCGAGCAGCGCGATGACTCGGCGACCCCCGTGGCGCCGCGCGTGCTGGGCAAGTACACGCTGGTCGAGCAGATCGGCGAAGGCGGCATGGCGCGGATCTACCTCGCCCGTTCGCGGGGGATCGGGGGCTTCGAGAAGCTGGTCGTGGTCAAGCAGATGCTGCCGCGGCTTGCCGACGACGCCGAGTTCGTCGCCCGATTCCTGCAAGAGGCGCGACTCACCGCGACGCTCGATCACCCCAACATCGCGTCGGTCCATGAAGTCGGCGATGGCCCCGGTGGGGTGTACTACGCGATGGAGTACGTGCGGGGCCGCGACCTGCACCGGGTGGTGCGGCGTGCGGGGCAGCAGGGCCGGCCGCTCCAGTTCGACGAGGTGATCGCGATCGTGGCGCCGCTGTGCGCCGGCCTCCACCATGCGCACGCCGCCGTGGGCAGCGATGGCCGCCCGCTCGGCATCGTGCACCGCGACATCTCGCCGGCCAACGTGCTGCTCAGCTTCGACGGCGCGGTCAAGCTCGCAGACTTCGGCGTCGCGAAGATCCGCAGCGCCCAGGTCGCCACCGAGGCCGGCACGCTGCGCGGCAAGATCGCGTACATGTCGCCCGAGCAGTGCCGCGGCGAGGAACTCGATCGTCGCAGCGACGTGTACGCGGTCGGCGTGCTGGCATGGGAGCTGCTCACCGGCACGCGCATGCGCACCGGCGACAACGAACTCGCGCTGGTCCGGCGCATCGCCGAGGGGGACGCCCCGTCGCCCGCCGACGCGCGGCCCGACATCCCCCGCGCCCTCGAGCGCATCGTGATGCGAGCGCTCCACGGCGAGCCGTCGAAGCGCTACGTCAGCGCCCACGCGCTCCAGCTCGATCTCGAGGAATTCGCCCACCAAACGCGTCTCGTGGTCGCGCCGCGCACGATCGCCGCGATGATGCGGGCCCTGTTCGCCGCCGAGATCGCGGGCGATGCCCATGTCGGCGAGCTCGCGCCGAGCCGCGCGGTCCGAGGCGCCTCGCACGACCCGGAGTCGACACCGGTGACCAATACCTTGGCGCCATTGGTGTCGGCACCGCGCCGGGACACCGCCACGGCTGCGGTCGCGCCACGGCGTCGTTGGCTCGGCATCGGGATCGGCGCGGTGGCAGGTGCTGCGATCGGCGGCGCGTTGATGTTCGCCTCGGGCGCCGAGCCCCAACCGGCGGCCGCACCGTCGCCGCGATCGGCGATGCCGGAGCAGGCTCCGGCGCCCGAGGCGAACATCGATGCGCCGCACGTCGAGCCGGTGCGGGAGCCGATCCTGGGTACCGAAGCGAAGCCGCCCGCGACCGTGCCTACGCCGGCGAAGCGCGACGTCGACGTCGCGCGGACGCGGCCGCGCCGGGTGAAGCGCCGGATGGAATCGGCACCGCCGAAGATCGATCTCGACGCGCCCCTCCCACCGGGCGCTGCACCGCGATGAGACGGGCGTGAGCGGTCGACGCTTCGGTGTGCGGTGCGGAAGCGAAGGGCTCCGCGCTTGATCGCGCACACCGCAGCCGCGTAGGATCCGGGCCGTGCTCGATCTTCCTCGGCGCTGCGCCGCGACCACGCGCATCGCCGCGGTCGCGCTCGGCCTGACGATCGCGACGCCCCATCCGGCGCACGCCGCCGACCGGGCGTCACCCGTCGCTGATCCTGCGCGCAGCGAGCTCGATCTGGGCCTGGCCGCCTACGGCCGCCGCGAGTATGCCCAGGCGCTGCTGCACTTCGAGCGCTCGTACGCTGCGCAGCCGGATCCGGCGACGCTCTACGCCTGGGCGCAGGCGAGCCGCGGCGCGGGGCGATGTGCGCAGGCGATCGCGCTGTATCAGCGCTTCATCGATGGTGGCGCTGCCGGGGCGTCGCGCGAGGCGGCACTGCAGAACCAGGCACGGTGCCGCGAACAGATCGAGCAGACGCCCGAGCCCGAATCACCGCCATCGCGCCCGCCACCGCCCCTGGTCCGACGGAGTCCACAGGCGGCGGTGTCACCGGGTCCACCGCCGCCCCAGACCCGGCCCGACCGCGTCGGTGTGGCGCTCGTCGGCACCGGTGCCGCCGTGCTCGCGGTCGGTGTGGGCGTGCTCGTCGCGGCGATCCTCCAACACCGCGCTCAACGGACAACACGGGACTACGACCGCTTCGATCGCCTCGATACCCGCATTGATGGCCTGTACATCGGCGGCGGCGTTGCGCTCGGCCTCGGCGCGGGGCTGGTCACCGGGGGCGTGATCCGGATGCACCGTCGCCGGCGCTGATCGACGCCGCGACGGTGGCGGTCTTTGCGGTCTTTGGCGATCGCGCGCGACCGCGGCGAGGACCTGGACCACGGACGCCGGCTCGCTCATGGCTGCGCAGCGCCGACGTGCTCGGGCGAGGTCACGATCCCCACCAGCGCGGCGTAGTACACCGCGGCCCGCCGCTCGGCGAAGATGTCCAGCACCATCGCCGAGCTCGCGGCGACGAGCAGCGCCAACCCAAGCCCCGTGGTCCAGTCGCGCTGCCCGAACCAAATCAGCGCCAGCGAGCTGACGATGAGCACCGTCCACGTGAGCGCGAGCCGCGGCCAGTTGGCGTTGACCTCGTCCATGCGTGGCACCTCGATCGCGAGAAGCGCCTGACGATCGAGGCCGAGCAGGTGCTCGAGCTGCGGCGGGGTCTTCACCGCGAGCACGCTGCCACCGATGACCGCGCCGAGGCCGACCAGACCGAGCACCACGACGAACGCCCACATGAAGCCGCCGTCGTGGGTGCGGTAGACGAACGACACGGCGCCGAGCAGCACCGCGCCGTAGATCGCGAGCGAGAGTCCGGTGAGCTTCTCGGCGGCGAAGTAGGTCTGCAGTGCGGCGCCGAGGTCCATCGCCGCTCGATGCTACACCCGCGCCCTGCGTGGCGGAGGTCGAGCGCGCGGCGCCGGGCGGTTGCTCGGATCCCCAGCCTCAGGGCACGAGGATCACGGCGCCCGAGCCCGGGATCGTGACCACCAGATCGCCGCCGCCATCCACCGTCGCGCCCGGACCCCCGAGCATGTCCTCGAGCACGGTGCCGGGCGCGAGGCCGAGCTGCACGACGTCGACCTCGAGCTGCGTGGTGCCACCGGCCCGCGTGAGCGCCACGATCGCGCCATCGCCCGGTGCGAGCCAGCGCGCGAACACCAGCGTGTCCTCGGTCGCGCCGAGCGAGCGGTAATCGCCCTGGCGCAGGGCCGGCACGTCGCGCCGGGCCTGACCGAGCGCGCGCACGAAGTCGAGGGTCTCGGCCTCGTCACCGCCGAGCGCGTCCTCGTCGCGCCACATGAGCCGGTTGTTGGGATCGGAGCCGCCCCACTGCCCGTACTCGTCGCCGTAGTACAGCAGCGGCGCACCGGGCAGGCCGAGCAGCCACGCGAAGGCGATGCGGGTGCGACGGTAGGGCTCGGCGTCGTCCGGCGCGACCGCGGTGAAGTCCCACTGGTTGAAGGCGATCGAGCGATCGTGGGCCGGATCCTGGCCTCGGTAGTCCGCCATCGAAGCGAAGCGCGCGGTGTCGTGGCTGCCGATGTACGGCGTCATGATCGCGTCCGCCGGGTACTTCCAGCCGCTGGCCTGCGTCCAGTAGTCGGCGTGGATCATTCCCTTGTCGGAGTAGTCGAACGTTCGATACGGCACCGCGTGGTAGAGGACGAAATCGAACTGCCCGTCGAGCCCGTTTTGCCCCGGGCGGATGTAACGGGCAATGGTGTCGTACTGCGCTTGATTGCAATCGAGGCCGCAGTCGCTCCAGCCCATCGCCGTCTCGCCGGTGAGAAAGACGCGCGTCCCCGCCGGCTCGAACTCCTCGCGCAGGCGCTGCGCCATGTTGATGACGGCGATGTCCTCCACGTGCTTCACCGCATCGATGCGGAGTCCGTCGAGATCGAACTGATCGAGCCAGAATACCGCGTCATCACCGTACTGCTCGCTCACCTCGGGCACCGTCCAGTTCACGTCTGGCATGTAGCCGGCAAAGCGGCAATCGAGGCGGTGCACCGTCCAGTCACAGTCGGTTGTGCCGCAGATGCAGCCGTCGCGAAACCACCCGGGGTGCT
>JBBQJI010000101.1:0-15078 GCA_038325765.1 Nannocystales bacterium
ACTGCGCCAGCAAACCTCGTCGCCCTCGCTCGACGCCGACTCTCTGCGCTGAACCGTAGGCCCGTTTACCTCGACGGCTCCCAACAGCCACCGCGGCTCGCCCGCCCTCCGCCGGCTCGCACTTCAAAACGCTTAAGCACGCGATGGGCAAAGGTGATGTACTCCATCGGGTTGCGCTGATCGCCAGAGTCTGTGCACCCTGCCGACCATGGGGAGAGTCGGCGGTTGCTTCATGACACTGGCGCTGGTTGGCTGCCGACAGGACGCGGTGGGCGACCCGATGTCAAACGATGCAGCCGAGGCGGCGGACGTCGCGACGGCAAGCGCAGCGAGCACCGCGGACGTCGGCGTCTCGTCGTCGGGCGCGCACTCGACCTCGACCGAGACCGACCCCGGCACGACGACGGGCGGCGATCCGCCGTGGGAACATGTGCTGGACGAGAGCTGCGGCGACGGCGTCATCGAGCCGGGCGTCGTGTGCTACATGCCGGTCGCGCTGCCGTATCATGGCTCGCTGCAGTGGGTCGTGGGCGTCGATCTCGGCGGCGACGGCGACGATGAGCTGATCGGGCACTCGACGGCGGTCACGGGCATGCCGGGCACCGGCGGCGTCATGCAGATCGAGCTCGACGGCACGCAATGGCGCGAGCTCGCGTTCGGGCCGGGCCTACGACTGAGCGTGGCGAGCGTGCTCGACTTCGACATCGACGGCGATGGTCGCAACGACGTGATGACGACGTCGCATCTGAATCCCCTCGGACAGTACTCCTGGCAGACCGTGCGCGACGGTTCGCTCGGCAACAGCATGGGCGAGAACGTTTTCGCCGATGACGCGAAGATCGTCACCGCATTCGGTTTTCACTCCATCGACTTCGACGGCGACCGGTTCCCGGAGTTCTTGGCAATGCTCTTCGAGCAGGGACGAGGGCCGCTGTACCAGGCGCAGATGTTCCGCCGCACCCGGGGCCAGTGGCTGCCGCACGGGCCACAGCAGGTGCCGCATATCCCCTGCGGTGCGCTCGGACAGAGCGTGCGCGCCGACTTCGACAACGACGGCGACGAGGACCTGTTTGCGTTCGACGCGGCCAGCGGCTGCGACCCGCACCCGGCCGAGTACGATCCCAGCTGGTACCGGTACAACGTCTTCATCAACGACCAGGAGACGGACACCCTGCTGCTCGCTGGCAACGCGCCGATGGGAGCCATGCCCGATGGCGGGGTGCTCTCGCGCGACTTCGACCAGGATGGCAATCTGGACGTGTACGTCGGGATCGGCGCCTACGAGGACGGCTCGGCGGTGATTCACTACGGTCAAGGCGACGGGACATTCGCCGAGCCTGAGATGGTCACGGTCGACGCGCTGCCGGAGGGGTGGAGGATGCAGTCGCTGCGCTCGATGGGCAACCTGTTCGGAACCCATGATCGGTCGATGATCGTCCATAGCGACTACAACCGACAAACGAGCTCACACACGCTGTACGCCCTGGAAGCGCCCGTAGCGGAGGCCATCGCGATCCCCATCATGCCGGCGCAGACCCCGCATGGCACTGGCGACTTCAACGGGGATGGTCTGCTCGACTTCGTGGTCGAGGATCCCAACGACCCCTCGTCCGATATCGCGATGATTTCCTGGCCGTAGCGTCGCACAGACGCCGCTCGGTCCCCCGACCCCAACGGAGACATGTCACCATGCGCGGCCTTCAACTTGTCCGTTCCTGAATCTTAGCACGACTTGCCGTCGTACTTTGCCTCTTCGTCGCGTGCGGCGACGATGCGGGTGGGGGCGTTCTCTCGACGACCGACGGTGGTGGCACGATGATCGGCACCGAGGACGGCGGAGGCGACGGCGACCCGTCGGGCGCGGACTCCACGGGTGACGGTGGCGACGGCGCGAGCGAGGACCCATGCGATGTGAACCCGGCACTCATCGGCGGCGGCTACGAAGTCGTTCTAGCACTACTGCGGGGAACGACACGCAGCGCGAGGAGGCTGGGATGATGCGCGGCGACAAAACGGATATCGCGGAAGCCAGCGGATGAGGAAGCTGGCGACCGCGATGCGGA
Source organism: Nannocystales bacterium (assembly GCA_038325765.1). Classification (GTDB taxonomy): domain Bacteria; phylum Myxococcota_A; class Polyangia; order Nannocystales; family Nannocystaceae; genus Xiheibacterium. Next base: position 2,064 of record JBBQJI010000101.1, read on the forward strand.
TGGTAGCGAGCGAGTCTGCGAGGTGGCGTTCAGGCCGCGTGGTCGAGCGCACCAGCAGCGGGCGAGTCGTCGGCGTGATGACACGAGGGGGGGAAACCTCGCATCTGCTCGGCGACCATGAACGCGTAGCAGGCGAGGACGACGGTGACGTGGTGGTGCCAGCCGGTGAAGGAGCGGCCCTCGAAGTGATCGGGAGCGTCTCGGACCCGTCGGGTGTGAGCGCCGCGGTCACGCGACCGAGCGCGTCGTGGGCGGATGGCGCGCACACGGCCGCCGTCATCACAGCACGCACCCTGCTCATGCATGTCGCCGTGCATCGAGGTGCGTCGGAGGGAACGGCGGTGCACACGAGATCCCCGAGACGACCGCCGACGACGCGAAGCAGGCGCTCCGCTTCACTGGGTTGCTCTTCGTCGACATCGGCGAGACGCCCGCGCAGGCCGGACCGTGACATACCGGCGAGACTTCGGGCATCCTTCGCCGATGAACGCACTCGAACTCATCTTCGCATCGATGACCGTCGGCGAGCTTGCTGCCCGCTCCAACATCTCCGTCGCTCAGCTCGTCGAGGTTGCGTTCTCCGGTCGTGGCTCGTCGCAGTCGAAGGCCACGACGGTGAGGACGACGACCTCGACGCCGGTGGCGTCCAGTCCTGCAAGCCGTGGCAAGATCGCCCGCGGCGGACTCTCCCTCGACCACGTCCTCGCCGCCGTGGGTTCGGTCGGCGGACCCGCGAAGCTCGAAGACGTGCGCGCGAGAACCGGCGGCACCGTGCCGCAGGTCCGAGCTGCACTGCAGAAGTTGGCGGGCGCGAAGAAGATCGCGATCACCGGGCAGCGTCGCGGCACGCGGTACACCACGCGCTGACCCGCCGGTGCCGGCGTGACCCATCCTTCACGATGGTCGGCGACGTCCCAGGACAGCCCGGCGCCCTTCACGCCTCCACTATCACCGGCACCGGCACCGGCGTCGTCGGCGTGACCACCTCGCCCGCCGCGACCTCCGGTTCCTCTTCCCCCGCACCCCCGCGCCCACTCGCGCGCCTCGCCTGCGCCTCGCGCAGATCCTCGAACGACCGCAGCGCCCGCCTCACCGCCGCGACCAACTCCGGTTCTGCATGCGCCGCCGCGACCAGCTGAAGCGCGTACCCGGACATCGTCTGCTGCACGACGCGAAGCTGACCGAGCAGGTTCGGAACCACCGCGGCGCTCTCCGCCTTCGCGTTGGTGATGCCAGCACCCGCCCGTAGTTCGCGTGCGCCTCACGGAGCTCGTTCACCACGAACCCACCGACGAACTCCTCCACCGCCGCGCCCATCTCTTCCCCAGCGATGAGCGCGAGCCGCTGCTCGCTCTCCGCACACTGCCGCTCGTACGGCAGCCGCAGGAACGCGAGACCATCGGGGAAGATCCGCGCGTACAGCCGCGCCGCTTTCATTGCCCCGAGCCTCTTACAGCTGGACCGAAGGAACAACCAACCCAGCCCAACCCCTGCTCCGACCCGCTGCGCGCCTTGACGCAGATCCCGCTGCGTGGCAACCAACCATCCAGCTTTGATGTCGCCACGACCCCACGCGCGCTGGAGCCTGACGCGCCCCCCGATCGACGAGGTGATCTGCGGCATCGTGTTCGAGCCGAACGCGGCGATCGACACGCTGGAGCTGGGCGCCTAGCGGGACGAGCGCAAACAGGTTTATCCGCGCAAGCAGCTCATGCCGCCCTTGATCGAGCCCGGCAACGTCCTGCTGGGCCCCGTCCCTGGGCGACTCTGGCTGCTCTCGGACGACGACTCGCTCGTCGTCCAAGTCCAGCACGACCGCTTCTACCTGAACTGGCGCGCACGCGCCGGCGAGTACCCGCGGTTCGGCACTCACGGCGGCAAGCCGGGTCTCGCCGCCAAGTTCGTCGAGGAGCTCGGCCATTTCCGGGAGTTCTTGCAGCGCCGCATCGGCGCGGTCCTGTCGCCGGTCCGTCTCGAGGTCGCGAAGGTCGACATCCTCAAGCAACCGCGCGACTGGTCGGACCTCGACGATCTTGCGGCCTTGCTTCCCCTGGTTGCCCGCCTCCGCGACGTCCACTTCAACGCCACGACCGGGTTCACCCTGCGGCTGGTCGACCAGACGGCGGAGCGCTCGCTGGTCATCCAAGCCTCGACTGCGGCGAGCCCTCCGGGAGAGGCGTTCTCCGCGGTGCGGCTGGAATTCCAGTCGAGCCGGGGCATCGAGCCCACGACCGACGTCGCCGAGGCACTCAACGCGCTCAATCACGACCTCAACGCTTCGTTCTTCAACCTGCTCGACCCCGCGCAGCTCGAGCGCTTCGGTCCCGTGGAGGCCCCATGAACAGCGCCACGCTCCAGGGAGTCCTCCAGAGAATCTCGTTCTTCCTCGCACTGCTCGTCGACGGGAGTGGGGCGCATGCGTCGACAGCGTGGCCCGGCACCGAGTCCGTCGACGACCAACCGCCTTCACTTCCCTCTGCCGCGACGACCTCCGCCGGCGACCTCCACGCCGAGCTCGCGGCACTCACGAACACCCGCCGCGAACTTCGTTTCGTGCGCGGTGCACTGAGTTTGGTTCGTGAAGAACCGAGCGAGGAGTTCGCGCGCTACGTGAACGTTCTGGCGCAGATACTCGAGGCGAACGGCGATGCCACCAACACCACCGAACTCGGCGGCGCCCTCGCGGTCGCGAGGGTCCAGTTCATGGCTGAGACCCATGACGAGCCATCAGCGCTCGACCTCACGCGGCTCGCCTGCGCCGAGATCCTCGCTCTCCGCGCCGAGATCGAACCCATCGGCTGCCGCAATGTCCTTCCCCTGCTGGCGAAGGACGAACGATTGCGCTCGCGCTTGCGAGACGCCGAGATCGAGCTTGCGCGGTACTTCGGCGAGGACGCTCGGCTCACATTGGGCGCTCGCGTGGACCATGACGAAGGCGATGAGTACCTGCTCCTGCGGGTACACACGGCGTTGTCCGCCTCGGACGCGTTCGCGCGGCGCGATGCGTTCGACGAGAACTGGTGGCTCGATCGCGCGAGCTCGAGCGACGGCCTGATCATCGACTTCGAGCGCGTATGAGCTTCGACTGGTCGAGCTTCTGCGGGATCGCGCGCGAACTCGCGTCACGAGCGCCAGCCGCCGAACATGCGGAGGCCGCGTGGCGGTCGGGGACGAGTCGCGCGTATTTCAGCGCCTACAACGCTGCGCGGCAGTACCTCGCCGACTTCGAGCCGACGTGGAGTCCGCCGAAAGCCGACTCTCACGTCGCCCTGTTCAGGTTCATCAAATCACTCACCGCGCACACTCGACTCCACGTCAAGATCGCGGCTGACCTCGAGCGGCTGCGGGCGCGGCGAAACGCCGCCGACTACGACCCACGGGCGCATGCACAGATGGAGGCGGACGTGCGCACGCGGGCGACGATCGCCGCGTCCTGCACGATCGTCTTGGCGTTCGCGATGCCCGCGGGCGTTCCCCAGATCTGCAGCGTGGGATGGGCGCGTCCCATCGCGCCGAGCACGGCGCACGATCCCTCGCGCGACTCGACGCGCACGGACGCGACGTCGGACAGGCGCACCATGCCACCGATCGGCGCCGGCAACGGCGCTGCCAAGGCCGCCATCATGTCGTCGATCCCCGCGTCGCCCAGGCCGGCGGGCACCTTCGCCCCGATGTACTCGATGATCGGTTCCAACGTCAGCCCGAGCGCGACCAGCTTCACCGGATCGATCTCGGCGACGAGCACCTGCCGCGCCCACCCGCAGCGCATCACTTTCCACACACCCGGCTGCTGCCCGACCGCGTCGCCGAGCACCTCCATCGCCTCGTGCTCACCGGGCCCGACCGCGTCGCCGGCCCCGTCGGGGTCGAGCCGTACGAACATCAACGAGGCGTCGCGGTCGGCCCGCTCCAGCACCGGATACCCCGCCTCGATCGGCAGCGAGTCCTGCGGCATCGCGTCGCGCAACCCCGTCATCGCCGTGTACGGATCGGTGCCCGACGCAAAGCTGACGTACAGCCGCGCGCGCCCCACCGTCGCCACGCTCTCGATCTCGATCTCGGCGATGCCCGGCGCGGAGGAGATCGCGTGCTCGATCGGCACCACGACCTGCTGCTCCACCTCGAACGCGCTCGCGCCGGGCAGCTCGACCGTTACGAGCACCCGCGGTCCTTTGGGCTTCGGACCAAGGCGTGCGTCGGCAAGTGCGACCGCGGGATCGCCCGCAGGTGGCAGCGGCTGCCCCGTCGCGCATGCGAGCGAGAGGAGAACGCAGAGGAACACAGCGCGTCTGCGCATCGATGCAGAGCATCGCCGATCCCGCGCGCGAGGGGGTTCGAAGCGAATCTCCGAGGTCGCGCTGCCGCCGAGGCGACGCAGGCCGACGCCATCGCGACGGCGCTTCGGCACACCCGCTGCACACTCTCGAGACGCCCGCGCCTCCCGAAGCCCGGGCGCAGCACGCCCCTATTTCCCCCGCGCAACGCCGTATTGTTCCGCGACGCCGCCGCGGCCGCTGCCCGGTTCGCCCGCCGTCGTCCCTCGCCACGACGCCGGATCCGGCCGGTCGCGCGACCTGCTGGTCGGTCCAGCTGGACGCGACGGCCGTCCGCCTCGATCGTCCCCGAGCCGAGGCGCGCACCGCCCGGTGCCCGCGCGATGACCTCGTACAACCTGACGCACCTCCAGCAGCTCGAAGCCGAGAGCATCCACATCTTCCGCGAGGTGGTCGCCGAGTTCGCCAACCCAGTGATGTTGTTCTCGATGGGCAAGGACTCGTGCGTGATGCTGCACCTCGCGCGCAAGGCCTTCTTCCCCGCCAAGCCGCCGTTCCCGCTGCTGCTCGTCGACACCACCTGGAACTTCCGCTCGATGTACGAGTTCCGCGACCGGCACGTCGTCGGCGAGCGGCACCACCAAGGAGAACATCGATGAAGGTCTGGGAACTGCATCCAAACGAGGGGCTCGAATCACTCACCCGTGCGGAGCGAACGTCACCATCGCTCGGTCCGAACGACGTCCGCGTCCGCGTCCGCGCGGCCTCGCTCAACTATCGCGACCTCGTCGTCGCCAGGAATGCGTCGAAGCGCCCCGCCGGGAGCGCGGCGACCGTCCCGCTATCCGATGGCGCCGGAGAGGTCACCGAGGTCGGCGCGGCGGTGACGCGATGGCGGGTCGGAGACCGCGTCGCTGCATCCTTCTTCCCGACATGGCTCGCGGGCGAGCTCTCGGATGCGGATCACGCGAAGGCGCTCGGGGGCCAGGTCGACGGCATGCTCGCGGAGGAGGTCGTCCTTCCCAGCTCGGCCTGGGTGCGGCTCCCCGAGGCGTATTCGTTCGAGCAGGGCGCGACCTTGCCCTGCGCCGGCGTCACCGCCTGGCATGCCCTCTTCGAGGCGGCTCAGGTCCGCCCCGGCGACACCGTGCTCGTCCAGGGTACCGGCGGCGTCTCGATGTTCGCGCTGCAGCTTGCCAAGGCAGCCGGAGCGCGCGTGATCGCGACATCCTCGAGCCACGAGAAGCGCGCGCGTCTCATCTCCCTCGGGGCCGACCACGTCATCGACTACACCGCTGACGCGACGTGGGGGAAGAGCGCGCGTGCATGGACGAACGGACGCGGTGTCGACCTCGTCGTCGACGTAGGAGGTCCGGGAACCTTTGATCAATCGGTGGAGGCGTTGCGTTACGGCGGAACGATGATCCTCCTCGGCATCCTCACCGGGACCGCGGGTCCCGTGAACACCTACGGCGTCCTCTACAAGACGATCCGCGTGGCCGGGATCTACGTGGGCTCTGTCGCCATGTTCGAGGCCTTCGTTCGAGCGCTCGACGCCAAGGGGATCGAGCCCATCGTCGACCGCGTGTTCGCGTTCGACGACGTCCCCGCCGCGTACGACCACCTCGCGAGCGGCGCGCACTTCGGCAAGGTGGTCGTGCGCGTATGAAATCCACCGCGTGGGCTCCGCCTTTGCCCACGCGGAACCAATGTCGCGGCCTGCGGGGCACCGGCGGGGCCGACCTCGCGCTGCATCAGGTGCCCGAGCACATTGCCGCAGAGATCACGATCGAGTCGCCGCCGCGATGGCGCGACGACACGACGTACAAGATCTGTTTCGAGACCGATGATCTCGCCGCGCTACGCGGCGCGATCATCGAGCACGGCGGGCAGGCCAAGGAGCCGTGGTCGTGGGAAGGCACCGACTTCTGCGAGTGCACGGATCCGGAGGGCAACGTGGTACAGACCCTCAGTCGGCAGGCGCGCGCCGACGACTGATCAGAACACGGGCCGTCGCTGCCCGCCTCCAGTCTGGCCTCGTCAGAACCTTCCGCGCAGCGAGATCATGGCGCCGCCCTGGGCTGGCCCGGCGCCGAACCACATCCGCTCCTGGCGGCGCGCGCGGACCGTGCGGATCGAGCCGGCGACCACGAGTACCGCGGTGGTCACCTGGGCCATGCCGGTCATCACCATGGCCCAGCGCAGCGCCGCGGTGTCGGCGTGGGCAATCGCGATGAACGGACCGGCGATCGGGATCAGCAGGCTGCGTCCGAAGCGCATTCGCCGGTGGTTGGGCGCACCGGGCATGCCGGTACTCGGATCTGTCTCGCGATCGTCTCGACCGCCGTCGATCGCCAGTGCGCCGGCGAGCGTGCTCAAGAAGTAAATCGAGGCGAGCGTGCTCGCGCCGACGATGATCATCTTCTTGCCGCTGCGCAGCGAGGGGGATGCGATGCGCGGCGTCGGGACGGGCGGTGGGACGCTCGGAGCGACGGCCACCGCCGTGGGGCTCGGAGTCACGACCGCCGCGGTGGGGTTCGGGGTGACGACCACCGCCGTCGGCTCCGCGGCCGGGGCAGACGTCGCTGCGGGCGCTGCGGCAGCAGGCGCGGTGACGGCTGGCTGCGCCCGTGCGAGCCCGGGCAGCGCGAACGACGAGACGAGCACGGCGAAGGACAATGTGCGAGTGATCATGGCGTATGCCGGGTAGTGATCGGCACCCGGGCAACGATCGTGCGTGCTCGCGTTTCGCCCCAGCGGGAGCGCGCGGACGTGCAGATCGACCCGGCGTCGAGCGGTCAACCCCGGCGTCCCGGACCGCGAGATCGGGAATCTGCCGTGTACAACTTCGTCGTCGCGACCATCGCGGCGCCGAGACGAGAGTCCGTGCTAAGGACCGCAACCGATGTCGCGGGTCGCGTCCCTGTTCGCCCTACCGTCTGTCATCGCTGTGGTCGTCGCTGCGTGTCGACCGTCGTCACCGCCCCAGCGGGAGCAGCCGCCGGTGTCGCCCGAGCCACCGGTGTCGCCCGAGCCACCGGCGCCGTGGGTCGCGGAGGGCCCGTGGCAGGCGATTGCCGGCACCGAGTACCCCGGCAAGCAGGACGATGTCGTCTTCGTCTCGCCGAAGGTCGGCTTCTACGGCAACGGCAGCGGCGCGGTGCTGCGCACCGACGACGGCGGCGACACCTGGCGCGAGCTGTGGAAGCAGCCGGGCACATACGTGCGCGCGCTCGCCTTCCTCGACGAGCGACGCGGCTTCCTCGGCAACCTCGGGCCCGACTACTTCCCCGGCGTCACCGACGACGCGATGCTCTACCGCACCGACGACGGCGGCGAGCATTGGACGAAGGTCGCGTTGCCCGACACCGAGGGCGCCCGCGGGGTCTGTGCGATCGACGTGCTGTCGGTCGACTTCATCAACGCCGGCGTCCGCGACCACAAGGAGATCGTCCACGTCGGTGGCCGGGTCGGCGGCCCGGCGTCGCTGTTCCGCAGCGACGACGGCGGCGCAACGTGGCGGCGCCTCGCGCTGCCGCCCGAGTCCGCGATGATCGTCGACGTGGAGTTCGTCGACGTGAACACCGGCTTCGTCTTCGCCGGCAGCGATCCCAACGTCGAGCTCTCGAACGCCGTGATCCTGAAGACCACCGACTCCGGTCGGTCGTGGCGTGTGGTCTACCGATCGACGCGGCCGTTCGAGCTGACGTGGAAGGCCTCGTTTCCCACGCGCGGCGTGGGCTACGCGACGCTGCAGAGCTACAACCCCGATCCCGCGTTCGCGCAGCGCTACGTCCTGCAGACGAAGGACGGCGGCGACAGCTGGCAGGAGCTGCCGCTGGTCGCCGATCCGAAGGTCCAGACGTTCGGCATCGGCTTCGTCGACGAGCGCCACGGCTGGGTGGGCGGCGTGCCCAACGGCTTCGAGACCACCGACGGCGGCGCGACCTGGACCGCGGTGCCCGAGCTGGGGGTCGCGGCCAACAAGATTCGCGTGGTGGTCGATGGGGACGCGCGGGTCGTGTTCGGCATCGGCAAGGATCTGCGGCGCCTGCGACTGCGTCGCTGAGGTCGCTGACGAAACACGCCGTCCGGGGCTCGAAGCTCCCGAAAAAAGCGCGGGCGGAGGGATCAGATCGCCTCGCCGTCGCACCTCTGTCTGACCACGTCGCAGCGCACCCAGACAGTCCACGCCATCGCGGGCGGAGCTCGACTCGGATTGCCGGAGTGCCCGACGACGGGCTACCGATGGCAGCTCGATGAACTTCCACCCGAGGTGGTGCTGGTCAACACCACTTTCGAGTTGATGCCGGCCGCCCACGCACCCGGCTCCCACGGGATCCGCACCTTTCTTTTCCGAGTACTCGCGTCCGGTACCCACGTCGTGCGCCTGCGGCTCGCCCGTGCGTGGGAGTCGACGCCCCATGAAGAGGCTGTAGTAACGATCGTCGTCGAACCGTCGGGATGACGACCACGACCGAGCGCAACCGAGCAAGGAGCAACAAGATGGCAAACCCGCAACTCAATCGAATCGTTCTGGCCCTCAACCACGCGAGCGCACGGTGGACCGCGCGGCCGAATGGGCTGCTCGCCTGGACCGATGCGCGGCGACAGCGACTCCTCGGGGTGGTCATCGATCGGACGGACCTCGCCAAGATGCAGCAGCAGCAGCAGCCGATCGTCGCGACCGCGGCCGCACCTGCGGCGTTCGACTGGCGTAGCAATGGCGGGCAGAACTTCATCAGCCCGGTCAAGGACCAGGGTGGGTGCGGTTCGTGCGTGTCCTTCTGTGCCGTCGCCGCTCTGGAAGCCCTGGCGCGGATCAACCATGCCCGCGTGCTCGACGCGTCAGAGGCCGATCTTCACTTCTGCTCGAGCCATGGTGAGAACTGCGACGGGTGGTGGCCCAGCGACGCGCTCGAATCGATCCGGTCTCGCGGCGTGACCACGGAAGACCGCTTTCCGTACTTCACCGCGTTCACCCCACCGACTCCTCACTGCGTCCTCGCGCCCGACCGCGACACGTTCGCAACGAAACTGACCGAGCACGTGGCGGTGTCCACCATGGCGAGCCGCAAGTCGTGGATCTCGGACCGGGGGCCGCTCATCGCCGTGCTCCACGTCTACGACGATTTCTTCGCGTACGGAACGGGCGTCTACCACCATGCGACCGGCGCCGAAGCAGGCTACCACTGCGTCCTCATCGTTGGCTATGACGATGCGCAACACTGTTGGATCTGCAAGAACTCCTGGGGCGCGGGCTGGGGCGACGCCGGCTTCTTCAGGATCGGGTACGGAGAGTGTGGAATCGACGACACCAGCAATGACACGGATTCCCACGGGCAAGTGCTGAGGTTCGCCGCGTGGGGCATTCGAGATGTCGTCTTGGCCCCACCGTCCGAGGGTGAGTTCATCCTCCAGACAGGCACCGCGCTCCACGAGACCGACGGGACGTTCGAGTTTCTCCTCGCGCCGAATCGCGACGTGTTAGCGATCAAGAAGAGCAACACCGGCACCCACTCGACCGAGGTCCACGTCCTTTCCGCGGCAAGCGGCTACCAGAGCTTCATCTTGCACACCGGCACCGTGTTGCACGAGACCGACGCAACGTTCCAGTTCGCCTTGGCGCCGAACCGAGATCTGATCGCGATCAAGAAGAGCGGCACGGGGACCAGCACCACCGAAGTTCACGTGCTGTCAGCCGCGAGCAGCTACCAGAGCTTCGTCTTGCAGACCGGCACTCCGCTGCACGAGACCGACGCGACCTTCGAGTTTCTCATGGCTGCCAACCGGGACCTGTTCGCGATCAAGAAGGCCAATACTGGGTCGGGCTCGACCGAAGTCCACGTGCTCTCGGCCGCCAGCGGCTACCAGAGCTTCGTCCAGCAGACCGGCACAGAGCTGCACGAGACCGACGCGACGTTCGAGTTCGCGTTGGCTGCCAACCGGGACCTGTTCGCGATCAAGAAGAGCAACGCCGGCACGCACAGCACGGAAGTCCACGTCCTCTCGGCGACAAGCGGTTACCAGCAGTTCACGAAGCAAACCGGCACCGTGCTCCACGAGACCGATGCGACGTGGGCGTTCGAGCTGACGGGCGCACGCGAACTGTTCGGCATCAAGCGCAGCGGCACAGGGACGCACACGACCGAGTTCCACGCGCTGCGGCTGCCGTGACGGCGCTGGGGCGGGGCTCGGCCTTGGGGGGCGATGGGGGGAGTCCGCAGCATCGCAGCCGAGGATTGCGAAGGCGAGCAGAAGCAGCTCCGCAGAATCTCGCGCCTCCGAACGCGGCCCACCCCGACGACTCCCGGTCACCCCCGCGGCCCGACCAACCCCACGCGCCGCCGAGATCCGACGTGAACATCCCGCGTGGATCGTACTTCTCCTTCACCGCGCGCCACCGCTCGAGCTCTGGACACATCGCCGCGAACAGCGGCGAGGTTTCCGTTGTCGAGGGATCGAACGGGGGCCTCGCTTCACCAAGGCTCCGTGGCATCGACGGCTCACCGTACGTGCGCGACCGAGTCCGACCCCAAGCGGCCGTCCGGGCGGGCGCTGGCCGCTTGCGTCGGTGCGCCGCTCGTCATCGTCACGTGCTTGCCACAGCTTCGGGTGTTCGCCGCCGTGTGGCCGGCGACGGCCATCGCCGTCTGCGGAGCGGCCATCGTCGTGGGCCGTGCGACCGGTCTGAGCGTGACCGGAATCCTGCTCGATCGCCGCGATCGCTACAGCCTCACGCGCCTGCAGCTCGTGTCGTGGAGCGTTGTCGTGATCTCGCTGGTCGCCACCGTGGCGCTGCTGCGCCTGCTCGCAGTGGATAAGGACCCACTCGGCTTCGTGATCGCCGACGAGCTCCTCATCGTGATGGGCGTGTCGCTCGGCTCGGCCGCGCTGGCGACAGCAGCGAAGGCGAACCACGACGCCCAGTACCCGGAGCAGGTGGCGGCGAGCTCCGTCGACGGGGGGGGTGACCCGCCGCGGTGGACGCAGTTGTTCCTCTACGACGAGGGCGAAGGCGCGGACAGGCTCGTCGATCTCACGAAGTTCCAGAACCTGCTGCTCACGATCGTCGTCGTGGTGGCCTACTGCGCGAGTGTGCTGGCCGAGATCGGCGCGGACGCGACGACGGCCGCGGCGATCCCCGGGTTCTCGCAGACGCTGCTGGTCGTGGTCGCGGTGAGCCACGCGGGCTACGTCGCGGGGAAGCTGCCGCCGCCGACAGGCATCCCGAGGCGCGGCGAAACCCTCGCCGTGAAGGAACTGCGGCTGACCGAGGCACGCACCAAGGCGCTGATCGAGAAGGCGGCGACGAGCGGGACGACGACGATGACCGACACCGCGGAGACCAAGGCATGAACTCGATGATGATCGTCCTCTTTCTCGCAATCGCGGCGCCGGCCCCGGCCGAGGAGGAGAAGGCGCCGACTCCGAACGAGGTGCTCGACGCGGAGCCGAAGCCAGGGAGCGTCGACGCCGAGCGTCGCGTGCGAGTGCTGCGGGCGCGCTGCGCCCTCGCCGAGGCGATCGGGAAGAAGAAGGAGCCGACCTGCGACGCGGAGCGCATCGACGGCACCCCGGCGCGCGCATCGACTCTCTCCGTCGAGCGGGTCGATGGCCTCCGCAAGGGCGGTCCCCTCGACGGGCCGGTCCCCGAGCCGGTCGCGGAGCTGCTCGGGCTCGTCACCGAGATCGCGGTCGAACGGGCCAAGCAGAACGGCCTCGCCTTCCTCCAGCGCCGCATCCGGCGGGCGGTGTGCAGCGTCGAGCTCCCGTGGGTCCCGGGGATGCCGAAGACGCCAAGCATGGCGAACGCCGACGGCGCGCCCACGAAGGAGAAGGCGAAGAGAGAGCTCGCCAAGCACCCCTATGCGGGACAGCCGACGACGTCGAAGCTCGCCTTCCCGGCGACCTGCACCCTGCTGACGGACGTCCCGCTCGATCAGCTCGCCGAGGCTCCCCGTCGCATGATCCCGGCGCTCGTCGCCGATCTCATCGGGACGATCGGGACCACGACGTGGAAATTCCTCCGCGAACACAGCGGCTCCCGATACGCCGTGGTCGCCCCCGCCGTCGACATCGCGCTGCGCTTGGCGGTCGTGAGTTGGCTGGGCAAGGCGAACTCGCCGTCGTCGACCGAGGTACTCGCCGTGCTGAACACGCTGCTCGCCCTGCGCTGCTCGACGGATGACGGGAGTCGATGCAAGGCGGGCACCTGGACGGCGGCGCCGGCCGTCGCAATCGCCCTCGAGGTCCTCGCCGAGCTCGTCGCGCGCGGCGGCAAGGGCGACGTCGCGACCCTGGTGTCGGAGCTCAGCCCGACCGACGACCCGGAGATCATCGCCCGCGCGGTGGAGCTCGCGGCGATCGGCGTACGTGCCCTCGGACTCGACGAGCCGCTGGATGCCCGCGACCCGAAGGCCCAATGGACCGCGACGATGGCGTTCGTGTTCGAGTCGGCGATCGACCTGGCGGACCACGCCGGGGACTCGGCACAGAAACTCGCCCTCGAGCACCTACGGGATCTGACGATGGCCGCCGCCGACGAGAACATTCCGGCGGCGGTCAGCGCAGGCGCGTCGCTCCTGCGTGATCTGCTGCCTCGGTGTCGAGCGTCGCGCGCGTAAACTCGATCAACTTCGCGGCGGAGTCGCCGTTGCTCTTGCGCCAGTCGTAGCCGAACGCATACACCGGGCAGCGGATCGCCGGGCCGAGGTCGATCTCGTCCTCGAGGTGCAGGA
>JBBQJI010000102.1:0-15001 GCA_038325765.1 Nannocystales bacterium
TGTTTCCGCTTTCATCGAGGCATCTGGCGCCAAGGTCGCCGCGTCTGGCGGCGTGAAGAACGATCACGTGAACCCGTCCGGGGTGACCAAGGACGGCTTCGGGAACGTTCCATTCGCGCGCGACGAGTTCACGGCGGCGAGCATCGACTGCCACGTCAACATCGACCTCGCGCAGCTCCGCGGCTACGGACTCGGAGATAGAGCCACCGAGCTACTGGTTCTGCTGGCGCTCCATCGCGTACGGAAGCTTCTCGACGGCGACCTCCGACTTCGCACCGCCTGCGATCTCGAGCCGGTGAACCGCGGAACCATCCAGGCGCACCGTCCGGCAGGCTTTGTGCTTCCTTCGCTCGACGCGCTTGAGGCTGCGATGCCATCGGCGATCGAAGCCTGCAAGGACCTTATGACCCATACGAACCTCTCCTTCGAGGAAGAGTTGCGAAAAGGCAGCGATGAGAAGAAGAGCGCGGCCGTCGAAAACGACGAGGACGAGGATGACGACGACGAAGACGCCAAGGCCTGATCAATGCCGACGCTTCTGCTCACGTTCCCTGGCGGGCGCTACCACGCGACACCCTGGGGACACCATGTCAACGAGGGGCTCGTCGAGTGGCCCCCGAGCCCCTGGCGGATCATTCGCGCATTGCTCGCCTGCGGGTATGCAACGCAGGGTTGGAATGAGCCGCCAGCCGCCGCGCGAACGCTTTGCGAAGCTCTCGCTAGCACGCTACCTCGCTATATTCTCCCCCCGGCCTCGCTCGCGCATAGCCGGCACTTCATGCCGACCGGCGTGCTCGGCAACAAGACCCTGCGGGAGAAGACGACGCTGGTGTTCGACACGTGGGCCGACGTGGGCCAGGGAGCCCTCGCGATTCGATGGAACTGTGCTCTCGCTCCCGACGCGCAGTCACTGTTTGCGGCGCTTGCCGAGCACCTGGGCTATTTGGGGCGCAGCGAGAGCTGGGTGATCGGACGGGCGCTGCCAGATGACGCAGCGCTCGCAAGAGAACCCGATGCGTATCCACATGTCGACGGACATCGCCCTGACCGAGGCTGGGAACAGGTATCGCTGATGGCACCGGAGGACGTCAGCGCTTATGGGAAATGGCGCGCCGACGCAGTGAGTAAAGTGCTCGCGCCATTCCCACTGCCAGAGGGCAAGAAGACGCCAAAGAGCCTCGAGAAGAGCCGAGCTGCCGCGCTCGCGCCCTACCCAGTAGACCTCGACGAATGTTTGCAGCGCGATACCGCCTGGTGGAAAGCACATCGCTGGAGTCAGCCGCCAGGATCTCGCCGCGTTCTCTATTGGCGTCGCACCGATGCACTGCAGGTTGGTCCAGCGGTCGCAGCGAAGCATACGACCCCGGCAACGGTGACGACGATGCTACTGGCGCTGACGACTCCAAGTGGCAGTCGTTCCTCGCTTCCGCCGTTGAGCCGGGCGTTGCCGCAGGCGGAGCTGCTGCATCGGGCGCTCATCGCGACGGGTGGGAAAGGCTCTCGGATGAACTGCTCCGAGTTGACGGGCAAGGACTCCGAAGGCGCGCCACTCAAAGGGCACCGGCACGCGCACCTACTTCCCCTCGACCTCGACGGAGACGGGCATCTCGACCACATTGTTGTCCACGCGCCGATGGGGCTCGGGCCGGTGGCTCAGGAGGCAATCCGCAGTCTCAAACGGACATGGACAAAGGGCGGCGTCGGCGAGCTGCAGGTCGCGCTTGCCGGCCAAGGGGATCTGCGGTCGCTTCGACAACTGCCGTCCCCTCTAGGCGAATCCGTCGCAATTATTCTCGGTGAAGGCGACGCGCGAACCTGGACCACAATCTCGCCGTTCGTCCCTCCGCGACACGCCAAGCGACGAGGCGCGAACACGGTCGAGGGACAAGTGCTCTCTGAGCTGGCTTCTCGCGGCCTCCCGTCCGCTACCGTCGAGGTGCTGCCCTGGGATGAGACAACGCGTTCACTCCGTCATGCGGTACGAGTCCGTCGCTACCCAGCCAAGCCGCCGCCCGTCGATGCCGGATTCGCGGTGCGGCTCGTCTTCGCGGAGTCAGTACCAGGGCCGATTACCCTCGGATACGGCTCGCACTTCGGGCTTGGGCTGTTCGCGGCAAAATTATGGCGACCCGCTGCGGCCGAGCGGACCATCTGACCGCCGCCGTTATCACGCCGTCGATTCATTCGTGTGCGTCGCGCTCGCCGCTTCGAAGACGAGGTACATGACTAAGTTTATATGATGGAGGTCGCTGCCTCGGGCAACAGTTGGACGATGCTCGGCGCACAATGTGCGGCCGCGCGGGGCGGTCCCGTCAGACAGTTCGCCGCGTCGTCGGGGCAGGATGATATCGTCTAGAAGTGGACCGGGACTTTCCGCGGGAGTACCGATGATGCCTGCTCATCCCGTGCAGCGGCTGCCGATCGATGTCGCCTACGAGCAACGGTTGCAGCAAGATCCCCGGTGGGCCATGACCGAGTCGGCGCGTTTCTTCGATGGTTCGGGCAAGCTGCTCGAGACGCTGCGTGAGCTCAGCAAGAGGCTCGACGAGCTGCGCATCCCGTACGCCGTCATCGGCGGATTGGCACTGACCGCGCACGGCTACGTGCGGATGACCGAGGACATCGACATCCTCATCGCTCGGCCGGACTTGAAGCGTATGCACGAGGAGCTTGTCGGGCGCGGTTACAAGGTCGAATTCGCAGGGGCGAAGAACATTCGGGACACGAGCACCTTGGTGAAGATCGAGTTTGTGCGCACGGGCGATTTCCCCGGGAACGGCAAGCCCCAGCCGGTGAGCTTCCCGCGCCCGGCGGACACCGAGCCGGTCGAGTACGACGGCGTCAAGTTCATCGGTCTCACATGCCTGGTCGAGCTGAAGCTCGCGTCGGGCATGACCGGCGGCGCAGACCGCGCGAAGGATCTCGTCGACGTCCAGCAGCTCATCACCATTCAGCAACTGCCACGCACATTCGGCGATCGACTCGACGCGTACGTTCGACCGACGTACGCCGGCCTGTGGGACGCGCTCCACGCCACGCCGAAGAAGTACGTGCGGCTCTGGCCGAACCAGTTCCTGACGCTCGACGCGCTGTCGCTCGACCCGATGATCGTGGCCGCCGCGGTGGAGTTGCGTGCCATGCAGGCGGACGGTGTCATCCTCGAAGGGCAAAATGCCGCGAACGACTACGCGCGTCTAACGACCACCGACCCCAAAGTCGCACGGAAGTACGACATGCACGAGGAGTCGAAGTTCTTCGGCGCGGACGACGACGAATAGCGAAGAACCGAAGGGCTGGCGGCAATGTGCTACTTTCGCACTTGATGCCGAACCCCTGGGAAGAGCTTGGGAATCGTGTCGTTCGCGCGCGCAAGGACGCTGGGCTGACCCAGGCGGAGCTCGCGTCCGCTGTCGAGCTGGAGCGCACCGCCATCACGAAGATCGAGAACGGGCAGCGGACCGTGGACTCGCTGGAGCTGGCACGGCTCGCGTCAGCACTGCGGCGCCCGATCGCGTGGTTCGTCGCGACGCCACCGCCTTCGGTGGTGAGTCGTCGCGCCGAGCGCGAGGTCTCGCGATTCGAGGATGTACAGCTGGAGATGCTGGCCCAGGATGTCGAGCAGATCATCGCACTCGGCGCATTGAATCCGCCTGCGCTGTCCGCCCTGTCCGCCACGAGCCAGCCCGTGGCGTCGATCGCGGAGACCGAGGTGGTCGCGCAGGCTGCACGTCGTGCCGCCGGGCTTGCTGCCGGGGAGCCGGTCTGGGACATCGTCCGCGTCGCCGAGCGACTCGGGCTGTATGCGTTCGTGCTCGCGAGCCCATCTGACGACCGCCTGCGAATCGACGGTTCGTACGTCGCGCTTGCGAGAGGCGGAGTCGCGCTGATTGGCGGCGCCGCCGAGAGTATTCGTCGCAGGTTCACGATCGCCCACGAGCTCGGTCACCACATCCTCGCCGACGAATACGCATCCGAGTGGGTTGTCGATGCGGGCGGCTCGGAACGCGAGAAGATCATCAACGCGTTCGCGATTCACTTCTTGATGCCGCGCTCCGCGATCGATCAGAGATGGCGCGAGTTCGGGGGCGGCTCGGACGCCCGCGACGCTGCGATCCGGGTCGCCGTGGAGTTCGGGACGAGCTGGTCGGCGACGTGCGCGCAACTCGCGCGAGCTCGGTGCATCAGCGAGGAGCAGGCGGCGTTCATCGCGGCCGCAAAGCCGACGAGTTTCGAGTATGCCGAGCGTGGGCTGCGGGTTCGCGATGATGTGATTCCCCCGCTGATTCCGCCGATGTACGCGGCCGCCGTGGTCAACCTACTGAAGCGAGGAAAGCTTGGCGCATCGCGGGTCCTCGAGCTTCTTCATGGGACCGTGCTCGCACGGGACCTTCCCGTCGAGCGGGTGCTCACGCTGGAGGCGATCGCGGCGGATCTCGAGCCACTGCCGGCGTGATCCGTGCCGACCCTGGCGTTCGATACGTCCGTGCTGAGCCCGTTCGCCTGCGCCGACCGGCTCCACACGCTCGACGCCTTGACCGCCGGGCTCAGGCGCGTCGTCACGCCGGCGGTGCTCGCGGAGATCGACCGCGCCGTCCGTTCGACCCCGGCCTTGGGCGCTGTCGCTGCGCTGCCATGGCTCGAGGTCGTGAGATCAGACTCGTTCGACGAGCTGCTTGCCTTCAGCGCGTACACCAGGATTCTTGGATCGGATAACCGCAACGTCGGGGAGTCGTCTCTGCTCGCGTGGGCGGAGGTCCACGGCGCAGTCGTCATCACCGACGATCAATCCGCAGTGACTGCGGCGAGAACGCGTGGTCTGTCGGTGCGTCGCTCGCTCGCGCTCATTGGTGCCGGTGTCCATACCGGCGTGGTGCCGCTCGCGGAGGCGGCCAGCCTCATCGACGAGCTGACGGAGCGCGGTGGTGCTCGTTTGCCCTGCACCGGCGCCGAGTTCGAGACGTGGGCACTGGCCAATGGAGTTGCGGTATCTTGCAGCCGGCTCCGACGGCTCCGACGGCTCCGACGGCTCCGACACCTGATCGTTACCCCAGCTCGGAGATGTTCTGCTTTCGTCGAAGACAGGAGATCGCGTAGCCTGGTCTGCGCCGTCTTCGTCGGGAGCGTGGCAGGGAGGTGTTCACGGTGGCAGCGAGTGAGCCAGTGGGTTGCAGGGTGGTTGGCTGCCTTGCCGACTGGGCCGCGGCGATCGCGGCGCTCGACGACGGCAGCCGCCTTCCGTCGCGCACGGTGGTCGTGCCCACCGAGGCCCACGCCCATCAGCTGCGGGTGGAGCTGCTGCAGTCGCATCCGCGTGGGCTCGTCGGCGCGCGCTTCGTGACGCTCGAAGCGGCGGCGCGTGCGGTGCTCGAGCACGCGAAGGTCGCATTCCATCCTGGCGAGGAGATCCGGCGGCCGCTCCGGTTGCGGCAGCTCGCACGGCAACGGGAACTTGTTGCCTATCTCGGCTACGACCTCGACACGCCGGGGTGGGGTGAGGCGTTCGCGACGACCATCGAGCAGCTCGAGTCCGGCGGGCTGCGCCCGGATGATCTGGCGCTCCTCAACGACGACCGCGCCACCGGGCTGGCCGCGGCATGGCGCTGCCTCGACCTCAGCGCTGGCGGCTCGTGGACGGGCGCACGCATCACGGCGGAGGCCGCGTTCGTGCTCGCGGCCGATCCTTGCGCGTGGCCATACGCGGGACCGACGCTCGCGCTGACGACGCCAGGTAATACCTCCGTCGAAGCTCGGTTCCTTCGCGCCACGCCGAGCATCACGCTCGCGGCGGCCGCGGCGCGACCGAACGGTGATGGGGTCGTCGCTCGTATGGCCTCGCAGTACGGCGACGTGGTGGCGGCCGCGCACGCCCGCTGGAATCCCGTGCCAGCACCAGCGTCGTCGGAGCTGGCACTTGCCAGCGCGCTGCTCTTCGCGAGCCCGACCGCGCTCGCCGCGCCGGACCGGCCGCGGAGCGGTGGACCCGACGGCACGGTGAGCATCGAGTCCCACGCCGGCGGCGCCGAGGAGCTCGACGCGACAGCGGCGTGGGTGGTCGACGAGGTATACCGGCACGGCACGCCCCTGCAGGACCTCGCGGTCCTCGTGACCTCGAGCGCCCTCGCGCCGCGGGTGTCGGACCGACTCGCCGAGCTCTCCTGGCTCGTGGGCGACGTGACCGAGCGCGATCGCCCGCGGCCCACTTACCTGGCCCCGGGCCGCCCGGTGGGCGCCACCCCATCCGGATCGCGGTTCCTGATGGTGCTGCGCGCACTCGATCAGCACTTGCCTGCCGACGCGATGATCGCGCTCCTGGCGAAGCTACGTCGCGTGGGCGACGAACGCCCGCTGTCCCCGCGTCGAGCACGGGCGGCGGTCGCCGCGCTCGGGGGCGCCGGTGGCACCGAGGCCTTCCCGGAGGGCGCCCTCCGGTGGAGTCGGCGGCTCTCGGAGCTGGACCGCGACGCGCGAACCCGTGGGGTGGGTCCCGCCATCGAGGGGCTGCTGGAAGTCGCGGCGCTGGTACACCGCGGCGGCGACGTTCTGGCGATCTGGCGCGCCGTGACCGCGTTCGCGCGAACGCATCTGGTGGTGGCCGCCGCCCTGAGCGACGTCCTCGAGCCGCTCGACGCGGAGCTGCGTGCGCTGGGCGCCGAGCGCGTCTGCGAAGATCTGATGGGACCCGCTGCGCTCCGCCTGATCATCGATCGCGTGACCGCGGCTTCGCATCTGGACGGTCGCTTCGGAGAGCCCGCCGTGTTCGTCGGGACGATCGCCGAGGCCGCGGGCCTGGAGTTCACCGCCGTCCGGATCGTAGGCCTCGCGGAGGGAATGTATCCCGGGACCCTTCGCCGGGACGCCTTGCTGGTGCCGGAGCTCCGACAACGCCTGCCGCGCCACTCGATCATCACGGCAGCGAGCTACGCCGAGAGCCGCAGCCACCTGCTGCACCGCGTGATCCGCGGGGCGCGGTCGCGGCTGGTGCTGTCCGTCCCGCGCGATATCGCTGGCAGCGAGCGCGAGCCGGCCTCCGTGATTCACGACGTCGTCGCGGCGCTGGGGCGACCCCACGCGGTGACCGGCGCGCGACCCCGCGCCATCCCGCGTGGAGAAGACCTCGAGCGCGATGCATTTCGGCCGGCACGCGCAGCACGCCTGGAGCAGGAGATCCGGTCGCCATTGCTCCCTTCGGCCTGGCACGCGGTGGCGGCCGCGACGCGAGCACAACCGAGCCACTGGCTGGCTGATGTCGTGTCGCCCGCCGCGCTGGCGCACTGCCGTGAACGCGGCTTCGACGTCGTGGGCGGCGCCGCATTGCCGATGACGGTCCCCGGGGTCGCCGCGAGTAGCCCGATCTCGGCGGGGTCGCTGGCGATGCTGTTGCAATGTCCGCGACGATTCCTGTGGCAGCGGGTCCTGGTGAACTTGCCACACGTCGCGCGAGCGGCGGCGCATCGGATCGACCCATTGCCGTACGGGCAACTGCTGCATGCCGTGGCCGATCGCTTTGCCCGTGAACATGGGGTCGCATTCGGCCGTCGCGAGCAGTCACTGACGAGCTGGCTCGAACAGGTAGATGCGGTCGCGGCCGATGAGTTCGCGCGCTACCTGGAGGCGAACGTCCTGATGGGGAGCGTAGCGATCGAGGCAGCCCGAGCCAGGCTCGGCCGCGACATCCAGCGCTTTCTCACCGACGATTGGGCGAGCGGGGAGCCACGGGAGCTCGTGGCGAGCGAGCTGCCATTCGACGGCGTGGTGCTCGACACCCCGGAGGGGGCGTTGCACGTGCACGGCCGGATCGATCGCGTGGACACCGAGCGCAACTGCACGCTCGTGCGCGACCTGAAGTCGGGTGTTGCGAGACCCCGCATTGGCCCCGACGAGGGGCCAACCGTCACGATCGATCTCCAGCTCGCGCTCTATGCCGAGGTCGCCGGTACGCTCGCGCCGTCGCTCCACATACCGTCGACGATCGAGGTCGCATACGCCTACGTCGATCCATCGAGCGCCTCGCGCGAGCGGTCATTTCGCGCCGACATGCCGGTGCTGCGCGAGGCCGGACGCGAGTGGCTGAGCGTCGCTGCGGGACTGCTACACCGCCAGGTCTTCGTCGCCACACCCGACGACCGCGATTGTAGGTACTGCGAGTTTGCGCCGGTGTGCACAGACCGCGCAATGCCTGCGCCTCCACCGGCTCACGATGCCCACGACCTGATCGCGCGGTACCGGGAGATCAAGTCGTGACCGAGCTCGTAGATGCGGCGGCGCGAACCGCGGCGATCTCCGAGCGCCGCCGGAACGTCGTGGTCGAGGCCTCGGCCGGGACCGGCAAGACCAGCGTGATCGTGAGTCGCATCGTCGAGCTGGTCGCGCCGCGCGGCCCCTCCGTGCCCCTTCCGATCGAGCGCATCGCCGCGATCACGTTCACGCGCAAGGCCGCCGGTGAGCTGCGCGTTCGGACACGGCAGGAGCTACTGAGTGAGCTCGCCGATTCGGCCGCCGATAGTCCGCGTGCGGGTCTGCTGCGGGCCGCGCTGGTCGGCGTGGACACCGCGAGTATCGGGACCATTCACGGCTTCGCCGACGGCTTGCTCCGGCGGTGGGCCATGACGGCACGGCTCGACCCGCACTACGAGCTAGAAGAGCAGGACGCCGTGCTCGCGCGCGCGTGCTTCGATCAGCTGGTGCAGCGCGCTGACGAAGGGTCGCTACCCGAGCTGCTCGCAGGCACGGCTGCGGCCCCGCGCGCAGCCGAGGTCACTGCGACGCTGGCCGCGGTCCAGGTGGCAGGGATCCGGCTCTACTCGTATGACGGGTGGCACCGGTCCGTCCCCGGGGTGGACTCGCTCGTCTATGACCTCATCACCCAGCGAGATGTCGAGGTTCCCGATCCGCCTGCACTCGAGCTCCAGCGCGACCAGCTCGAGCGCTACACCGCCGAGCTCGAGGAGCTGGTAGCGCCGCTCGCTGCCGACTCCCCGGGCGCCCGATGGTTGCGCGAGCTCGCGCAGCGCGCCCGCGTGGCGTGCGGTCTGTCGGCTCCGGAGGAGACGTACAGGGACCTCGTGAATCACGTCGAACGAGGGCCGCGCGGCAAGGCGAAGGACGCACCGCGATGGAAGCTCGAGTTCGCCGGCGACACGCACGCCTGGAACGCATGGAAGGCCTTCGCCGGCGATCAGCGCAAGTGTCCCGTGCGCGAGCGGCCGCTACGCGATGACTTGCTGGCGCCGCTTCGCCGCTGGTTGGCGATGCGCCTGGTGCGGCTGCGCCCGGTGATCCTGGCGCTGTACGAGCGCGTCAAGTCCCAGCGGCAGGCCGTCGACCATGTCGACCTGCTGCTCAAGCTCCGGAATCTGTTGCGTGACGACTTGGTCGCGCGCGGCGATTGTCAGGCGCTGTTCGATCATGTGCTCGTGGACGAGTTTCAGGATACGGATCCGTTGCAGGCCGAGGTCGTGATGTTCCTTTGTGAAGAAGGAGCGCGGGCCCGTACGTGGAGCGACGTCATCCTCGGTCCCGGCAGGCTCACGATCGTGGGCGATCCCAAGCAGTCGATCTATCGGTTCCGCCGGGCCGACCTCGAGTCCTATCGCCGGGTGCTCGAGCGGGTCGGCGCGTCCCCGTGTCTACGCGTGGAGCTGGTGACGTCGTTTCGGAGCACCGAGCGGCTCGTGACATGGCTCAACGCTCGCTGCGCCGCGATGCTCGGCGAGACGGAGCGGGGACCCGGCGGCATCGCCCACCGTCCGCTCGCGGGCGGGCGGCGCAGCGAGGTCGGTGCGGGGGCGCCGGTTCACGCGTTGCAGTTGACGGAGTCAGCAGGTGCCTCGTTCGACACGACCCGCGCGCTGGAAGCCGATGCGCTCGCTCGCTACCTGCGGCATCTCGTGATGTCGGGTGGCGTCGCCATCACGGACCGGTGGACGGGACGTCAACGGGCGATCGGCTACGGTGACATCGCCGTGCTGGCGATGCGGACCTCGAATCTCCCGCGCCTCTTCGCAGCATTCGAGCGAGACGAAGTTCCCTTTGCGGCGAGAGGCGGATCGCTGTTCTTGTCGGATCCGATGGTCCAGCAGTTCCTCCGGGGTCTGTGCGCGATCGCGGATCGTGATGATGGCGTCGCCACGGTCGGTCTCCTCCAGCCGCCGTTCTTCGCGCTGGAGCGCGACGACCTGGCGCGATACGACCGAGCCTTGCCGGGTGGTGTCGTCGCGGCAGCGAGGCAGATCATCGCCGAGGTCCGGCGCTGGCGCTTCCTCAGGAGCCCCGGTGCCACGGCTCGAGCGCTCCTGGAGCAGACGGGATTCGGGCGCACGGCCGCGCTTGGCCCCAACGGTCGACAGCGATTGGCGTCGCTCTACGAGCTATGTTTTCAACTCGACGCCCAGGCAGCGGCCCAGCACCTGGAGCTCGACGCGACCATGGAGCTGGTCCGGGCGTGGCTCGATGTTCCTGCGCAGCTCGATCCACCGCATCCGGTCGGAGCGGACGCCGTGTCGGTGACGACGATCCACCAGGCGAAGGGGCTCGAGTTTCCGGTCGTGGTGCTGTGGGATGCACGCGGCGCCTGGACCGACGAAGGGTTGCGGAGCGCGTTCGTTGCGGATCGTGAAGGCCGCGCCTGGAGTCTTCGACTCGATGGCCTCACCTGGGACGAGCCTGCCGGCGCAGACCTCGAGGCGGAGGAGCGCGTGCTTCGTGAAGCAGAGCGAAGACGACTCGCGTACGTCGCGGCCACGCGCGCTCGTGACCTGCTGGTGGTCCCGGCGATCGCCGGTGACGACGCTCGCTGGATGTGGGCGAGCTTGCTCGGAACCGGATACAGCAGTGATCCCCTGGTGTTCTGCGTGCCATGTCACTCACGAGCCGAGCCGGCGGCATGGTTCACCGCGGCGAAGTCGCAGCCTATCGCGCCGGGCGAGATCACCACGCGAGATGGCGCGATCACCGCTGCGCTCGAGGGGCGGTGGGCCACGGCGGCCCGCGAACGCGATCGTCCCGTCGCGTTCACCGATGCCAGCTCGACGCGGAGCTGGTGGGGTAAGTCAGGGCGGTACGGCACTGCGTTTGGTGAGGTCGTGCATCTCGCGATCGCGCACGTGCTGCGTGACGGGGCGACGCCGGAGGCTGCCGTACGGCGCGCGATGGATCAGACCCGATTCAGGCGGTACGAGGACGAAGCGACCGCAGACGTGACTCGTGCCCTGCACGTGCTCGCCGCACAGGGATGGCTCGCGCCCGCGATCGAGCGCCGTGTCGAGTATCCGCTTGCCTGCAGGATGACGGACGGCACGGTCCGCGCCGGATTCGCGGATCTCATCGTGTGTCGCGCGGGCGACCTCATCGTGATCGATTTCAAAACCGACCACCCGCCGACATCGGCGGACGCGATCGAGGAGCGGTACCACGCCCAGATCCGGGGGTACGCGAAGGCGATCGAGCCGCTGTGCGAGCCTGCAGGCACCGTCGCTGCAGGATTGCTGTTCACGATGGACGGAAGTCTTCACTGGGAAAGACCACCAGCGCATGGATGACACGCCCGCAACGCGACGGCGACCGCCGATCCGCCGCGCCAAGCCAGGCGCCGACTCGCAGGTCGTACGAGCCCTCGCGCTGCTGGTGGCGATGAGTCGTTCGCGACGCGGCGTCGTCCTCAAGGCGTTTGCCGAGGAGCGTGGCTACCCGCTTCGCAACGTGTACCGGGCACGTGATGTCCTGCTGAAAGCAGGCGCCCCGCTCGCGGCGAACCCGAAACATCCAGGTCATTGGCAACTCGCCGATGGCTGGTTGCCGGCCTCCGTGGTCGGCGCGGCTCGCAGTGAGCTGTTATCGCTCTTCGTGGCGCGGCACCTGGCACCTGGGCTGCGCGGTACCTTCGTCGGGCGATCACTCGAGAGCCTGTGGTCGCGGCTGACATCCTCGGGGTCGCAGCAGTCCTTGGCGCTCGAAGCCGGGCCGTCGTCGATCGCGGTACGGCCACACGCGACGATCGACTACGGCAAGCATGCCGCTGTGATCGACGAGCTCGCTGCGTCGATCCGCGACCAGCATGCAGTCTGGATTCGATACCGGACGCCCCAAGGCGAGGTGACCGATCGGGTGATCGAGCCGGGATACCTGCACTGGGATGGCGGGCTCGAGGCCATGTATGTGCCGAGCTGGTGTCGCCTGCGCGGGGCGATGCGCGTGTTCGCCGTCCATCGGATCCTCGCCGTCGAATCATTGCCGACGTCGGCTGTCGCATCGGTGCCGCGGCGCGGCGTGCTGGAGCACGCGTTTCGCGTTTGGTACCGAGACCAGCTCGAGGTCGTCGAGCTTCGCTTCTCATCGGCGGTTGCTGGTGAGATCCGCGAGCGAACCTGGCACCCGAGTCAACGCCTGGTAGAGGACGGAGGGGGCGAAGTGGCACTTCACCTTCGGATCGGAGCACCGGACGAGCTCGAGCGGTGGCTGCTGGGCTTCGGCGCGGAGGTGCGGGTGATCTCACCGGTGGGCCTCGCCGAGCGCATCCGCGCGGTCCATGTCCGTGCCGCGGGGCGATCGGTGCTGTCGACGGCGATCGCCCGGCCGCTTCGCGCGAGCGAGCGAGCCAGCGCGATCTCGCGTGGCCCGCGCACCCGACAGGCGACCCGACGGTGAAGGAGCTCGAGGCACCGGACCTCGTTCCCGTGCGCATGCTGAACGAGCATGCGTACTGTCCTCGACTCGCCTATCTCGAGTGGGTTCAGGGTGACTTCGTCGACAACGCCGCGACGGTCGATGGCCGGTTCCAGCACCGGAACGTCGATGTCGAGCGGGGCGACCTCCCGGACCCCGATGCCCCGGCGGAAGATCGCGTGCACGCGCGCTCCATCACGCTCTCCGCGCCAGGGCTGGGACTGATCGCCAAGATGGATCTCGTCGAGGCGACCGGGAATGCGGCGACGCCCGTCGACTACAAGCGCGGGAGGGCGCCTGACAACGACGCGCAATCGTGGGAGCCGGAGCGCGTTCAGCTTTGCGCGCAAGGGTTGATCCTGGAGGAGAACGGCTACCAGGTCGAGCGTGGGGTGATCTACTTCGTGAAGTCCAAGCAGCGGGTCGAGGTGGTCCTCGACGAGACGCTGCGAGCCCGGACCCGCGCATTGCTGGCGGAGCTTCGCGTGTCGGCCAGCCAGCCCGTACCGCCACCGCCGCTCATCGACAGCCCCAAGTGTCCGGGCTGTTCGCTGGTGAGCATCTGTCTGCCGGATGAAACGAACCTCCTACGAATCGGCGGTGAGGGCCGCGAGATTCGCCCCCTGTCGCCTGCGCGGGATGAGGCACTGCCGCTCTATGTTCAGTCGGCCGGCGCGAAGGTTGGAAAGCGGGGAGAGGAGCTCCTCGTCGAGACCCGAGACGGCGAAAAGCACCTCGTGAGGATCGCAGACACATCCCATGTTGCCGTGTTCGGGAGCGTGCAGGTATCGACCCAGGCGCTGCAGGAGCTGTCTGGACGCGGGATCTCGGTCGCGTACTTGTCCTCGGGTGGCTGGTTCTATGCGCTCACGCGGGGCATGGATCACAAGAACGTCGACCTGCGGCGGCGGCAGTTCGCGGCGGCAGCGAATCCGGCGGCGGCACTCGCGATTGCACGTCGGCTTGTCACCGTGAAGATCCGGAACTGTCGCACGTTGATTCGCAGGAATGCCGAGGAGGCTCCGGTGACGGCGCTGGCACGGATGAAGGAGCTCGCGGCCAGTTCGAGCGGCGCGCCCAGTCTCGAGTCGCTGCTTGGCTTGGAGGGCACGGCCGCACGCGTGTACTTCGAGGCGCTGTCGGCACTACTGACTCCACC
Organism: Nannocystales bacterium; assembly: GCA_038325765.1. Classification (GTDB taxonomy): domain Bacteria; phylum Myxococcota_A; class Polyangia; order Nannocystales; family Nannocystaceae; genus Xiheibacterium. The sequence continues at coordinate 13,820 of JBBQJI010000102.1, forward strand.
TGGAGTTGCTTCGCCAACCCACGACATGTCGTTCGACTTCGATGGTCGGAACCGGCGGCCGCCTCGCGACCCGGTCAATGCGCTGCTCTCGTTCGGCTACGCCATGCTCGCGAAGGACGTGACGATCGCGCTACAGGTTGTTGGCTTCGATCCTTATCTCGGCTTTTACCATCAGCTTCGATACGGACGCCCGGCACTCGCGCTCGACATCATGGAAGAGTTCCGCCCACTCATCGTGGACTCGATCGTGCTGTCGGGAATCAACACCGGCGGCTTCCGCATCGCCGACTTCATCCGCCGCGCCGGCGCGGTCGCGCTCACGCCCGCTGGCCGCGGCAAGTTCCTACGTGCGTACGAGCGACGGATGGACGAGGAGATCGCGCATCCGATCTTCGGCTATCGCATCAGCTACCGCCGTACCATCGAGGTCCAGATCCGGCTGCTTGCCCGCTATCTCCTGGGCGAGATCGCGGAGTACCCCCCCTTTGCCACGCGGTGACAATGAAGACCCGCTACATCGTGACCTACGACATCAGCAGCGACGAGCGACGTACCTCGGTGTTCAAGCTGCTCCGAGGCCATGGCGAACACTTGCAATTCTCGGTGTTCCAGTGCGACCTGACCGAGCGGGCCCGGGTTACACTGGCGGCCCGTATGCACGCCCTGATCGACCTCGATGAGGACCAGATTCTCCTGATCAATCTGGGGCCTACAGAGGGCCGCGCGGCTTCCTGCATCGAGGCCTTGGGTCGACGTTACATGCCGCCCGAGCGGACCGTGATCGTGATCTAGGCCGGCCCGGCCCCGGCAATGTGTGCGCTCTGTGACAATCGAAGGAACAAGGGTCGGCGGTGATTCGAGCAGTCCTGTGCTCCATCCTCCTCGGGACGCCGCTCGACTTCCCAACGAATCCAGTGATTCTAAGCACCTCCCGGCTATTCGCCCTGCGCACTCCGGACTCAAGTCGCCCCGCAAACTCGCTGTCGTCCCCGGCTCTCGCAGCGCAGGCTGCAAGCACCTTGAACGAAAGGATAAATTGACAGGCCGTCTCCGTCGACGTTCGTCGACGGCCTCATTGAAGCCAGACGTAAATATTACTGGAGGGAATGGAGGAGTAGCGTCTCCGTCGACGTTCGTCGACGGCCTCATTGAAGCCAGACGAGACCTCGACGCTGCGAGATC
>JBBQJI010000103.1:0-14788 GCA_038325765.1 Nannocystales bacterium
GAGGTTCGGATCGCTCATCGGCTGACAGCCCGGCGCGCACCTTGGCCGGGGACGGTCAGGGTACCGCAGCGCGTGGGGCCCTTCACCGCGGATGCGGCATGCGGCGCCGAGAAGCCGGGCGATGGTGACCGACGGATCGCGATCGCCTTCGCGTCGCTGCTGCGTGGCCACAGGGCGCGGCGACGCGGTTGCCACAGTCGACGCCCCGCGAGCCCGGCGTGCGCGCGAGCGGCCGGCGCTGCGGGGCGATCCCGCGCGCTTCGAGGCGGCCCGGTCCGCAAGGATCGCGCCCGTCGCCAGCGTGCACTGGCGCGCCGCGATCACGCCGGCGGTTGTTCATGGCGACCCAGGCTCCGACGTCCACGGCGGCGCGGCGCCGCTTTGCGGGTCCTCACCCTCGACGTCGCCACGAGGGCGGTGGGTCACGGCTGAGGCGCCGCCCAGTCCCCGGGTCGTCGATCACCACCCGGTCCCGTCGATCTTCACGATGATCTCCTCGATGAGCGCGCCCAGATCCGCCGGCAACGCCTGTCCCGAAGCTCGCAGACTTCGCAGCTGGTGACGCACCCCCATCACGAGCTCACCACCCGTCGAGGCGGAGTCGATCGCGTCGCGTAGCCGACCGGCCCAGTCGGAAAGACCGAGGCCGTCGAGTTCCGTCGCGCAGCGACGGGTTGCCGCGGTGATGTCGAGATTCGTCATGGCACTGCTCCTACCGAAAAACTCTCCAACGCGACACCGCCCGGCGGCACCACGACCTCGATTCCGCCGCCAGGGTTCGGACCGACCGGGGGCGCGGGGCGAGTGACAAACGGAGTGCCAGGGCGAAGGCTGCCCGACTCGATGAAGTCGGCCGCGATGACGTTCTCGGGAGGAATGCCGTAGCGCTGCGCGAAGCCACGACCGAGCGGATCTTCGAGCGACCAGAACTGTGCCTCGCCAGCCGCACTCCTGCCAAGAGTGCCGATGCCGTAGAGCGGTGCGCCCTGCTCCACCTCGAGCCGGGCCGAGACTGCGGCGGCCGCACTCGACTGCATCGCGGGACCGTAGGGCGTCTCGATCCCACCCTCGGGCGCCGCGGACGGAGCGCAGCCACCACCTGCGCCGGCTGCCTTCGCGAGCCCAAGTGGGTCCGACCAGGTGGTCGGGTCGTCGACGTAGGCGTAGGCGCGGAGCCCCGCGCGAAGGCCCAGCGGGTCGCGGCTGACATACTGCCCGGTGTCCGGGTCGTAGTGGCGGAAACGGTTGTAGTGCAGACCGGTTTCCGGGTCGGCGTACTGGCCCGCGAACCGGAACGGGCACAACTCGGCACGTCCGGTCGTCTGCGCGCGACCGTAGGTGTCGATGACGAAGGTTGCGCTCGCGTTACCGCGCTCGTCGAAGACCGCGAGCGGCGCCCCGACGTGGTCGGTGACGATGCTGTGGGCCTCGTCGGCCGACAGCCGTGCGAGCGGCGCGAAGCTCCCGGGCTCGAACACCCATGTCAGCAGCGGGCCCGCGGCATCGGTCGGCGCCTCCGAAGCCTCGGCGTCACGAAGCTCCGCGTGCAGTCGCTCGAAGCCGGCGTCGTGCTCGAGCAGCGCCGCCCAACGCGGCTGCCACGCATCGGGGAACGCGCGATGTAGCTGCGCCTTCGCGTCCAGCAGTGAGCGCGCCTTCGACTGCTCGCGTCGATCGAGGGTTCGCGTGGGCGCCTCGGCGGCTTCGGTCCACTCGTGCAACGGAACGTCGCCGTCCCAGACGAAGCACGTCTTGTTGCCGCGGAAGTCCTTCCACAGCCTCCGGCCGAGGGCGTCGTAGGCCATGCTGACGGCGTGACCGTCGGGGCGGTCGACCTGCACGAGCCTTTGGGCGCCATTCCACTGGTAGCCCCACGTATCGCCGGATCCCGCGCGCTTGTGCGACAGACGGCCGAGCGCATCGTAATCGAATTCGACGTCGGCACCGCGGATCCTGCGGAGCTCGCCTGTGGGTCCGTAGTCGCGGCAGGCCTGCTGCTGTGTCGCGAAGACGTTTCCGACCGCGTCGGGGAAGCGGCCTTCGACCCTTCCCCCCTGACCCACGACGCGCATCAGGGCGCCGCGCGCATCGTGTTCGTACTCGCGGTCGTCGCCCTCCTCGAGGATCGCGCGGAGCCGGAGGCCCGGCTCCCACGCGTAGCGCCGCGCACGGACCGGCCCGCCCTCCCGGCCGAACACATGCTGCGTGGGCAATCCAAGGCCATCACGCAACCAGTGAGAGTGAGCGCCACCCGGTAGCGCGCGCTCGACCTCCAGACCCAGGCCGTCTCGCGTGAAGCGAGCCTCCCAGGCGCGCAACTTGCCGTCCTGCGCGATCCGGATGACGTCGCCGACGCTGTCGCGCTCGATCGTCAGCTCGGCGCCGAGCGAGGAGCGCAGCCCGACCCGGCGGCCAAGGTGGTCGCGCCGGCTCTCGACCACGACCGCGCGGCGATCCTCGTGCGAGGTGTCGGCGCGCTCGCTGCGTTCCGCGACCACGCGCCCGAGGACATCGCGCGCGAAGCTGACGCGAGCATGCTCGTTCTTCGCCTCGAGCAAGCGCCCGGCCTTGTCATAGGCGAAGGTCTCCAGCGTGCCGTCCGGATGGGCGAGCTTCGTGCGCCGGCCCATGGCGTCGTGCTCGAAGCTCGATCGCGAGCCATCGCGGTGGATGGCGAAGATCACCCGGCCCGCGGCATCCCGGCCGTAGATCGTCCGCTTTCCGTCTGGCGTCACCTCCGCGTGGATGCGGCCCACCGGATCGCGCTCGATGCAGTGCTGTGTCCCGTGCTCGTCCACGACCGCGGTGAGCTGCCCCTCCGTGTCATGGCGGTAGCCAACGGAGGTGCCGGCGATCTCGCGCGCTGCGAGCCAGCCACGCCCGACGTAGCGGAGCTGGACATCGACTCGCCGATCGTACGCGCGCACGAGATTCCCTTCGCCGTCGTACTCGCGGCGGTGAGCGTTGCCGTCTGGCTGATCGATGCCAACGACCCGGCCGAGCGCGTCGTAGCTCCAGCGCTGCACGTTGCCGTTCGCGTCGCCCACCTCGACGATCTGGCCGAGTGCATCGTGCCGCCAGGTGGTGCTCCGGCCGTTGGCCAGCGTGCGCGACACGAGGTTGCCTGCCCCGTCCCAGGCGAAGGCCGTGCGCGCACCCGCGGCATCGATGACGGCGACGAGTTCGCGATCCTCGTAGACGTAGGTCGTCGGGTGACCCAGCGGATCGATGCGCGACTGCACCCGCCCGAAGCTGTCATGGCGCCAGCACCACGTCGCACCCACCGGATCCACGAGTTCGATCGCGCGATCGTCCTCGTCGTAGCGGATCTTCGTGACCGCCCGGTCGGGCGCGACCGCCATCACGAGGTTGCCGCGTTCGTCGTATGTGTACCGCGTCGCCTGATCGAGCTCGTCGATCTCGGCGACGAGCCAGGTCGACGCATCGTACTCCCGCTGACGCTTGGTGCCGTCCGGCTGTGTGATCGCCGTGACGAGGCCCAGACCGTTCATCGCGTAGGACGTCACCTCGCCCAGCGAGTTCGTCACCACCGTCGTGAGACCCTGGCGATCGTAGCCGATCAGGTGGTCGTAGATCCCGTCGTCGCCCCACGTGCGGGTGCACCGTGCGTAGCGCCCGCGCCCGTCGTACTGGAAGTAGAACGAGAGACCGTTGCGATCGCGCTCGCGCACGAGCAGGTGCTCATCGTATTCGAGCCGCCATGCCTTGCCGTTGGCGTCGACGATGTCGACGAGATCGCCGCTCGGGGAGTACCGATACTCCGCGTGCTGACGAAGGCCACGGCCGTCTTGCGCTGGTACCCACAATCGGCGGAGCCGCCCCGCGTCATCGTGCTCGAACTCGACCATCCGACCGCCGGTATCGACGACGTGGTGCAGGCGAGCGCGCTCGTCGTACGAGAGCTGGACTCCGTTTCCGTCGCGTCGGCGGATCGCCACCAGGCGGGACATCCCGCGGTCCTTGTCGCCCGCAGACTCGCCCGGTGCCGGCGCGAACTCGCGGATGATCCCGTCGGGACCCGTCAGCTCCCAGCGCAGCTCGCCCAGGGCGCGCAGCGTGAGGCGGCAGACGGGGTGCCACGCGCGATCGCCCTTGCGCATCACACGATCCGCAAAGCCGGCCGTGGGGAACTCGAGCTCGCGACCGTCCTCGGCGAGCACCACCACTCGGTCGCGCTCGAGCCAGATCTTCTGGTCGAGCGTGTGACTCCAACCAAAGCCCAGCGGCGAGTCGCGATCGCACCAGTTGCTGTCGTACTCGCGCGCGAAGACCAGCGGAATCGCGCCCGGCAGCGCGAGATCGGTCGCGCCCGTGCTCACCGTCCCGGTGGCGACGTTGACCGGATGGCCCGTGAAAAAGCAGGCGCTCTTGTGCACCAGCCGGCGGAGGCGCTGCCACTTCTTCGGTACCACCGCGTCGACGAGGCGGTGTAGTCGCTTGGACACCCACGTGTTGCGCACCGCCTTGCCCGCGAGCAGACCCGCCGCGGCGCCGATGTCGAGAGCCGGCGGGCCACCGATCATCGTGACGTTCGGACCGCTCGAGGTCGACACCACCTGGGCGGTCGGCAAGCGCACCGGCTCCGAGCACGACAAGCCCACTTCGCCAGCGCGCACCGCATTGCTGCCGCGGACCAGCACCGTCTTGCTGCCGACGAGGAGCTCGGCGTCGCTCGGCGTGACGCCGGTCGCGAAGCTGGTGCCCGGCGGCATGATGATGTGCGACGCGGGCATGCGCGCGGCGTCGCCGGTCACTGTCGCCATCTGCCCGCCGATGAGCACCGGTCCGCCCGGGTCGACCGACGTGCCCATGGCCGCCGCCAGCAGCATGCCCGTGACCTCGGCGGCGACGTATCCGGCGGGATCCCAGATCACACTGCAATGCGGATGTGGAAACGGCGTTGGGGTCGGGGCCGGGGTCGGCACCACCTCGACGTGCGTGTCGAGACCAACGACGAGATCGAGCCACGTACTCGCGATCGGCATCAGTCCGCGTCCTTCGTATCGTCGTCGTCGTTCGCGCCCCGTTGTGGCGCACCGAGATGCTTGCGGATGAGTTCGAGTTCGTCCCGGCGCATGACGATGCGGCCTTCGCCGAAGGCCTTCATGCGCGCGAGGGCCTGCTCGAAGGCGGCGATCTCGTCGGCGTGGGCGGCAGCTTCCAGGTCTACGGGGGGTGCCATCTCGGGCGGGGCCGGGTCGAGTGGGGCCGGCTCGCGCGGGTCCGGTTCGAGATCCACGTGCGGCGTGGGCGGGACCTCCTGCACCGAGTCACCGTGGAGCGCGCGCAGCTCGTGGCGCGAGAGGATCTGACTAGTCCGGTCGTCGAGCGAATGATCGACCGCGCGCTGCAGGCTGAGGATCTCGTCGCGCGTCCAGCTCCGGGAACCTTCGGACGGCGGCGACGGAGCGTCGGCGACACCCCCCCAGTGCATGCGCGCGATCTCCTCGAGCGTGAGCACGCCGGTGGCCTCGGGCGCCTCGGCGACCATCGGGATCCGGGGCTTGGGGGGCTCGGGGGCCTCGGGACGGACCTCGCGTTCGGGCGCACCATCGGGGCTCGCGAAGCGTCGGGCCTGGGCTTCGAGTTCGGAGGCGCGCTCGAACAGTCGACGCCGCCGACACACCCCAGCGAGCGAGCGCGCTGCGATCGCGGCACTGGTCCGCGAGACGTCCTCGGTGCTGTCCTCCGCGAGCCGCACCGCGCGGCCGAAGAACGTGATCGCCTGGGGCTCCATGCCGAGATCGGCCGCGGCTTGCCCTGCGAGTCGGCTGCCCTCGATCGCGAGCAGCGTGCTCTTGCTGTCCTCGGCCGCGAGCGCAGCCTCGGCGTACGCGACCAAGGCCGTGTGCCGCTCGCCGCGGATGGTCCGTGCGGCGCCGAGGCCGAACCCCGCGGTTGCGATCTTGTCGGGTCGCGCGTGCTTGCGCGCGCCTTCGATCGCGCGCAGAAAGCTCGACTCGGCGTCCCGTACTGCGCCCGCGCCGACGAGATATCCGCCGAGCACGATCTCCATCGCGATCGCTTCGTCGAACCAGCCGGCAGACTCGCAGACGTCGCGGGCGCGGGTCTGTGCCGCGATCGCCTCGACCGATCGACTCCGACTCGCCGCGAGCGCGGCGGAGAGCACCAGGGTGCCAAGCTGGGCCCGCTGTGCACCGGCGGCGTCCGCAGGACCAGCGACGTCCTTGCGCGATGGTGGCGTGACGCCCTTCGGCCCAGGCGTCGTGGAACCGGAGACCAGCTGCTCGAAGTCGGCGGCCGCAGCATCCTGCGACACGAACACATCGACACGCCGGGCGGCGTCACCGAGTGAGACCGCGAGGGCGTCCAGCGTCCTTCGCTCGGTCTCGACGACGATCCAGCGGACGTCGGCGAGTTCGCCCGCGGTGACGTAGATCCCGACGGCATCGCGCCACTGCGCCAGCGCCTCGAGAACGGCGGGGGCGAGCACGACGACGAGCCCTTCGGTGCGGGGCGGCGCGGCGGCCAACAGCTGGCGGAGCTGCAGGGCGAAGCCGACCCGCTCGTCGCTCGCTCGGGGCGCCGGAAGCAGCGCTGGGATCGGCGGCTCGGCGCCATCGCGGCGCTGCTCGTGCTGCACGCGGGCGTGACCCGCACGCGAGAGCCAGCCTGGCACTGCCGTGGTGTGCCCCTGCTCGAACACGACGAAGGGCGAGGGGTTGTCGGATCTGTGCTCGTGCGCGAGCACCAGGTCGACGGCGGCGCGCCGAAGCCCGATCCCCACGCGCACGTGGAGGAGCTTGCAGCGAGGATCGCCCACGAACATCGCGAGCTCTTCGATGAGCGGCTCGAGCGTGGCGGCGTGCGCGGACATGGCGTGTGCGAGAGAGCGGCGGTGGCGGCCCGATGGACCGCGCGTGCTTCAGTTGATCTTCACGAGCTTGCCGACGACCTCGGCGAGCGCCGCGGCCGTGATCCCGACCTTCATGCCTTGCAGGTCGGCACCGGTACCGCCCAGTTCGAGCCGGCCGCCGGTCGCGCCGCCGGCGGTGCAGGTCGCCGTCGTCAGGCCGGTCAAGGCGGCGGCTTCGTTCAGGACCAGCGCGCTGCCCATGCCGGCCTGGGCCGTGACGGACGAGCCCGCGAGTGCGGCGTCGAGGTCGAGCGTCAGCGTCGCGGCGCCCGCCGAGGTCACGACGACACCATCGCCCAGCGCCAGCGTGCTGCCGACCGCGGAGTTTGCCTGCACCGCCCCCGAGAGGCTCATCGCGCTGCCCGCCGCCGAACGCATCGCGACCGCCTCACTGAGGGTGGCGGTCGCACCGCCCGCCGCCATCACCGTCGCCTCGACATCGAACGTCGCGAACGTCCCGGCCCCCGCCGCCACCTTGATCGACGTGGGATCGATCGTGATCGAACTGGCGCCACATTGGAGCGTGATCGAGCTGGCCGCGTCGATGAGCAGGTGCCCGGGCTCGGTCACGCGGACCTCGAATGCGCCCTTGATGGCCGCGGTCGTGCCCTTGGTGCCCGCCTTCCCGCCGCCGTCGACCACGAGCGTCTGATTGCCGTCCACCGTGACGTGCTGATCGCCGCCGACCGACAGCGAATCGTGGCGACCGATCGATGCCTGCCGGTCGCTCCCGACCGAGATGACCTCGTTGCGCTTCACCGTCTCGACGAGGTCGCGCTGCGCGTGCAAGAAGACCTGCTCGCCGCCGGCACGATCCTCGAACGAGAGCTCGTTGAAGCCGTCGCCGCCGGGGGAGCTCTGCGTGCGCAGCGTGGTCCTGGTCTTCTCGTCCGGCAGCGGGTACGGCGGCGCGTTGGCGCCGTTGTACAGGCAGCCCACCACGCACGGGCGGTCGGGGTCGCCTCCGAGGAACTCGACCAACACCTCCATCCCGATGCGCGGCACGAACAGGGCGCCGAAACCGTGGCCAGCCCAGCGTTGGACCACGCGCAACCAGCACGATGAAAACTCGTCGCGGCGACCGAGCCGATCCCAGTGAAAGGCGACCTTGACCCGACCGAGCGCGTCGGTGTGGATCTCCTCGCCCTGGGGGCCCGTCACGATGGCCGTCTCGGCGCCGTGCGTCCTTGGCTTGGGCGTCGTGCGGCGCAGTCGGAACGGCACGTCCGCGGCCACGCACTCGAAATGGTTCTCGTAGCTGGGGGCCGCGCCCTCTTCGTGCTCGCCCGGATCGACCTCCGGGTTGTCGCCGCGGTGGGTCACGCGCGTGACCAGCAGGCGGTCGTCCGCCACGGCTCCGCGTCCCAGCAGGGTGAACCGGGTCCCGGCGGTGATTCCGATGGCGTTGCTCGTCGCTCGTCCGCGACGCCGCCGCGCCTCCGTGGCGAGACGCTCGTGCTCGAGCAGCCTGGCACCGTCGTCGTGGGACCAACGCCTGTCGTCGTGACGATAGATCTCCCGATCCCAGCCTCGCGCAGCTTGGTGCTGGAGTTCATGGATCACCGGCGACGATGGAGAAGCGAGGTCGAACTCCGCACGTGTGCCGGAGGTCGGCTGTAGGGAGCTCGCCCATTCGAAGCGAACGATCGCGTCGCGTCCCGAGAGTTCGCGGACGTCCTCGATGAGTTCGATCTCGTCGCTTCCGTCGAAGGCCTCGAACGCGGGGAGCCCGGCGTTGTCGTCGAGCACGAGGACGACCTCTGGGCAGTCATCGGGCTGCTCGAACACGTAGAAGAGGCCGTCTTCCTCGAGCATCCGCCGCGCAAACGCGAGGTCGTCCTCGCGATACTGCACGCAGTAGTCGCGTGGTGCGTGCGCGCTCGCGTAGCGCCCCGTGACGCCACGCCCGTAGGGAGCCAGAAAATCGCCGAGCACGGACGTCGCACACAGCGGCGCCGACTCATCCTGGAAGATGCGCGTATCGACACGCTGGGCCGCGAGCGCGACGGCGGGGCCGATCGCGAGCTCGAGCTCGAGGTGGGCTTCGAACTGACCGCCGAGCTCAGCCACGCGGAAGACCAGCCCGCGCACGGTGCGGACGGTATCCCCGCGGGTGAGCAACAGCTCGGCCTCTGCTCCGAGCAGCGCACCGACGTCGAGCATCTCGTCCGTGCAATAGGCGAGCACGACGAGCTCGTACGGTCTCGCGATCGCCTCGGTCAGCTCGAACCGCCGCACCCGCCATGCGTCGGGTGGCGTGCCGTCGATGCGGAGCTCGTAGGTGGCACGGGCCATGGGATGGTTCGTCATGATGCGACCTCGACCGGGGCGCCGGTCCCGAGCACCTCGACGGTGCAGCCCTCCCCGGGCGGAAGCGGGTACAACCGAACGCCGGTCCTCGCGTCGACCGGACGCAGCAGAGTGCTGCCGTCCGCCGCCTCAGTTCTGGCGCGCAGCCAAGTGACCGGGCGCCCGTACTGGTCGACGATGCGAAGCTCGATCCAGGTCGGCTCGGCGACGCCGACCTTGCCGTCGTGAGCAGCCTGCGGCTGCGCCTCGCGTGGCGCACCTGGGCGTGCCCGCACCTCGAACACGCACTGGCCGGCCTGCTCGAGTCCATCCTCGCGCGTGCGCGCACGGGCATCGAGGGTCCGCTCGGTACGGGAGCCGCCAGGGAGAGTCAGCCATGCGCGCATCCACGGCAGCGGCCGCCCCATCTGGTCCACGACGCCGGCTTCGATCCATGTTCGGACCGGCTTGGCGTCCTCCGCGTCGCTGCCGGACTCCGTTGGCTTTCGCGCGATGGGACGGGGCTGCGCAACGCTACGCGCATGCGGGAGCTCCCACAGGACGTAGTGCTGCGACGCGAGCATTCGCGCGACGGTCTGCGCCAGGTCCTCGTCGGCCAGGTTCAGTCGCCGGTGCAAGACGGACGCGAGCACGATGCGATTGCCGGGATACTCGGCCACGATCCGGTCGATCAGCCGACGCAGAGACACCACGGTTCGACGCGAGCTGACATCGCCCGCGCCCATCGGACCCGGCTCGCGAGACGAACGGACCTCGTAGTCCGCAAGGCGGCCCCACAACCGATGAGCACGCACCGTCAATGCACCCGCTCCCCGAGCATACTCTGGTGGCGACCGGCTTGACGGCAGGCCCGCCGGCAGGTCACCTTGACGACGGACCACGCCGTGCCGCAGCACGCGGCGCTCGTGGCGGAGGACGACCGATGCCCTACGATCATGTCATCGCCGCTGGTGATCACCTCGTTCGCCTCGCCTACCTCCAAGGCATGCGCGATCCGATGCTGGTCTGGGACGACGCCGCCAACGCGTCGCTCCGCAAGGTGCGGCCGAACCCCGCCGTGCTCGCCGTCGGCGACAAAGTTCACGTGCCCGATGGTCCCCCGTGGATCTTCGAAGGGCTCGCCACCGGCCGCGAACACACCGTCATCGTGGATCTCGCGGTGCCGTGGATCCGCATCCGCCTGCAGCATCCCAGCCGAGAGCCACGCGCCGGGAAGGCCTGCCGGGTCGCGTTTCTGGACGGCGGCACCGAGCAGGCCAAGGTCTTCGAAACCGACTCCGACGGCCTGGTCGAGATCGAAATCGGGCCGTTCACCGACGTGGTCGAGATCGAGATCGACGAGGAGCACTACCGGCTGAAGGTCGCACGGCTCGAGCCGCAAGACACCAACGCCGGCGTGCGGCAGCGGCTCGAGAACCTCGGCTACGACCCGGGGCCCGTGACCGGCAAGCCCGACGACTACGCGCTGCGCTCGGCGGTCGAGGAGTTCCAGCGGGATCACGGGCTCACCGTCGACGGCGTGCCGGGGGAGAAGACGCAGCGGAAGCTCGCGGAGCTCCACGGGGCTTGAGCAGTCTGAGTCGGTGATCGGTTTGCCCGCGATGCCTGACCCCGGGCGATGCGGGTAGTGACGGTCATTGGGGATCCCCCGACGGCTTGGACTTCGCGGGAAAGATGCACGAGAGCACCCAGCCCGTGGCGGCGAAGCGCAGACAGAATGGAAGCGCCTGCCCGTCGGCGTCGTCGACCCGCAAGACCGGTCGGCCGTCGTGGGTCAGTGGGGTGTACTTCCAGTCCTCGCAGGTGAAGACGATGTCCGCGTCGGGGACGAGCGGGGCAGGCCGGCCATCCTCCAGCATGCGCTTCGTCATTCCACCGCCCATGCTCCACAGCCCGATAAAATCCTCGTCGGTGAAGTGAATCGCCAGGCGCATTTCGTCGAACAACTTCGGATCGATTCGCTCGTTCTGCCACGACAGAGCACGGTCGAACGCTCGAGCCGCGAGCAACTCGTGGTACTCGTGCAAGAGCGCAAGGGCTTTGTCTCGTTGCTGGCCGAAGAGTGGCGGACACGGAAACGACGAGAAGCGCGGGAGTTCAAGATTCGGCGCGCGCGCGCAACGCACGCCGTAGTCCTCACGCGCGAACCCACCAGGCAGTGATGAGCAATTGCCGGCGACGGAGAGATTGAAGAAGTTACCGCGAAACGAGTCCCCACACAGAAAGTGCAGAGTCGCCGGTCCGGTGCTCGGTAGGGAGCCGTGCCACGGCCCTTCATCAGAATCAGACATCCACTCCTTGAGGTTGCCAACCATGTCGAAGACCCCCTGCTTGGTAGCATCGCCGGGATTCGTCGCAACGGGACACGGCGCCGTCCACCGCTCAGCACCCGGCGCGGGGCGGCAGACCGCTCCCTCAGGCATCGCGTTGAGGACACGCGACTCCTCCTCCGGCGCAAGTTTCCAAACACCCCATGGAACGTTGCGCTTGGAGCTTGCGCTGCGGTACGCCCAGCTCCATTCCGCGACAGAGGGCAGGCGTTTCCCCGACCACCGGCAGAAGGCATCCGCCTGCGTGTGATTGATGTAGTTCACAGGTAGGTCGTCTCGTTTCTCGTCCCATGTCCGCCCCTCGGGCCGCCGCTGTTTCGCGTGCGAGGATGGAGGCAAGCATACTCCCGCTTCTACACACTCGCGCCACGCGGCCACCGTGACCTCGGCGCGGTCGAGGCAGAACCACGGCACCGACGCCTGAGCGCCGGGCTCTGGGGGGATGAGTGCCATACCGGGGGGACAGGGAGGCGCGGTCTCTGCCTCGACATGACCTGTGCGTGGGGATTCGGCCTGTACCGTTGCCGCGGCGAAGTCGGTCGCGGTGTTGGCGTCGCCGCATCCGTGCGTCAACACGGAGAGCACGAGGGAGATCTCAGCCCGCGCCCGGATCTTGGTCGAGCGCCGAGCGCCGAGATACCACCGTCGCCGCGCCTCTGTTCGCGGCCAGTGGCGCCGACCTACGGACGATCGCGCAAGCGGCATCGTTGCCGTGATCTTCAGCATGATGACACCGCGCCTTTAGGGTGCATGTCCGTCACCGCAGCCCCGCGGCCTCGTCGGAGGCACCCGACTTATCGGGAAGAATACACGGCAGTACCCAACCAGTGCTGTCAGGGCGGAGACAGAATGGAAGTTGCTTGACATGCGCGTCGTCGACCCTCAGAACCGGGCGGCCATCTTGGGTGACCGGGGTGTACTTCCAGTTCTTGCAGCTGAAGACGATGTCCGCGTCGGGTACGAGCGGGGCAAGTGTGGCCCCCTCCAACATCCGCTTCGTCTCTCCTCCGCCGGTACTCAAAAAGTCGATGATCAACGCGTCGTCGAAATCGAGCTCGAGGCGAAACTCTGCGAAGAACGCGGGATCGACTCGGCTGGTCTGCCATTCCAAGGCGCGATCAAAAGCTCGGCTCGCTAGCAGGCCGTGATACTCGTGCAGAAGCGCGAGAGCTTCATCACGCTGCTCGCCGTGAAGTATCGGGCAAGGGAAGGAAGCGATGTGCGGAAGACTTACATCGGGGACCTTTGCGCAGCGAACCCCGAAGCTCGCGTACGCACCGTCCGAGGGAACCGAAGGGCAATTTCCGGCGACCGGAAGATTGAAGAAGTTTTCATCGAATGAGTCTCCGCAGATTCTGTGGCGACTGACACGACCTTCACCTGTGGGCTCCGCCGACAAGGTTCGATCGTCTCGCTCCGAGGTCCACTCCGATACATTTCCGACCATGTCCAAGACACCCTGATCCGTCGCATCCCCAGGACTCGCGCCCACGGGGCATGGCGTCGCGAGTCGCTTGCCATTCGGCGGCGGGCGGCAAACCGGCTCGTTCGGCATCACGTTGAAGGCCAGTGACTCGGGCTCTGACGTGAATCTCCAAACGCCCCAGGGGACGTTGCGCGCCGAGCTTGCGCTCCGGTACGCCCAGGCCCATTCCGCACGAGAAGGAAGGCGTTTTCCCGCCCAACCGCAGTAGGCGTCCGCCTCGGCGTGATTGACGTAGTTGATCGGAAGTTCATGACGATCATCACGATTCGAACCCCAGGTCGTCGTTCTTCTAGTGGTGCGTGTCTCAGGATGGAACGGCGGCGTCGGGAGGCATGCACCGGCGTGGACACAAGCCTGCCATGCATTCACGGTAACCTCGGTCCGGTCGAGGCAGAACCAGGGCACCGATGTTCGGGCCCCCGGCTCTGGCGGAATCAGTGCCATCTCCGGAGGACATGGCGGCGTGGTGGCCGGGTCGACGTGTTCGGGGCTCTCGGCTCGCACCGCCTGCTCCGTCGCGTTGTTGGCGGAGGTCGCACTGCCACAAGCATGCGCCAAACACGACACAGTCAGAGCTGATTGAATGCTGCATGACTTTCGCATAGGGAATCACCCTCCCTTGCCTGGAAGCGGCAACTCAAACTCCAGCGGATCCAGAACAAGTCCCTCGAAGACCGGCTCATTGTATGCCTCTTTATCCAGCAGGACGATGGTGAGCTTCGACGAGATGAATTTGCCATCAAGTGCGACCACGATCTTTCTGTTCTCAAGATCGAGACGGAGAGAAACCCCGATCTCGACGGAGAACTTGAGTTCCACGTTGGCGGCTATGTGATCAAACGCGCTTACATCGGCCTGCCCGCTATAGTCGATCACGCCCGTCGCCTTGCCCGTACGAACAACTTCATCCGGACGATGTCGTGACACAGACAGAGGACCATTGACTGCGCCTGCTATCCCGCCGATGAAGCTAGCAAATCTCAGCAAATGACGAACATTGTCCGGCACTTTGTCGAGCACTTTGTCCATGCCGGGAACCTTCTTCGCCTTTTCCATGATCTTGTCAAACGACAGACCGACATTGACGTCCACCTCTACGATGGGCTCGCCGGTGAGTCGCACATCGTACGCAAAGAACGCCCGATGGTCAGGCGCAAACGTCCCCGCGACCGGAGATTCCTGCCATTGCCCCCAGGCAGTGAGCTCACACTTCTCTGGATCAAACAGATCGAAATTGATGCCGTCGGCGAGTAACTCCCCGATGACTGCCCATCCTACGATGGCTGGCCGAAAGAGGGCGTGCAGCCGCTCGATGAGCGACTCGAAGTTGCGCTCGTACGGATCGAATGGATATGCATGGATCTCCGCGACGAGTTCCTTGCCCTTGCACTCCGCCGAGACGGTGCGGACCTCCGGAACGATGTTCATCAACCCGAAGAACCCGAGATCCTCGTCAGTCAGGACGTGGCCGATCTGGATCATAGTCGAAGGCGCGTCGACTGGCAGTTCCTCCTCTGCCGACTCCATCGTTACGATTTTCCACTTCGCGACGTCCCCCGGCACGATCGAAGCAATCACGATTTCCTCGTCCTCAGGGACGATCTCGATGCGGTCGGGCACCATACTCTTCCCGAGGTAGCCGCTGTTGTAGTGGCTCGGATGCGCGCACATCAACACGAGTTGCGGCACGGGGTCGGTCTTCGGCGGCGGATCGTCCGGGGTGTCCGTCGGGTCCACCTCCGGGACCGGGTCATCGATGATCAC
>JBBQJI010000104.1:0-14708 GCA_038325765.1 Nannocystales bacterium
GCACGCGCAAAAAGCGCGTGGTGCTGTGCAGGCCGATCGGCGCTTGCAGGTAAGGCCGGTCCAGCGCTTCGCAGAGCAGCCGGCCGTACTCGCGGTACAGGACCACGTTGACCTCGCCATCGACCAGGCGCGGCACATCCAAAAGATGGCTGCCCAGGGGGAAGGTCAGGTTCACCTCGGCGCCGATGCCCTCGACCAGGCGCCGCACTTCGGCCAGATCGGACCAGGTGTTGAAGTAGCCGTAGCAGGGCCCGATGAGGTTGACCTTGGGCCGCTCGCCCTCCTTGCGGGGGCGCGCCTTGGGGGCTCGGCCGTTCTTCAGGCCGTACTGACTCCACAGCCAGAGCATGGCCCGGTTGGCGCTTTGCCACTGGTCCTCATCGATGGTGCGCGGCAAGAAGCGCTGGATGCCGGTGCCCTCCGGGGTGACGCCGCCGCCGATCATCTCGGCGATGGAGCCGGTGACCACCACGCTGGGCTTGGTCGGGTCGAGCGTCGCATGCGCGCGCTTCATGGCGTTCTCGGTGCCGGTCTGGCCGAGCTCTTCTTCGCCGAGCCCCGTGACGACGATCGGCAGCTCGTGCGGCGGCAAGGCGTCGGTGTAGTGCAGCACCGAGGTGACCGGCAGGTTCTCGCAGCCGACCGGGCCGTCGATGATGACCTGCAGGCCCTTCACCGCAGTGAACACATACACCGCGCCCCAGTAGCCACCGGCGCGGTCGTGATCGAGCACTAGCATCCGACGGCTCCGTCCTTGGGCGGCGCCTTGGGGCGCTCGCGTTGGTACTCGGGATGGGTGTTCGGCAGGTCCTGCCACACGCCAGCGGTGGGGCCATGGCCGACGCCGGTGAAGAACGCTCGCATCGTGGCCAGGCGCTCGCGACCGGCCATCGCGGTGTTGACGACCTGGGCGAGCGAGCCCGCTCCGGCGCTGCCCATCAGCGGACGCGCCGAGATGAGATTGGTGAAGTACAGCGCGGGTGTGCCCTGCTCCTTCGCCACCTGCACCACCGGCGTGGTGCCGATGGCGAGATCGGGCTCGAACTCGCGGAGCGCGGCGAGGTCCTGCTCGAGCGACGCACGGAACTGGACGTGCACCCCACGGGCGTCGAGCCACTGGCGATCGATCTCGGACCACTGCGTCGACGGGCACGCGCTCCCGACGTAGCGCACGTCGGCGCCGCTCTCGACGAGCAGACGGGCGACGAGGAGCTCGGATCCCTCGTAGCCCGAGACGTTGATGCGGCCTTTGATCGGCGCCGCGGCGAGGGCGGCATCGATCGCCGCGATGGCAGCGTTCTTGGAGATTGCGACCTTCGCCGCATCGACGCCGCAGGCCGCCCCGACCGCGTCGAGCCACGCGGCGGTACCGTCGCGTCCGACCGGCGCCGAGCCGATCACGCTGCGGCCCGCGGCCTCGAATTCGCGGACCGACGCGGTATAGAACGGGTGGATCGCAGCGACCACCGCACAGTCGAGCGCGGCGTACAGCTCACGCCACTCGCGGGTGGGCACGACCGGACCCGCGGCCAGGCCGAGGGGCTCGAGCATGCGTCCGATGGTGACCGGGTCGACGGGGAACATCTCGCCGAGCAGCGTCACGGTGGGCTTCGACGACCGGCCCTGACGCGGCTCGGGAACGGGCCCCTGCTCGATCTCTTTGCGGGCGTGAGCGAGCATCGCGCCGGCGAGGATGTCCTTGGCCTCGGCATGGGTGGGCACGCCGAAGCCCGGCACGTCGATGCCGATGATGCGCACGCCGTCGATGGCGGCCGGCAGCAGCCGCAGCGGCACACCGGAGGCCGAGGGCACGCAGAGATTGATGACGACGACCGCGTCATACTCGCCGGGCTTGGCGACCTCGTAGACCGCGTCGCGGAGATCCTCGAAGAGCTTGCCGGTGACGAGGGTTTCGGAGTCGAACGGCACGTAGCCGACGGTTCGACGCGCGCCATAGAAGTGGGAGGTGAACGTCAGGCCGTACACGCAGCACGCCGACCCGCACAGCAAGGTCGCGGTCCTGCGCATGCGCAGCCCGACGCGCAGGGCCCCGAACGCCGGGCACATGCTCTGCGGCTGGTCGTGGGGGCCAACGGGATAGTCGGCGGCGTACCGCGCGAGGATCTCGCCTTGGCCGGCCGCAGCCGCTGCCATCCGCAGCTTCACCTTGCCGCCCGAGCAGCTCGGGGTCGCGTCCGTGGTCGGGCCACCGTCCACGATAGGCTTGTCGCTGGATTCGTCCATCGGCTAGACCTGCGCAGCCTTGTCGTAGACGACCTCGAGGCTGCGCTTGCGCGCGGCCTGGGCCCCGAAATCCGCGAGCGTCGCCGGTTCGAGCACGACGTCGCGTCCCACCACATCGCTGGCGAACAGACTCAGCAGGCCGTCCTGATCGAGGGGGCGTGGCTCGAGCGGTGGCGCGGTCGCGACGTTCTCGGCGAGTTCCGCGAACAGCGGACCCCACGGACTCTCGGGCCGACCGATGATCTCGTACTTCGCGCTCTTGCGGCGGATGTCGTCGTCGGCCGGGATGGCGGCGAGGATCGGGATGCCGACCTTCTCGGCGAACGAGCGGGCCTCACCGGTGTGGTCGTCCTTGTTGATGACCATGCCGGCGACACCGACGTGGCCACCGAGCTTGCGGAAGTACTGCGCCGCCGAACACACGTTGTTGGCGACGTACAGCGACTGCAGATCGTTGGAGGCGACGACGATCACCTTTTGGCACATGTCGCGGGCGATCGGCAGGCCGAAGCCGCCGCAGACGACGTCGCCGAGGAAGTCGAGCAGTACGTAGTCGAAGCCCCAGTCGTTGAAGCCGAGCTTCTCGAGGGTCTCGAAGCCGTGGATGATGCCGCGTCCGCCGCAACCGCGGCCGACCTCGGGGCCGCCGAGCTCCATCGCGAACACGCCGTCGCGCTTGAAGCATACGTCGCTCACGCGGACGTGGTCGCCGGCCAGCTTCATGCGCGAGGACGTCTCGATGATGGTCGGGCATGCCCGACCGCCGAACAGCAGCGAGGTGGTGTCGCTCTTCGGATCGCAGCCGATCAGCAGGACCTTCTTGCCCTGGGCCGCCATCATGTACGAGAGGTTGGCGAGCGTGAAGCTCTTGCCGATGCCGCCCTTGCCGTAGATCGCGATGATCTGGGTCGATTTCGTGACCGCCGTCGGCACCGGGGGCTGGGGCTGGGGCGTCTCCACTTGGATGTCTGATGTCATTGTCGTCATGTGCACTCTCTCCAGTCCACGAGCATCTTCAGACAATCGGGATCACCGAACGCCGTCGCATAGGCGTCGTCGACCCGATCGAAACTCAGGCGGTGCGTGATGAGACCCTCGAGGTCGAGTCGGCCGGAGCCAGCCATGTCGGCCACGAACGCCAGATCGGGGGGGCTCCACTCGGCGGCGACCCGGAAGCGGGCCTCCTTCAGGAAGGCCATCGGGAAATCGAAGCCGATGCGGTCGTAGAAGCCGGCGAGGACGATCTCGCCGCCACGTGCGAGCCGGCCGATCAACGGTTCGACGAGCGACGCGTCGCCGCTGGCGTCGTAGATGCTCCGGTAGTCGCGCCGTGGATCGTCCTCGGGCGTGAGGACCGAGTAGCCGACAGCGCCATGGGCACGGCGGGGGTTCTTCTCCCAGACCGTCGGCGTACCGCCGGCCGCGACGGCGAGCCGCGCGAGCAGGCGGCCCAGCACCCCATGGCCGATGATGAGCTCGGCGGGACGCCCGTCACCAGCGGCGAGGGCGTGTTGGGCGGTGGCCGCGAGCGCGAACAGGATGCCGCGCTCGCCGAGCTCGTCGGCGAGCGGCGTGACCCGAGCCGAGGGCACGCGCAGGTGCGAAGCGGCGCCGCCGAACAGGCCGCGCACGTCGACGAAACAATTCGAACCCGGCACGAACACCCGCTGACCGACCGCGACGTTGGCATCGGGGCCGGCCTCGATGATGCGACCCACGGTCTCGTAGCCGGGCACCAGCGGGTAGCCCATGCCCGGGAACGGCGGCATGCGACCACGGAAGAGCAGACACTCGGTGCCGGTGCTGATGCCGGTCCACTCCACTTGCACGAGCACCGAGCTCGGATCGTCGGAGGCCGTCAGCTCGAGACGTCGAAGCTCGACGTGCTCGGGGCGGGGCATCACGACGGCGAGGCTGGTCGACATGGGTGTCAATCTACCTGGACACTCACTTGTGTCAACCACGAATGACACTCACACCGCACGGGCCGAAATCAGCCGTGAAATCATGGGGCGCCGGGTGCTCCAGACACGTCCGGCGTCGAAGCCTGCCCGCGCGAGCAAGGCCCCCAGCTCCGCGGGGGAGCGCATCCGGCCCTGCCCCATCGCGAGCAAGTAGAGTCCGAAGTACGCATCGCCGATCCGCTCGGCGCCAGCGGTGCATCGCATCGGCTCGGCGACGAGCAGCACGCCGCCGGGCTGGATCACCTGCCGCACGGCACGCAGCAGATCGAGCGCCTGCTCGTCGTCGTGATCGTGCAGCACACGGACGAGCGAGACGAGATCGGCGCCGCCGGGGAGTCGATCGCGGCGCCAGTCGCCGGGCACGATCTGCACCCGCGACGAGAGCCCGGCGCGTGCGAGCCTCTCGGAGGCCCGCGGCACCACGGCTGGGAGATCGAAGAGCATCAGCTCGAGCTCAGGCGCGTGGGCGGCCGCGGCCTCGAGGAACGCACCCTCGCCGCCGCCGACGTCGAGCAGACGGCGGTGAGACCCGACCCCGTAGGATTCCAGGATGTCCTCGACCAGCAGCGGGATCGAAGCCGCCATGAGCGCGGAATAGGCGGCAGCGCCCCGGGCCGAAGCCCGCGGCTCGCCCGGCTGCGCGTAGGTCCAGAAGCGATTGACCTCGGCGTCGTGGACCTCGCCGCGCAGCAGCGCCACCGGGTCGACGAGGTCGCGATAGAAGATCGCATTGTGCTCCACCAACTTCGCGATCGCCGGATTGCCGACGTACGAGCAGCCGTGGATTCCGAGCCAGTAGTGATCGCCACGGCGTTGCACGAGGCCGATCGACGCCGCGGCATCGAGCAGTCGCGAGGTCGCGTCGGCGGACAACTCCAAGACCGGCGCGAGCTCAGCCACCGTGCGCGGCGCGGCCTGCAGCGTCTCGAGCAGCCGCAGCCGAGCGGCGGCGTAGAGGACCTGGGTGTAGACGAACCCCGCGCTGAGATCGAACAGCGCCGAGGCCCGGCTACGGGCGATGAAGCGCGCCCACAGCGAGCCCTCGGCCCAGCGCTGGAACGCGGGGCTGCACAACATCCGATTGCGGATCTCGAGCCACCTGTCGACGACGACGCCGAACCATCGCTGCAACCGCCGCACGGCGCTCATGCAGCGGTTCGTCGCAGGCCCGCCGGCACCAAGCGCTCGGCCATCTCGACCACCAACAGGCGGAGGGACTCGGCGCCCGCGCACTGCGGCACCGATGCTGCCGCGCGCGAGACGAGCAGGCGGAGCCGAATGATCGCGCCGTCGGTGCCATGCTCGGCCACCGCGCTCGGTCGCCCGAGCTTTCGGTCTTGTCGCGTCGGCTTGCCCGCGGCGTGTTCGGAGGCGTGCGCATCGAGCAGGTCGTCCGCGACCTGGTAGGCCTCGCCGAGCAGCTCACCCATCGCGCGCCACGGCGCCGGATCGCGACCCGCCGCGACGGCACCCGCCATCGCGGCGGCGACGAACATCGAGCCGGTCTTGGCACGGTGGTAGCGATCGACGGGCACCGCCGGCTCGCTCTCCCACGCCTGACCGGCAACCAGACCCGACGGCGTGCCCGCCGCACGGGCCAGGAGCATCACCAGCTGCGGCAGGCGGGCGGGCGCAGCGATCGATGCCTTCGCCAGGCACTCGAAGGCACCGACGATCAGCGCATCGCCGACGAGCACCGCGAGCGGTGCGCCGTAGACGTGATGCACCGACGGCCGGCCGCGGCGCAAGTTGGCGTCATCGAAGCAGGGAAGGTCGTCGTGGACCAGCGACGCGCAGTGGAGAAACTCCAGCGCGCACGCGGTGGCCTCGACCAAGGCCGGCGCGTCGTTCTCGGCGGCGTGGGCGACCGCCATGCACAGCCGCGGCCGGATGCGGGCACCACCCGGGAACAGCGCGTGGCGGATGGCGGCCGCGAGTTTCGGCGGGGCGTCGCGCTCGAGCTCGGCGACGGCACACGCGAGGGACGATTCGATGTGCTGTGCCGAAGCCACGAGACCTCATCTTGATGGTTGACACATCGAAGTGTCAAGAAGAATTGACGGTCGCATTCGCCGTCGTGACAGGTCTTTGACAGGCGCCGTCGGTTACAGTTCTTTCGAGCACAGCGCAACGGCCGGATCGGCGCCGAGGAGCGTCGGCTCGGTCGTCTCACGCTCGCCGCGGATCAACCATCGCCACAGCATGGCGTCGGGCAGCGGCACCGCGAGGAACACGTGCTCGAGCAGTCCGAGCGCCAGCATTGCCGACACCAACGTGCTGCCCACCACGGTGAAGCGGCTGGCATCGGCGGCGCTCGCCATCCCCACGAGCATCGCGAGCGCAACCGCTCCGCCCCCGAGCGAGAGCAGCATGAGCGGGTTGTAACGCGTCCGGCGAAAGTAGCTGCTGAGGTAGCGCAGATGCGGCGGCACGAACTCCTCGGAGAGGTTGCGGACCCCCGAGAACACGTTGAACTTCGCCGACAATCGCATCACCCACAGCACCAAGAAGGTGCCGGTGGCGACCTGGTTGGGTGCTCCCCAGGTCGCGGCCGCGATCGCGACCATGGTCGCGGCGAGGGCGATCTCGTGGTGGATGACGGTCGCCGTCGCGTCGCGAAAGCGCACCCAGCCGGTCGCGCGCTCGCGGCAGGGCTCGCGCCGGGGACCACAGACGACGCCCACGAGGAACGACAGTTCGTGCCACGCCCACAACGCGAGGGACGACGCGAGGCCCAGGTAGGCGCCGCCCACCGTCGGCATCGATGCGGCACGGAGCAGCCCGTATCCGCCGAGCACGGCGATGACCGTGAAGATCGCCAGGCTGGCGCGGTGCATGCGGCGGGGCAGCCACACCACGCGCAGCACGACTCCGGTGCTGAGCCACCACGCGGCGACAACCGCCAGGATCGCGAACACGGAATCGTTCATCGGGACCTCACCAAGTCGGCTGGACCCGCAGTTCCGCGGGCAAGGGCTCGGCCTTCGCCGCAGGCACGAACATCAGGCGGACGAAGGTCGCGCCCGCCATGAGCTTGAGCGGCAGCGCCCGCAGCTTGCCCCACAGCCCGCGCCCGCGCTGGACCTCGTCGATGCGCACGCTGAGATCCCGCAGGCGTCGGAGGCAGCCGATGAACGCCGGGTGGTCGAGGTCGATCCGCACCGGGAACACCTGCTTGGCGATCTCGGAGGTGATGCGGAACACCTCCATGCCGTAGACCTCGGGATCGATCGCCAACGCGCGGTGGAACTCGGGCCGGGCGTGATCGCGGACGAACATCGTCGCGTACACCGCGAGCTGGAAGAATCGAATCCACACGCGATTGATCGCGCCCGAGAGCAGCGCGGGATTGCCGCGCATGATGAGCGCGAGCGCTTCACCGTGGCGGAACTCGTCGTTGCACCACCGCTCGAACTTGCTGAAAATCGGATGGAACCGGTGCTCGGGGTTCTGCTGCAGATGGCGAAAGATCCGGATGTAGCGGGCGTAGCCGATCTTCTCGGAGAGATACGTCGCGTACAGGATGAACTTGGGGCTGAAGTACGTGTATTTCTTGGCCTTGACCAAGAAACCCATGTCGACGCGGATGCCGAATTCCTTGAGGCACTCGTTGATGAAGCCGGCGTGCCGCGCCTCGTCGCGCGACATGTACTTGAACAGGCGCTTGAGGTCGGGGTTGACGCCCTTCTTGCGCAGCTCGGCATAGAGGATGCAGCCCGAGAATTCCGAGGTCATGGAGCTGACCAGGAAATCGAGGAACTCCTCCCGCAGCGGCGCCGGCAGGCTGTCGATGCCGGGATCCCAGCCCTCGCCGCGCACGAAGTGGCCGCGGTTGGTGTCGGCATCGAACTCCGCCATCAACGCGTCCCACTCGCGACGCACGCCATCGGCCCCGAGGCGGTTCATCGCCGCGACGTCGGTCGTGTAGAAGCGGGGGCTCAGCGTCGTGGACTCCTGCGCGCGCTGGGTGGCAGCGTTCGCGGCGAGGCCATCGCTCGGGCGCTCGACGTGGGCCTGGGGCATCGTGGTGGTGGTCATGTCGATCTCCGGTCCGTGAAGCTGACTTCGAGCAGGTGCATACAGGCGAGATCGCCGGTGCAGCGCGACCACATGCGAGAGAACCATCCGGCGCGGGTCACCGTGGCCTGCCGGCGCTCGACCAGCGACTCGCCGAACTCGGGACTGATCGGGCCGCCGTGCACATGCACCCGATCGCCGGGGCCGACCTCGAGGTCGCCATCGAGCTCCACGTGGGCCGACAGCTCGTGCATCGTGTTCGATGCGCGCACCGTGCAACCCACATCGAACACGCGCGACGCGCGGACGGCCGCGGAGCTCACCCTGCCACCTCGGTGACGAGGAGGCGGGCGAAGGCGCCGTAGTTGGTGGCGCCGAACGAGCGCAGATCGACACTGACGCCGCTGCGGGGATCGATGATGAGGAGCGCGCCGTCGGCGAGGCGGACGAGGCGGAAGTGGGCGTCGGGGGGGATGGACTCGAGCTTGCGGGTGCGGAAGAGGCCGCGCATCACACCGCGGACGAATCCGCCCTCCGCGGGGGGCACGAGGCCGACCTGCCGCGAATCCGCGGCTGCGAGCACGGCGACCGAACCGTCGGGTCGATCCTCGAACCGCAGATCCACCGACGATGCGATCGTGTCGGCCGGCGGGTTCGTCTTCGCATTGGCCTCGGCGCTGGATGGGCGCGACCATGCGGCGAGTCCGAGGGTGGCGACCAGCAGGGCACCGGCGCCGAGCAGGGCGACGCGCGGGATGTTCTGTTCGTGATGAGAGCCCATGGCGGTGTCCTTCAGGAGGCGACGCTGGTGGCGAGATCGCCGAGATTGCGTTGACCCGGGGCCGGCGCGCCGATGTGGGCGCCGAAGACCAGCGAATTGCCCTCGAGCTGGGCGGCCCACTGGACCACGGCCGCCTCGAGGCGAGCCGCGACCATGCCCGGCTCTGCGATGGCCCGCAGCGCCGGCGAGGCGCGGAGGAAGCCCGAAGGCCGCGCGTGCGGCCACAGGTGGAACGCGGCCACCCGGTCGGGCGCGACCAGGCGGAGCACGATGTCGCCGTCACCCTCGGGTCGCACCACCAAGTCGGCGGCGGCGACCCGGGCGAACGGCAGGTTCCAAGTGATCGGCAGCGCCACGCCGATGCGCATCACCACGCGATGGGTGGTGATGGTGTACATGGTCGAGCGCGCCTGCAGCCACGCCATGAGCGCGCACAGGCCCAGACACGCAGCGAAGACCCCGACCATCGCCGCGAGGTGCACCGCGCCGTCGAGCCACTGCCCGCTCATCATCGTCGACACCAGCCGGGCAGCCAGGAACACCCCGAAGTAGGCGGCGAGCCAGCGAGCCTTGTAGGCGTGGCGGAGCAGCGACCTCCATTCGGGACTGCCCTGCCAGACGATCTCCTCGCCGGCTGGAAGATCCTTGGGCAGCCCGACGATCGGCTCGAACTCGTGTTCTGCGGCGCTCATACCATCGACTCCCTTCGGCGCGGCTCGGCGTAGAACCAGCCACCGGCATAAAATGCGGACACGCGCTCTTCCTCGTCCACGGTGATCTGCTCGGGATTCGCGAGCGTGGGCACGTGGGCGAACTGATCGGCCCTAAGCGCGTGCACGCGCACCGCCTTGGCTCTCGCATCCAGTCCGAGCATCACGATCGGGATGAGCCGCAGCGCGGGTGCGGCGACTGCTGCCACCTCGCCTTCGCCCTCGGCGGGGACAGCCGCGGTCGCGACCGCCGGCAGCTGCACCTCGAGGTATCGCACCATCAGATCGGCGCGATCGACCCAGATGTCGGAGATGACGCCGGCGACGGCGCCGTCGGCACCCAGCACGCGCCAGCCCCGGGGATCGGGACCGGCGTTGACGCTGAAGCCCGCGGCGACGCGCATCGGAATGACGACCGGCGTGCCGTCGAGTTGCGAGAGCTCGGGGTGATGGCTGCGTTCCACGTATGACGCCGGACCCACCTCACTGAGCAACGCGTCGCCGGTGGGCTCGAGCGGAGAGCCGGGCGCCGGGGACACCCGCTCGGCGCGGATCTCACGGCGGTCGCGCTCGAAGTTCGGCGCCGCGCGAACACCCTCGCCGTGGGGCAAGAGGAACTCCTTGGGCCGCGGGATCTGCAATCCATTCTGGGGGAACACCACCGCGCGCGTCTCGCTCTCGAGTGGATAACCCTCGCGCCGATCCTCGCTCCTGAGCCACACGATGAGCCCGGCGAAGAATATGAAGAACATGTACAGGGCGACCTGTGCAGTGTCGATGTAGGGCGTGATTTCGTTGGACATGGCTTCACCGAGGCAATTGGGGTCGTCAGGTCGGGAGCTCGGCGAGACCGAAGCGGGTCGGCGCGCCGCGACGATTCGCAAAGCGAACGAGGGGTCCGATGGCGATCAGCGTGCCGAACAGCAACGCGATCTCGAGGTGATATACGAAGAGGTAGCCAGCCGAGGCCTGGTCGAGGCCAGGGCCGAGGTCGCCGCGCAGGGCGAGGGCCGAGAATGCATCGCGAAGTCCGCCGCCCAGGGCGATGCCCGCCCCCGCGACCGTGGCCTGGACCGCACCCCAGGCCCCGACGGCGATGCCGCTGCCTCCCGGCTCGGCGAGCGCCATCGCGGCGCTCAGCGTGCCCACGGCGAACCACCCAGTGCCGAAGCCGATCACCGCAATACCGAACCAGAACAGCGGCAACGACTCGAAGGCCGCGGAGAAGATCACCGACGAGAATCCGATGATCCCGACGAGCACGCCGAGCGCCGCGAGCTGGTACGCATCGCGGCCCTGGGAGAGCCACCGCGCCGCGACGAACAGGCCGCCGAGCGTGCCGCCAGCCATCAGTGCGGTGAGCACCGTGGTGCCGGCCACCGACAGGTGGAGCATCTCTCCGCCGTACGGCTCGAGCAAGATGTCCTGGGCACCGAATCCGGCGCCGCCCAGGGCCACCGCCACCAGCAACCGACCGGCGGAGCGACGGGCCGCGAACGCCCGGAACGTGGCGAGAAACGGCGGAGGAGCCGGCGCATCGTCGGTCTCGGGATCACAACGCCGCGGCTCCTGCCGCCAGAACGCGATCATGTTGAGCACCATGGTCACGACCGCAGAGCCCTGGATGACCTGCACCAGCTCGACGTAGCCGAACGATCGCAGCAGCGCGCCGAACGCCAGCGAGGCGATCACCATGCCGACCAGCAGCATCACGTACAGGAGCGCGACGACGCGGGGACGGCTGGCGGCTGGGGCGAGATCGGTGGCCAGGGCGACGCCGGCGGTCTGGGTGGTGTGCAGGCCCACGCCGACCATCAGCAGCGCGATCCCGGTGGCGACGTGGCCGAAGATCCCGGGAGGGGAGACGCCGCGGCCCGAGAGCACCAGGAGCGCGAACGGTAGCATCGCGAGGCCCCCGAACTGGACCAGCGAGCCCATCAACGCATAGGGGAGCCGTCGCCAGCCCATCGCCGAGCGATGATTGTCGGATCGATGGCCGATGAGCGCGCGCAACGGTGCGAACAGGATCGGGATCGCGATCATCGCCGAGACCAGCGACGCGCCGATTCCCAGCTCGACGATCATGACGCGATTGAGCGTGCCGTTGAGCAGCACCAGGCCCATCCCGACGGAGATCTGGAACAGCGACAGGCGCAGCAACCTGCCCAGGGGAAGCTCGGTCGAGCCCGCGTCCGCGAACGGCAGCAGCTTGGGCGCGAGCGCCCGCCAGAACTTGACCGTCAGCCGACCCTTCATCGCCGCAGCAGCTCCATCGCTTGGGAGGTGTAGAAGCCGCTCTCGACCCTGTCGCTGCGGGCGCTGGTGTACTGTGCCATCGCGGGGTCCGCCGCGAGGCGGGCTCGCAGCGAGCGCTCGGTGATCGGCCGGATGTCGGGGGATCGGTTGCCGCGCGGGAAGGTCTTGCCGACCGCGTTCAGCAGCGAGAGTAACGGCGTGCGCGGCACGAACGTGAACGCGACGCCCACCCGCGTGCGCGCGCACAGCTGCACGAGCAGCGACTGCAGCTGATCGGCGGGGTAGTGGATGAGCGAGTCGAGCGCGACGACCCAGTCGAAGGTGCCGAGGCTCGCATCGAGCATGTCGCCGACGTGGAACTCCATGGTGCCGGGGCCCGCGTCCCGGGCGGTGCGTTCGCGGGCGAGATCCACCAGCGTCTTGGAGATGTCCACCGCGATCACGTGGGCGCCGCGCTGGGCCAGCGCCACGGAGAAGGTGCCGGTGCCGCAGCCGCCATCGAGCACGCGCAGGCCCGAGAGATCCTCGGGCAGATAGCCGAGCAGCGTCTGCTGCATGCGCTCGCGGCCGGCGCGGACGGTGGCGCGGATGCGGCCGACCGGCTCGTTCGACGTCAGCGCGGCCCAAGCCTTCGACGCGGTGCGATCGAAGTACTCCTCGAGCTGGCCGCGACGCGCTTCGTAGTCGATGGCGACCATCACTCGAACCCCAGGAAATCGAAGATCTCCCGGTCCTTCATCGGCATGGCTGCGAGCGGCTCGACGCCGGCCCACAGCTTGGCGGCGAGGCGCAAGAACTCGGTCTGCACCGCGTCGACCTCCGGGCACGAGTCCATCTCGAACAGCGTGGCCTTCTTGAGGCGGCTGCGACGGACCACGTCGAGGTCGCCGATGTGAGCGAGCCGCGACAGGCCGACCGCCTTGTTGAAGCGATCGATCTGGTCGGTCTCGCGGCTGCGATTGGCGATCACACCGCCGACGCGCACCGCGTAGTTCTTGGCCTTGGCCTCGATGGCGGCGACGATGCGGTTCATCGCGAAGATCGAGTCGAAGTCGTTGGCCGCCACGATCAGCGCGCGCTGGGCGTGCTGCAGCGGCGCCGCGAAGCCGCCGCACACCACGTCGCCGAGGACGTCGAAGATGACCACGTCGGTCTCCTCGAGCAGGTGGTGCTCCTTGATGAGCTTGACGGTCTGACCGACGACGTAGCCGCCGCAGCCCGTGCCCGCGGGTGGTCCGCCGGCCTCGATGCACAGCACCCCGCCGTAGCCCTCGACCACGAAGTCCTCGGGGCGCAGTTCTTCGGGGTGGAAATCCACCGACTGCAGCACGTCGATCACCGTGGGCTGGAGCTGCTTGGTGAGCGTGAAGGTCGAGTCGTGCTTGGGATCGCAGCCGATCTGCAGCACGCGCTTGCCCAGCTTGGAAAAGGCCACGGACAGGTTGGAGGAGGTGGTGCTCTTGCCGATGCCGCCCTTGCCATAAACGGCAAACACCTTGGCATTGCCGATTTTTAAATTCGGATCCAGCTGCACTTGCACGCTACCCTCACCGTCGGTTGCCCGGCTGGTTCGGTTCTTGATCGCCGCTACCGGCACCGTGGCGATGTTCATGCAGCTACCCCTTCGTAAATCCCTTCCAGTCGATCTTCCAACTCATCGCCGGCTGCGCGCAGCGCCGCCAGCATTTTTTCATCCGGTTGCCAGTAGCGTCGCTCAGACGCCTCGATCAGCCGATTCGCAACCTTCGCCGACGCCGTCGGATTCAGCTTCGCGAGCCGCGCCCGCATCTCGGGGTCCAGGATGAACGTCTGCGTGATCTGCTGATACACCCAGGGTTGCACTTCGCCGGTGGTGGCGGACCATCCCATCGTATTGGTGACATGCACTTCGAGCTGCCGCACGCCCTCGTAGCCGTGTTCGAGCATGCCTTCGTACCACTTCGGGTTCAGCGTGCGGGTGCGTGTTTCCAGCGCCACCTGTTCGGACAAAGTGCGCACCGTGCCCGTGCCGTTGGTCTGGTCGGCAATATAGACCGGCGCTGACTTTCCGCCCTTGGCACGGCGCACGGCGCTGTTGATGCCGCCGAGCGTGTCAAAGTACGTGTCCACCGTGGTGACGCCCAATTCCACCGAGTCCAGATTCTGGTAGGTGAGTTGCACGTCGGACAGGACGCTGTTCAGCAATTCGGTATGTTGCACCGGGCGGCCGGAGCGGCCATAAGCGAAGCTCTTGCGGCGTGTGTAGGTCTCCGCCAGTTCGTCTTCCTCATTCCATCGACCGTTTTCGACCAGATGATTGACGTTGGAGCCGTAGGTGCTTTCGGCATTGCCGTAGACGCGAAGCGAGGCGGTTTCCAGATCGCAACCATGTTCCTGCTGGTACTTCAACGCATGCTTGCGAATGAAGTTCTGCTCGAGTGGTTCGTCCGCGGATGCGGCGAGAAAGGACGCCTCGGCCAGCAGCTTTATTTGCAGCGGCAGCAGGTCGCGGAAAATGCCCGACAACGTCACCATGACATCGATGCGCGCACGGCCCAGTTCGCCAAGCGGAACGAGGGTGGCGCCGGCGATGCGGCCATAACTGTCGAAGCGTGGCCGCGCCCCGATGAGCGCCAGAGCCTGTCCGATCGGGCCGCCTTCGGTTTTTAAATTATCCGTGCCCCACAGGACCAACGCGATGGACTCAGGAAACTCATTGCCTTCGGCCATATGCCGCTGGATCAGACGAGTCGCCTG
>JBBQJI010000105.1:0-14303 GCA_038325765.1 Nannocystales bacterium
ACTGCACCAGCAAACCTCGTCGCCCTCGCTCCACGCCGACTCTCTCCGCTGAACCGTAGGCCCGCTTACCTCGACGGCTCCCAACAGCCACCGCGGCTCGCCCGCCCTCCGCCGGCTCGCACTTCAAAACGCTTAAGCACCCGAGGGACAGCGCCAGATCGTGATGGTGCTCGAGGGTCGGCGCGCGATCACGTGGCACGAGGCGTGGGGCGTCCCCGCGTACCGATTCTCGGACATGGCCGTGTCCACGCTCCGCGCCCCGGAGCACTTCGAGGCCTGCATGACGCAGGCGAGCCCGGAGGACGTGTTCCGGTGCCTGTACGACGCGACCGAGCCCGCCGACGCCGTGTGCATCCCGGCGCGCGAGTACGAGATCGGCTGAGCGCGGGGGCGAGGCGCGCCGCGCCAAGCATGGGCCCGTCGTCGCCGCGGGAACCTCGACGGCACCTGCGGCAACCCTTCGGCGTGACCTTCCCGCGCGCTCTCGCTGCCACCTGTGCAATCGTCGCTCTGACCGCGTGCGCCGACGTGCGCGATTCGGATCCCGGCCAGGGCCCGACCCCGTCGACCGGCGAGTCTCCGGTCGACTCCGACGACGACGGGCTCGCCGACGACACCGCCGCAGTGCTCGACGTCGGATCGGGCGGCCAGGGTGGCAGCCTGGATCCCGACGGCGCCCGCGGCTGCGACAAGGTCGACTTCCTCTTCGTCGTCGACAACTCGGGCTCGATGGCCGACGAGCAGCAGGCGCTCATCGACAGCTTCCCCCAGTTCATCTCGGCGATCGATGCCAGAATCGGCGCGTCGCAGGACTTCCAGGTGATGGTCGTCGACGTCGACGCGTGGGTGTTCGGCGAGTGCCCGCCCGCGTGCACCGAGGCGGCCGCGTGCGATGCCACGGCGAGCTGCGGTGTGACCCTCGAGTGCGGGTATCCGTGTGCGCTGCGCGATCTCTGCGAGGACGGGGCCTACGTCTGCAACCAAACGCAGCCGGACAGCTGCGAGGACGTGCTCGGCGCGGGCGTCGTGCATCCGCGGGGCCGCGGCGCTTCGGCCACCGAGTGCGACTTCGCCACCGGCGCGCGTTACATGACCGCCGCGGAGCCCGATCTCGCCGGCGCATTCGGCTGCGCGGCGCGTGTCGGCACCGGATCCACCGCCGACACCGAGCAACCGATGGACGCGATGGTGCGGGCGCTCGCGACCGAGGGCGACGCCGCGGCCTGCAACGCCGGCTTCCTGCGCGACGACGCGATCCTCGTCGTCACCTTCATCACCGACGAGGACGACGATCCCACGGACTCCACCGGCTCGCCCGCCGGCTGGCACGACGCGCTCGTCGACGCCAAGCACGGTGATGCGGACGCGGTCGTGGTGCTCGGCCTGTTCGGCGACAACGACCAGCCCGGCGGTCTGTGCACCGCGCTGTCGCACGATTTCGCGACGGGTGCCGAACCAGCGCCGCGGCTGCGGGCGTTCGTCGAGATGTGGGGCGAGCGCGGCCACGTCGGCAGCGTCTGCGCCGAGGACTACGCGCCGTTCTTCTCGGCGGCGGTGGATACGATCGGGCAGGCCTGCGACGACTTCGTGCCGCAGGGGTGATGCGGGGATAGTTCCGGCTAGTTCCCCGGCGGTTCTGGCCACGCTCGAAAGAAGCCGAAGTCCAGGCAGGCCTTCTGCGGGAGCTCGTCCGTGCATGTCCGTGTCCCGGGGTCGCAGATCACGGGTCGTCCGGACAGGCCATCCAGGACGGGCTCGCAGGGGGCGAAATCGAGGGGATCGCACGCTTCGCCTAGCCCGGCGGCGTCGGTGCAGACGCCTGACCCAGCGGGCAAGCCCCGGCAGAACGCAGAGCCCGCCGTCTCACCCCCACATGCGAACGGGCTGTCACAGACGCTCCCGAGTTCGAGCGGGGCCCGACATGTGCCGTCGCTCGCGCAGTAAAAGGGCGAGAAACCGCAGGTCGAGTTCGAGAGGCGATCGCAAGCATCACCTTCGCTCACCGGTGGGAGATCAAGGTCGCCGTCCGAGCAGACTCCCGAGATGCAGTTCAGCTCCGCGTCGCAGTCATCGACGACCAGCAATGGAAGTTCGCCTCCGCCTCGGCACGTTTCGCCCTTGCCCTTGGTCCCGACCGTGATCGACTCGGTTGCGCTCCAGGCATCGATGCGAGCGCACGGGTCGTGCGCGAGGGCTGCCTCGAATGCCGCTTCGACCAGCGTATACCCCGATGTCAGTTCGTCGAAGCGGCTCGCCAGGTGAACCTCACACGCCGCGTCTGTCGGGTAGTGTGAAGCACAGCCGCACGTCGCGAGAGCACCGCACGCAGCCTTGGCATAGCGCGTCGCCATGGTGGAAGGTTCGTTTACCGGTGGCCCAGACGACTCATCAGACGATTGCTTGGTGTCTGGCCCGCATCCCACTGCGACGAGGGCCGCGACGAGGCTGCTTGCATAGGACAGGAGTGAAAAGCGGACCCGAGGGCGTCTCATGCGTTCACCTGGTACCGAAGGACCAACGCCTGATTGTTGCGGATGACGACGAGCGCGTACAGCTTCTCCCCTTCCAACCACAGGTCCCGGTAGGCTGCGAAGGCGTCTTGGTAGCTGCCCAGGGGCATCCCGTTGAGATTCTGTGGCCGATCGCCGTTCCGAAGGCCAAGCGTGTAGAGCAGCTCCCCGGAGCTCGCGTTCGCGACGTAGAACCCTCCCCTTTGCCAGACCTCGAATGTCGCGTCGTCACACGTGAACAGCGGCAGCAGTTCGCTCGCGATGATGGAGTCGATGAAGTCGAAGTCCACCTGATACCGCCCGGCGGAGAAGCCGACCTCCGCTGAGGGGTTCCAGAACGCAGTACCACAGCTCATCGATCGGTTGTCGGCGCACCCCGCAGGCCACAACTGGAAGACCGAACCGGGCAGGACCCCCGCACAGAACTCACTGCACCCATTGGCTACCGATGCGGGAGTTGCGCATGTCAGCAGGTCCGCGAACTCCTGGGTGCCGTCGGGCAATTGGCATCCGCATTCCCAGATATCCACGGGCGCGAACGAACTGACACAGCATTCGCACTCCCGGCAGGGAGGCTCCGGCGGAGCACCAGCCTCCGTCGCGGTCGAGTCTCCGCTGGCTGCGTCGTCACTCG
Organism: Nannocystales bacterium; assembly: GCA_038325765.1. Classification (GTDB taxonomy): domain Bacteria; phylum Myxococcota_A; class Polyangia; order Nannocystales; family Nannocystaceae; genus Xiheibacterium. Next base: position 3,145 of record JBBQJI010000105.1, read on the forward strand.
AGTCGTTGGGACATGCGCCCATCGTCAGGAGCAGAGTTGCTGCGAGGGGAAGTCGGGCCCAAGCCCCAAGCCCCAAGCCCGGCCGATTCCTTCGTTGCTCGTTTGCACGGCGAGAGATTAACTTCCATCGCGCGATCAGGCAACCAGAAACCCACGCCAGCAGATCCTGCCATCCCGACGCACGCGCGACGCTGCGTCCCCGCCACCGCCGAGGTATCGCGCGTGGCGCGCACAAGCGGCTCGGCGCGGGTATCCGCCGGGGCGTGGACGTGTTTCGTGCTCGAAAAGTAAGCCGGCGTACGTGTGTGTGCGCTGGGTGTGGACGTGGCGGACCCCCTGACCCAGCGCAGCCTCGCCCGAGAGCCCGAACGCGCTCCCGATCGATTGAGCATTCCCCACCAACACAGCGACCGCGAGGATCGCCAATGCTGCGCTTCCCCCGAGCTCGCCGACGACGACGTAGAGGATCAGCAAGGCACCGAGCAACGCCGGGTACGCGTACGCGCTGCGCTTGAGGGCTCGCAGGAACAGCAGGCTGACCAGGCCGACGAGCGCGCCGATGCCCAGGCCGATCCCGAACGACCGCCCGACCGCGCCCGCGGCGGCCGCGGGGTCGGCGGAACCGGAGAGCATGATCTCGATGCACGCGACGGTGACGACGACGCACAACACATCCGTGATCGCGGACTCGAGATTCACGAGGTTCGACAGTCGCGGCGCGAGCCGGGCCTTGCTCATCGCCGGCATGATCACGACCGAGCTCGAGCCGCCCAGGATCGCGCCGAGCGTCACGCCGTGCATGACCGTCCAGGTCGACGGCAGCAGCCCCATGGAGATGCCCGCGAGGACGGCACCGCCGATCACGGCGATCGAGACCACGAACGACAGCACTGCCAGCAGCGTCGCCCGCGGCGCCGCCGTGGTGAGCTCCGAGAGCTTCAACCGGCTCCCGCCCTCGAACAGGACGACGACCAGCGTGAGCGCCCCGAAGAACGGGGCCACCGCCACGAGCATCGCCCGCTCGAGGAGCCCGGTGACCGGGCCGAGCAGCGCGCCGACCGCGATCAGCCACACCACGTCGGGGACGCTCGTCTTCTCGAAGACGACCTCGCCGAGGATGCCCACGAGGAAGATGCCGGCGACCGTGAGGAGGAAGAGAGAGACGGGATCCATCGGCGTCTGGCCGAACCTACACCAAGCCCGCGCCCGGCGGCGTGGGGTCCCAGCTTCGGCCTTCGGCCTGGGCACGACGACGGGCATGTCGCGCTGACGCTGGAGCCGGCTCGGCCGCTGCAGTGGACCACCCGCCGCGGCGCACGGTTCGAGCCGGCCACCGACCGATCGCCGCTCGCGCGCGCGATCCGATACCCTCGATCCGTGGACGACGACGCCGCACTGCTGCTCGCGTGGCGGGCCGGAGACGCGACCGCCGGGCGCACGCTCGTCGCGCGCCACTTCCCTTCGGTGTACCGGTTCTTCGTCAACAAGCTCGGCGCCGACGTCGACGATCTCGTGCAGCAGACGTTCTTGGCGATGGTCGAGGGCCGCGATCGCCTTCGCGATCCCGCGGGGTTTCGCGCGTATCTGTTCGGCGTGGCGCGCAATCGTCTGATGCGCCACCTCGGCGAGCGCGTGCGCGCCGGTGACGAGTGCAGCGTGAGCGATCTGCAGGCCTCGCTGCTCAGCGTCGCCGAGGCGATGGCGCAGCGCCAGCAAGAGCGCCTGCTGCTGCGCTCGCTGCGGCGGCTGCCGGTCGATCTGCAGATCGCGATCGAGCTCGCGTACTTCGAGTCGATGACCGATCGCGAAGTCGCCGAGATCCTCGAGATGCCGGTCGGCACCCTGAAGAGCCGGCTGCGGAAGGCGAGACAGCTGCTCGGCGAGGCGATCGCCGAGCTCGGTGAATCGGGCGACGTGGCCGAGTCGACCACCGCGGGCATCGGCGGATGGGTCGCGTCGATCCGCGCGCGGTTCGATCACGCCACGGCCCACGGCGCGGCTCGGGGCTGAGCTCGCGCCGCTCGTCCGACGCACGATGCGGCGGTAAGTCGCCGATCGCTCGTTCGCGGAGGACATCGTGTCGCTCTATCTCGCCGCCCAGCGACGCGTAGCCGCCATCGGGCACGCTCCGAGTCCGACGGCGGCGAGGTCGCTTCCGAGCTCAGCGCGGTGGATCTTGGCGCGCGCCGAGCTTGATGGCGATGGCCGAGTTCGCCGAGGTCGCGGTCCAGTAGTCGTGATGACAGCTGTCCACGCCCGCCGCGTAGGACTTGCCCTTGTAGGTCCAGGAGATCCTGGCCTTGCCGTCGAGCTTGGAGATCGTGAAGCCGACCGCTGCGCGACTGTTGGTGCCCGGCGCAGCGACGTGGGACGTGCCGGTGATCGTGTTGCCGGATCGCTGCGCGCTGCCGCCGATGGCCGGGAAGCCCGGGCCCACGGGCAGCGGCGGCGACTCGGCCAGCGCCTGGGCGCCGACGATCAGCGTGCTGTTGACCCCGCCGATGTTCTTACCCGCCTGGAGCTCCGCGACGATCCCGTCGAGCCGCGACTCGCAGCTCGTCGGCAGCGTGGAGCCTTGGGGCAAGGGCTGGAGGGCGGGCGCAACGACCATCACCGGCAAGCTCGGGCCAGCGGGGATCGACGCCGACACGCTGGTCGGGGCCAGGGGAACGAGCACCAACAACGAAAGCATGATCGTCTTCATGGATGTTTCCTCGAGCGGCGTGCCCCGGCGCCGGGTCCTTCCCGTCGCGCGGCACGCCTGCTCATCCCAACCGAGTCGACGCGCCCCACCGATGTGACGCGTCGCGGGAGGAATCTCGACCCGATTCGTCGGACGCGAGCACCGCTACATCCGCTGGGCCCGTCCCGACGAGTACGAAACTTTTCGTTGACACATACGAAGAGCTTCGTACACTGCACCCCGACGATGCAGCCGCCCAAGCCGACCGCCGCCGAGACCGAGATCCTGACGGTGCTGTGGGATCTCGGTCCGAGCACCGTCCGCGCCGTGCACGAGGTGCTCGAGCGCCGACGCCCGACGGGCTACACGACCGTGCTCAAGCAGCTGCAGATCATGGCCGGCAAGGGGATCGTGCTGCGGGACGAACGCGAGCGCACCCACGTCTACCGCGCCGCGCAGCCCCGCGAAGCCGTGCAGGGCGAGCTGGTCGGTGACCTCATCGATCGTGCGTTCGACGGCTCGGCCGCCGAGCTGGTGATGCGCGCGCTGTCGACCCAGCGCGCCAGCCCGGACGAGCTCGACCGCATCCGAGCGATGCTCGATCGATTGGACAACGCCAAGCCGCGGAGGTCACGCTGATGCTGCCCGCTGCAGGTCACGCCCTGGTGCTCGCGCTGCTGCACTTCGTGTGGCTGGGCGCGGTGATCGGTGCGCTGGCGTGGGTGAGCGACCGGGCGCTGTCGCGACAGGCGGCGTCCCTGCGCTACGCGGTGCTGCACGGGTGGTTGTGGGCGATGGCCGTCGCGTTCGCGTGGACGTACGCGTGGCTGCTCGGGGGCGACGCGCGCCACGGCACGCCGGGGACCGGCGCGGTGACGTCGGAGCTCGGCACGATCATCGTCTTCGGCGCGTGGGCGTTCGGCGCATCGTGGCGCGGGGCTCGGCTCGCGATCGGGCTCGTCGGTGTCGCGCGCTGGCGTGCGCGCGCCGTGCCTCTGCCGGCGGCGTGGACCGACACACTGGGCGAGCTCGCGATCGCGATGGGCGTGCGCATGCGCGTACAGATCGCGGCGCTTGCCGGCATCGACACCCCGATCGTGATCGGTGTGTTCCGCCCGCTCGTGTTGGTGCCGCTCGCGTACGCCGCGGGCGTTCCGACCGCGGCGATGCGCGCCGCGCTGTGCCACGAGCTCGCCCACGTGCTGCGCCACGACTACCTGCTGCAGCTGCTACACGGCACGATCGAAGCGGTGCTGTTCTACCACCCCTGCGTGCGCTGGCTCGGCGCGCGCCTGCGGGTCCTCCGCGAGTACTGCTGCGACGATCTCGCGATCTCCCGTCATTGCGATCCACTCGACTACGCGCGCGGCCTCGCCGAACTGGAAGGCGCGCGTGCCGTCGCATCACCGGCCCTCGCGGCCACCGGAGCGTCCCTCATGAGCCGTATCGATCGATTGCTCAACTCCTCCCCTGTCGAGCCCGCCCGCGGCCACATCCGCACCGCGGCGGTCACCGCATGGCTCGGCCTCGCGCTCGCGGTGGCCCCCGCCGTGATCGCACCGGCCTGCAGCGCAACGGGCGACGACGTCGATCCCGACCGCTACGGCGCACGTCGAGGCGCCAGCCGAGGCGCCCCGCACCGCGCAAGCGCAGCCCGACACGGATCGTCCGCGCGTCCCGGTCGCGTGGCTCGCCGAGCCGCTCGCTCCCCACGCCGAACTCATCGACGCCGCCGCGCGCCGTCATGGCGTCGATCCCTCGCTACTCGCGATCGTCACGTGGGTCGAGTCCCACGGTGATGCGCACGCACGCAGTCCCGCAGGCGCCCGCGGCCTGATGCAGCTGATGCCCCGCACCGCCGCCGCGATCGCCCGCCAGCGCGGCCTCGCCGGCCACCACGACGCCCGCCTCGACGATCCCGCCTACAACCTGGATCTCGGCACGTACCACCTCGCCGAGTTGATCGCCGAGTACGGCGCGGGCGACGAGCTCGATGCCGACACCGTCGCGCTGGCGGCCGCGGCGTACAACGGCGGGCGCACCCGCGCAGACGCATGGGCCGCGGGCGGCGAGCTGCCCGACGAGACGCAGCGGTACAAGGATCTCGTCGTGTCGCTGTGGGAGGCGCGGGGGCAGGACCGGGCACCGGCGACGGACGGCCGCTGACGGGCGCCGAATGACCCCATGGCGGGGCGAGAGGTCGAGATGCCTTGCGCCCCGCCGCGTTCGTTGTATATACAACGACAGGTGCCCGCCCCCACGACCGCGCGCCGGATCGCCGGCCACTGCTTCGCCATGCGCGCGCGACTCCTCGATCGCATGATCACCCGCATCTATGACGAGGCGATGCGACCGCACGGGCTGCGCAGCACGCAGATGACGCTGCTGGTCGGAATCTCCCTCGCGGAGCCTGCGCGGCCCGGGGATCTCGCGCTATGGTTCGAGATGGACAAGTCGACGATGAGCCGCAACGTCGCGCGGCTCGTCGAGGCGGGGTGGGTCACGACGTGCGCCACCGACGGGCGCGGGCACGCGCTGTCCGTCACCGACGACGGGCGCGCGCTGCTCGAGGAGATCCGGCCGGCATGGGAGGGCGCGCAGCGGCAGGTGAAGACGCTGCTGGGCGCCGAGCTCGTCGAGGGGCTGCGCAGCCTGCCGCTCGACGTGCCCACATGAGCCCGCACTGCGCGGGGCTCGATCGCCGCACCACCGATTGTTGCATATACAACCACCAGAGGAGACCCATGGCCCGCTCGCTCCAACAGCACCCCACCGTCCTCGCGCTCCGCCTACGCAACGAGACCGACCCACCCCGCGCCGCGGCGGCGCTCGACCCGGCGCGGCTCCGCGAGATCTGCCTCGCCGCGGGCGCCCACGACGTCGGCTTCGTGCCGATCGACGATCCCGCAGTCGACACCGATCGCGACGACATCATGCTCGCCCTGCCGCGGGCGCGGACCCTGGTCGCGTTCGTGGTCCGCATGAACCCGGACTCGGTGCGCACGCCGTTCCGATCCGTGGCCAACCTCGAGTTCCACCACGCGGGCGACGAGACCAACGAGATCGCGCGACGGATCGTCGACGCGCTCCACCAAGCCGGCGGCCGCGCCCTCAACCCGGCGATGGGCTTCCCCATGGAGATGGACCGGTTCCCCGGCAAGATCTGGGTGGTCTCGCACAAGCGGATCGCCGAAGCCGCCGGCCTCGGCGTGATGGGGATCCATCGCAACGTGATCCATCCGAAGTTCGGCAACTTCATCCTGCTCGGGACGGTGATCACCGATCTCGAGGTCGCCTCCGGACACGGCACGCGCCTCGACTACAACCCGTGCCTCGAGTGCAAGCTGTGCGTGGCGGCGTGCCCCGTGGGCGCGATCTCGCAGGAGGGCCACTTCGACTTCGGCGCCTGCTACACCCACAACTACCGCGAGTTCATGAGCGGATTCTCGGCGTGGGTCGAGACGGTCGCCGACGCCAAGGACGCCCGCGACTATCGCAAGCGCGTGTCCGACACCGAGACGGTGTCGATGTGGCAGAGCCTGTCGTTCGGCGCCAACTACAAGGCCGCCTACTGCATGGCGGTGTGCCCCGCGGGCGAAGAGGTGATCGGTCCGTTCCTGCAGGACCGCAAGGCTTTCGTCGCCGACGTCGTGCGGCCGCTGCAGAAGCGGGCCGAGACCGTCTACGTCGTGCCGGGCTCCGACGCCGAGGCGCACGTCATCGCACGGTTCCCCGAGAAGACGCCGCGCCAGGTCAGCAACGGGCTGCGGGTGCGATCGGTCGCCGAGTTCGCCGCGCGACTCCCACTGCGCTTCTCGCCCGGCAAGGCCAAGGACGTGCGCACGCGGTACCACTTCGTGTTCAGCGGATCGGAGACCGCCGAGCTCACCGTCGCGATCGACGACGGCACGCTCGATGTGCGCTGGGGACTCCATGGTGAGCCGGATCTGCGCATCGAGGCCGACGCGACCACCTGGCTCGACTTCCTCGCGAAGGACGTCGGGCTGCTCAAGGCGCTCGTGACCCGACGCCTGAAGATCCGCGGGCCCGCGAAGCTCATGCGAGCGTTCGCGGCGTGCTTTCCCTGATCGCTCCGACCGTTCTGGCGCTACGATCCCCGGCGCGCCCGTGCCGTCGCTGGATCCCACCGAGCCGTCCGCGCCCGAATCAGGGCGCGCCGAGCCGTCCGTCAACGCGCCGGGCGATCGCATCGGTCGCTACCTCGTGATCGAAGAGATCGGGCGCGGAGGCATGGGCGTGGTCTATGCGGCCTACGATCCCGAGCTCGACCGCAAGGTCGCGATCAAGGTGCTGCACCCCACGCAACCCGGCAGCACGCGCCCGATGGAGCAGGCGCTGGGCAAGGTGATGAATGCGCTGTTCGGCGACGCGCCCGCGGCGGCTCCCGAGCCCGCGGCGCTGGGCCGCGACGACCAGCGACTGCTCCGCGAGGCGCAGGCCGCCGCGCGCATCAACCATCCGTCGGTGGTCACGGTGCACGACGTGGGTCAGCACGCAGGGCGCGTGTTCGTGGCGATGGAGTTCGTGCGCGGCCAGACGCTGCGGCAGTGGTCGGCGCACGCGCGACGATCGTGGCGCGAGGTGGTCGAGGTGATGGTCCAGGCCGCGGCGGGGCTGGCCGCCGCCCACGCGAGCGGCCTGGTCCACCGCGACTTCAAGCCCGACAACGTGATGATCGGCGACGACGGCCGCGTGCGCGTGATGGACTTCGGGCTGGTCCGCCACGGGCTCGGCAGCGTCACGGACGACAGTGCCGACGCGCTGCGACCGACCACCGACGCGCTCTCGCTCGAGCTCACGCGGGGCGGCGCCGCCATGGGGACGCCCGCGTACATGGCGCCCGAACAGCACGCCGGGCTGCCGCTGGACGGCCGCGCCGATCAGTTCAGCTTCTGCGTGACGCTGTGGGAGGCGCTGTACGGCGCGCGGCCGTTCGCGGGAGGTACCGTCGCTAGCCTCGCGACCGCGGTCCTCGAGGGCAGGCGCACACCGCCGCCGGCCGATCGCGAGGTGCCGCGGGCGATCCATCGCATCGTCGCCACCGGCCTCGCCGCCGATCCGACCGCGCGGTGGCCCTCGATGGACGCCTTGGTCGCGGCGCTGCGCAGTGATCCCGTGCGGCGCCGCAACCGACGTGTCGCGGTGGCGGCGACCGTCGCCGTGCTCGTCGCCGGGGCCGTGGGCTGGCAGATCGAACGGCAGCGCGAGCTCGCCGGATGCGACGACGCGGCCAACGCGGCCGCTGCGGTGTGGAGCGATGATGTCCATGACGCGGTGACCTCGCGCATCGAGGGCACCGGCACCGCGTATGCCGGCGCAGCCGTCGCGACGATCACGGCGTCGATCGACACCTTCGTCACGACGTGGGCCGGGCTCACCCGGAGCGCCTGCCTCACCGCCCTCGAGCCCGACCACGAGCGCTCGAGCGCGGTGCTCGAGTGCCTGGACGATCGCCGCGCCGAGCTCGAGGGCATCGTCGCGGCCCTGTCCACGGTCGATCGCGAGACCGTCCGCTACGCGGTCGCGTTGGTGTCTCCGCTCGCGACGGTCGGCGACTGTGACGACGATGCGGCGCTGGCCCAGCGCGCGCTGCGGCCCGAGGCGAACGCACCCCAGGCGGTTGCGGACACGCGGGCGAGCCTTCGCGAGGCGCGGCTCATGCTCGCGCTGCGGCGCTTCGATGCAGCCGACGCCGCGCTCGCGCCGATCCTCGCCGCCAGCCCGGCCCCGATCGGTGACGACGCCGCGGATCCGTGGCACGCCGAGGCCAAGCTCGTCCAGGGGCACATCGCCGAGCGACGCGGCGACTACCCGGCCGCGCAGGCGCTGCTCGTCGACGCGGCCTTCGAGGCGACCGCGGCGGGCGACGATGGGACGGCCGTCGCCGCTGCGACCGAGCTGGTGTGGGTCGTCGGCTATCGCCAGGGACGCGCCGACGAGGCCGAGCACTGGATCCGATGGGCACGCGGGCTCGTCGTCCGCATGCAGCTCGAGCAGGCGCTCGCCGGCGCCGCCCTCGACGAGCGCACCGGCATGGTCGAGTCGTCGCGCCAACGCCACGCCGAGGCCGCCACGTACCTCGAGCACGCGGTCGCGATCAAGCGCGCGCGGCTGGGCGCGGACAGCCCCGAGGTCGCGCTCGCGCTCAACTCGCTCGGCACCGTGCTGCTGCACCGTGACGGCGTCGAGGCGGCCGCGCAGACGTGGCAGGCCGCGCTCGGGATCCTCGAGGCCGCGCTGGGCGACGCGCATCCGGATCTCGGCGTCGTGCTCTCCAACCTCGCCCAGATCGAGTTCCGCCGGGGCGACTACGCAGCGGCGCGACGGATGATGGAGCGCACGATCGCGATCCAGATCGCCGATCGCGGCGAGCGACACCCCGACATCGCGAGATCGCTCGCCAACCTCGGCACCGTGATGAACATGAGTCGCGACTTCGAAGCCGCGCGCGATGCGGTGCGGCGGGCCCGCGACATCCTGGTGGACGTGCACGGACCCGAGCACCGCGCGGTCGCCAGCACCAACGCCACGCTCGGGAAGATCGAGCTGCGCCTGGGCAACGACGCCGTCGGCGTCGAGTTGATCGAGCGCGCGCTCGCGGTGCAGACCCGCGTGCTGTCCCCGGACGACACCGATCTCGCCGTGACCCACTCGGCGCTCGGCGACGCGCTCCGCGAGCGGGGCGATCTCGCCGGCGCGCAGCGGGCCTACGAGAGCGCGCTGGCGATCTGCCTGCGCCACGGGCCGACCGGGCATCCAGTCTTCACTCCGCTCGCGCGATTCCAGGTCGCGAACGTGCTGCGCCTGCGCGGACGGGTGGCCGAGGCGATCCCGCTGCTCGAGCGCGCCGTCGCGGACTTCGCCGCCATGCCCTCGGCCCCCGAAGAGAGCGCGACCGCCCAGCTGTCGCTCGCGATGGCGTTGTCCGAGGTGCCAGCCCGCCGCAGCGAGGTCGCGCCGCTGCTCGCCGCGGCGCGCGTGACCTTCGTCGAGCGCGGCGACACCGAGAGGCTCGCCGAGATCGATGCGTTCGCCGCCAGCGTCCGCGGATGAACCGCTGCGCTGCCTCGCTCGACCTCGTCGACTTGCGAGGCAGTCTCGATCTCTACTTCGCGAGAATCGTCACGATGATCTCCGCCGTCGCTCCTTCGGGCCCACCCACCACGGGCTTGATGATCCGCAGATCGACGCTCTTCGGATCGGCCTCGAACTGCGACGGCACGACGGTCTCTTCACAATCTGCGGGTGCCTTGTCACACGTGCTGTCCACCGGATCACGCTTACGCCCGGGCACCGCCGCCATGCGTGCGCCGGGGCGCAAATCGTCCAGCCCCATCCCGCACGACTCGCCTGGCTTGCCGGACACCGGCGCGTAGCAGCGCGTCTGCACCTGGATGACGTCGGCCTGACCCTCCAGCGCGGTACCCTTCGCGGGGCTCGGAATCGTCGGCACCATCTGTTCTCCCGGCAGCTTCTTCAGCGAGCAGCCGGTGCCCGTCACCTCGAAACGCCCAGACGCGAAGTTGGCCCCACACGCCTTCGCGGCGGCTTCGGCGACGAGTCGCGCATCGGCCCGCACCGCGTCGAGCGAGGGCTGCGTCTCGGAGGGAACCTCCTTGTCACAGCCGACGAAGAGCAGAGCGCCCAGAACGAGGGCTGACTGGGGCGAGACGGCGAGCTGCAGCCGGAGAAGGCCCTTGCGCAGCGTTGCAGGCAGGTGGAGCGGTGACATCGACCCTCATGTCCCGCCCGTGGGCCAGCGGTTTAAGCGGAGGCGGCGATTCTTCGAACTCCGCCCACGGGTTCAGCGTCGCGTCGTACGCCGACCCGGCGTGCGCACATCCGGCGCGACCGCCTTGCGCGCGAGCTTCGGCGTCTGGGCCTCCATCGCCAGCACGTCGGCCTCGTCGCGTGCGAGCAGCGAACGCATCAGGGGATGCTGGAATCGGCGCGCGACCGTGATCGCGTAGAACGTCTCGAACAGACCCGGCACCACGCTGTGCTCGCGGAGCTCGCCGCTGCGGATCTCGTCGCGGATGACGACCGACGGCAACAGGGCGACCGCATCGGTGTCGCGGGCGAGCAGGCGCATCGTCGCCATGTCGTCGACCTCTGCGAAGACGCGGACGACGATGCCGCGCTGCTCACACAGAGCATCGAACTCGGTGCGGATCTCGCTCTCGGGTCCGGGGAGGATCATCGGGACGGATCCGAGGTCCGCATCGAAGCGGACCGGCTTCGCCCGCGGGCGCCCGACGATGCTGACGTGTTGGCGCGCGATGCGACGACACCGCCAGCTACGGCCCGGTTCGCGATGCGTGGGACGATTCGACAGCACCACGTCGAGCTCGTGGTCGGCGAGGCGCTGGAGCAGATCATCCAGCGCCCCCGACAGCAGCCTCAGCCTGACGTTGGGTTGCTCGAGGAGCGGCTTCACGAACGACTCCTGGAAGTT
>JBBQJI010000106.1:0-14178 GCA_038325765.1 Nannocystales bacterium
CCACCTCATCCGCAACCTCGGCGCCCTCGCTCGACACTCTCTCTCCGCGCTGGACCGTGGGCCCGCTTACCTCGACGGCTCCCAACAGCCCTCCGGCTCGCCCGCCCTCCAGCGGTTCGCAGTTCAAAACGCTTAAGCACCTACCACCGCATCATCCGGCGTGGGCGAACAACGGCCGTTCGCCGACTTCAGACGAGGGCGTTAACACATGCCCGGCGCAGACCGACGCGGTCGAGCACGGCGGCCTGGTCGAGATCGATCGGTGCGGGTTCCCCCTCGACGATCAATCCACCGACGCGGACGCCCACGCGATCGTGCAGGCACTCGCGCAGACGCTGCCGGTCGTTGGCTTCGACACGATCGTGGCCGTTCTCAACCAAGACGTGCACGTCGTCGGCAGCGTGCCGGGGGCCCCGGCCGGGCTAGCCTATGGCTTCGTCTGGGACGACAGCGAGAACGACAAGCCGTATTGGTTCCCGCAGGGCATCACCGGGTCCGCGGACGCCGACGACACCGGCCTCGTCGCGGGTCGGCGCCTCCTGGCGGTGAGCTGGTACTACCACAGCGAGCATCACGCGGGCAGCACCGGTGAGAAGGGCGCGCGCATCTCGTGGGTCGACGTGACCGACCCCGACGCACCGCGCTATCGCCTGGCGTTGCTCGTCGAGCCCACCGGTACGCCGGACGCGCCAGACTTCGCGCCGGTGGTCATCCACGCCGGCGGCATCGCGTGGGTCGGCGATCGCCTGTGGGTCGCGGACACAGGCCACGGCTTCCGCGTGTTCGACCTGACGCGCATGATGCAGGTCGCGACCGACGCGGACGTCATCGGCTGCACCGACGCGGTGTGCCGCGCCGGCCTGTACAAATACATCGTGCCGCAGATCGGCCGCGCCGAGCACGGCTCGCGCTGCGGCCCGCGGTTCTCGTTCGTCGCGCTCGATCGCGGCGGCGACGACGGACTCGCGCTGGTGTCGGGCGAGTACTGCAGCGACACCGCATGCGAACGGCCGCTCGCCGGCCGGCTGTTCCGCTGGCCGCTCGCCGACGGCGGCGATCGTCTGCCCGCGGATCGGGTGCGGCCGACCACCGCGTGGCTCATGGGCCAGCGTCAGGTGCAGGGCGCCGCGCTGTTCGACGGCGTGGCCTACCTGTCCTCGAGCGCACCCGTGGCCGGTGCGGGTGAGCTGTACCGCGCCACGCCGGGCGCCAGCTCCCGATCGAACTGGAGCGACACGCCGGAGGATCTGATGGTCGACGCCAACGCGGGCTGGCTGTGGAGCCTGTCGGAGGGCGAGGGCGCGCGCTACGTGTACGCCGCCGAGCTCGACTCGCTGCCTGCGCCGTGAGTGCGACGGCGGAGCACGCTGGTCCGCTTGAAGTTATAGCGAATGGGTCGGAGGTCACGGGGCATTCCGGCGGCTTCCGCGCGTACAGTGTACAGTGGTCACCCCTGCGGAGCGAGCGGATCGCATGGAGGCCAGCGGCTGCCGCGCTGGGGGTGGCGCCGGAGCCGATCCTCGGCCGGGCGCGGGAGCACGGCGTGCTCGCCGTCCGCTATGAGTCCGCGGATCTGCGGGACGACCTGGCAATGCTGACGACGCTCGAACGCCCGCCGCCGCTGGTCGCGTTCGTCTCCGCGAGAAGCAGGGCGTCGGCCGTCAGATGCAACCGCCGACCTCAAGCGCGCCGATCCACGTCCCGTCGTTCTGCGTTGTGTAGACGATCCGCGCGGGCGCCGGCAACACCACCACGGACTCGGGGTAGTGATCGAGGGGGGTCGAGCCGCATGGCGTGAGCGCGTCAGTGCCGAGACACAGGAAGTCCAGGGCGACCGCGTTCGCTCCGTCTGCGCGCAAGACCACAACGTCGCGGATTCCGTCGCTGTCGAGGTCGCCGTCTGCGAGGTCCAGCGCGCCGTTTCCTTCGAGGGATACAGGAAGTCCCATCCACTCGCCGCTCTCCTTGAACAGCAACCCTACGCCGGCGCTCACCTCGAAACCGTTGTCGAACCACCACGCGCCGACAAGCCATTCGTCTCCGTCGCCCCGCGCATCGAATCCGTTGACCGTGAACAGGCCGGGGGCGACGATCTCCTCGCTTTCCAAGAAGCCGCCGGAATCGTCGTACCGGTAGACCGCAGCGCCCGTAATCGAGTTGGTGATGGCAAGTCCGACACCCTGCTCGCTCGTCTCGAAGAAGCTCGGGGTCGAGGTCGGCGAGGTGTCGAGCGCCGAATCCAGGCTGAATGTGCCGTCGCCGCGGGCGAGCCACACCTCGGTGCCGGCGCCGAACAACGAGGTGACCAAGTCGTCGACGCCGTCCCCGTCGTAGTCATGCGAATCGAACGAGGTTGCCCTGACGGCTTCCGTAACGATAGGATCGCCGCCACCGAAAGCGACGGAAGGAAAGACAACTATCTGGTCCGAGGTGCTCGTTGCGTACACTAAATCGGGGAGTTTATCGTCATTGAACAGCCCCGCGAGTCCGTTGTTGGTTGTCGGCACACCAGGCACCTCGAGCGTCTCAAGACTCGCAAGGAGGATGACACCACGTCCACCCACCACGTCCAAGGCGCCATCGACGTCGATGTCATAGGTACGCAGGCGTCCAAGCGAGAGATCGCTCACTCGGTTGAATCCTTCCACGGAGATGGCGGGCGTGCAACCGGGATCGCCACTTGATCCGGCGCTCGCATCTGAACTGTGGTCCGCAGTTGAGTCGGAGGTGTCTGGGCCGGTCCCCGGCTTCGTCGAGCTTGACGCTGCAGTCAAGCCGTCGGACTGCTCCGCGCCTTCGCTGCTCGGGCCGGAGGCACAGACACAGCAACCGAGCGACGCAACTGCAACAAGCCGCATCACGGAATCGGTGCACCCTGAGAATGCTCTGCAATTCTCGCCCATGCTGATGCAACCGCGACACGCTCGACTTCTGTGAGGCTATGAAAACTCGCGAACGCGCTCGCGAGATCTGCCATCGCGTTATCATACGCAACAGAGCCAGGGTCGCTCAAAATAGCGCGATTCGCTGCAGAGAGGAACGACCGGACCGCTTCGCGGTCCTCGGCTGAATCTTGGGGCTCATCGACGTTGGCGAACATCCCCGGTCGATTCGTTCCTGCTGGCTGAGCGTCGTGGGAGAATGCCTGAGCCATCTCTCGTGCCGGACCTGTGCTTCCCATTGCGGGATTGCTCTCGCCGACGCGCGAGTGCTCCTGAACGTCGCATCGGGCGCAGCTGGAGGGCGCCATGCAAGCTGTGAGACACAACGCAAACGCCAAGAGAACCCTGGATCGGACCTGGAACGCGGTCATAGGCCTAGCCCGGACCCATCATGGGTGGAGATTCACAAGTGGCGAGATGCAAGGCAGGGTGATTAATCACCACTACTTCGATCGAGGTGACGGTGACGCCGAGAGCACTCAGCGTCGCAAGACTCACCGGCGTGTACAGCGTGTCCGTGCCAGCGCCGCCGTGGATAGTCTCGCCCGCAACGATCTCGCACCGCCCCCTGATGATGATCTTGTCGTTCCCATCGTCGCCATGAACGTAATCGAGACCACGACCACCGATCAAGACGTCATTCTGAGGTCCGCCAACGAGCAAGTCGTTTCCCGTGCCTCCGTGGACCTCGTCGGCGCCGACACCAACGAAGAGGGAATCGTGGCCTCGGCCGCCGAACGCCTCTGTGGACTCGCTAGTAGTCGACGTGTACGAATCATTACCAACAGTGCCGATCCACTGCGGCAGTTTGTTTCGCCCGAAAAGCAGGTTGGATGATACGACTTGGGGTCCATTGATGGCGAACTTGAGCAACTCGTCGGCCTGCGACGGCGATGTCTTGTTGTCCGGCCCCGGAGGCATCCAACCTGAACAGGCTGTCGACGTGGAAACCGTTCCGCTTGAGCATCCAGGCCAGCTGCTTGAGCTCGAATCCGGAGACGTGTCAAACTCGCCTCCGCAGCCAGCTCCGCCGACCCAACTCCATTCAGTGCCAGTCCAGTTGTGGCAGGGGGTGATGTCACGTAGCGAGTTGCTCTCGATCCATCCAAGATGGCGCGGCGTGGAGTTGAGTCCAGCGAATAGCCGAAACGTCTGGTTCAATCCGTCCCCTAGATCAGGTTTAAGCTTGAGTCGGTGCCTGATGACTCCAAGGGTCCTCCAACTCCCGTTCTCCATTTCGAAATAGACCGGACCCCCGGAGTCACCATCCCAGATCGTGTAGGGGTCGGTTTCCGCCTGGAGTCCGTCCTCTTGTTCCGGGAGCAGGTTCAGGATCTCGAACTCTCCTGCCTCCTCAATGTATTTCTCGAATACGACGTTGGCCGGAGCCTGCCGCTTCGTGCCAAGGGGGGCTGGCGGCTCACTCTCGCTACCCGAAGCAACGATCTCAACAGCCTCACCGTACGGACCGGAACCGTCGCCGAAAAGCTTGTCTCGAATGTATTGAG
Source organism: Nannocystales bacterium (assembly GCA_038325765.1). Classification (GTDB taxonomy): domain Bacteria; phylum Myxococcota_A; class Polyangia; order Nannocystales; family Nannocystaceae; genus Xiheibacterium. The sequence goes on from JBBQJI010000106.1 coordinate 4,451, forward strand.
CCTCGCAGCCGTTGGGGACCATGACAGGGGAGTAGGGGGGTGTAGGATGGCCGCTGGAGAGTTTGCAGTACGCAACATCGATGCCGGAGTACGCCCAGCCGCTCTCGAGCGGAGAGTTCATGAACACCCAGTCTCCGTCGGAGTGTGCTTTGCACACAGGTGAGACGTCTAGCCACTCGGGGTCGTCCGCCTCCTCCCCGAAGGCGACCTGGACGTCGTCCATGTATGCGATGCAGTGTCCCGCCGTGAGCACGATACCGTTGCCGACATACACGCCACTGCAGTGCCCGTAGCCCGCATCCTGAAAGCCGGCGGGATGGTTGGCATCTGCACTCACGAACACGTGCACAGAACTCGGCCACTCGCAGGTTCCAACTGCGGGAAATTCCCCCTCGATTGCGGCGGCTTCAAATGTAGCCGTTAAAAATGGCGCGGAGAGAACAGCGGAGACAGCCGATCTCTGCCACCGACGTCTAGTTGCGGCGTCCACGGTACCAAGATGCTCTCCCCAAGAACTCGGGCACGTCAAGAAGTTTTTGCCAAGAGGAACTCAGGGGTGTCCGCGACGCGATCGCAGGAGGCGACTCGAACCCTCGCGCGATCTGGTAGGGACGGGTGAGAGCCAGTCTCAAGCCGGTGGTGAGTCGAAGCGAGTCGCGGTTGCCCGGTTTGCCCACACGAGTAGGGAGTCGGGCCTCCGGTGCTGTGGGGAAGGGTGCGACTCGGCAGCGGAGGTCCGAATTGGTTCGAATTGGTCCGCGAGAAGAGCTCTTGCTCTGCCCTCGGAGCGCTCGCGCATGGGAAGGACTTCCCGAGGCGCTTGCTCGGCGCTCGCGCGGCCAGCGGCTGGTCTCGAGCGTGCGCGGGTGGCCGGCGGCTCGATCTCAGGCGGGGCGCTTCCGTCGCGGTGCTCCGCCTCAGTGGACACGCGAAAACCGGCCACGGCTCGAGAGCGCGCCGATCCACCAGCTCGCGGCGAGCGATCGCGCCGCCTTCGTCGCGGTGATGTCCGCTGCCTTCCCCACGACCCCGTGGATCGAGGCGGCGCTCGGGCCCACGACCGACCTCGGCGCCGCGCGTCGACGGGGCGCGTTCTACAGCGACCCCAAGAACCGCAGCAGCGCAGCCCGATCCCCATCTCCCAGCGCCTCGTAGCCGATCTCCGCGTCCTCGGCCTCTCCCCCGTGCCAGCGAATCGCCTCGTCGAGCGTGCGTGCGCGGCCGTCGTGCAGGTAGCTCTCGTGGGGCGTGCAGGTCTGCTGCTGGAACGGTCCCTCGACGCCCCCGGTGACGCACGCGCCGAGCCCGATCCCCCACAGCGGGGTCGTGCGCCACTCCGCGCCGCTGGCCTCGCCTTCGCCGAGGGTGTCCTCGAGCCCGGGGCCCATGTCGTGCAGCAGCAGATCCGAATAGGGGTGGATCGTCTGGTTGCGCAGCTCCGCGAAGGGGTGAAAGGGGCTCGTGGTCATGGACGGACGGTGACACGCATCGCAGCCCAGCTCGGTGAACACCGCCTCACCGCGCAGTGCCTCGGCGTCGTCGAGATCGCGACGCGGACGCATCCCCAGGAGCGCCACGTACTTCACCAGATCGGTGAGGTGCTCGTCGGCGAGCTCGGGGCCCTCGGTGTTGCCGCAGTCGGCCTGCATCGGCCCGCAATCGGGCTCGGGCTCCACGGACGTCATCACGCCCATGTCGGTGTTGAGCGCGCCTGCGATCTGGTGCGTGAGACTGCTGGCCCCGGCCTTCCAGCCGAAGCGACCCAGGCGGAGCTCGCCGGTGACGGGATCGTCGACCCGCTGCACGCGGCCGGAGATCCCGTCCCCGTCGGCGTCGTCGGGGTCGTGCCACTCGAGCACGGTGCTCTCGGCGACGGCCTCGAGCAGGCCCATGCCCACGAGCGCCGGCGCGAGGCGAGCGGAGAATCGATCCGGCGTGCCGCTGGAGAACGCATAGCTCGGCGATCGCAGGCCGTCGCCGTCGTCCATCCACTCGGCGATCGACACCTGGCCCTCGCCCGCGCCGCCGTTGGTCGAGAGCGGCTGCAGCACCGACCCGCGCATGGGATCGGGTCCACCATCGGCCGAGGCCACACGGAACACCCACTTGTCGAGCGGCTCGCCGACCGCGGCCACCCGCGCGCGACCGTTGCGGGTGTGGCAGCCATCGCACGAGTCGTTGACGAGGTTGGGACCGGCGAGCCCGACGAGGTCGTCGAACAGGCCGTTCTCGGCGCTCTCGTCGTGGGAACCGTCGATCATGTGGGTGTGGTGCACCCGCCGCCCGAGCACGAAACGCTGGCCGTTGACGCTCGAGAGGTTGGTGGCCATCTGCATGGATTGATTGTCGGGCTCGCCCGAATGCATGTACGCCAGCGTGGTGCCACCGCCCGACCAGCCCGCCTCGGCGATCGGATGCGAGTCCTCGCGCTCCGACGATGGGTCGGCGAAGTCGCCGACGGTGGACCAGGGCACCATCCCGCCTGTGCCGACCGCGTACAGATACGTCGTGCCGTAGTAGTTGTTGCGGCCCACCGGCACCTGGTCGAGGAACTGGCTGTTCTCGAACTCCATGAACTGACCGACGGCGAGCGGCGAGTGCTCGCCGTCGAGGTCGATTGCGCTCTCGAGCGTGTACGAATACTTGTACTGCGTGCCCTCGTCGCTGATCTTCTGCAGCTCGTTGTCGTAGGTGCCGGGGCCCTCCTCGGTGAACTGGCTGCCGTAGTTGCCGTGGTACGCGGCGACGGTGCCCTGTCCGCTGTACCAGGCGCGGAACTCGATCGCGCCCAGGGGCCACTCGGTCACATAGGAGATCTCGATCGTGCTCCCGCCCTTGGCCACGGTGTCGACGATCATCATCCGCGCCGTGCGGTTCTCCCAATAGTGGGCCAGGTAGTGATCGTAGCTCTGGAACTGATCCTCGCGCGCATGACGGTCGCGCCCGCGATCGGCGAACCGCGTGACGATGGCGTCGCCGCGGTCGTAGTGGATCTCGGGCTCGAGCTCCGTGCCCTCGTCGTACAGCGGCACGATGCCGTCGCCGCCGGTGTCGTCCGGTCCGGTGTCGTCCGGTCCGGTGTCCCCGGTGCCGACACCGTCGGTGTTTCCACCATCGTTGCTGGTGCCGGTGGCCGTGTCGTCGTCGATCGCCGAGTCGTCGCCCACGGTGCCGCCGTCGTCGGTGTCCCCACCGTTCGGCGTGGCGTCGGTGCCCGCGCAGCCGTGGACGGCCAACAGCAACGCGCCGCCCAGACCTGCCGCGCCGACCAGACCTGCCGCGCCGAACGGGTGCGCTGCCCTCGAGACCCCGCGATGCCGTGTCCGCATGAAGCCCAGTTCCGCCCGGCCCTCCGTTCGGCTCAGGGTTTCTCGCGGGCCCCTCCGCCGGCCGCGCGGCCATCGCAGTGCGCGGACCACCAGCCGGGGCGCTCTCGCGGGTCAGGCCGCGAGCAGGCCCAAGGCGCGCTGGTGCGCGTGCGTGGCCTGCAGGAGCTCACCGCCGATCGCGAGGCCTGTGAACGGGTGTCCGCGGCGTCACATGGCCTTCGCAAGCCATGCGAACGGTGCTCGGGACGGCCACCGAGAGGCGTTCGCAAGCGATGCGAAGGCGATGAAGGGCCGACGAACGGCCTTGCACATGCGCCGAGAAGGCGGCTCGCGGCCGCCGAACGCCTCGCGCGTGCGTCGAGCGGGCTCGCGCTGGCCAGAGCGCGACGTCGGTGGCGAGCGCGTCGATGCCCGACAACCTCGCGCGTGCGATCGGCATCTCGACGCGGAATCGATCTAGCGTGGCGGTGGAGTCTTGCTGTGCCCGAGCTGCGGCGGTCGGATGCAAGCGATCGCGGAGATCACCGATCGGCGCGTGGCCCAGACGATGCTCGAGTAGGTCGGACATCCGAGCGACGGCCGACGACGCCAAGCGGGTGTTCGCGCCGGTGATGGAACTCGACCCCGAGCTGCCCTTCGCGCTGTTGTACGCCGACGCGCTGCGCAAGGGCGGCAGCGATCACACACCGTTCATCGACGCGGGCGTGCCCGGCTGCTTCTGGGAGCAAGACGGTCGCGCCGACTACGATCACTCGCACCACACCCAGTTCGACACCGTCGCGTTCGCGATCCCGGAGTACCAGCGGCACTCGGCGATGGTGGCGATCGCGGCGCTCGGCTTCGCCAACCTCGATCACAAGCTCGACCGCACCGACAGCCCCGCGCTCGATCGTCGACGCCTGGGCGCCGAGCTCGACGGTGCGGCCGTGACCACGGTGCCCACCGACAGCGCCGGCGCACGGGCGGGCCTGCGCAAGGGCGACGTCATCACGATGATCGAGGGCCAAGGCGGCACCCCGCGCCAGATGACGCGATGGCTCGCCGGGGGTGGTCCCACCCGCAGCGTGACGGTGACGCGGCGCGGCAATCCGGTCACCCCTCACCTTGGACTTCAGCCAGGATCCGGCCGAGCTCGAGCGCGAGGCCCGACGCGCCCGACGGCACGCGCGCTTCGGGACGCTCGACTACGACGCGCCGTTCGCGGGGCGCACGCTGCCCAAGCCCGCCGGAGCCGCGCCTTCGCCGTGAGGGCCGGCCGCGCTTCGCCCTCCCTCGGCGTCGTCACAACCGGAGCGACGATCTCCACCCAGCGTGCACGGCACCGGAGCCGAGCGGCTCACGTGACCCGCACGGTGACCTGCGAGCCGGGAAGCTCGATCGAGTTCACCACGCGGATTGGGAACGCCGCCCACAGACCGTCCTTGACGGTCTCCTCGCCGGGGTTGAGGTGGAACCGATCTTCGTTGATTAGCACGACCGTCGGCACCGTTCCCGTGTTGCGCAGGAGGACGAAGGTGCGGCCCCAGAACGACCACGTCGGGAAGTATTCGACGTGGCCGGGCCCCATCACGTGATCGCGCTTCATCTCGCCCCGGTCCATCGCGCGGGGCGTGCCCTCGGACCGCCGGTTCACCAGCGACGTGATCGCGTCGACGAAGAGGTTGAACGCGTACAGGATGGCAGGGTCGAGCGCGCGCGTGTCGGTGGAGCGCACCGCATTGTCCGCGCCCTGGGGTTGCGACCGCGACGTGGAGGTCGACGGGAGGTTCGCGAGGAACTGCTCACGCACCTGCGCGGGCTGATCGGAGAGTGCATTGCCGCCGTGATTCGAGGAGGCGAGGCCATTGCTGAGGGTGTTCATCGGGGTGTTTCTTTGCTCGTTGGGTTGGATTCGAACGATTCAGACGGTGGTCGGGACGAAGACGCCGGGCGCGAACCAGGACATGCTGATGTAGACGCCGCGCCCACGATCGAGCTGGCGGAGCGCCGTGAGCGCTCCCGCGATGAAGCCGGCCGCGAGCGCGACGAAGGGGGCCGCGGGTCCGGTGGCGGGCCCGATCGCCGCAGCGATCGCGTTGATGGGAACTGCGGCGGAGAGGAACCCTGCGAGGTCTTGGTGGGGGACCTCGATGTGGAAACCCCACCAGAACGCGCGGACCACCGTGCCACCACGGCTCGCGCGCGGGACCATCGCGCCATCATGCGGCTCGGTCGCCAGCGCGAGGTTGAGCACCCTCGCGATCTCGGTGGTGAACACACGCGTGTGCGCCGTCAACTGGCGCGCGAGCTCGGGGTCCTTCGTCACGCGGCGGTCGATCTCCTCGAACACGGCGCGCCAGGGCGGCTCCACCCCTGTGATGTCGTTCGTCGGCGACGCCGCCAGGAAGCGGCGGTCGAGCTGATCGGCGCTCCCGTCCACCGTCGGCCGCTGCGAGAAGCTCGCGAGTTCGAGGGCCCGCGTGGCCTCGACGACGTGCTCGCGTACGACGCGATCGCCCCCCGCGGGTGCGCGCAGCGAGGCGAGGAGGAAGTACGTGAGCGCCCCGTTCGCGCGGCCATCGAAGAACGCGTCGGCGGCGGTCTGATTCGGCATGCAGCCCGACACGAACGCGAGATTGAGCGGCTCGGCGACGTCGCGAAGGCTGCGGATCCGGCGGGCGCCCCGGCGCTTGATCGACTCGATCTGCCACGCGATCTCCGGCGGCGCCGGCATCTGGCGGACGCGCACCTCGGGCCTGAGCATCTGGCGCGTGAGATCGCCCGAATGGCACGAGTCGGAGATCCACACGAAGGTCACGCCCGCGGGGATCCGCGCCATGATGCTGCGGAATTCCTTGTCGCGGATGGCCGTCGCTTCGTCGTCCCACGAGAAGTCGACCGGGCACACGACCTCGTCGAGACCATCGGCCTCCTCCGCGAGGTCGTGATTCGGTAGTTGCACACCGTGGCCGCTGAAGTGGAACACCGCCCGATCCCCCGGCCGGAGCTCGCCGACGAGCTTGTGGAGCCCGGCCACGATCGCGGCCTTGGTCGCGCGCCGGTCGGTCAACAGCGTGATGCTGGCGTGGGGGAAGCCGACGTGGTCGGCCAGGAAGTTCGCGATGTCGACGACATCGTTCACACAGCCCCGCAGGGGGGAGGTGGGGTAGTCGTTGATGCCGACCAGAAACGCATGGTCCGTCATGGTTCGTCCTCGCTCGTCGTGTGGGTTCGCGCCGGCGCGGCCTCGACCCGAGCAGGTCCCGGCGGCGCGGCGGTCTCACAGGTCCAGTGCGCGGCGCCCCGCGATTGATCCATGCGCCGTGCAGAAATCTGCGGTGGACGATGCGGGGCCGGGCCGCGATCCAGCGACCGGCGGCAGCAGCCAGAGGCTCGTCACGGCACGCGCTGCAGCACGATGTCCTCGGGCGCACCCGGCGAGCCCGCCGCATCGCAGTGCGTCTCGCGCAGACGCACCACGTCGCCCTCGACGTCGATGACGAGCCGACACAGCGCGCTGCCGCCGGCTGTGCCGCTATGTGGCACGGCCGGCGATCGCCAGCGAGCGGCTCGAGGATGGCCGCGTCCGCTACAACGTCAAGCGGACCTGGTGGGACGGCTCGGATGCGGTGGAGTTCGAGCCCATCGACGTCGTGGGCAAGCTCGCGGCATTGGTTCCGCGACCACGCTCCAACTGGGTCCGCTATCACGGATGCCTGGGCGCGGTCCGCCTCCGAGCAAGGCAGAGGTCTCTTCGATGGCGGCAACGAGGATGGCTGCGTTGCGGGTGGAGTCATCGGGCGCACCCGAGCCGTGGCCGGCACGCGGGCCACCGGCGTCGGTCGGAGCGTCCCGCTGGCTCGACCACGAGCCGCGGGCGGACGACCCAGCGCCGGACTTCGAGTCGCGCGCGCGGAGCACCGCGACGGGAGCGCGCGGACTGAGATCGAGCCGGCGGCCGCGTGCGCTGTCTCGGGACCCGCCGCCGGCCGCGTGAGCTCCACCGAGCCCCGCCGGAAGCGTCAGTCGATGCAATCCTGTCTCGACGACCGCGAGTCGTGCCGGCCTCGCCCCTGCGCGAACGCCGAGTGCGGGGGCTATGGCAAGTCGCGGAGCCCCACGACCCCCTTTATCCTTCCTATGTGCGCGGGCTGTGCGCAGTTCACTCGTGGACGTAGTTCGCGAGCGTTCTGCAGTACTCGGACGCTACCTCCGATAGGCTGATAGACATGCGCCCGCTCGCCTTCATCATGGTAACCGTTCAGGCCCGGGATTGAGGAGCGGCACAGGGCGTGCGAATGCCGAGGCATGAGCACGCCGAAGAACCATGATGAGCTTGCGAAACAGGTCGAGCAGTTGGTGGCGCAGTACGTGGCGGAGAGCCGTCGAGCGGTACGCGAGGCAGTGGAGCGAGCATTGGGGACGTCGACGTCGCCGCGCCGGCCGAGCAGTGCGACCACGCGGCCGAAGTCGCCGCGCAAGTCGCCGGAGCGTCGGCGCCCGCCGGAGGAAGTCGCGCAGATCAGTGTCCGATTGCTCGAGCTGGTGCGCTCCCGGCCCGGCGAATCGATGGTGGTGTTCGCGGGTGAGCTGGAGATGGGGGTGCGTGACTTGCAGCGGCCGATGTCGGTGCTCAAGCGCGACGGGCGGGTCCGCAGCGTGGGGCAGCGCCAGTCGATGCGGTACTTCCCCGGGCTCGGCAAGGCCGCTGGCACGTCGCGGTGATCAGGGCTCAGGGCGCGGCGCCGACGAGCAGCATCGGCGGCCTCGTGCCGCGCATGCTCGCCGCGCAGCACGCGACCATGAAGTCGAGCACGCTCTTGCCCTGCTTGCGGGCGGTATGGGCGACGGTCATCACGCGCTCCGCAAAACGCTCGCCACGCTCGCTCTGGCTGCCGAACGAACGACGGCGCCAGAGCACGAAGGCCCGAAGCTCGCGCTCGGCGTGATTGTTGGTCGGGTCGACGCCCTCGTGGGTGACGAAGGTCCACAGCGCGTCGCGGTGCGCGAGGATGTCCGCGCACGAGCCTGATAGCCGCGCAATGCCGGTCGCGCCGGCGCGCTCGAGCACGAGTTCGAACCGCCGCTGCAGCGGACGCATCCACGTCGCGAGTTCGTCGCGCGTGAGCTGCCCATTTCTGAAGCCGTGCCAGTACTCGAAGATGAGCGTGGTGCACTCGAGCAGTTCGCGGCCGAACGCGCCGACAGGGCCGTCGCGCTCGGAGAACGACACGAACTTGCGCACCAGGTGGGCCCAGCACACCTGCCGTTGCGACATCTCCCAGAAGTCGAAGACCGAGGCGCGGTCGCTGACCAGGATGCCCTGGAATGCGCCGTAGAGCTTGCGCACCGTCTCGCGGCGACCGTTCTCGACGATGCGGTAGACGGTCGCCGTCGTGCTCGCGATCGTCCACAGCGCCATCATCATGCCGGCGCGCAGCCAGCTGGTCGCGTCGGTGTGTTTGACGTCGGCGGCCTCGACTTCGCGCTGCGCTTCGCCGGCCGCGGGCGCCGGAGCAGCGCTCGCGCGCGCCTCCATCCGCGAGAGCGCTCCGAGCGAGATCGTGATGCCGAACAGCTCGTGCAAGAGACGCTGTGTCGCCCGACGACTGAGGTGGTAGACGCCCGTGAGCAACGCCACCGCGGCGACCAGGCGCGGGCCGAACGGCGAGGACGGGATCTGCGTCGTGTCGTAGGCCGCACAGGTCCGATGACCGCAACAACACGCCACCTCGTGCCGCCGGAACTCCGTCACGTGCGGCGCAAGGCCAGGGGTCGACTGATCGCAAAGCCGAGGGTCAGTCCTCGATCCCGGGCATTTGGAGGCGCCGCAGGAGCTGCGTCTCGCGCTGCGCGTGCACGCCGAGGGTTCCCTTCTTGGTGAAGCCGGCCGGGAGGTCCGAGGGCTGGTCCGCTCGAGGTCTCCGCCTTCGGCATGTCGCTGCAGGCCGCCACCTTCATCGATGGCCGCGACCGACCGCGGCTCGAACGCATGTGCAGGTACCTGCTGCGACCGCCGTTTGCCCACGATGCCGTGCGGGCATTGCCCGACGCTCGGGTGCGGATCGTCTTCAAGCGGCCGACCGGCTCGGGTGCCACCCATGTCGACCTCGAACCGTTGCGCTTCCTCGCTCGATTGTTCGGCCTGGTTCCGCCGCCGAGGCGCACCAGGTGCGCTACTTCGGGGTCTTCGCGAATCATCATCACCTCCGCGAGCGCGTTGCACCGCAGCGCTGTGCGGCGCTCGCCACAGCTCCCGTGCAGGTGATGCTGTTCGACCCCGCCGGCCTGCGGCCGTGGCAGCCGCGGACCTCGTTGCCGCACCAGCGCGCGCCGGCCCGCATCGGGTGGGCTTCGCTTCTCGCGCGCGTGTTCGCCAGCGATGTCTCCGTCTGCCGGCGCTGCCACGGTCCCATGCGG
>JBBQJI010000107.1:0-13945 GCA_038325765.1 Nannocystales bacterium
ACTGCGCCAGCAAACCTCGTCGCCCTCGCTCGACGCCGACTCTCTGCGCTGAACCGTAGGCCCGCTTACCTCGATGGCTCCCAACAGCCACCGCGGCTCGCCCGCCCTCCGCCGGCTCGCACTTCAAAACGCTTAAGCACACAGGATTCTCGACCGCGCGGGCGGTCGACGCTTGAACGCCGCACGCGATCCGAGGAGCATCCCCTGCGATGCTCGTGCGCCCGCACCACCTCGACCCGCGATGGGTTCGGCAGCGCCCGGGAGTCGCACGGTGACCGACCGACCAACCCGCATCACGGCCAGCTCGGGCGAGGACTACTTGATCGTGTCGGCGCACCGCGTCGAACGCTGGTCGGCCGCGGCAGCCTTCGAGCACGTGATGGCCGCCCTCGGCGAGAGCACAGGGGGTGACGCGATGCGAACACTCGCGGTGGAGTCACTGGGCTTCGCAGGCGACCCGTCGGACGATGCGGCGGTAGCGAGGTGCGTGGCAGAGTCGATTGCAGACGGCCGATTCGTCCCCGTCGTGATCGATGAGCCCACCCCGGCGATGCGGCCCGTGCTCCATCGCCCCGACCCGTGGTCCACCGCCGTGCCGATCTCCTCGCTGGCGCCCTCGGCCGAACCGGAGTTCGCTTGGTTGTCGATCGAGCTGCTCGATCACCTCGGCTCGCCGTTCTCTGGCGTCGACGTCACGCTCGTCCACTGCGACGGTCGCCGGGATCGCGTGGTCCTCGATCGCGCCGGCCGCTACATTTCTCGCACGGTGTCATACCCAGGGCCCACGCGCGTCGAGTTGCCCGCGCGTCTGGAGTCACCGCCACGCTCACCCCAGGGCCTCGCGATGGACGGATTCCAACGCAACTCCGGGGACATCGAGGTCGTCTCCAAGTCGCCAGGCCCGATCGTGATCGGCGCGCTCGATCGCCACCATCGCATCATCGTCGTCCCCGACACCCGCGCAGCGTGCGTCCGCCTCGTCGGGATGCTCTTCGAGCTGAACAAAACGTTCCTGTTGCCAGGCGCGCTCGAGGGGATTCGGCTGCTTCCGCGCATGTACGAGCGGTTTCCGGGCGCCGGGGTGCTGGTCGTGGGGCACACGGATCGCACCGGCAAGCGGTTCCGCAACGACAGCCTGTCGCTCGAGCGCGCCGAATCCGTCGTCGCATACATGACCGACGACGTCGAGGCATGGCTCTCGTTCTACGGCGAGGAGATGGACGCGTCACGACGCTGGGGCCGCGCCGAGGACCTCGCGATGCTGGCGTCGCTGCCCCGAAACGCGACGCCGTACTACTCCGCAGATCACGCGGAGCACAGCGTCGATGCGGCGACGCGGCGATTCCAGGAGGCGCACGGGCTCACCGTCGACGGCGATTGCGGCCCCGTCACGCGCCGCGCCCTTGTCGCGGAGTACATGGCGCTCGACGGCACGACGCTACCGCTCGAGATCGATGCTGTCGCCCACGGCTGCGGCGAGCACTTCCCGGCCATCCCCTCCGATGACGAGGTCGAGTCCCTCGAGAACCGGCGCGTGGAGATCTTCTTCTTCGAGGATGGCATCGATCCCCAGCCCGGTGCGGAGAACTCGACGGCCGAGTCTCTCGACTACGCGGCGTGGCGGGCCGCGGTCCGGGAAGAGCGGACGTTCAGACCCGGCGCGACGGGCCACGGTCGGGTCATCGTCGAGACGGATTACGATGTCGGCTACGCACAGTTCCACGGCCTCGTCGTGGAACTGCGTTCGGAGGATCATGCGTATGTCCGGCGGATCGATCCCCGCCACACGCCGCAGTACCTCGGCCGCACGCTGGCGTTCGAGTTCACCGACGTTCCGAAAGCATCGTTTCTCACGTGCGTCGCGATGACCGATGGGGGTGACGAAGATGTCCTGTTCGAAGATCTCCCGTTCTGGGAGCTGAGCGCGCAGCATCGCAGCGGCGGCGACGTGTCGGATCCGTTCGCGGTGGACCCGGATGCGGACGACGAGGACGGCGAGGAGGGCGCGCTGGAATGACGCGGAGGATCGCAGTCAGGGTTGCCGCGGCGGGTACGATCGTGCTCGCGTGCGGTGCGGGGGAGTCGATCGCGCCGGCCGACCGGCTGACGGACGTCGCGGAGGTGCAGATGTATGCTTGGGGGGCCGCTTGTGCCCGCACGCACGCGGGACACGTGTACTGCTGGGGGGACGTCCACGGGTCGAGCCTCTTCGAGGAGCCGGGTCCCGGAGAAGCCATCGCGTACACGCCTCGGCGGGTCGCGGGCATCGACGACGCGGTCCGGATCTCGACGAAGCAGAGCATGCTGGCGTTCGGTTGGGCCGTCTCGCAGGCGGGCGAGCTCCTCGCGTGGTCGAGTGCAGATCTCGAGCCGCAGCGCTACACCGGCCGGGGCGGGAAGATCCGGCGTCCCACGGAGAACAACCGCATCCGCACGTCGTTGTCGAGCTACGAAGAGCTCGGCCGCGACCTCTGGACCGCGCGGCGAACCGGCATCTTCGTGGAATCGCCTGGGCTCTTCGTCGACGCGGGGTGTCTCTACTCCGGCGGGTGTCTGTCGTGCGCCAACATACCGACCACGCAACGTGGCGCGACGGTGGACATGCCGAGCTACGAACTGCTCCAGTGGTCGTACGAGCCCGGCCTCGTCGACGTCGTCTACGTCACCCACGTCGACGAGCGGGAGGACGACTTCCTCGTCGTGCCGTGCCTGCTCTTCACCGAAGGTCGCGTGCAGTGTCGGCCACCGTCGGGACGGACCGACGTGCAGTTCCCCGCCAAGGTCGTGGACCTCTCGGCCTACGCCAACGCCATTGCGCTGTCGGACGACGGACGGGTGTTTCAATTCGGCCCGGACCTCGTCGTGAAAGAGGTGGCCGGGTTGGGAGTGGTGCGGTCGATCCAGACAGATGGCATCCAGGGGTGCGTCATCACCGACTCCAACGCCGTCGACTGTTGGAACTTCACGAATCCGGAGTCGCTGCTGCGGATCGAAGGCGTGCGCGAGGGGGTGCAGACTTCGACGGACGCAAGCACGTTCATGGTCGTCGAGCGCTCGGGCAACGTCCTGTGCACGGGGGCGCTGGTTGGGGCCGACTGCGGCAGCTCGCGCTACAAGTACCCGCAGACGCACACCTATGTGCCAGCCCCTACCACCGCGGAGTGAGGACGCATGCCGAAGGATCATGACATCCGTTCGCTCCGCTACCCAGGCGGCGAGATCGTCTGCTGGGCGCCGGAGTACGCCAAACGCGATCTCCCGCTCGACGATCCCGAGGCGGCGACGATCATCCTGGGACTGCTGCAGTGCGAAGCGATGGCGCCTGCACCGGAGTTCGACGTCGTGCCCCGGATGACCGGGCGGTATGAGTCCGCGCGGAATCGGTGCTGCGTCAACCAGGCGGGCTACCACATGGAGCTGTGGTACACGCTGGGCAAACAGCGGCCTGCGGTGCGCTACTGCGCCGATTATCACCCGACACTCGGTCTTTTCGAGGTGCGTCACGCGGGCGACCTCAGCGCACACTTCGATCCTGCCGCGTCGGCGCCCGCGCGGAGCGTGCCCGAGGGCGTGCTCCTCGTCACTGGGCGCACCAGCTTCGAGATCCACTGGACGGACGAGACAAAGGACCGGTTCGAGCGGTTTTCGGATCGCGCCACCCTCTCCGACGCCGCCGTCGCGAACCTCCGGCGCGCGATCGACCTCGCACAGCACCCCACCATCGAAGGGCTGCTATCCGACGAGCACGCCCCGATCTCCGAGCGCAAGTTCCAGTCGCTCGTGAAGTTCGTGGTCAAGGGCCTCGACGATGGCCACGGGCGTGCCTTGCAAACATACCTCCAGGATCTGGCGTCGATCGATGTCGAGGGCGGCATGGCCAACCGACAGGCAGTCTTCGACGCCCTCCGCGAAATCCAAGGAGTGCTCGCGGCTCACACATCCAAAGCATTCGAAGACCCTGGAGCAGCCGCACAGGTGGCCGCGCGCATCCAGCCGTACCTCCGCGACCGCAAGCTCGCCCTCTTCAACTCCTCGAGGTTTCTCGAGCGACGCACACTCCACGAGTGGTTCCAGACGGTCCTCGCCTACCGCCACTACGCGATCCTCCCCGCCAAGGTGGAGATCGACGCCATCACCGACTGGCTCGGCGTCGCCGAGCCGGCGCCGCGCCGCTACCTCGTCGAGGCCGACCTCACCGTCATCGGTCTCGACGTGGGCCTCCCGTTCGCGCGCGCTCTCCTGAACAACCCCAAACTCCAGGTCTTCATCAAGCGAATCGTCGGCAAGACGGTGAGCAAGATGCTCGACAGGATCCAACAGTATCGGTGGGACTGGGGCACGACGCTGAAGGAGTTCCGCAAGAAGATCGAGGAGCAGATGATGGCGGGCATCTCCAGGCACATCCTCGGGTTGCTCGAGGCCCACGCCGGAGGCCGAGTCATGTTCGGCGTGATGCAGGTTCGTTCGCCGGAGGGGTCGTGGGAGGCGGTCTACAACGTCATCGCGGCCGTAGCCGCGACGGGACTCGGCGGTGCGTCGGGAGCAAGGGTGGGCGACAAGAAGGGTGGCTCGTTCAGCATGTTCGCCCGGGGCTATGCCGAGAGCCGCGAGGAGTGGAAGCCCTCGAGCTTCCCGGGTCGGTTCACCCTGTTCCCGGGTCTGATGGCGAACGACCGCGACGGCAACCGCACCGACGATCAGATGGTCTGGCTGCTCGACGGCGGCGGCGCCACCGGCCAGCTGCAGATCGTCTTCGACGAGGTGAGCACCAAGGCGTCATCGATGGACATCGGCATCGGCTACGGCATGGTCCGCGACATCGATCGCGAGGACGTCATCCACTATGAGCATCCGCCGCAGCCACTCGTCGACTACACGACCGAGCACCACCAAGAAGACGCGGTGCAGTTCCAGCTCGGCAGCGCCACTCTGCGGACATCTGGCCGCCAGATCCTCCGGGTGTTCGCGGCCAACGAGCTGGCGTCGTTCCGCCAGCCTGCCTCACGCGTCGCAATCGAGGGCTTCGCCGACCGGCTCGGTCAGCGCTGGTACAACACGCAGCTGTCGGCGATGCGCGCGACGAACATGGCGCAGGCGCTCATGGACTGCCTCGGCGCAGATTTCGTTGCGAAGGGCGTCACGCGCGGCCATGGCGAGGACGTGCTCGCCTCGCTGGGCGAGGCGTTCTTCCCCGACGAGACGGGCTCGGAGCAGTGGCGCCGCGGCTTCGTCGTGCTCGACGGACGCGTGGCCGCGACGCTCGGCACAAACGACCCAACGGTGCGACGCAAGCCGAAGTGACGCCTCCACGCCCCGCCGAATCGCCCCCCGCCGCGCCACGTCAGCACGGGCAGTAGAACACCTCGTAGCGCGAGACGTCGCCGCGCAGGGCCGCGGTATCGCTCACGAGCGTAGTCCCGTAGAGCAGCTCGTAGCGCCCGTCGAGATCGGCGTCGAACGCCGCGAGCGGTCCGGTGCCGAGGCATGTCGACTCGAACGCGCCGTCGACGACGAAGTCGAGCCTCGACATCTCGGTCGCGGAAGGGTCGCCGCAGCCCTCACCGGCCCGACCGAACTCGAGCTCGACCATGCGTGTGGCCCCGTTCGCGTCGGACCACTCCTGCACCTTGGCTGCGTGCTCGCGTGCGTGCTCGCGCCACGCGGGGACCGATTCCCGCACCCCATCGGCCTGGCCGTCGCGCCACTGCTCGTAACGCGACCTGGTCTCCGCGAGCTCGCTCGAGCCGTGGAACGTGGCGATGCGCGCGGCGGTCGCGGCGGTCGGCGACGTGGCGCGGTGCAGGAGCTTCGGCGGCGGCCGCTCGGCGTCGCGGGCCCACAGTCCGCCCTCGCACGACGTGTCGCTGACGAGCGGCGCGACGAGCCACGCACGGTTGCCGTCCACGCCGAGCGACGCCCACACATTGGCGCGGATCTCCTGGTCCGGGTGGACCTCGCGACCGAAGGCGTCGTAGTCGTTCTCGCCGCCGTCGGCCGGGGTCCAGACGACGTCGTCCATGCTGCCGTTGTACAGCTCGAACAACGACGGGCCGTCGTGCTGGGCGAGGACCGCCAGCTCGCCCAGCCGTGCGGTGCAGACCTTGCCCGCCGGCCCGTACACGTCGAAGCTGCGGCCGCGCTGCAGTACGTGCGATTCGGGGAGCTTCGCCACGTCGGCTCGCTTTGCGGCACGGAACTGGCCCGGGCCCGCGTGATCGACGAGTCGGCCGCGTCCCCAGCCCCTCCGAGCGTCGGTGTCGAGCACGATGCCCGCTTCGTTGACGAAGGCGAACTGCAGACGATCGCCAAGATCGGTCGTGGGCGCGCTGGGCGACGGGGTGGGCTCGGCCTCGCTCGGTGCGACGGAATCCGGCGACGGCGGCAGCGGCACCTCGGGCTCTGCCGGCTCGCTCGAGTCCGCGGACGCGACCACCACGGTGACGGTCTCGGTGGGCCCGGCGACCTCGACGACCTCGGTGGGGAGCGTCAACGCATAGCCGAGCGGACCCAGCAGAAGCCCCAGACCCACGCCGAAGTCGATCGCACGCCGTCGCATCGCCGCACCGACGCGTCACGCGATCGCGGCATTCCGGCCTTCGCAGGAACCCCGGATGCGCAGCTGGCCTCCCGTGAGGCTCAGACCGACACGGGCTCGATCGGCAGCGTCATCGTGAACACGCTGCCCTGCCCCTCGGTGCTCGTCGCCGTGATGGTGCCGCCGTGCGCTTCGACGATGCACTTCGAGATGTAGAGCCCCAGGCCCGTGCCGCGGCGATCGTACTTGCCGACCTGCCAGAACCGCTCGAACACCTGCTCGATCATCTGCGTGGGGATCCCGATGCCGGTGTCGCGCACGGACACCGTCAGCTGATCGCCCGCGCGCCCGGCGTGCAGGATGATCGTCCCGCCGGGCGACGTGAACTTGATCGCGTTGGTGAGCAGGTTGGCGAGCACCTGGGAGATGCGACCGTGATCGAAGGTGCCCTGCAGCGGCTCCCCGACGATCTGGGTCTCGATCGCGATCCGCTTATCGCGCGAGGCGATCTGAAAGGCGTCCGCGGCCTCTGCGATGGTCAGCGCAAGATCGCCCGGCGTCGTCGTGATCGCGAGGTGCCCCGCGTCGATGCTCGCCACGTCCACCAGGTCGGCGATGAGGCGGCTCATCCGCGCTCGAGAAAGTGCTGAAGTACATCGAGAAGGACAGCTGCGAGACCACGACGAGCGAGACCTGGACCAGGATCCCGTGTCTGGTCTTCGAAGGTACGCGCGCGATCGGCGAGGTATGCTCGCTGCCAAGCCAGCTACCCGCGAACGACTACGGCGGCATCGGAGGCCTGGCAGACAATGGTGTGTGCAAGGAGGGAGGCGTGTGCGTCGAGGGTCGATGTTCATCGACTGGCGCAACTGCTCAACTCGGAGAATCCTGCACGCTCGAAAGCGGCGCCTATTGTGACCCCTTGGCGGCACAGTGGTATTGCGCGGCCGACGGCCGATGTCGCAAGCAAGTCACTGAAGGGGAGGCATGTGACACGCCGTACGCGTGCAACACGACGGACCTGTACTGCAAGGGATTGATCGACGTCGGTGGCACCGGGACCTGCGCCCCTCGGGTTCCCGAAGGCGGCACATGCAACGCCGCTGAGTTTACCTCCTGCGAGGTCATATTTGAGACGTACTGCGATGCCGAAGGGGTGTGCAGCGGCCCGTGGCCAACCGTCTGCGGATTCCTCACTCCGCCAGCGGACGCCCTGATCGTGACGGAGTGGATCCCGGTGCGGTAGCAAGAAGACGGATGTCACGATGTTCACGGTGTTCTCTACCGCGCTCGTCTTGGCCACCCAGACTGCAGGTCCGGTGGCGCCACCGACTACGGCAGCGCCGTTCAACTCTTTCGCCGACCCTTCGCAGCCCCAGGCCGGCTTCGCCCGGGCTGGCGGAACACGTAGTTCTCGCCCGGACGAACCTCGCTAGCCCTGAAAGAAGCGCTTGGCGAGTCGGGCGGGCCACCGAAGCGGCCGCGGGGGCCCGCGAGGCGACGGTCGGCAACCGTCGCGAGGGGGCGATCACGTGGCTGACGCTCGATCCCCGCACGAAGAGTGTTCCCGACCACGAACTGCGGCCGCGCGAGGCTCGAAGTGGTTGCAGTGGCGGACGCAGGCGATGCGGAGCCCGCCGAGACTCTCCGGCATGGATGCGCGACACGGTGACGGCTCGCGAACTCATGCTTGGAGAAGTGCGTGCGCACGCATGAAGGTCGCGGCGAAGCGGTACGCGCCGAGGATCCGGATGCGGAGCCCCTGCGTGCCAACATCTCGTGAGACACCACGCCCCTCGATTGTAGTGTAGCGCAGGGCGAGAATCCGAAGTCAGAAATGCCGATGTCGAAGTCCCAGAAGCCCGGGTCATCCTCGGGGAGTGCATCTTCCAGTGAGGTCGTGCCACCGAAGAGGCGCAGGGTGTTCTCGCCCGCCGAGAAGCTCCGCCTGATCCAGGAGGCGGCCGCATGCGGTCCCGGCGAACAGACTGCCCTGCTGCGACGCGAGGGCATCTACAGCTCTCACCTGGCGACCTGGCGCCGCCAACTCGAGATCCACGGCACCGCGGGTGTCGCCGCCATCAAGCGGGGCCGCAAGTCCAAGCTCGACGCCAAGGACCGCAAGATCGCCCTGCTCGAGAAGCAGCTCCGCGCCGCCCAGAAGGAGCTCGAAATCCGCGAGGCCCTGTGAGATTCCAGGTCGGCTCCGAGGCCATGCTTGGTAGCACCTATTTTTCGGAGCCTACTAACTCCACGCGGCTGCGACATCGCGCGTCCGCAATCCGCGGCCCGACGAGTTCCGCCGGCGGACGCGGAGCGCGGTGGTGGCACACCGTGCACGTGCACGTCCGCGTTCGTGGACCTCAGCGAGGCGATCGCCCCGCTGCTCGCGTGACTCCCCGCGCGCCGCCAACTCAGTCCCGCTTCGCCTGCGTCTCGATCTCCCACGAGCGACCGATGCTGTCCTTCACCGCGATGAACGGCTCCTCGGAGAAGACGTAGAGCTTCTTGCCGTACTCCTCCTCCTTCGGCTCGCCCCACACCTTCTTCATGGTCGCGAGCATCGCCTCGGCCGCGCCCTCTTCGCCCTCGTGGGGGATGGTATCCGGACGGACTCGATGAGCCCGGTCTCCTCGTCGAAGCGCGGCCACACGGTGGTGCGGAACGACTCGAGTTCGGTGGGCAGCAGGTGGATGTCCGTGCTCGCCTACGCCGCACCGAGCTTGTCGATCTGGTCACCGAACATCGTCTTCATCTCCTCGCGCTTCTTCTCGGCCTGCTCCTTGGTGAGGACCTCGAGCACATCGGCATAGTCCTTGGAGAGACCCTGGAGGCCGAGCCCGAGCAGCGGCGTCTTCTCGAAGCCGAATCGCCCACGATGAGCTCGGCGATCGGCTTCTTCTCGGCCGCCTTGGTGTCGGTCTTGGTGTCGGCCTTGGGGGTGTCCTGCGGCGGGTCACAGGCCGCGGCGAGGGAGAACGCGAGGAGCCCGCACAGCGGGCGCAGAAGAACGTTGGTCGAGCGATTCACGGTGGGCTCCTCGCATGACGGACTGCGGTGCTCGCGGTCGTACGGTCCACCGGTTTGCCCCACGTGCGCGGGCTCGGACGTGCGCGCGGACGATCGCCGCTGCGGCGTGGTTCGACGCGGGTTTCCCCGGCCGCGGCCGCCATCGCTATACTCCGCGCGCCCGACGACCCGGGCGAAGACTCCGCCATGAACGACGCAGACCGCGGCCTCGGTCCCTCCATCCGTGATGTCCTCTTCTCCAAGGAGACCATCGCCGCGCGCGTCGGCGAGCTCGCCTCGGCGCTCGCCCACGACTACCGCGGCCGTCGGCCGCTGGTCGTCGGCGTGCTCTCGGGCTGCTTCCCGCTGGTGGCGGATCTCGTCCGCGGGATGGACATCCCGCTCGAGATCGACTTCATGGCGGTCTCGTCCTACGGCGGCAACACGACCTCGTCGGGCGTCGTGCGCATCCTGAAGGACCTCAACTCCGCCATCGAAGGCCGCCACGTGCTGCTGGTCGAGGACATCGTGGATACCGGCCTCACGCTGCGCTACCTGCTCGACAACCTGCAGACCCGGCGCCCCGCGACGCTCGAGGTGTGCACGCTGCTCGACAAGCAAGAGGCGCGCACCGAGCGGCTGGACACCCGCTACGTCGGCTTCCGCTGCCCCAACGAGTTCGTGGTGGGCTATGGCCTCGACTACGCCGGGCTGTACCGCAACCTGCCGTACATCGGCGTGCTGCGGCCCGAGGTCTACACCAAGTCCTGAACCTCGCGCCTGCACCTCGCGCCTGCACCTCGCGCCTGCACCTCGCGCCTGCACCTCGCGCACAAGCCGCCGTCGACGTTGCGAGCGACGGTTGCTCGGGCTATAAGCCGGCATCTTCCGCACGCTTTTTCGACGCTGGGATCTCCATGGCCGCACCGCTCGACATCACGACGATCCGCGACATCGGCATCATGGCCCACATCGATGCGGGCAAGACGACGACGACGGAGCGGATCCTCTACTACACCGGCATCACCCACCGCATGGGCGAGGTCCATGACGGCGCCGCGGTCATGGACTACATGCCGCAGGAGCAGGAGCGCGGGATCACCATCACCGCGGCCGCGACCACCTGCGCCTGGCGCGATCACCGGATCAACATCATCGACACGCCGGGCCACGTCGACTTCACGGTCGAGGTCGAGCGATCCCTGCGCGTGCTCGACGGCGCGATCGCGGTGTTCGACGCGGTGTCGGGCGTGGAGCCGCAGTCAGAGACGGTCTGGCGCCAGGCCGACCGCTACCGGGTGCCGCGCATCGCCTTCGTGAACAAGCTCGATCGCGTCGGCGCGACCCTCGAGCTCACCGTGGGCATGCTCCGCGAGCGCCTCGGTGCCCACCCGATGGTCGCCCAGATCCCCATCGGCCTCGAGGGCGAGTTCTCCGGCGTCATCGACCTGCTCGAGCTCGAGGTCGTGCGCTTCGAGGGCGACAGCGGCGAGAAGGTGGTGCGATCGCCGCTTGCCAGCCTCGGCGATGCGGCGCTGGCCGAGGCCGCCCAGATCGCCCGGCTCGCCCTGGTCGAGGCGGTCGGCGAGGTCGACGACGACATCATGGCCGCCTACCTCGAGCAGGGCGGCGACGTGCCTGCGGCGGTGCTGCGGCCGGCGATGCGCAAGGCGACGATCGCAAACCGCGGCGTCGTGGTGCTGTGCGGCAGCTCGCTCAAGAACAAGGGCGTGCAGCCGCTGCTCGACGCGGTGATCGAGTACCTGCCCGCGCCCGGCGACATGCCCCCCGTGCCGGCCCATCGCCAAGACGGCACGCTGGTCGAGCGGGCGCCCCGCTACGAGGATCCGTTCTTGGCCCTGGCGTTCAAGGTGCTGTTCGATCCCCATCGCGGGCCGCTGGTCTTCTTCCGCGTGTACTCGGGCAAGCTCCGCATCAAGGACGCCCTGCAGAACACGTCGCGCGGGCGCAAGGAGAAGCCCCAGCGCCTCTTGCAGGTCCACGCCAACAAGACCACCGAGATCGACGAGGTCGGCGTCGGCAACATCGCCGCCGCGGTCGGTCTCAAGTTCACCAGCACCGGCGACACGCTGATCTTGGCCGACGACAAGGACAGCGTCGTGCTCGCCGGGATGCAGATCCCCGAGCCGGTGATCTTCCGCGCCATCGAGGCCAAGACGTCGGCGGACCAATCTGCCCTCGACGAGGCGCTCGGCCGCTTCCTGCGCGAGGATCCCAGCTTCCGCGTGCAGCAGGATCGCGACTCCGGCCAGACGCTGGTCTGCGGCCAGGGCGAGCTCCACCTCGAGATCATCATCGACCGCCTCTTGCGCGAGCACCGGCTCGAAGTCCACGTCGGCAAGCCCCAGGTCGCCTACCGCGAGACCCTGTCGCGACCGTTCACCAAGACCCTCGAGTACGAGCGCGAGATGGGCGGCAAGCGGGCCTATGCCAAGGTCACGCTCGAGCTCACGCCGCTGCCACGTGGCACCGGCAACAGCTTCGAGGCGGCGGTCCCCAAGACGCCGACCGGCCAGCCGGGGCTGCCGCCGGTGTTCGTACAGTCGTGCAAGTCGGGCAGCGACGACGCGCTCACCCGCGGTCCGCTGCTGGGCTACCCGATCGTCGACGTCGCCGTGAAGCTCGTCGGCGCCACCTTCCGCGAGGGCGACTCGAGCGACGCCAGCTTCCAGGCCGCCGCCGCGATGGCGACGATGCAGGCCTTCGAAGAGGCCGGCGCTGCGCTGCTCGAGCCCACGATGGCGGTCGAGGTCGTCGTGCCCGACGACTTCACCGGCAACGTGGTGTCCGATCTCAACGGTCGCCGCGGCCGCATCATGGGCATGGAGCCCGCCCGCGCCGCGGTCGAGGGCGGCCGCAGCACCGCGCAGATCGTCCGCGCCGAGGTGCCGCTCTCCGAGATGGTCGGCTACGCCACCGCGATCCGCTCGGCAACGCAGGGCAGGGCGAGCTACACGATGCAGTTCTCGCAGTACGACGAGGTGCCCAAGGACGTGCAGGCGGCGATCGTCGCCCGCCTCCGTGGGTACTGACGCCGCCCGAGCTCCGCCGATCACGCACCCGCAGCGCCGAGATCCCGCTCCCAATGACCAGGTTTTTCGAGGCGGCCCCCCGCGTGCCCACCCCGCGTCACGGCCCCCGGAGCCGGCCGGCGCGCCCGATCCCGTGCTTGGGCGCGCCGGCCAGATCGGCCAGATCGACCGCTACACCCGTCAGGCTCGCTGCTAAGCCCATGCGTGCGTGTGATCACATCGAATCGCGGGCAGACCCGACAAACACCGCCACACCCCTGCTTGCGATCGGCGACCGGCTTCGGCTATAGAAGCGCGCCCCGAGCCGAATCCACCGGTGAGGGACAAGGGCCGCCAGGAGACCAGGCACCAAGCCAACCCAATTCGAGACGCGACATCAGCTCTCATGCGCCGCGACCACTGCACCCGATGACGGTGCAGGCTCCGGTGCCACGGCCGACGAACCCATGCGCAGTGGGGACGTCGGCACGGCCCCGACCGAGCGACACCCAATCCCCGCACTGCGAGTGGATCTGGATCGCCCGGTTCGCGGGCCCTCCGTCGTCCCCCCAACCGGGGACTCCGATTCCTGGCCGCAGCAGTTCCCACCAACGAGACGAACCCCGGACTACAGAGGAAGCAGACATGGCGAAGGAAAAGTTCATCCGCGACAAGCCCCACGTGAACATCGGCACCATCGGTCACGTGGATCACGGCAAGACCACGTTGACCGCCGCGATCACGAAGGTGCTCGCGTCGCGCGGTTGGGCAGCCGCCATCGCGTTCGACCAGATCGACAAGGCGCCCGAAGAGCGAGCCCGTGGCATCACGATCTCGACGGCGCACGTCGAGTACAACTCCGAGGCGCGCCACTACGCGCACGTCGACTGCCCCGGCCACGCCGACTATGTGAAAAACATGATCACTGGCGCGGCACAGATGGATGGCGGCATTCTGGTCGTTTCGGCGACTGATGGACCGATGCCGCAAACACGTGAACATATTTTGCTCGCGCGTCAGGTTGGTGTGCCGCAGCTGGTCGTGTTCATGAACAAGGTCGATCTGGTCGACGACGCCGAAATCCTCGAGCTGGTCGAAATGGAAATTCGCGAGCTTTTGTCGAAGTATGATTTCGACGGCGACAACATTCCCGTCATTCAGGGTTCGGCGAAGTGCGCACTCGACGGTACCAATGAAGAGCTTGGTCGTGGCGCTGTTTTGAAGCTGATGGCCGCGGTCGACTCGTTCATTCCGCAGCCTGCCAGTCCGCTCGACAAGCCTTTCCTGATGCCGATCGAGGACGTGTTCTCGATTTCCGGTCGCGGTACTGTGGTTACGGGCCGTGTCGAACAGGGCGTCGTGAAGGTTG
>JBBQJI010000108.1:0-13903 GCA_038325765.1 Nannocystales bacterium
GAGGCGATGAAGGCCGCGTGCTCCTCGAGCGACATCGACTCGCGCGCCATCGGCTTCTGACGCATCGCGTGGTCGAGGACGTGCAGCGAGTACATCTGCGAGTGCCATGGCGCCGGCTTGGGGCGGGTGACGAAGCTGCGATCGATGCCGATCTTGCGCAGCTCGTGCGCGGCGTTGAACTCTTGGACGGCGGCGAGCTCGCCGCACCACTCGTTCGCGAAGTAGCCGGTGCAGTCGTCGAGATAGACGCCGACGACCGGCAGGTAGCACTCGGGCTCGCGCTCGAGGCAGCGCAGTGCCGCCACCGTACCGGTGTAGATGTCGACGTCGATCGAGATGAAGCCCAGCGGCGCGTCGGTGCCGAGCGCCGTGGTGAAGGGCCCGATGGTGTCGGCGATGTCACCGAACTCGATCCGCGCCTTGCCGCGGAGCGATGCGATGAGCTCGTCGCGGTTGGCCATCGCGAAGTCGCCCTGGACCCACAGCTCGGGGTGATCCTTGTAGCCGTGGAGCTGGGGCAGGCCCTCGCCGGTGTCGAAGCCCACGATGTCGAAGCCGATGCCCGTGAGCGGCTCGATCTGCTCGGCCAGCTCGATCATGTTGCGCAGCCCCCGGCCGGTCGCCACGCCGAACTCGCACACCGTGACGCGCTTGTGGCCGAGGAAACGGGCGACATCGGCGGCGCGCAGCATCCCGTAGGCGTAGTTCGGGCGCTCTACGAACCCGTACAGCTCCCGCTCGCGGAACGAGCCCGTCTTCGCCTGACGCTCGGGCGGGACCAGCTTGTTGTGGATGCGGCCAAGGAGCTCGGACAGGGCTTGAAGTCGGTTGGGCGATGACATGAACCTGGGCCGTACCGTCGCAAGGCGGGCCGCGGCCGTCAACTCCGAACGGCCGCATCGCAGCGCCGCGCACGGTCTGAGCGCTCGCGCGCCGGCAGTGCTACATCACGGCCAGCATGATCGAAGTCGGCCAGCCTGCTCCCCCCTTCGAGCGCACCGCCCACGACAGCACCAAGGTCGTGGTCGGCAGCGCGAACGAGCGCGTCACCGTGCTCTACTTCTATCCCAAGGACGAGACCGCCGGCTGCGTCGCGCAGGCTTGTGCGTTCCGCGATGCGTACGAGGACTTCGTCGACGCCGGGGCCCAGGTCGTGGGTGTCAGCGACGACTCTGCGGCGAGCCACCGCGACTTCGCCGAACACCGGCGTCTGCCGTTCCCGCTGCTCACCGACGACAACGGCGAGCTGCGCACCGCGTACCGCGTGCCCAACTGGATGGTGCTGATGCGCAACCGCGTCACCTTCGTCATCGATCGTGCGGGCATCGTGCGTATGGCGTTCGAGTCCCAGCTGCGTACCGGCAGCCACGTCGAGAAGGCGCTCGCGATGGTGAAGTCACTCGCACGGGGGTGATGCCCCGGGCGCGGGCAAGTGTGCTCGGAGCCGCGCCCACGGGAATCCGAGCAGCCGGCCAATGTCCGGGCATGACGCCCACGCCGACCGCCCCGACCCTGTTCGCCGGCACCCTCGCCTCCCTGCTCGTCCTGCTCGTCATTTCGAGCACCGCCGAAGCCCGCCCGAAGCCCCGCGAGCGGCCAGCTCCCGTCGTCGACGCCGATGCTGACGACGCCGCCCGCGTCGGCGGCGGCCCGGTCGCCGAGTACATCTTCGACACAGAAGACGTCGACGGCCTGGTGCTGCGACCCGAGGGCATGCCGGTCGCCCAGCACACGCGCGTGCGGTTCCCGAGCCTCCTGAACATCCGCGGACACTTCGTGCCCGAGCTGGTGCGCCTGGCGAAGGATCTGTGAGGTCGCGCCAGGTCGCGGCCGTCGCCACGCGTTATGGCGCGACGCGGATCTCGACGAACTCGAACGGGAAGTTGCCGTTGCCGGTCGCGTCCGCGATCTCGGCGATGTAGGGCACACCGCTGCTGCCGCCGACATCCGCGCCGCTGCCCGGCGTCGCGGCTCGGTTGGCCCGCTGCGCGATCTGCCAGGCGTTCGCGTCGCTCGCCGCCGCCTCGGCATCGAGCCGGGTGAGCGCGGTGCCGGCGACCAGCGCCACCGAGGGTCCATCGACGAGGGCGCCGCCCGGATCCAGCAGCGTGAACGTCTCGTCGCCGTTGATGATCGGCAGCGCGTCTTGGCTGCTGACGTAGACGACGTCGTCCGCCCACACGATCCCCCAGAAGTCCGCGAACGCGTCGGCCGTCGCGTCGCGCCCGACCACGACGTAGCCGCCGACCGGCACCACCGTACCCGGCGGCAACTCGAGCTCGCGGTCGGAATCGGTCTGCAGCAGCACGTAGCCGGAGAGATCGATCAAGTCTTGCGCGGCAGCGGTCGTGCCGTCGGTGGAATCGCCGCTGTCGTCGGTGCTCTCAGACGTTGCCACCGACAGGGTCGTCTCACCGCTGTCAGTGGCGGGCTGTACCGAACCCGTCGTCGTGCCCCCGCTGTCGCCTTCGCCCGAGTTCTCGCCAGCGGTCTCGCCGGGGCTCACGGCACCCGACGTCCCCGTCGAGGAGCCCCCATCGTCACCGTCCGTGGGCCCGAAGGTCGCGCCCTCGCCGAAGCCTCCGGTCGCCGTGCCGCGGGTGCACGCCGCCAAGGGCAGCAGCCACGCGAGGATGATCGCGACCCGGGTCGCGGCGCGCGGGGGGAGTCGCGATTCTACGTCCACGGCGCGTTGTAGCGGCGCACTGTCACGAACGCATGACGCCGATCCACTCAGCCGGCGCCGCCGCTGACGCCAGTGCCGGCGCCGACGCCAGTGCCGGTGCCGGTGCCGACGCCGGTGCCGGCGCCGCGCTGCGGGAACGTCACCTGGCCGATGCCGACGCTTCGCCGCACCGTCATCGTCGCGAACGGGGGCGCGGTCATGCTCGGCGCCGCATGGATCACCCCACGCCCGTCGACTCCCCCACGTCTGTTCGATCCCTCGGCGAGCTGCTCGCGCTGAGCAAGGCCACGCCCACGCCGCTACGCGCCGCGTGGATCGAACGCGGCAGCCCACGCGAGCTGTGGCTGCTCGCCGGCGAGGTCGTCCACGCGCGGCTCGGCGCCCTGCGCGGTGCCCCGGCGGTGTGGGCGATCCTCGACGACCCGACCCGCGGGTTCCCCGTCGAGTACCTCCGCGATGCCCCCTCACGCTCGGTGCACGCGTCGTGGCGGCAGCTGTGCCACGAGGCCCGCTGCCACCTGCTCGAGGGCGACCCGCCGCGCGTCGAGGAGACCTGGCTCGACATCTCCGTGGACGACCTCACCGAGCGCTGAGCGCCACGCCGCGCGGATTCAGCGGGCGATCGATGCCCCACGCCGCCGGTCTCACGCGCCGCCGTGCCGCGACCGCAGCGACCGCGCCGCCGCGACCTCTTCGCACAGCTTGGCGTACACCTCGTCGAGATCCACCCGCGCCCCCGCGCCTGGCGCGAAGCCGCAGTCGGGGACCAAGCCGATTCGCGTAGCATCGATGAAACCGAGCGCCCGTTCGACCCGCGCCACGATCGTCGCCGCGTCGTCCACGACGCCCGGCGTGACGCCCACGCAGCCAAGCCCGATCCCGAGGTCGCCGCGCAGATCGGCGAGCACCTCCATGCCGCCGGCGCTGGTGTCGGAGAACTCCATCGTCACCTCGTGCACGCGCAGGCGATTGATCGCGTCGATGATCGGCGCGTAGCCGCCACTGTGGCTCGCGTCGCCCCGCACGCGCGCGCCGGCGCGCCGGCACAGGTGCACGCACAGCCGCGGCCCGCCACCCCCGTGCAAGCCCAGCACCAGCTCGTTGAGCGCATCGACGGCGAAGTCCATCGCGGAGTCGGGATCGGCATGCTCCGCACGCACCTGCGGATCCACGAACAGGCACAGGTGCGGATCGTCGATCTGCACCACGTCGACGCCGACCTCCGCGAGCAGCTCGAGCTCGCGACGCAGCACGGGGATGCACGCGCGCACGAAGTCCTCCCGGCAGGGATAGGCCCGCGCCGAGCGCTCGGGATCCCACATCCGCTCGCCGAGCAGCGCGGGCGCCGGGATCGTCGCCTTCACCCCACGTCGAGTCAGCCCGCGGACGAACCGCGCCTCGTGGGCGACGAAGCCTGGCTGCCGCGGCGTCACCTCCCCGGTCACGACGGTCAGCGGGCGACCGTCGTCGGTGAACGACAGGGTGAAGCCATCGGCGAGCTCGGCGATGACGCCGATGTACGAGCGGCGACGCCACTCACCGTCGGTGACCACGTCGAGACCGGCGTGCTCCTGCATCGCGACCACCGCGGCGATCGCCGCGTCGAGCCGGGCGTTGCGGATCCCGGGCTCGATCCCGTCGGTGAACACCAGATCGCGCACCCACGCGGGCCGCGGCATCGAACCGACGACCGACGCCGGGAACAGCATCAGCCCCAGCGCTCCCCCGCATCGTGGGCAGCGCGAACCAGATCGTAGTCCTGCTGGGTGTCGATCTCGTGGTAGCCGCCCGCGATGTCGACGTGGGCGATCTCGACGCCGTCCTCGATCATCTGCTGCAGCAACCCGATGAGATACGCGTCGTCGATCGACGCCGCCTCGCGGAACGGCCCGCCTGCGCTGCGCTCGCGCTGGGTGTGCCACGCGTCGCACAACGACCGCGCGCCTTCGGCGGTGAACTTGGCCACGCCGATGAACTCGCCGTGGGCGTCGTCCGGCGCGATGTCGCGGTGGATGCGGGTGACGCGGCCGCCCTGCACGGTGACCTTCTCGCCGTCGGTGGGCGGATGCTCCGAGCGCGGGGCATAGCGGGGCCGCCAGGCGGTGTCGACGACCAGCGTGATCGGTCGCTCGGACGCGAGCAGCTGCTTCACCGCGTCGGCGCGATAGACGATGTCGGCATAGCTCGACACGAAGCCCTCGGCCATCTGCGATTCGGCGCACATCAAAGAGCCCAGGATATTGGTCGTCGCCCAGTGCTCGTTGTGCACGAAGTCGAGTGCGGGGTAGCCGGCCCGCACGGCCGCGATGCGGTAGCCGCCCACGAACGTGATCGGGTCGACGCCGGCGCCGCGGAGCGCCGACAGGATCTCGTCGAGGATGCGGCGGCCACCGATCTCGGCGAAACACTTCGGTGCGTCCGCCGTCGTCGGCATGAGTCGTCGTCCCCGCCCCGCACCGATGATGATTCCACGCACGCAGCGAGCGTGGCGTGCGTGCCCGAACGCGTCAACCCCGACGATTCCACAGCGCCGCCACGCACACGGCGGCGGCAGCGGCACATCCGGCCCAGAAGCCGACAGCGGTGTGCCAGCCATGGCCATCGGCGAGTGTGCCGGTGATCCGATCGCCCGCGAACGCGCCCATGTAGCCGGCAAAATTCACCAGCCCCACCGCGGCGGCCTGCGTGCCAGGCACTGCGAGATCGACCGGCGCCGTGCCCACCAGCAGTACCTGCGCGCCGAACAGCACCACGCCGATCACGAACAGACAGCTCACCGTCGGCACGATGCCGAGCGCGACCGCATCGCGATACACGAGCGTGAGCACGGCGAGCAGCACCAGCGAGCCGACGATCACCGGCGCCCGCCGCCCGCCGAAGAACCGATCGCTCGCCCATCCCGACAGCAGCGATCCCACGATGCCACCGGCCGGCAGCACCGCGTACTCGAGCGCGGCCTGACCGATGCCACTTTGCTGAGACTCGGTGACGTGGGTGATGCCCCAGTCGAGGAATCCATAGCGGTTGGCGTTGAGCAGGCCGAGCGCCAGCGCGAGCAGCCACAACGCGGGGTTCTTCAGGGTCAGCGCGATGCTGCGGCCGATTGGCAGCCGTGACTCGGTGACGGTGCGCGACGCTGTGATGTTCGTGGCATCTGGGTGCTCCTGCAGCCGCGCCAACATGTAGATGGCGGACAGTGCCAGGAGCACCGCGGGCAGATACAGCGCGGCCCGCCAGCCGAGGCGCTCGGCTGCGAGCCCCGAGATCACGTAGGTCAGTGCGGCGGCGGCCTGGTAGCCGGTGCCGATGATCCCGATCGCGCGCCCGCGCTCCGCGGGCGACAGCCAGTTCGCGGCGACGCGCATGGTCGGCGTCCAGCCCAGCGCCTGTGCCCAGCCATTGCACGCCCACACGAACACCAGCAGCTCCAATGCCGTGCCGAAGCCGAAGGCGACGTTGAGCGCCGCCGAACCCAGCATCCCCACCGCCAACATGCGCCGCGGCGAGACCCGCTCGGCGAGCTGACCATTGACGAGCTGACCGACGCCGTACGCGAGCTTCGACGCGCCGAGGACCAGCCCGACGTCGGCGTGGTCGAGCCCGAGTTCCGCCTCGAGCCCGGGCAGCGCCGCCGAGATGTTGGTGCGACAGAAGTAGAACGCGCCATAGGTGATGGTGAGCGCCCAGATCGTCGGCATCGGCAGGCCGCGATTCATGCGCCTCTCGTCCTTGGGCCCTCAGGGTGTCGCGAGCGAGAACACGCGGGCGAGCTCGGCCGGCTCCCAGCGGTGATCCACGTCGACGTCCGCCAGCGTCGTCACCGTCCGATCGCCGCCGTGCTCGGTGACCTCGATGCGGCTCACCACCGCTTCGCGGCCGCGGATCGACAGTGCATCGACGATCTTCGCCCCCGCAGCGCCGCGCGGGCGCAGAATCAACACCCAGGCCCGCGGATCGCCGTCGGCTCCGGCGGCGAAGCCGACGTACCAGTCGCGCTCGATCGCCTCGACGTCGCCCGACAGCACCTGCAAGACGCTGTGCACGAACAGCGCGACCACCGGGCTGCGCGCGAGCTCGAGCTCGTCGCCGCCGAACGCATCGGCGAAGCGCAACCTGCCGCCGGTGACCACCATGCGCGAGGGCGCCGGACGGCTCTGGTGCTTGGCCAGGCGACCGGGAGGCGCGAAGTGCATGGTGCCCTCGGACACCAGCGGAGCGGCGAGCAGCGCGATGTGCTGGATCTCGCGGTAGGTCGCGGTCACGCCCGGCGTGGCGCGCAACAGCGCGAGCAGTTCGTCGCGGGTGAGCAGCGCAGGCGCGGTCGCGCCGGTGGCTGGTGGCGGCTCCGCGGCCCGGACGGCGGCGCTGGGCATCAGCGGCGCAGCGGTCAGCAACGCGAGCGCGAACCCGTAGACCGCCGCGCGCGCGCGCTGTTCGGGACGGGTCACCTCTGGGGAGCCTACCAAGGTGCGACGCATGTACAAGGCAGCGCGATCGGGCTCGCAGGTGCCGGCGGCCGCGCTAGTCTCCCGCCATGAGCCAGCCGCCGTGGACGCCGAGCTTCGATTTCTACATCGCCCAGCTCGATGGCGACCCGGCTGCGATCGCCCTCGATCTCGGGGCCGCCGACCACGCCCCGCTGAAGACCCACCCGCGGCGTCTCGCCGTCCGCATCACCATGAAGGCGCCGCGCCCCGACGGCCTGCGCTCGCGCGACGAGTTCGACGCCCTGAGCCTCGTCGAGGACCGGATCGCCGAGGCGGTCGGCTACGAGCTCGACGGCTGGATGGTCGGTCGCGTGGTCTACCGCGGCAGTACCGACGTGTTCTTCTACGCACCGGCGCCCGGGACCGACGACGACGAGCGGATCGCCGAGTGCATCGAGGGCGCCAGCGGCGACTACGAGGTCGTCTTCCAGTGGAGCGACGACGACGCCTGGAAATTCTACTTCGAGTTCCTGTGGCCCGACCGCGCCACCATGCAGACGATGGCCAACCGCCGCGTCGTCCACCAGCTCGAGGAATCCGGCGACGATCCCACCGCCGTGCGCATCATCGACCACTTCGCGTTCTTCGACGACGATGCGATGTGTGGTCACGTCGCCAACTCCTTGCGCGCGCTGGGCTTCGTCGTCGACACCCCGAAGGAGCGCGAGGACGGCTCGTGGTCGCTGCAGTTCCACCGCAAGGACTCGCTGTCGAGTGGCCGCATCGACGCGGTGACCACCGAGATCCTCGATGTGATCGGCGAAGACGACGGTTCCTACGACGGCTGGGGCTGTCCGGTGGTCGCGACGAATTAGCCTTGGGAAGGGACCTCCGGTCCCTTCCCTCATTCGGGCGGAGCCCGAATGAGCCTCCCATCCCTCCATCGCTTGCGCTCCTTTCCTTCTCCGCGGGGAGCTTTCCTTCTCCGCGGGGAGCTTTCCTTCTCCGCGCGGAGCTTTCCTTCTCCGCGGGGAGCTTTCCTTCTCCGCGGGGAGCATCCTTCTCCCTCCCTCCGCGCGGAGCTCAGAAGGAGCTGCGTACGGCTGCGAGGACGTCGACGTAGCTGATGATGCCGACGAGCGCTCGAGAGCCCTTGGCGACCACCGGGATCGCGCCGATGCCGTGGGCGATCATCAGGTCGATGGCGCGGCCCATGCCCTCGTGCTCCTCCATCAGCACCGGCTGGGCGTTCATCGCATCGCCCACCTTGCGGGCCATCAGCGCATCGGCGAACTCGGGATGCGCGAGCTCCTCGAGCACCGGCAGCCGGAACTCCCGCAGGTCGCGATCGCTGACGATGCCGACGAGTGTGTCGCCGTCGACCACCACGGGCAGGTGACGGATCTCGAGGTCCTCGAGCATCTCGAGGGCGCGGCGCACCGTGTCCTCGGGCGAGACCACCACGACGGACCGCTTCATCAGGGTGCTGACGTTCATCGCGGATACGGTAGCGCGTGGACGGCGGCCGCGTTCGCGCACGTTCGGCGCAAGCGGCGCTTTGCGCGTGGATCCGGGTCCGGGCGCCGGTCCGCAGGCTACACTGCGGCCGATGGATGACCAGGACCTCCGCGAGCTCACCGCCTTTGCCGTCGAGGCCGCCCAGCTCGCCGGCTCGTTCACGCTGGGCTACTTCAACGCCGGCACACCGCACGAGCTCAAGGCCGATCGCTCGCCGGTGACCGCCGCCGATCGCGGCGCCGAGGAGCGGCTGCGCAAGCGCATCGAATCGGCCTATCCCGCCCACGGCATCCTGGGCGAAGAATTCGGCGAGACCCAAGGCGACGGTCGGTCGCGCTGGATCCTCGATCCGATCGACGGCACGGTCTCGTTCATCTGCGGTGTGCCGCTGTACGCCGTGCTCGTGGGCTTCGAGTACGACGGCGAGATGGTCGCCGGGGTGATCCACCTGCCGGCACTCGGCGAGACGGTGTGGGCGGCACGCGGCCAGGGCTGCTACTGGAACGGCCGCCGCGCCCACGTCTCGGACACCGCCGCCATCACGGCCGCGCGCCTGTGCACCTGCGGCACCAAGCTGATGTACGACCACGGTCGCGGCGCCGCGTTCGAGCGCGTGCGCGCCGAGTGCCTGCTCGATCGCGGCTGGTCGGACGCCTACGCGTATGCGCTGGTCGCCACCGGCCGCGCCGAGATCGTGATGGATCCGGTGATGAGCATCTGGGACACCGCCGCGTGCATGCCGTGCATCACCGAGGCGGGCGGGAAGTTCACCGACTGGAGCGGGAATGCGACCCACCGCGCACCCGAGGCGGTGGCGACCAACGGGGTGCTGCACGGGGCGGTGATCGACGCGATCCGCGGGTGAGTCGGCTCCCGCGACCGAGCGTGATCAGGCGTCGCCCAGCCAGGCTCACACCCGCAGACCGCGGAACCACATCGCGACCGTCGGCTCGACGCCCTCTCCGCCCAGCCTGTCGATCGCCTCCTTCATCTCCTCGCGCGCCTTGCCGTCCGCGTCGAGCACGATGAAGACCGGGTAGGAGTCCTTCGGCGCGTACCAGCGCTTGCGCAGCGCCGCAAACTCGTCCATCCGCGTCGCCGCCTCCCACTCCTCTTCTTTGAGCTCGAAGATCCGCACGTGGCCGATATCGGGCGCCGGGTGGGTGTTGCCGAGCTCGAGGTCTAGCTTGCGACACGGCTCGCACCAGTCGGCCGAGAACAGCACCGCGGTCTGCTTGCCGTCGGCGACCGCCTGGGCGTGCATGCGATCGAACATCGCCGCGAGGGTCTCGCCGTCGCGGGGCCGAAGGCGCCGAAGATCGTAGCCGACAGCGGCGGACACGGTGGGCGTGGCGACCGCTGCGGTGGTGACTTCGGTCTTCGACTCGCCGCAACCGAGGGCGCAGAGCGACGCGAAGACAGCCGCGGCGATCACGATCCGCTGAGTGTTCATCCTTCGTTCGCCTCCCGTTCGGCTGCCCGCGGATCGAGCTCGCCCGCGAGGTCCTCGCCCATCGTGCGGCGCACGTCGGCGTGGGGCATCCCGAGCGCGAGCAGACAGTAGAGCTTGGTGAGCGCAGCCTCGGGCGTCATGTCGTGGCCCGTGATCACGCCGACACCGGTGAGCCGGCGGGCGCCGGCATAGTCGTCCTGGCGCACGACACCACCGTGGCACTGCGAGCAGTTGACGATGATCGTGGGTGGCGTCCGCGAGGTCGCCGCGGAGATCGGCTCGAGCAGCCGAGAGTCGCGGGTGGGGAACGTGCCGGCACCGTAGCTCTCGAGCACCAAGCCCTCGACGTGGGGACCGAGCGCGCTCTCGAGCACCGCGCGGCCGATCCCAGGGAAGACGCGCAGGGTCGCGACCTGCGGCTCGCGCACCAGCTCGACGCGACCGGGCAGCCCGTCGCCGGGCGATCGCACCAGGTGCTCTGCGACCTCGATGCCGACGCCGACCATGGCGAGCGGCTCGAGGTTGCCGCTGCCGAACGCCACGAAGTCGCTGTTGTGGATCTTCTGGGTGCGATTGCCCCGCAGCAGCCGCGACGCGAAATAGATGCACACCTCGGGGATCGCCAACGTGCCGGCGATGATGAGCGAGGTGATGATGTGCTCGCGACCGTCGCTGCGCACGTGCTCGAGGCTGAGCTGGGAGCCGGTGAGCACCACAGGCTTGCGCAGGCCGGTGAGCAGGAAGCTCAGCGCCGACGCGGTGTAGACCATGGTGTCGGTGCCGTGCAGCACCACGAAGCCGTCGAATTCTTGGTCGCGTTCGACGATCGCCTGGGCGATGCGCACCCAGTCCGCCGGACCCATGTCGGCGCTGTCGAGCAGCGGCTCGAGCCGCTCGACGTGGTGTCGCGGCACGTCCGGGCCGTGCAGCTCGGGCATCGCCGCCAGAAAGCGCTCGAGCACCCCCGGCTCGGGGCGCAGGCCCTCGGTCGTGCGCGTCATGCCGATCGTGCCGCCGACGTGGAGGATGCACACCCGCGGGCGGGCGCGGCCAGAGGACGTAGCGATGATCATGCGGCGACGATCTGGCGCGGCAACCTAGCAGAAAAAAACCTCGGCAGAAAAATCCGCGTGGGCGCACCATCGGGGCTGCCCACATGCCAGCTTCGGGCAACAGGCGGGTCGTGGTGACCGGCCTCGGACTGCGTAGTCCAATCGGCGACAGCTACGACGCTGCGCGCAGCGCGTTGCGCGAGGGACGACACGGCATCGTCGCCGTCGAGGCGTGGCGGCACTGGGGCGTGCGCACCGGCCTGGGCGCGACGGTGGCCGATCCGCCGCTCGGGGGATTCGCCCGCAAGCAGGTGCGCGCGATGGGCAAGGTCGCGCGGCTCGCCACTGCCGCGACCGCCGCGGCGATCGCCGACGCGGGGCTGACCGACACGCAGGTCCGGGCGCCGACCACGGCGCTGCTGTACGGCTCGACCGACGGCTCGACCGGCGCCGCCGAGGACTACTACCGCAAGCTCTACACCAGCCGCTCGTTCGAGGGGCTGCTGAGCTCGAGCTACCTGCGCTTCATGAGCCACACGTGCGCGGCCAACCTCGCCCAGGTGTTCGGCATCAGCGGCCGCGTGCTGCCGATCTGCAGCGCGTGCACGAGCGCGAGCCAAGCGATCGGCGAGGCGTTCCACGGCATCGCCGGTGGCCGCGACGAGATCGCGATCTGCGGCGGCGCCGAAGAATTGCACGTCACGGTCGCGGGCGTGTTCGATCTGATGCTGGCCGCCTCGACCCGCTACAACGCCGAGCCCGATCGCAGCCCGCGTCCGTTCGACCGCGAACGCGACGGTATGGTCGTGGGCGAGGGCGCGGCGACCCTCGTGCTCGAGTCGCTCGACGGCGCCCGGGCCCGCGGCGCCCGGATCTGGGCCGAGATCGTCGGCTACGGCAGCAACTGTGACGGCGCCCACCTCACCACGCCTTCGCCCACCGGGATGGCGGGGGCGATGCGGCTGGCGCTGCGCTCCGCCGGCATCGGACCCCACGCGATCGACTACGTCAACGCCCACGCGACCGGCACGGAGGTCGGCGACATCGCCGAGAGCTTCGCCACCGCCGAGGCGATCGGCACCACGGTGCCGGTGTCGTCGACCAAGGGCCACACCGGCC
Source organism: Nannocystales bacterium (assembly GCA_038325765.1). Taxonomy (GTDB): domain Bacteria; phylum Myxococcota_A; class Polyangia; order Nannocystales; family Nannocystaceae; genus Xiheibacterium. The sequence continues at coordinate 12,256 of JBBQJI010000108.1, forward strand.
ACACCCTGGGTGGCTGCGGCGCGATCGAGTCGATCTTCGCCATCGCCATGCTGCGTGAGGGCTTCATCGCACCGACCCGCAACCTCACCGAGGTCGATCCGCGCTGCGCCCCGCTCGACTACGTGCGCGGCGACTGCCGCGAGGCGACGCTGCACCGCGTGATGAACAACAACTTCGCCTTCGGCGGCATCAACACGTCGCTGGTCTTCGGCAAGGTCTGAGGGCCACCATGACGCGAGCGTTCCGCACCGTCGTCGTGGGGATCTGCTACCTGGTGTTCGGGGGCTTCGGGGCCGTGATCGCCTATGTGCTGCTGCCGCTGCGCACCATGGGCGTGCGCGATCCCGAGGCACGGGTGTTGGCCGCGCAGGATCTGCTCCACACGTGGTCGCGTCGCTACCTCGCGTTCACGCGGTTGGTCGGCATCATCCATCCCCACTACCCCACGCAGCTTGCGCTGCCCGAGCCGGGCGAGCCGGCGGTGGTCGTCGCCAATCATCCCAGCCTGCTCGACGTCGTGTTCATCATGGGCGTGATTCCGCGGCTCACCTACGTCGCGAAGCAGGCGTGGATGACGAGCCCGCTGGTCGGTCGCTTGCTGAACGCGTGCGGCCACATCGCCGCGCCCCGCGGCAAGACCCCCGCCGATGGCGCGATCGCCCTCGAGCGCATGATCGATGCCCTGCGTGCGGGGCGAACCCTGCTGGTGTTCCCCGAGGGCACGCGCTCGCCACGGCACGGGCTGTGGCCGATGCAGCGCGGCGCCTTCGAGGCGGCGGTCCGCACCGGCGCGCCGATCATGCCGTATGTGATGGAGGTCGAGCCGGCGATGCTGCGTAAGGGCCAGCCGTGGTACGACATCTCGGATCGCCCGATCGAGTACCGCATGCGCGCGCTCGAGCCGATCGTGCCCGAGCGCGGCGCCGGCGGGACGAAGGCGCTAGTGGTCGCGCTCGAGGCCCGTTACCGCCGTGAGCTCGGGCTCGTGGCCGACGCAGCGACCGAGGTCGTGACACCGGCGGCAGAGGCCGCCCCGTGACCGACCACCGCAGCGGCGAGGGGCCCAGCGACGACGAATCCCGCGACGACCTCCGCGACACGTTGGCGGCTCGTCACCACCGCTTCGGCTGGTGGTCGCTCGTGGTCTTCGTCGGCGTCGGCCTGGTGCTCGAATCCTTGCTCGGCTTCCGCACCCCGCTGCTGGTCGACGCCGACGTCGAGACCCGCCGCACCATGTTCCGCCTCGCCCATGCCCACGGGGCGCTGCTCGCCCTGGTCAACCTCGCGCTGGCCGCGAGTCTCCGCAGCGGCGCGCTCGCGGCCGAGCACTCACGCCGCGCATCGAGGCTCGTGCTCGCCGGCAGCGTCGCACTTCCGGCGGGCTTCTTCCTCGGTGGGGTGTGGTTTCACCAGGCCGATCCCGGCCTCGGGATCGTGCTGGTCCCCGTCGGCGCCCTCGCGCTCGTCGCCGGCCTCGTCACCATCGCGCGACGCAGCTGAGCTGCGCGTCGCGATGGCGACGCCGCTCCGTGGGAACTCAGTCCTTCCGGGGGACCGGCCCCGTCCCCCAAAAAACCGGCGGAGCCCCGCCGCACCATACCCCCCCCCAAAGGAGTCGGGGGCGCCGTACGGAGCCGGGGGGGGGCCC
>JBBQJI010000109.1:0-13809 GCA_038325765.1 Nannocystales bacterium
CGCGCTCGAATGAGCGAAGCCTGTCGATCAGAATGCGCTGCCCGACTTCATCGAACGTTACCATTGAAGATACCTCCTCACTCACAATCCGACTGCCCCGGTATGCCCGGTCTTCCGGTGAATATCGGCGGGCACAAGCTGCATCGTACGTCCATCTTGATGATGGTGCCACTGGGCGTGGATCGGCACCTGAGCCAGGCGTGAGCTGATCATATGGATCGGTGCGTGGTTGTAGGTTGGCGTAGGGGTGGCGAATGAGCGTGGAGGGGATCATGCTTGAGCGACCGGGGCCGAGGCGACGTGCCGAGCAACAGACGAGAGCGCGGGCGGGCGAGCGAGGACCCACGGCTTGTCGAGGCCGCGCGGCTGGTTGGCGAACTGGCCGACGAACTGTGCGGGCCCGAGGCGAGCTTCGCGGAGCGTACAGCCGCAGCACGACGCGTGGTGGAAGCGGCGATGTCCGACGCCCCGGGGAGCAAGGATGGTGCCGATGGCCTCCAGGGTCCCGCGGGCGCCGACGGCCTTCAGGGTCCAGAGGGAATGCAGGGCCCTGCCGGTGCCAATGGGGCGCCCGGTGCCGATGGCCTCCAGGGCCCGGCGGGCGCCGATGGCCTCCAGGGCCCGGCGGGCGCCGTTGGGGCCAATGGCGCCGATGGGGCGCCCGGGCCGCAGGGCCCGGCGGGTGCGGATGGTTTGATGGGCCCCGAGGGCCCGATGGGTCCGGCGTGATCCCGGTGTAACGCAGCCATTGCCCCCAGTCGGCGTCGCTCGGCTCGTCGCCCAGCAGCGGCCGCGCAATGATGCTGACCGTCGCTCCCAGCGTCGCCGCAAAGGCCCCCGCCGCCGCCGCCCGCAGCACCGCGTTGCGCTCGATCCTTCGCAACGTGCGCCGCTCCTCGGGGTTCAGATAATGGACCGCATCGCCCGGTTGCGGCCAAACCGCCATGCCGGCCCGCCGCTTGAAGTAGCGCACCGCGAGCTTCTCGACCCGCTTGCGCTTCCCGAGCCGGTCACGCTCGGCCGCCTGATTCGGCAGCGGTGCTTGCTGCGGCGTCGCGGCCCGAGGCTACGCTGGGAGCTCGCCCGCCGCGAGTTCCTGCGCGCCCGCGTCCTCGCCTGCTCGCTGCGACGCCGACACGCTGGCATCATACAGCACTATCCTCGCGGCCATGTCCGCCGCGCCGCTTCCCACGCTCGAAGCGTTCCTCGCCGTCCTCGACCCCCTCTCCTACAGCGAACGGATCCGCGAGGCAACGACGCAAGCCCGGATCCACGCGCACGACCCGGCCCTGCCGCTGCGCCTCGGCCAGCTCCTCGCCGGCGACCACTACCTCGCCTCGCTCGCGGTGGCGATGGCCCAGGCGCTGCGCCATCGGCCCACCCTCGTCGCCGCGCTCGCTCACACCTCGCTGCTCGTACGCCGCCTCGCCGTCGACAGCCTCAGCCGCGTGATCGATCCTGTCCCGGAGGACATGTCGGCGCTGATCCACTCCGTCGCCCCGGCGCTGCGCCGCGCGCTGCTCAAGGGCCTCGTGCGGCGGGGCCTGCGGACCACCGGCAACCTGCTGTTCCCCGAGGTCCTCGCCCGCTACGGCCCGCGCGAGGCGGCCGTGCTGCTACCTGTCCTCGCGGACAGCAGCTTGCGCGCCGCGCTGCCGGCCCTCACCCACGTGGTCGCCAGCTGGCGCAGCCTGCTGCGGTGTCACCCCGAGGTCGTGCGCGCCCAACTGCGCGCCGACCTCGACGCCGCGGCCCCGCGCGAGCGCCCCGGCGTGTGGCAGCAATACGCGGGCCTGGTCCACGCCCTCGCCGAGCTCGACGCCGCGGCCCTCTTTGACCTGCTGGAGCGCTTCGACGATACCTGTCCGGCGCAGCTGCTGTTGCCGCGACTCGGCGACCTGAGCCGCAGCGATCCGGCGCGACTCACCGCCCAACTCGAGCGTCCGCAGCTGCGTGACCTCATCCTCCGTCAGGGCCTGCCGCGCCGGCTCATCAATCAACTGTGGCGCTGCGACGACGAGCAGCGCGCGCGCATCGGTCGACTGCTGAGCACGCGCCCCGAGCTGCTCGCGCCGCTGCTGCTGCGCCTCGCGCCCGGTCGCCGCGAGGCCCTGGTCGACGCCATCCATGTCGATCAGGAGCGGGCCACACGGGTGTGGCCCGACGTGCTGCTCGACGCCCTCCCGACCGCGATGCAGCGCCGCGAGGCCGCGCGCATGCTGGCGCTGCCGGTGATCAAGGCCGACCCCGAGCGCACGCTGGCGCTCGCCGCCTACCTCGACCTCGCGGCCGCGACCCCGCTGCTGCAGCCGAAGCTGCGGGCCGCCGACGCCGACGAGCGCGGCCGCGCCATCGCTCGCACGATCGCTTGCGCCGCGCGTGAGACCTCGCGCCCCGGTGGTGACCGCGAGGCCCTGACCACCGCCCTAAACCAGTTGTTACCGCGCCTGCGCAACGACCAGGATCCGGTGCGCCTGGCCGCGTTCGCGGCGCTCGCCCTGGTCGCACCGGGCCGGTATCGCGGCGTCGACATGGCCCCGATTCAGGCCCTCGTCACCGCCGCGATCGAGGCCCGCGACACCTCGTATCAGACCCGCCAGCACATCCAGCAGCTCGCCTTTCGCCTGCTGCGCGCCCACGCCGTCGCCGCCGACGATCCGCGGTTCGCCGCCGGTCTCACCCTGTTGCAGCAGCTCACCGCGCAGTCGGCCACCCTCATCCTGCCCGACCTCTCGCAGGGCCTGCCGCGACGCAGCGCCCCGGCGATCGTCGAGGCCCTGCGCCCGCAGCTCGCCGCGGCCAGCGAGCGCGATCGTCCACAAATTATCCTCACCCTCGCCACCGCGCTCGGTCGTCGCGGCTGGGGCCTCGCGACCCTCGACGCACTGCTCACGCCGCTGCGCACGAGCAAGCCCGAACACCTCGCCGCGCGCGCGCTCACCCTCCTGCTCGCCGACCCCAAGCGCCGCGACGAGCGGGTGCGCGAGCTGATCGCCTGGGACCGCAGCGTCATCACCTTGCAGCCCGTGTTGATGCACCTGCATCGGCGCCGCCAGGCCTGGCTCGATCCCTTCCTCGCGGCGAGCCCGATCCGCGGCCGCTTCCTCGACGGCAAGACGATCCACGTATTGCCGGTCGTCAGCGGCTTTCATCACTGGCTCCCGCGTCAGCAGCGGGCCCTCGTCGCCCTGCTCGCGCGCGCCGGCAACGATCGCGGCCACGCCCACTGGACCCGCGCCGCCGTGATCGCCCGCATCGCCCATCTGCCGGTCACCACCATCGCCGACTTCACGCCCTTCCTCGACAGCCGCGAGGTCCCGGTGATCGAGGCGGCCCTCGGCGCGCTGGTCTGGACCGACACCCCGATCGCCGCCCTCCCGGTGCTGCTGCACCATCTGGACGGCGATCGGGCCCGCGTCGCCATGTATGCCCTGCCCCGCGTCGCCCGCTTCGTCGACGCCGCCACGCTCACGCCGATCCTGATCGACCTGGTCACCGGACCCGGCCGCAAGGTCACCGTGCGCAAGGAGGCCCTGCGCCTGCTCGGAGAGCACCGCAGCCCCGCCAGCGTGCCCGCCCTGCAGCGCGCGCTCGCCCAGGAGGGCCTGCACAAGGACATCGCTATCGCCGTCGGCCACGCCGCCCGCAGCCTGCTCGACGACCCCCGCGCGCTCGACCTGCTCGCCACCCTCGCGCGCTCACCCGAGCCCGACATCGCCCGCAGCCTCCTCGCTCCGCGCCCCGAGCAGCTGCCCGCCGCCGCGCGCCCCGGCTACGCCGCGCTGGTCCTCGGCCTCACCAGGCACCCCGATCTCACGACCCGCCGCGCCGCCACCACGGCGTTGCGGAGCTGGTCTTCGGGACAGGAGGCCACGATCGCCGCGGCCCTGGTCGCCGTGTTGCTCGACCTCGCGGCTGGCGACACCTGGTCGGAGGCCGCCGTTGCGCTGGTCGCGATCGACGGCGACGGCGCGGCCAGCCCGGCCCTCATCCACGCCGCCACGCAGCTCGTTACCCTCGCCGCGCAACCGACCACCGATCCCCAGCGCGACCTCCCTGCCCACCAGCGCCTGATCACGCTGATCGCCCGGCTCCACGATCGCCCTCGCGCCCAACGCCTGGCCCAGCGCGCCACCCAGGACGCGATCGCCCGCGTGCTCGTCGACGACGATCTCTGGCCGCACGCCGTCGGCCTGCGCCTCGTCGGTCTCGACCTCGCGGCCACCGACGCCGACGCCACGCTGAACGCGCTCGCCGCCGACGCCCGCGCCGACATGTTTCTCGGCGAGCTCATCGAGTCCTTCGGCGAGTGCGTCGACGAGGCCGCCGCGCAGATCGATGCCAGGCTGCTGCTCGCGCTCGCGGCCCGCCTCGATCCTGGCCTCGCCGTCGCCGCGCGCCTGGCCGTGATCCTCGTCGTCGCCGCCGGTGGCCGCAGCGAATGGCCCGTACCAGCCTGTCAGGCCCTGGCCGCGCTGCGCGAGCACCAAGACCCGCGGGTGCGCCACGCGGCCCGCCGAGTGTTCACCCGCCCCGAGTCGCCGAACGCCGACGATCTCGACGAGCGCGTCGTCGAGTTCGCTGATGACGACGACGAATGAGCTTCACTGCGGCGGGAGCTTGGTCCAGAACTGCGTGTCGGCGTAGGCCGTCATCGTCAGGTTGGCCGGGCAGCTCGGGATCGCCTTGCCATTGCAGGTGATCTGCTCGGCGCTGTAGGTGAGCGCGCGCGGCTGGGTCAGGCAGGCGACGCCGGTCTTGGTCCACACCACCTCGGTCGGCGCCGAGGCTGACACGAAGGTGTTGATGTTCCAGCGGTCCCTCAGCTGCAACGCCGTGCCGCTCTCGGTCCACGACATGCCGTCGTAGCAATAGTCCGCGCGGACCATTCGGACCGCCGCGGAGAACTCCGCGAGCGAGCGCTCCCACGGGCGGTAGCCCCAGGTGACCGCCTTGCCGACCGCGCCCGAGTTACAGGGGGCGTGGATCGCCGCCTGAGCTGGGCGTGACCAGCCCGAGGCGAGATCAGGAAGCGCCGGGGCAAGCGAGCAGCGGTAGCGCCGCCCGCTTGTCGACGGACATGCCGGTGAGCACCCGCGGCCCACCGCGCAGTCGCGCCCACGCCCGCCCAGATAGTTCGCCAGCCCAGTGGTGGTGACGTAGCAGCCGCGCTCTGTGAGCGCGTCGCGACAGCTTCGAAACGAGCTGCGCCCGACGGTGTCGAAGATGATGTCGTAGCGGGTGCCGAATCGGCGCGCGAGCTGTCGCGGGCATCCGCAGGGACTCGGCGTTCGCCCCGAGCCCAAAGCCGCATGCGCGGCGCTCGCGCGGCCGTCGGCTGGTCTCGAGACGCCGCGCGCGGTCGGGGGCTCGAGCTCAGGCCGCGCGCTCGCGCCGCGGTGCTCCGCGGGCTCTACTCGACGTCCGGCGCCGGTTCGTCCGGTGCTGCTCGATGCGATGGGGCGCGAAGCCGTACGAGGAAGCCGTACGAGATGTGTCGACTTTTCACGGCACCTCCATTGCGGTCCGGCGCGCGGCTGCCAGACCAGGGGCGTGGAACTCACGAGCCTCGCCCTCGCCTTCACCTTTGCGAGCGCGCTGGCGGCTGGTCCGGGGCCTGGTGCTGACCCCGCCTCCGCGATCACGGCCGGAGATCGGGCGCCCGATGCCGTCCTCGCCGTCGAATGGGTGGGCCAAGACGCGACGGACGGCGCAGGAGCTGCCCCGTCGCACGCGCGGAGTGCCGCCCCCGACGACGATGCCAGCGCGCCACCTCCAGTCGTCGCTACGCCAGCCGTCTCATCGGGCTCGACCAAGGCGCCCATTGCGGTACGGCTGAAGCTAGGGGGCGAGCTGGGGGCCCTCGGCGTCGCCTACCATAGTCTACAGTTCGGAAGCAACGGGACGCGGTTCGACCTGCGTCGCGACGGGCGGCAGGACACCATGTTCTTCTTCGCTCGGATCTCCACCGAACTCGAGATCGACGACCACCACGAGATCATCCTGTTGTATCAGCCGCTTCGTCTGCGCACACAGACCGTGCTCGAGAGCGATCTGGTTGCCGACGACGAGACGTTCGCCGCGGGGTCCGGGGTCGACCTGTTCTACGGCTTCGACTTCTATCGCATCAGTTATGCCTACGACTTCTTGACCGATCTCGATGACGAAGTCGCGATCGGCTTTTCGATGCAGTTCCGGAACTTTCGCTCGAGCTACGTCTCGACCGACGGAGAGCAGGCCGTCGTCAACACGAACTTCGGCCCCGTCCCCGCGTTCAAGTTCCGTGGGCGGCACCAGCTGACGCGAGCCAACTTCTGGTACGGCGCCGAGGTCGACGGCTTCTACGCGAACCTACCGTTCATCAACGGCGGTGACGACCCGGTGGAGGGCCTGATCGTAGACGCGAGTCTGCGCGCGGGCGTGACCGTGGCCAAGATCGTCAAGCCGTTCTTCAACGTGCGCTACCTCGGCGGCGGGGCCAAGGGCACCAGCAGCGACGAGGTCGGAGGAGGTGATGGGTTCACGCGGAACTGGCTGCACATCGTCGCCGTGTCGCTGGGCGTCGAGGTCGCGATCCCGGTCACGAAGCGGGACCGAGAGGCTCGCGACCGTGAGGTCGCCGCCCGCAAGGCCAAGCGCAAGGCCAAGCGCCGCCGGTGAGGCGGAGCCCAGCGGTCACCCGACTGCCGGGTGGCGGGCACGGCGTTGGACGCACGGATCGCCGGAGACTGGCGCTGACAGTGACGACTGACGACTGCTTGTTTGGCGGCTTCTCTCGCGTCAGGCGATCACCAAGCACCTCGAGGTGCTGGCCAAGGCCGGGCGCGTCCGCGGCAACCGTCGCGGACGCGAGCGTGGCGGACCGCGTCCGCCCGTGCGAGCGTCAGGGCAGCGCACGTGACGACCAAGACACCATCGTGGGACGATCTTCGCATCCTGCTCGCGGTCCATCGCGAGCAGAGCTTCTTCGCCGCCGGAAAGGCGCTGGGCGTCGCGGCTTCGACGGTGGCACGGAGGATCGAAGCGCTCGAGCGCACGCTCGGGCAACCCATCGTCCATCGCGCCAACGATGGCACGCGCATCTATGCCGACGCCCTTCCGTTGGTGGCGCTGGCCGAGACGCTCGAGCTCGGGTTGTCGAAGCTGGCGAGGGGCGGCCGTGCGGCGGAGGTCACGGGCACCGTGCGCGTGTCGCTGCCCGAAGGCCTGCTGCGGCCGATCGTTCCAGCGCTGGCGCGACTGCACGCCAAGCATCCCGAGCTCGAGGTGGAGGTCGTGTCCGAGTCGCGGGTCGCCGACATCGCGCGCGGTGAGGCCGACCTCGGCATTCGCATCGTGCGCTCGAGCGCGGCCGCGGTGGTCTCCAAGCTCGTCGGACGCGCGGCCGCGGGCCTGTTCGCGTCGCGCGAGTACGTCGACCGCCGACTGCCCGGCGCGAAGCTCCCGTGCGGGTTGGCCGGGCTGCAGGACTGGGTCGGCTTCGACAGCTCGCTCGACCGGATGCCCCATCAGCAGTGGCTGCGGCGCTACGGCGCGTCGCGCTTCGTGTTCCGCTCGAACTCCGCAGTCGCGATCGAAGCGGCGGTGCTCGCCGGCATTGGCGTCGCGCTGCTCAGCGAGGTCCAGGGGCGGGAGTTCGGCACGCTGGTGCAGCTCGACACCGAGACCGCGCCGCCCCACGTCGAGATCTTCTTGGCGTTCCATCGCGACGCCAAAGCCGTACCGCGCGTACGCACGGTGTTGCGCGCGATCGAGGCCGAGCTACGCCGACAGCTCGCGTGAGGTTCGAACGACCCCGGGTTGCTCAGGGGCGGATCGCCCGCAGCGGCGCGGCGAGCCCGGGGCTCGCCGCAGCCATCATGTCGATGAGCATGCGCGGCTCTGCGGTGCCGAGGCGCCCGAGATCGCGGAGCATCCTCGTGCGGCTGAGCGCCCACAACAGCGCGCCCACCACCACCCGCGGGCCCGCGGCCAGCACCGCGGCGAAGCCTGGGAGGATCGCGTTGCCACCGCTGCGCACGATCGCGAAGCCAGCCGCGAAGGCGTCGGCGTAGCGACGGGCCTCGGCCCAGGTCACACCCGCGCCGCGCGCATGGGCGAGCACGCCGATCGCCATGAGCGGAGCCGCGAGCGCGGCGTGGCTGCGCAGCCAGCTCTGCATGTCGGTCTCGACCACCGTGGGGATGCCGGCATCCGCGAACAGCCGCGCGAGCTCCGGGTCGTCGACCGTGGTCCCCGCGCGGATCTGCGGGTGGATGTGGCCGTCGACCAGCAACGTGAACACCCCGGCGGGGAAGCCGAAGCTGAACCTGGCGGCCCCGACGGCGTCCCGCAGGGGGGCGATCGACTCGAACGTGTTGAACATGAACATGATGCGCCGCGCCTTGCACTCGCGCAGCGCGGGCATGAGCACCGCGACTTGAGGTGCGAGTACCGTCACCATCACGAGGTCCCAGGCAAAGGTGGCGTCGGGGGTGGCCGCCACCGTCACCGCCGTGCGCTCGCCGTCGGCCCGCACGATGGCGCGCTCCTGCTCGAGCCACTGCAGCCGCCGGCCACGGGCGACGACGGTGACGTCGTGGCCCGCCCGTGCGAGGTGCCACGCGAATGTGCTACCGATCGCGCCGGGACCGACGATTGCGGTCTGCATGGTCGGCAAGATAGGCCGTCGCTCGGTTCCCAGGAACGCACATCGATGGCGATCCGAAGTGCGAGAATGCAAAGGTGGTGGGCGGCGGCGTTCACGTGGCCGCGGAGCGCCGCGGGGCCTGCTTGGTCCCAGGCGTCCGCGCGGGCCTGCGGGCGCTGGGCGAGCAAGAGGTCGCGGAAACCGGTCGGAAATCGGTCATGGTGGAGTGATGGCGGAGCCGACACAGCGCGCGCTGGCCGAGCAGGCCGAGTCCCTGCGAGATGAATCTCGTGCCGCGGATGCTCGGCTCGACGACGGCGACGGCTCGACGTGGGCTACACCCGAGCGCACGCTGGCGTCCTTCCGCGCTTTGCACGACAATGCGCTCGAGAGCGCCGTCTCGGGAGACGACGCCGATCGACGGCTCGCGGCGTGCTGGCGCCTGATGCTGCGCGGGCAGGCGTTGCCATCGGAGGCTCCGAGCGACGGGGTGCGTCTCATGCTGCTGGTGAACCTCGCGTCGGTGCAGGCGCTCGTGCAGCTCGAGGCGCTCGTGCAGCTCGATCCGAGCGCGGCGGTTCGGGCGTCCGCAGCGACGCTGATGTGGAGGGTCGCCCGTGACCGCGACCGCGTGGTCGAGCTGCTGCTCGCGCGGCTCGAGGCCGAGCAAGCGCCGGCGGTGCTGGCCGCCCTGCTATCACTGACGCCGCCGTTGCCGGCCGAGCGCGTGCGGACCGTCGTGCGGACGCTCGTCGATCACCGAGTGACGGACGTCCACACCGCGGCCGAGCAACTCTGGCGTGCGATGGGCGGGACCGATCTCGCGCCGCACCTCGAGCGCCGCGCCGCGATCGTCCGGGCGGCTGCAGGTGCCCTGTGGCGTGGCCACGCCGACGACGATGCCGCGCTCGCGGAGGCCATCCGCCGCGAGCCCGATCCCGAGGTGCGTCGAGCCGCGCTCGAGTTGTGGGCGCGCAGCGATGCGCACGCTACGTTGCTGCCGTGGCTCGCGGTCACGCCGTTGCGCGACGACGGCATCGCGGCGCTCGCGACGAGCGGCCGACGCTATCGCTTCGACGAGATCGCCCACGTCGTCGACGACGGCGATCCCGACGACACGCTCCGCCTCGTGCAGGGGCCGTTCCCACCCGGCGCCCGCGGGCGCCTGCTGTCGATCACCGGCGCGCTGGATCCGGCGCGCCCCACGGTCGCGCCGACCGAGTTGCTGCGCTGTCTTTCGGCGGCGCGCTGGGATGCATTGGAGACCGCGGAGGACCGGGAGCACAGCGATGCGCTGCGCCGGGGGCTGGAGGACGTCCGTGCGCGCCTGCAGGAGATCGCGGACGCGACGGGCCCCGCGGATTTCGAGGAGTGGGAATACGAGGAGGACGGGGATGACGACGAGACGCTCGCGCTGTGGTCGGAGGCGTCCGCGCTCGAGCGGATCATCGCCGCGCACGCGGGCAAGTGACGCTCGGCATCTGGCCCCGCGCGAACATCCGAGCCGCGTTCAGCAAGTCAGGCGGAGAATCCATCCGCGGAACGACGCGCCTTCGACATCCGCGCGCGCCGGCCAAGCCCGGAAATCGAATCGCGACTTCATCAAAAGGTGGCAACAGGACGCAAAGCCACCGCTGCTGCCATCAAATTTGTAGTTTGGGACCCGGGGCCTCTCTGCTACCCTCGACGCCGGTCACGGTGGATGCCTGAGCTGACGCAACGGGCCCTGGCCGAGCTGGCCGAGTCACTCGCAGACGGCGCTGGGTCTCCCGCGTCGCTGCCCGACGACGGCGAAGGCTCGACGTGGGCGACGCGAGCGCGCGCTCGCGTTTTTACTTACCCCGCGACGCGTTTCGAGTCGTTCCATGCTCGATCGCACCAATGGGTGGTCTCACGCGCCGTTTCCGTGCCACGAAGGCCCTCGCAAGGCGGCATCACTCGCATCTCGCCCGTCGCGCTGATCCACATCAGTCCGAAGTCCAGTCTGCCACGCGTACCAAGCCGCTCGCACTCGTATCGAACTCGTCCCACCTTGAACCCTGCCGCAACTGGACGCACCAGCGCCGCAAGACGATTGCCGGCCTTGATTGCTTGCTCCTGCAGGCCCTTGTCTCCACTGCAACCAGAGATCGCGATGTCGGCCTGGACTGTATAGGTGCCCAAGAAGGCCGTTTCGATCATCGGATGATACTCGTCGCCCTCTAGTTCGGGATCCGGGGCAAGAAGCTCTTCGACCGCCGCGGCAAGATACTTCAACCGATGATAATGAACGTAGTCGTCGGCATCTTTGAGAATGTCGACATGAATGTTCAGTTGTTCGGCTACACCTTGATAGTTTGTGCCGGTTCGCATTCCCTGGTCGCCCCTGCCGTTGAATCGAGAAACGTCGAGATAGCGATGGATCATCTCGGCCTGGGCAAGCGCTAGACTTCCACGCTGCGCGAGAAAGAGGCCAGGACCAATCTCTGTGCCCTCGCACGGCGCGCCGTTGCGTCCCGCCAAGTGCTCAGCAGCGAGCAGCGCGTCGCGCGCGCGAGCGCGTCCACCTGGCGAGGGTCGCACGAAGGAAGTCTGTGGGCCGGACTGACTGCGTCGCATGGTGCACCTCGTTCAAGGGACGACTACGGAGCTGCTCGTGGATTGATCGCACGCGGGGCCACACACCCGGCGCCACTCCGGCGGAGTTTCGTAGTCCGGGTCGAATTCCTGCTCGACGATGACCTCGCCGTCCATGTACAAGACGACTCTGACGTGATTCGGAGCGTTTCTGTGGATTACTCCTCCCGCGCCGCCACCTGTCCGCGGGTCGTCGCATAGACCTAAGGCTATCTTCGTCGAGTTCACGGTAAATCCACACATCACGATATTGTCGTCTAACTCGAGCTCGATCTCATACTCACCAGGTGCCCACGGACTTTGCTTCTCCCAGTTTATCGAGAAGAAGTCCTCGCAAGGCGGCTCACAGTCCGCACAGCCTGACGTCATGCGCGCGATGGCAAGGCAGCCGAGCAGTAGTCGTGCAGCCAGCGCGAGACCGTGCTTGCTATTCTCCGTGTTTGGACTCATTTCTTCTTGCTTCTCTCATTCCGGGCGAGACAGGCGAATGGCCTTCCACGACATGCGGGGTCCGCGCTTGCGCTGATTGCGGAGGACGGCATAGGATTATCCTCAGGCGCCCCCGCGCAACCAGTGATTTCTGGGAAGCGATGGCACATCGGAGAGGTCGAAGGGTTGCGTGTTCCGGCGGATCGTTTTCGCATGGCCTTGGATTCGCATGAGGTCTCGGCGAGGGCGAACCTCGGGGGCAGTCCACGGCCTGCCTGCTCGCATCGGCATTGTCTCTGCTGATAGACGCGACATCGAGAGAGATTGATCACATCCGCGCTGAACCGGCGACGGCCTGAAGTTCCCTGGCCCGGTCCCCCCCATGCGGACGGACACGCCAGTCGACATCGTTGATTGGGCAAGGGTGAAGCCGCAGCCGCAACGTTCATGCGACGCTGCCGAGGGAAGCGAACTACCTTCTCGCCGACACCATTGAGCGCTTGTCATCGTCATCGCGCGGGTAGCGCTCTCGAGCGCCTGCCGATCACGCCGGGCGACCATAGATCACCCCGCTGAGCTCCGCGTAGCATCCCCTCGCCGACTCGGTCGCCTGCAACGCGCGCAGCTGTAGCTTGATCATCGGCCCCATCGCCGTCGCAGAGAGGAGCCCCAACGAGGATACGACCGTCGAGTTGCTGATCGTGACGAACAGGTTCGGAGCCGCGGTGTTCGTGAACTCCGCCGGGCCTTCGTCGCTGGGCAATGTCCTGAACGCTTCGACGACCATCGTTCCCGTGCTCCCGCCGAAGTCGCGATTGTGGCAACGCACGCCGAGCCACAGGTAATAGAAAGGGATGACGGGCAGGGCCCGCTCGAGGATGATCGTCTGCGTCCCGCCTGCCGCCAGGAAGGAGAAGTCGAAGATCGTTTTGTCGAAGGCGGTGATGAGCTGCGCTCCATGCGTACCGTGAGGGTGACGCGACGCCTCGGTACCCATGCCCCGGATCCGCGACGACATCCGGAGGCCCGGCTCATCGTGAGCGCTCCGGCCTCGGCCTGAGCAGCCCCGCGGGTGTCGTGCCAAGACCCTTCGCCAACGGCTCGAGCTTGTCGATGCTGAGGTCCACCTCACGCTTCAGCACACCATAGACGCGGCTCCGATGCCAGCCGACGATCTTCGCCAGCGTCGCGACGCAGATCTCGCCGTGGGCCTCCAGCGCGAGGGCCCGGATGTTTGCGGCCAGAACCCACCGCAAGTCCTCGGGCGTGTCCCTGGACATACAAGTAAGGGGGGGGCGCACATCTCGATCGACGAGGTCGGCGCAGGGGGCCTCGAGCGCCCACGCGACCCTCGCCGCGCGGTCGATGCCAACACTGCGCCGCGCGGTGAGGACGGCCTGCGTGTGGCTGCGCGACAGACCGGCGAGGCGTGCGAGCCGCGCGCGGCCGAGGCCACGCCCACGCACACAATGCTCGACGTTGCTCGCGAACACCTCGCGGAGCGTCGTGGTCGATGCCGGCAGGTCTCGATCCATCGTGGGTCCGTACGGCGGCGGCAATGCCGGTCTGACATCGACGCGAGCGATTCGGCTCGCAGACTGACGAAGCGCTCCTTCGACCCACGCGTGGATCCGCCGATGATCCCTACATGTGTTCCAGACCTCCGTGGACGTGCCCGCGGTACTCGCAAAATCTGCGCCGCAGAGGCCTGGACGCGTCGCGGCTCGCCCCAACGGCTACACGCTCGCGACGCTGCCCAAGGACATCTGTCGCAAACAGCTGATTGCGTCCTTGAAGGAGCGGTGGCGAACCGAACGCGCGTACCAAGACCTCGAGGGCGAGCTCGGGCTCGACCACTTCGAGGGCCGCTCCTTCACCGGCTGGCACCACCACGTCACCGTCGTCCTCGCCTGCCACGCGTTCATGGCCGCCGAGCAGATGCGAGGTTTCCCCCCCTCCTGTCATCACGCCGACGACTCGCCCGCGCGGTGCTTAAGCGTTTTGAACTGCGAAGCGTCGGAGGGCGGGCGAGCCGCGGGGGCTGTTGGGAGCCGTCGAGGTGAGCGGGCCCACGGTACAGCGGAGAGAGTCGGCGTCGAGCGAGGGCGACGAGGTTTGCTGGTGCAGTGTGTGTG
>JBBQJI010000110.1:0-12893 GCA_038325765.1 Nannocystales bacterium
CGCGGCGGTGTACCGCTGCTCCGCCAGCAGCCGCGGCTTCGCGTCCGCACGCGTCGCGTACTTGCCTCCGAGAACCTTCAGCACCACCGCGCGACCGGTCGCCGACTCCTCGGCGAGGTACACCGACGACATCGAGCCCCGCGCGAGGTCCTCGACGACCCGCAGTCGTCCCTCGACGATCGTCCCCACCGGCAGCTCGACGTGCCCGTCTTCGAGGATCATGGCGTCCTCTGGGGGACGTGGCGCACACCGCTGGGTCGTCCGACCTTGCCGACGAGCACGATGTGCGAGAAGCCGGCCTTCAGCTCGAGCTTGCCGCCGCTTTGCCACGTCGGCGAGCCGACCGGGCGCCACTTGATCGCGTACGTCCCCGCCGGCAGCTCGAGCCACGCGCTCCCGGTCGCCGTGACGATGCGCTTGCCGATCTTCACCTCGACGCCGGGCTTGATCCACTCGTTGCGGATCTCGACCTTCACCTTCTCCACCCGCTTGGCCTTCGGCGGCGCGGCGGGTTTGGCCGGGGCGAGTTCGGCAGGCGGCGGCGCGCTCGGGCCATCCGCAGCGGCGGGTTCCACCACCGGCGTCGCCGCGACCACAGCGGGCTCCACCACAGCGGGCTCCACCACCGCGGCCTCCACCACAGCGGCCTCCACCACAGCGGCCTCCACCACAGCGGCCTCCACCACAGCGGCCTCCACCACCGCAGCCGCCTCAACCGCAGCCGCCTCAACCTCCGCCACCTGCGGCGCGACCGGCCGAAGCACGGGCCCGCGCTCGCTCCCCCGATCCGCCGGCGCGACCGCGACCACCTCAGCCACAGCCGCGGTGCGCGTGACCAAAGGCGGCCCCACGGCGGCGGCGGCCCGCTCCGCATCCCCTGCGATCACCATGCTGATGATCAGCGCGGCGCCACCCCCGAGCGCGATGGCCAGCAGCCCACCCCCGACGAGCATCGCGACCTGCCGCATGCGCGACGGGCCCTCGATCCCCATGTCGTCGACGCGATCCGTCCCCGCAACCGCAGCGGTCCGCGGCCCCGTCGCCTCCGATGGCGCCCCCTGCCATGGCGTCTCCGCGTCGGGCTCTGCCCGCTGCGGCACCCCGCTCTGGGCCGCGACGACAGGTGCGTGCGGCGTCGGCCCGGCCCCACCTGCCGCGAGGAGGTGCACCATCGGCATGGGCGGCGGCGTGCCCATCCGTTGCTGCTGCAAGCCTTCGGGCAGCCGCGTGGTGCGGGCATCTCTGCGCCGGATTGCACCCTCGGCGTGCTCGGGCACCGTGTCCACCGCGGGCCCAGCCCCGATCCCAGGCGGTGACGCGATGGCACGCCGCTTCGCGGCAGCGAGCATGTCGTCGTCCCCGTCGTCCTCCTCGTCGGGTGCGCCGAACAGACCCGGGGGCCGCGGCGCGTCGTCCTCGGGCGCCGCCACGGGGGCCGCGCTGTGCCCGGCCGCGACGCTCGGCTTCTTCATCCCCCGGAAGACCCGCGCCAGCTCGACCCCGCCGCCGCGCTCGACGAGGATCTTGCTCGCCGCGAGCAACCCCGCCAGATCGGGTGTGACGTCGGCGGGCAGGGCCTCGATCAGCTCGGTGTGCCCCGAGGACCGCGCCCCTGTGAAATGCCGGCCCATCACCTCGCACACCTTCGAGCGTTGCACGCGATACTCGGCCATGTGCTCGAGCCGTGCCAGGGCCTCCTCGGCGGTCGGACGGCGCTTCTCGGCGGGATCCAAGCAGTCGTGCACCAGCCCGGCGAGCTGTGGCGACACGTCGGTGCGCCGCAGCGCTCGCACCTTGCCAGCGGCGATCTCGGCCCGCAGCGCCGCGTCGTCTTGGCCCGCGCGGTAGTGCTCGCGCTCGAGCAGCTCCCACATCACCGCGCCGAAGGCAAAGATGTCGGACTTCTGCGAGGGCACGCCCATGAAGTGCTCGGGCGCCATGTACTTGTACGTGCCGCGGTTGGTCAGCGGCGGATCCTGACTGCCCGACGCGACGCCGAAATCGGCGATCTTGATGTCGCCGCGGACGCTCACCAGCAGGTTCTTGAGCCCGATGTCGAGGTGACGCAGGTGCTGGGGGACGCCCGCGATCACAAGGTTGTGGATCGCCTTGAGTCCGCCGATGATCTCGCCGCCGATCCACGCCACCGTGTCGGGTGCGAACTTCTCGCGGCTGCGACGCAGCAGGCGGACGAGCTCGCCCAGGTCGGTGCCGTGGACGTACTCCATCACGAAGTAGAACATCCCGCGATCGACACCCATGTCGAGGATCTGCACCACGTTGGCGCAGCCCTGCAGCATCATCAGCACCCGCACCTCGACCGCCCAACGCCGCAGCGTGCTCTCGTCGCCGACGCCGTTGGCCAAGTGCAGCTTCATCACGCCGACCATCGCGTGGCCGGCATCCGTCAGCTCGAACACCTTCCACGCCTGACCCATGCCGCCCTTGCCGAGCTGCCGACGCAGCGTCCAGCGGCCGATGACTTGACCGTGCTCGACCGGCAGCGCCGTATCGGAGGGCTCGACCACGATCAGAACCTCCCCGTCAGCACGAGCCCGCCACCATCACGTCCGACCTGCGCGCGAGGCCGGACCCGCCGCCTCGGCCCGCGCTCGATCAAGAAATCGGCCACCACCGAGGCCACGCCGCCCGCGATGATGAAGCCACCGGCGGCGGCGATCACCGCGGCACCAAGACCATCGCCGTCGGGATCCGACGGTGGCTCGCCGCGATCGCTGGCCCGTTTCCACATCACAGCCCCGAGCACGGTGCCGCCCACACCCAGCGCCATCATGCCGATGCCCATGCCGCCGAGCACACCGACCCGATATCGGGTCGCGGGCGGCGGCGCCTCCGGCACGGGCGCGGGCCGGGGCGCGGGCTGGGGCGGGGCTTCGGCATGCGCCGCCGACCACTCCGCGGCCCGGTCGTCGAACGCCGCCCCGAGGCGCTCGAAGAATTCGTGCCCCGAGCAGGCACACCCCGCCCGGATCTCGATCGCCGCATGGCCAGGTGGCACGTCGAGCCGCACCACGCCGGCGTAGCCCAGGCCCTGCTCCCGATCGAAATCGCGGATCTCCAGCTTCGCGGCATCGCCCGCTTCGGCGTCGTGCACGAACCCCGCAGCGGCGATCCGCGCGTCGAACCATGCCGTCGCGTCGTGGCGGACGCTGGACTCCACCGCCTCGTTCAGGATCTCCACGTCGACCTCGACCCGCACCGCGGGCGCCGCCGCGACAGCGCGAGGCGCTGCGATCCCGAACGAAGCAACGAGGCAGACGCGGATGACCAGCAGCGGCGACGACATCGCAGCGCCAGGATGCCGAGTCATGGCTGCGCGGCGCAAGTGGCCAAACGGCCAATCCGGGGCTCTGTGCGGCTTCTGCCGCGCATCGGACGAGGGTGACATGGCCGTGTCGGTCCGTTGCGCGTCAGTTCAGATGGATGATCTCACCGCGGACGATCACGTCATCGGTCGCGTCGATGCAGATCGCACCGCGCAGCGCCGCCAGCTCGAGGCTGTCGGCACGGATCCGCAGGCGACCCGCGATCTCGAGGTCGACGTCGGCGCGCGCGAGCCTCAGGATCGGCCCGGCATCGCCCTCTTGGATGTGCAGCAGCGGCCGTCCCCAGCTATCGCGCACCTCCACGATCTCACCCTCGCGGAGCTCGACATCGTACGCAGTCCGCCGGATCGGCGTGGGCCGCGTGGCGAAGCCGCTGATCACCCCGATCACGATCGGCTCGCACCAGTTGCACGGGTCCGACAACAACACGGTGTCCGAGGTGCGCACGCTCGCGCCGTAGAGCACCGGCAGCCACGCATCGACGGCACCACCTTCGCGTTCGTACTGCACCAGCACGCGTCCCTCGAGCACCGGGTGCCGCTCGCCGATCACGCGCCCGACGAAGCACCGCCGTCCGTCCGCAGGCACGAAGCCCGGCTCGTTCGATGCCGCGGTTCCGGCGTCGACATCCAAGAGCGAGGGGAGCAACCCGGTACGTCGTGTGTGGTCCATCGGTGCACCGACCAAGCAAGGGACGCGCCATCGGCGATGACACCGAGCGCTCGCGTGCGGCGGCAGCCGTCTGTGCACTCGAGCGCACACAGCCGACCGGGAAATCCCCCTGCCAGAGCCCGCCGCGCCCGCGAATCCGGCTCCTGGTGCTGCCCTGCGCCGGTCAGAACGCCATCGTGCATTGCAGTGCTCACTCGTGCACTGCAATGCACACCTGCAACCGCTCGAGTGCCGCGCGTCCACGGTGCATACCCGCTGGCATCGCGCTTGCTCTGGCACCGCGCAGATGCGTCTGGTGAACGACACTCCGGTGCCTGCGCGGTGTGTGGTCGGTCCGGGATCCGAAGGCACTCGCGTGGCGCTCATCGTCGCCAAGACGACCTTCGATCTCCGTCACCGGATCTCACCGCGGCTCACGGTCGCGCGTGCAGAGCCGGTCCGCTCCATGGACGAGGAGACCGAGCTCGGCTGCTTGCCCGCCGATTTATACCCGCGGCGCGCCGGAACGTTCGAGGTGATCGTCTTGGGCCGTGCCTCGGGCAGTGCCGCCGCTTCCCGAGGCCGCTTTCTCGTCACCCTCGACATCGGCACGACGCGGCGGGAGATCGTCGCGTTCGGCCCCCGCACGTGGTCGACCCAGGGACAACGCGGTGTCCCCGGCGTGCCCGCGCCGTGCGTGGGCGTGCCGTTGGTCTGGGAGCAAGCGTTCGGCGGTTCCGCACAGGTGTGGCTCGATGAATCCACGACGCTCGAACTCCACCATCCGCTCAACCGGCGCGGCCGCGGCTTCGATCCTGCGCCCGCCATGCGCAAGCTTCCGGCCCGGCTGACTACCTTGCCCGGCTACCCGCGGCTGGCCCACCTGCGCGAGCTGCCGGGGATCGAGCGCCCCGAGTCCCTGATCACGCAGTGGTCGGACGCACCGGATCCAGTCTGCTGGGCCACGGTGCCCCGCGACATCGGCCTGGCGTCGCTCGCCGGTCGCGACCCTGCCCACGGATCGGATCCGTACGATCGGATCTATGACCGCGCCCATCCCGACTGGATCATCCCGGTGCCCCGCGCAGGTGCGTCGGTCTGCCTCGCCGGCGCCCACCCCGATGGCGCCCTGGAATTCGATCTGCCGCGGGTCCGTGTGTTCGCCGACTCCGACGGGCCGCGCTCCGACGGGCCGCGCTCCGACGGGCCCCACTCCGACGGGCCCCACTGCGACGGGGCTGCCACGCCGCGCCGTCGTCTCGAACTCGCGCCTCGCATGTTGCTGCTGCAGCCCGAGCGCGGGTTGTTCTCGATCGTGTTCCGTCGCTGCTTCACGTTCGACGCCCGGATCCCCGCCCACGCCCGTTCGCTCCGGCTGAGTGTCGAAGAGGGATGGTCACCGGAGCTGCCCGTGGATTGAGTCGCGATGCCCCACGTGATCTCCACCGCCAACGACCTCAGCATCGCGCTTGCGCCGGTCGCCCACGACGGCGTGTTGCTGCCGGGGCCGCTCCCCACCGCGGAGGCACCCGCGCCCATGCGTTGGGCGCCCGGGGCGAGCGCAGGCAGGCACCGCTTCGCCGAGCGCGTGCAGCACCGCGGCGCTCCGGTCGTGCAGCAGGGGCACGATCTCGGCCCGGGAATCGTGCATGTCACTACGCCGCCCGACCTCGCTGCAACCGCCGTGCACACCCTGGCCTCGCGCAGATCCGTGGTCCATGGCTTTGCATCGGTCCGCGTGTGCGGGGTGGCCGTGGGCATCGCCACTGCGTCAGGCACTCCGCCGACGCCGATGGAATGTTGTGCAGATCCGACCGGCGTCCCGGTCGGCGACGCGCCGACCAGCCACCTCAATTCCGTGGTGGTGGGCAGCGAGCCGAGCGCGCGGCAGCGGTGATGCGCGGGTGATGGCGGCTATGACGACGGTCCGTCGTCACCTGCACGCTCGTCCTCGCCGTCTCGCGTGGATTCCTCGCCCCCGCCCAGGCCCAGGCGCGCCATCATCGCATACAGTCCACGCCGACTCATGCCGGCGACCCGCGCCGCCCTGCTCACATTCCGATC
Source organism: Nannocystales bacterium (assembly GCA_038325765.1). Lineage (GTDB taxonomy): Bacteria > Myxococcota_A > Polyangia > Nannocystales > Nannocystaceae > Xiheibacterium. The sequence goes on from JBBQJI010000110.1 coordinate 6,063, forward strand.
GGCATGCGCGAGCAGTGCGGCGACGTACTCTCGCTCGAATCGTGTGCGTGCGACTTCGATGGGCAGCGGCATCGCTGCGCCGCCGCCGATGACGACGTCTGCGACGCGGCCGATCTCGGCGGTGGCGAGCGCGAGGTCTGCGGGCTCGATCACGGCGCCCGTCGACATCTGGGCGGCGCGCATGATCACGTTGCGGAGCTCGCGGACATTGCCGGGCCAGCTGTGGCCGCGCAGCCGCGCAATGGCGGCGGGCGAGAAGTCGCGGGCGTATCCCGCCGGCCGAACTCCGTCATCCGGGCCGCCGGGACCGCCGGGGCCGCTGGGGCCGCCGGGGCCGCCGTCACCCGAGAACTGCGCGAGGAACGTTCGCGCGAGCAGCACGATGTCCTGACCGCGCTCGCGCAGCGGTGGCAACTCCGCCGTGAACTGCACGAGGCGGTAGAACAGGTCTTCGCGGAATCCGTCGTCGAGCACCATCTTGCGGAGATCGCGGTGCGTTGCCGCCACGATTCGTACGTCGACGGGGCGTGCCGTCGTCTCGCCTAGCCGGGTGACGCTGCGCTCCGAGACCACGCGCAGCAGCTTCGATTGCAGATCGAGTGGCAGCTCGCCGATCTCGTCCAGGAACACCGTGCCGCCGTTCGCGTCCTCGAAGCAGCCGCTGCGCGCCCGCGTGGCGCCTGTGAACGCCCCGGCTGCATGGCCGAGGATCGTGGCCTCGGCCAGCTCCCGGGGCAGCGTCGAACAATCGAGCACGATGAACGGCCCGCGCGCCCGGGGCGACTGCAGGTGAATCGCGCGGGCGACGAGCTCCTTGCCGGTCCCGGTCTCCCCGTGGACGAGCACATCCAGCGCGGCGCGGCCCAGGCGCTCGATGACCGCGTACACCCGCTTCATCGGCTCGCTCGTGCCCAGCAGCCCGTGGAGCTCGCTGCGCTGCGCGATCGCGACCTCGATACGGTCGACTCGCTCGACCTCGACGACCACCGCGCCGGCGGTGAACCTGGATCCCAGGGCAAGCTCGGCCTCGCGCACCCGAACGTCGTAGATCCACGTCCCGTTGGTGCTCCCGAGGTCGCGAAGGACGATCTTCGCCCCGACGAACTCGAGCTCGAAATGCGCCGCGCTGATCGACGGATCATCGATCACGACATCTGCGGGAGGGCGTCGACCACCGAGTACACGCGTGGTGCCGGCGTCGAGCTCGACCACGACCGGATGCACCCCATCGGGTCGGCTGTAGCGCACCGACACCGCACCGATTCTGGGCCCCGTCGACTCACCGTCTTCCGGCTGACGGAGCGTCGCGGTGACCAACGCACCAGGAGAGGTCTTGACTCGTAGCTCGGGTGGGACCGTCGACACGCCGACGGTGAGGCTAGCAGCCACGCTGCGTCGTCGTCACGACTTCGATGACGGCGGCCCTCGAATGACCGCGCGCAGCCAGTCGCGGTCGTCGGCGGACCCTGCGTCAACGCGGAGAACGCAGTGCTTGGGATGATCCGCTCCGTTGGCACCGCCGTCGGGACATCGCTCACCCATCTCGCAACCTGATCCGCGATCTCCCGGGACATCGCTCACCCATCTCGCAACCTGATCCGGGATCTCCCGGGACATCGCTCACCCATCTCGCAACCTGATCCGGGATCTCGCGGGACATCCCCCAACCAAGGTTCTCTTCGTTGCGTGATCGCACCGCGCGGCCGCTCACGCCGGTTTGGGCCCTCGCGCGCCCACTTCCTCGCGTCGGCCCTGCATCCACGACGCACTCGCCGCCCCACGACACACACCGCACCAGCAAACCTCGTCCCCCTCGCTCGACGCCAACTCTCCCCGCGGTACCGTGGGCCCGCTCACATCGACGGCTCCCAACTGCCCCCGCGGCTCGCCCGCCCCACGCCGGTTCGCAGTTAAAAACGCTTAACCACGACCGGCTTGCGCGTCTTCATGACCCCCTTGGATCACACCTTGGCCTCCCGTCCAAATTCCCGACGGTCGTTCCCCTCAGTAGTGCAAGCTATAGCAGCAAACGACCCTCGCGAACGTGGACTCGCACTCGATCGAAGGGATGCTGATCAGAGGAGTGGCTCGCGCAGCTGCGGCCTGCGGCGCGGCGAGACCATCGGTCGACCGTGGTAGCGCCGCGGGCGCGTCACTGCGGGCGGTAAAGCAGTCCGAGCGTCGTGTGCGTAAAGTCCTCGGGGCAGAACGTCGTCCAGCGAAAGACGAAGTCCGGCTCGCCATCACCGTCGAGCTCGACCGCGCGATCGGCCGGCGCGAAATCCTCGACATGGCGATCACAGTCGTCCTCGAATAGCACCGACCGATCGGTTGCGAATCCATCTTCGCCGAGATCCGAGTACACGTGCAACCTTGCTTCGTAGTGGACTTCGTAGCCGGTCTCGGCGCCGCCCACCGAGACCATGTCGTCCTGGAAGCCGACGATCTCGACGCTGCCGTCGTGATCGAGGTCCGCGGGGATGAAGAAGAACCCGTCGCTGTTGTACAGCGGGCCTTCGCCGAGACCCTGCTCGACGACGCGGAATGTGCGACCCTGCTCGCTGTAGGCGACCGCGAAACCGTGCGCTGTGGGAGTCAACACATCTCCACGACCATCGCCGTTGACGTCGACCACGAAGGCTGGCCAACGCCCGTCGGCTGGCACATCGACGATGTCGGTAAAGCCACCTGCGCCGTCCCCGAAGTAGACAGTGGGGCCCAGGCCCAGCGAGCCTGCCCGTGAGGTCAAGAGATCAGTGTTGTCGTCGCCGTCGACGTCGCCCACCGCCCAGCCCGAGCTGCCGAACACCGCATCGTCGAGCACCATCTCCGGCTGCGGATCGAAGTCCGCGTCCGCCGTTCCGAGGAGCAGGAGCATCCTTGCGGCACCGTTTGCAATAATCACGACATCCTCGATATCGTCGTTGTTCGCGTCGAACAGCGCGAAGGCCCCGAACGTCCAGTTGTCATGCGCGACCTGGATATCCATCTCGAGGCTCGCCTGCGTGCCTGTAGCTGCTTGTACGACGAGTGGTGTGTCCAGCTCGTTCGAGGAACCTATGAACACTCGGGCGGCCAGGTCGCTTGTCTTTGATCTTACCTCGTGAATCGGATGCACGAACGGAACCTCGAACGTCCAGACGGGCTCCAGTGTGGCATCGCCAGTATTTCGATACCCAGCCACGTTGGCCTGGGCCATCCCGTCACCACTGAGCAGGACGCCGTCCTCCAGACCGTCGCCATCGAGATCAAGCAGCACATTTCCGGCAGGCAACTCACGTCGCTCAAAGCACCAAACCGGTAGCGGCCCGTCGGTACACAGTAACTCGTCATCCGGGCCATCGGATGACGAATCGTTGGTCGTCTCGACTCCGCCTGTGGTCGAACTCGGCAGGTCGCTAGATGTCGCAGGAGCAGACGACGTCCCATCGGCGATTGTCGACGGTTCTCCACGACATCCCGCAAGCGGACATCCCGCAAGTAGACATCCCGCAAGTAGACATCCCGCAAGTGCGGCGCCGAGGACCGTCGCCCGCGAGCGAATCCATCTGCTCGGGACTTGCCCGGGGGTCATCGGGATCATGGGCACCCTCCACAGCTGTTTCCCTGACCGATCCACTCGAATCCCGGTCGGCGCCCACATTCCGGATCTTCCAACCCAATCTCGGCCTGAGTCGCGTTTGCCGGACTGACGTCTCCGTTTTTATACTGCCCCGCCGCGTTCATGAAGGAGGGTGGATTCATGGAGTCATGTACCATTGCGAGATTGTGGCCCATCTCGTGCGCGATACGTGCCGCCGAGTCGTTCTCGCGGCAGCTCGACCCGCCATGGCTGTCGAACACCGCGACGCTCGCCCCGACGCTCGTGCAGCTACCCCACGACATCGCCCCGCAGCAACCGCCTCCTACCTGACCATCGCCGCAGGTGAGGTCGACGATTTGGGGTTCAGATCCGACGATGTTACCGTTGTAACCGTAGTAGAGCGTCACGGCCTGGTGCAGAGCGTCGTCAAGCCCGTACTCGGCGCCGTGACCTGCATCGAGCCAGCTCTTGTTATAGAAAGAACCGGCCCCTGTCCCGGCGTTCTTGTACGGATACGAACTAGCCCAGGCTGAGCATGACCCACTGAACGTGCACGCATGTGCGTCTGCAACACTTGGGAAAACCCAGCAGCCGCCGGCGACGTATCGTGCTTCGCCGTTAGCATTTCCGACGGGCGCGTCATTCAGCAGTGCTTCGGCCTCCCAGCCGCGCTGGGTCAGCTCCCCGAACCAGTTTGCCTGGAACTGCGTGCAGAATCTCCCGTCGGCGAAAATCGCGAAGCTCTCGCCGGACTCCCATCGATGCGAACGATCCGGATGTTCGGAGCAAGAATAGTCGTCCGAGTGCTGACATTCCGTATCGCCTGAGTCGATCTGAAGATTACCGGGTATCCCATCAGCGTCGTTGTCGATCCCGTCGCTACACTCGTCGGGATCTGCCCCGTGGTCGTTTGTGCCGCACGGTACCGAGGTGTTAGCACACAACCATCCGCAAGCAACTGGCGATTGGTTGATGCAGTCGCCGAACGAGGTCGCACCATAGGAGCCGAGCGACTGCACGACGACTGCAACGACACCTGCTGATATGATAGCCGGCTGGCCCGCGGCCACCGGTACACTCGACAGCGTCCACCCCGGGTTCGAGCCGTCGACACGCACTCGTTTCGACGCGTGTGCGCCCACCACGAGAATCTCTCCGTCATCGGTGGTAATCGCTTGGACCCACGCGTTGTTGACCGGACGCGGGCTGCTCGGGGTGAAACCAGCTTGCAGGTACGTGTTGACGGTCGGCTTCGTCACCGCGACCTGAAGTCCCGTCGATGTCACGCGCCGCTCTACCTTCGACATGTAGGCCGAGCTTCCGGTCTTGTTTAGCGCGATCGACTGCAGGGCGGTCGCACTCACAGGCAATCGCAAATTCAGGGTGCCCGCGCCAGTGGCGGCTCCGCTGACGAGCGCCGTGTCTTCGACGAGGTACGTGCCGAGCAGCCAGTGGTTCGCAGTACGCTCCGCTGCGGTTGTCCTGCGGAACCGCACCCCGGTCGTAGCGTCAGTAGCCCAGACGGTAGGGTCCACCCAGCGAAGGAAGGCCGGATCGACTGCGTCGCACGGCAGCCTGCACTCCGCGAGGCAAGTACTGGATGCGTTCACCGTGATCGTCTCGAAGCCGGCAACAGACACCCCGATCGCGGTGAGCTCGGAAAGCGGCACCGGGATCTCGAGGATGTCGGTCCCGCTTCCGCCGTCGAGCGACTCGAGGTTCTGGAGCTCGCAGATGTCGTGCACGACTACCTTGTCGTTCCCGCTTTCTGCGAGAACCACATCACGGCCCATCCCTGGATAGATGACGTCTGCATCGGCGCCGCCGCGGATCTCGTCGTCGCCTTGCCCACCGAACATCGTGTCGTTGCCCGCGTCGCCGCGCAGGACGTCGTTGCCAAGCCCGCCCGAGATCAGGTCGGCTCCGGTGCTCCCGTACAGCGTGTCGACCCCATCGCCACCGAGCAGGTCGTCGTTGCTCCCGCTGGCGTTGATCGTGTCATTGCCCGCGAGACCCACGAGACACTCGCTGCCGCTCGTCCCGTTGAGCGTTTCGCCGGCTGCCGTACCGCTGATCACCGGCGTTCGCGTGCAGCAGCTCGACGTCTGGCAGCTCGGATCGACCAGAGCGACTGGCGGCGGCGGCGTCGTGCCGACATCGTCCGGCCCCGGGTCTCGAGGGCGACTCGTCGAGGCGCCACCGCTCGAGGTCGCCTCACCGTCATCCGACGATGCCTCGGAGTCTCCGACGGCTACGGACACGCTGCACGCCGCGGCGAGTACGAACGGCAAGAGCCCGAACCGAGAACCGAGAACCGAGAACCGAGAACCGAGAACATTGCTGCCTCCTGGCGAGATCGCCAGTCGACATCGTGCTCCCGCGGCGCGCGACGCGTCAACCGCTAGATCGTAGAGATACGGGCCCGACGCTGCTGCGCATCGCGTCGGCGCTCAGGGTCCACCCCGCCCAGCTGCTCCGCTCATGCTGGCGTCCGCGGTGAACGGCCCGCGGTCGTGTGCCCTCCCGCGTGCCACCGGATGGCTCGGGCGGCGCGCAGGGCCCGGAGGTTCGCCATCACTGACGAGCGCGAGCGGGCGGTCGAGCGGGCCTTTGCCGGCGCGCGCAGTGGCGCACTCTCGCGGCGCTGGGCGACCAGTACGGGCGCGGCTCGTGCTGTCGCCGCCGATGGGACGCCAGCGACGGCACCAACCTGGGCGCGCGACGTCGCGGCCGGGCGGCGATGACGGCGGCCGTGGTGGTGGGGCAGTCGCGCACTGCGCACCCTACCCCCCTGAACATTTCACCAGAAGTTGGACATCCCAGTGCTGACCGAGCGCGGCCTGGCGGGGCTCGCCGCGGCCTCGGCCCTGCCCGAGTTCTGCATGGCGCCGGTTGGCAGGCTCAGATACGGCTCCAGTTGGGCGATTCCGGCGAGAAACCTCCCACTCACGAAGAGTACCTCCGCGCTGGCCAACCTCGCATCCGCTTGCGTCGCTGGGTTCGACGAGACGCCGACCCGAGCAAGCGAGTCCAGATGGCCGAGCCGCCGCGCCGGCCCGCGCTCGCCCGCCGCGCCGCCTGATCGTGGTCGCCCGCCGCCCCACACTACAGACGAGCCCAGCGGTGGACGTGCGCGCGCTCCAGGAAGTGGCGCGCGCCGCCCTGGGCGCCGCGTTCGGCCACGGCGATTTCCGCGGTGGTCAGCGCGACGCCGTCGTCGCTGCGCTCGGCGGACGCGACGTGCAGGT
>JBBQJI010000111.1:0-12431 GCA_038325765.1 Nannocystales bacterium
TCACGTTGGTGGTGGTGCCGGTGACCTACTGCTACCTCGACGATCTGCGCGAGGCCACGGCGGTGTGGTGGCGCCGGATCGTGGCGATTGGCCGCAGGCGCTGAGCGGCCGCTGCGATCTCAGGCGGCCGCAACTTCGCCGCGTGACTGCAGCGACTGACCCGAGCCCTGCAGCAGCGAGATCGTGACCGAGAAGTAGCGATCGGCGAAGGCGGTCACCGGCATCTCGGTGATCTCGAACTCGACCGAGGCCGTGAGGATGCCGCGGGCATAGAGCACGTCGTAGCGCTGGCCGGCGATCATCGACGGCAGCGAGATGTGATCGATGCTGTACTCGGAGGCGAGCAGCTGCTCCTTGACGCAGCCGGCCAGCATGTTGCCCAGCTCCATGATCGCGTCGATGTTGTCCTCGGTGACCTCGGTCTGGGGCTCGTCGATGAGCTTCTCGGTGATGAAGAACATCGCGCGGCGCGAGAGGTTGATGGTCATGCCGCCGCTGTTGCGGCCGACCATGCCGACCATGACCGACAGCTCGTGGCGGGCGGTCGCGATGCGACTGGCGCCGACCGGCGTGGGTGCGAGGCTGGTCATCGAGAACCCGGCCTCGGTCGCGGAGACGATCGCGTTCACCAGGGACTCGGAGACGTTCAGCTTCATCGCCACGGAGTTCGTGCGGTGCGGTCCGGCCGCGCGCCAGCAGCGGGGGCGAATCGGCGTCGAAGGGCGTCGCCGCGGCCCGATCCGGGCCCGCCGCGCGTGGCCCGGCATGGCCGCGGCACCCCGCAAATCGGCCTCGGGGTATCCTGCCCAGCGTGCCCAGGCCCCCCGAGACCGCGCCCGATCGTCGCGGCGGGCCACCGCCACGATCGGGCGTGCTCGGTGTGCTCGGCGGTCTCTACCTCGTGCAGGGCATCGTGTGGGGCTTCGGTGGCCTGCTGCTGTTGCCACGGCTGGCGGCGGCCGGCGTGCCGCTGGTGGAACAGACGGGCATCCTCGCCATCGCCGGTGCGCCCTGGGTGCTCAAGCTCGCGTGGGGGCCGGTGCTCGACACCGGCTGGGCGCGACGGGTGGGGGCAGGCCGCATCGCCGCTGCGGCGACGTTGCTGGTCGCCGCAGCGCTCGCCGCGATGGCGACGCTCGATCCGCCGGCTGCACACACTTTCGCCGTGGCGGTCGCGTGGCTGCTGCTCAACGTGGCGCTGAGCCTGCAGGACGTCTCGACCGATGCCCTGGCGTTCGACGCCGTCGCGCTGCGGTCGCGGGGGCGCGCTATGGCGGTGATGCTCGCGGGGCACCACGTCGGCGCCGAGCTCTTGGCGGGCGCGGTGGTCGGGGCTGTCGTGGCGAGCCGCGGCCTGCCGGCGGGGCTGCTCGTGCTTGCATCCGCTGCCGCGCTCGTGGCGATCGCGGTCGCGATCACCACGCCGCGATCCGGGGCTTCGGTGACGGGGGTTGGTGCGCAGCTGCGGCCGGCCTTGATGGCGCTGGTGCGGGCGCGGCGGGGTCGGCCGGTGCTCGCGTTCGCGGCGCTGGTGTTCGCCGCCGATGTGCTGACCTCGGCGGTGAGCGGCGCGTGGTTCGTCGAGCTCGGCTGGTCGCCGGAGGACGCGGTGGCCCGGGTCGTGCTCGTGCTGCTGGTGGGCAATCTCGCCGGCTACGCGAGCGCGGCGGTGTGGCTCGATCGTGTCGGCCGCGTGCGGGCGCTCCAGGCGTCGTGTGCGCTGCTCGGTGCGGTGTGGATCATCTTCGCGGCGACGCGCCCGTGGTGGGCGATCGTCGGCTGGGTGCAGGGGTTCGTCGCGGTGCAGAGCTTCGTCACCGCGTGGCTGTACGCCGCCTGCCACGCGGTGCTGATGGACGCGACGGCGCCGCGGCTGCGCGCCACGCAGTTCGCGATCCTGACGGCGTGCCTCAACCTGCCGCGGGTGTGGGCGCCGGCCCTGGGCGCGCCCGCGATCGCGGCGCTGGGTTTCGGCGGCACCTTCGCCGCCTGCGGCGTGTGGCAGCTCGCGATGGCGATGGGGGCCGTGGCCGTGGGTTTCTCTCCGCCGCGGGTGCACGATGCCGACGCCGACTGACCGATGACCGCGCCCCCCGAGTCCTTCACGCTCCGCGACGACGATCCGGATGCATCGGCCGACGCCGCGCTGCTGCTCGTCCTGGGCCGCGGCCTGCACGAGTCCGGCTTCCCGGCGCCGATGCTCGAGCACGCGCTCGAGCGGGTCGCCAAGCATCTCGGTGTGCGGGCGCAGTTCTTCTCGACACCGACCTCGATCTTCTCGGCGTTCGGCGTCGGCACCGATCAGCGGGTTCACTTGGCGCGGGTCGAGCCGGCCTCGGTCGATCTGGGGCGCGTCGTCGATCTGCAGGCGCTGATCGAGGCGGTGTGTCGCGACGAGATCGACACCGCTGCGGCGACGCGCCAGGTGGGGCGCATCGTCGACGCCAAGCCGCCGTTCTCCGCGGGCGTGACGCTTGCGGCCTATGCCCTGTCGTCGGGGGCGTTCGCGGTGTTTCTGGGCGCGGGTCGTCACGAGCTGGTGGCGTCGGCGGCGATCGGCCTGGTGACCGGCACCCTCGCGGTGCTCGGGCGTCGCGTTGCCGCGGTGGGCCGCGTGTTCGAGCCGCTCGCGGCGACGTGCGCGGCGTTCCTCGCGGTGGTCGCGGCGCACCTGCTGCCGACGCTGTCGGTGTTCACCACCACGCTCGGTGGACTCATCATCCTGATCCCCGGCTTCACGCTGACCATCTCGCTCACCGAGCTGGCGACGCGGCACCTCGCGTCGGGCACGGCGCGGTTGGCCGGGGCGATGGTCACGTTCCTGACCATCGCCTTCGGCGTGGCCTTCGGTGCGCGCGTCGCCGAGGCTCTGCTGGGGGCCGTCCCGGTCGGGCCGCCACTGGGCGCCCCCGATCCTGGCGCCGAGCTCGTCGCGCTGGTGCTCGCGCCCACCGCGATGCTCGTGTTGCTGCGGGCGCCGCCCCGGGAGCTGCCATGGCTCATCGTCACCGGCTTCGTCGGCTACTTCGGCGCCCGCGCTGGCACGACGTGGCTGTCACCGCAGCTGGGCATGTTCGTGGGTGCGTTCGCACTGGGGATGGCGAGCAACCTCTATGCGTGGCTGCGCCAGCGCCCGGGCAGCACGGTGTTGGTGCCGGGGATCTTGCTGCTGGTGCCGGGATCGATGGGGTATCGCAGCCTCACCGAGCTGATGTCGCGCGAGGTGGTGCCGGGGATCGCGACCGCGGTCGAGATGGTGCTGGTGGCGGTGTCGTTGGTGGCGGGGCTGCTGGCGGCGAACGTGCTGGCGCCACCGGCGGGCGCGCGGCTTGGCCGCGGTCGCACCGCGACGCCGCGGCCCTGAGCGAGGCTCGGCGATTCCCCCCGCACTACGGCATACTGCGGGGGCCCGCCCATGCTGGTGAAGATCCTCGCCTATGCGCTGCTCGCCTCCGCCATCGCGCGGCTCGTCCTGGGCGGCTGGGGCAAGGGGCCCTCGCGGGTATCGCAGTGGTTCCATCGGCTGGTGGATCTGGCGCTCGTGGCCATCGGCATCGCGCTCGTGCTCAACCTGATCCTGCTCGCGGTGCGGTGAGCGCGTTGCGCGGGAGACTGCGGCGCATGCGGTTGGGACGTCCACGGGCCACAGCGCGTCGCGGAATGGAACATCGGGCGCGACGCGTTGCCCCACCGCCGATGCGCTGCGCCCTCCGTGTGATCGTCGTGGCGTGCCTCGTGATGACCCCCGGCGGCTGCGATGCGCTGCGCGACAGGGTGTGGCCGGGCGCCGCCGATACGCCCGCGGCACCCGTCGACGTGGGGCCCAGCGAGGACGCCCGCGCCCTCGCGGAGGCGGTCGGGCACATGGTGCCCCACGCCGAGGCCGACGCCGCGGCCGAGGCCACGCCCGTCGCCGCTGCCGCGCCTGCGGTCGTCGCCGGCCCCGACGAACTCGAGATCTTCGACGTCGGGATCGAGTGGACACCGGTGGGCGGCGGCTACTACGGCGGCTACGGTGACCCGCCCGACATGCTGCGGGTCGTCGCCAAGGGCCGCACACGCAAGGCGGTGGGACCCAAGGCCGAGGTCGCGATCAAGGCCACGTGCGACGATGCCGGCGTCGCTGTCACCGACACCGAGACTCCCCGCATCGACGACGTGTTGGGCGGAGTGCTGCCGCTGGTCGGCACGGAGTTCAGGGTCGGCGCCGATCTGTTCGTGCGCCATGTGATCCAGGCGCCGTCGACATGTCGGGTCGTGATCTCGCTGCGTGATCCGGCGGCGACGCCCGTGGTGCGCGGCGGCATAGGGCTGTGCTCGGCGCCCGGGAGCAAGACCCCAACGCCGTGTCCACGGCCGGCGGTCGAGGCCGCCGCCGCGTGGAGCGTGCACGATCTCCAGTTCCTGCCGACCGCCGAGTTCGGGTTCTCGGTCGTGGCCGGCACGAGCCCCGCGCCCGATCGGCTCGGCGTTCGCGCGACGTGCCACGTCGGCGACAAGCACTTCGTCGAGTTCCAGTACCTCGACGCGCGGCTGTTGGCCTTCGAGCCGGGCGATGTGCAATTTCACCGCGCGCATATGAACTCGGCGTGGGAGTACATGCGCTTCACCGATTGCGACCTCGAGATCCAGGCGGTGAAGTTCGACGTCGCTGCCCAGAAGCTGCTGGGCGTCGACACGATCGGTCACCGCTGCATGCGGCCCTCGGGGCTGCGTGACGGTCGCTGCCCCGGTGGCGATGGCCTCGAGGCGGTCGCCGCCGATGCCACGGGCGCGCCGGTTGTCGCCGAGGTGCAGAACTCCAGCTTCAGCAGCTACCGCGGATGGTTCGGCGCCTACGCCATGGCCGAGCTGACCGTCCGCGCTCCATTGCCCGCCGATGCGCGGTTCGAGTTCATCGCCACCTGCGGCAAGCGTGTCGATCGCATGCCGATCACCTTCACGACGCCGCTCGAGCTCGTCTACCCCGGGCAGAGCCTACGCGCGCAGGGCTCGGTCTCCGGCCGCGGCCGCATGAGCCCGGCGGCGTGCACGACGGAGTTCCTGCTCCACACCAAGGATGCGGGAGGAGCCGAGCGGCAGTGGAGCTTGGCGAGGCAGTGTTACGCGCGATCGGGGGGTAGTGTGCCGTGCCCGGGGGCGCCTGCGGGAGGTGGGGGTGGGCTGGGGCTGGGGGGTGTGGGCGGGCGGTGATGGGGGGGCTGCGCGCACACCATCCGCATGTGCAAAGGCGATTCCGGGGGCGCTCGTGGGCCTGGTGATGGACGTGCGCCACGACGGCGTGACGCGGGTGGCGGTCGACAGCCGCGCGTGCGAGCTCGGTAGTGCGATTGCGGAGCGGATGCGCTCACGCCTGTCGCGCACCGGCGTCTCGGACACGGGTACGCTCTCATTCATGGCCAAGCGCTACTTCGAGTTCGTCGAGGGCACGTCGTCCAAGTTCTGGGAGATCTGGATCGAGGGCGCGGAGGTCCGCACGCGCCATGGGCGGATCGGGGCCGCCGGCCAGACGACCGTGAAAGACCAGGCCAGCGCCGCGGCGGCGAAGAAGCTGCACGACTCCCTGGTCGCGGAGAAGACGAAAAAGCGCTATGTCGAGGCGAAGGCGGGCGCGGTGGCCGAGCCGGCACCAAAGGCCGCGGCACCGAAGGCCGCAGGACCCGAGGCGGGGTCGATCGACGCCGCCGTCGCGCGCATCGAGGCGAAGGCGAAGGCGGCCAAGGTCGCGCTTGGCAAAGGGGCCTCGGACGAGGCCATCGCGACCGCCCAGAAGGTGCTGGGCTTCGCACTGCCCGAGGCCGTCCAGGCGTTCTACCGCCGCCACGATGGCGCCGAGCAGCCCGCGGTCGCCGGCCGCGAGTTGCTGTCGCTCGAGCGCATGCTCGGCGAGTGGACGATCTGGAAGCAGCTCCTCGATGGCGGCACCTTCGGGGACAACGACCACGGCGAGCCGGGGCCGGGTGTGCAGAAGAAGTGGTGGATCCCCCAGTGGGTGCCGGTGACATACGACGGGCTCGGCGATCTACACGCTGAAGAACACCGTGCGGCGGCAGGATCGCTCGGATGCATGGCGCGAGATGGCGTACGTGGTGTTCGACGCGCCGCGGATCGTCGCGCCGTTCGAGGACCGCATGCGCGCCGTCGAGGACGCGATGGGGGCCTGTGACGCCGCGCACCTGCGCGCCCACGGCCACGCGCGCTGCGAGGGCACGGCCCACCTGCGTGGGAACCCACGGCTTTCGAGCTCGGCGGCGACCTGACCATGCAGGGTGTTCCGGCCACGCGACTTCAAGTGGCGCGGTGGCACGAAGGGCGTCTGCGAGACCCATTCGAGGCCACCGGCAATGGGTCCGAGGACCCGAGTCAACGCTCCGATCCACTGCCCACCCGGTCGCGGCTCGGTGGCGCCGAGCAGCCGGGCTTCGACCCAGCTCTCCGACCGCCCGAGGTACCCGAGGTTTCCAGCGTGCCCGTGACCAGTGTGCCCGTGACCGGTGAGCCGCCGTGGCGCTCGAGGTTCGTGACGTACGCGAAGAGCGGTTACAGGTGGATCGAGCGCGGCTTCAGGCGCGCGCCGGTCTGGTCGACGATGCGAAACGGCTCGCGCACGAACTTGAACTCAGCACCGCCGTTCCGGGCGGACGTCCACGTGTGCCGGCTCACTTCTCGTCCGCGACCCACGCCCGCGGCCGCTGGGGAATACCGCTTCGAACCGCTCAAGCGCGCAGGACCTCGCAACAGCGGCTCACGGCTCGGGAGGGGTTGCTGGCGACCGCGTGGGCGCGCACCGTCGACGCCTGGTAGGATGCGCGCCGATGAGGCGCGCACGCACGTGCTCCGCGCGAGCTCAGCAGCGCGCGCGATGTGAACGATGAGCAAGCTCGAAGACCTGCAGCCCAACGCCGCGGTGCGCGGTGTCCTTCCCGACGCATTAGTCAGTGTCGTGAGCGTCCAGTGGTTTGGGTCGGAGGCCATCGAGCTCACGTACAAGACTGCGGCCGGCAAGGTCGCGAACGAGCTGCTCTACCGGCACGACGAGGCACGGCTCGAGCTCGTCGAGCGCGGCCGGCCGTGGAGCTTCGACGGCGACGGCGCCCTGTTCCGCCTCGTTTCCGAGGCGCAGCGTATCCGGATCGCGCACTTGTTCGACCCGGTTCTAGCGGTACACACGTCGGTCGTGGACCCTCTGCCGCACCAGATCACTGCGGTCTACGAAGCCATGCTTCCGCGGCAGCCGCTGCGATTCTTGCTCGCCGACGATCCGGGCGCCGGCAAGACAATCATGGCCGGTCTGCTCATCAAGGAGCTCATCGCACGGGGCGATCTTCAGCGCTGTCTCGTAGTGTGCCCGGGCAGCCTCGCCGAGCAGTGGCAGGACGAGCTGTTCCGCCGGTTTCATCTCCCGTTCGAAATCCTCACGAACGACAAACTCGAGGCGGCGCGGACGGGGAACTGGTTCGTCGAAGCGAACCTGGTCATCGCGCAGCTCGACAAGCTGTCGCGCAACGAGGATGTCCAGCTGAAGCTGCAGGCGCCGGACTGTCGCTGGGATCTCGTCGTCTGCGACGAGGCGCACAAGCTCGAAGAGGCGCGCACCGCCCTGGGTGTGCAGGTCTTCGACGTACTCGGGAAGCTGCAGTTCGAGGGCAAGTCGCTTCGCGATTTGCTCATCGAGGCGATCCGCTACGGCGAGACGGAAGCGGTTCGGACGCGGCTCACCACCGTGGTGGAAAATGCTCTCGACCGGGGTCAGCTACAGAACCTCCTCGATGATCACGCGCTCGCGCACGGTGCGATGGACGCGAGCCGCGTGCAGAAGATCCGCGAGGACATGGAGCGGGCGGAGGCTCGACGCTTGCAGCCGCACTACATCGAATCGTTCTTCCACGAGGCATTCCAGCGGCTGGGGGGCACATCGAAACAGCGAGAGCCTCGACGTCACGAGATCACCCACGTGCCGGCGTTGGTGCGGAGCCGTGACCGCCTCATCGGATTCGGCGAGCCGGTGTTGGCACGGTACGAGCGCATCGCCTTCGAAAAGTCGCTGGTGTTCCCGCAAGGGCAGCCACTGGCTGCGTTCGTGTGCCCGGGCCATCCGTTGCCGGACTCGGTACTCGACGTCACGCTCGAGCGCCACAGGGACTTGCTCGAGCGCGGCGCGGTGCTGGTCGACGAGCGTGACCTTGGCGTACGACCGAGAGTGTTGTTCTACCTCGAGCACGCGATCCAGGACGCGAGCCTGACGCGGAGCGGCGAGCGGCGCGTCGTGTCGAAGCGGGTGATGCATGTGGAGCTCGATGCGGACGGGAGCACCCTTCACGTCCACTACGCACCGTATCTCGGCTATCGCCCCTTGGCCGAGGGCGAGCCGGGGGTGGACGTGACCTTGGAGCGGCCAGAGTGCGCGTGGATCAATCGGGAGCTGGAGGCCAAGGCGCAAGGCTACGCGGTCGCCCAGGTGGTGCCGGAGCACTTGAAGGAGGTTCGCGACGGGAAGCTGGAGCTGCTCGCAAAGACCGAGGCCGCCGTGAAGGATCGGCTGACGAACGAGATCACGTACTGGGACCACCGCGCAGAGCAGCTCAAGCTGCCGATAGCGGCAGGCGCCGACACTCAGGCGAGCGCGGCGCGTGCCCGCGCGATCAGCATGGAGATCGAGCGCGGGCTCGGGTTCGAGCCGACCGACCGTGAGCTCGAGAAGCTCGGCTATGACATCGAGAGTCGGGTCGTGGGCACTGGCAAGCTGCGTTTCATCGAGGTGAAGGGACGCATCAGCGGGGCGGCGACGATCACGGTGACGCGCAAAGAGATCTCGTACTCGCTGAACAAGCCGGAGGATTTCATCTTGGCGATCGTGGAGTTCACGGGGGATAACACGCACCGGGTTCACCATCTGCGGCAGCCGTTTGCGCGCGAGCCGGACTTTGGGGTGACGAGCGTGAACTATGATTTTTCGGAGCTGATTGCGCGTGCGGAGCAGCCGAACTGAGTCGAGGCAAGCATGACGGCGTACTACAGTGATCACGAGCTCGAGAAGATGCTCTTCGGCTTGGAGTCGGACCTTGCGGAGCGCAAGGAGTCCTTCAAGGGAGATGCGCCGACCAAGGCCCGAGAGGCGGTGTGCGCGTTCGCAAACGATTTGCCGGACTACGGGAGGCCGGGTGTCGTGTTCATCGGGGCGAAGGACAATGGAAGCCCGTCAGGGTTGCCCATGACCGACGAGCTGCTTTCGAGCCTCGCAGACATCAAGACTGACGGGAACATCACTCCTCCGCCGACGGTGACGGTTGGCAAGCATGTCTTGCGCGGGGCGGAGATGGCGGTCGTGACCGTATGGCCGGCGGATTCGCCGCCGGTCCGCTACAAAGGACGGGTTCATATCCGCATCGGCCCGCGGCGCGGAACCGCGAGTGCGCAGGATGAGCGCATCCTGAATGAGAAGCGTCGCCACCGTGATCGGCCGTTCGACGCGCGCGGGGTGCCATCCGCGACGCTGACCGATCTGGATCGGCGACGCTTCGAGGACGAGTATATCACCGCCGCTGTTGCTTCCGACGTTCTGGCCGCGAACGAGCGCAGCTACGAGCAACGCCTAGCAGCGACAAAGATGGTGCTCGCCGCCGATGAACCGACGCCGACAGTACTCGGCATCCTGGTATTGTGTGCGCGCACGCGCGACTTCCTGCCGGGCGCGTACGTCCAGTTCCTACGCATCGGAGGCCGGGAGCTTGCGGATCCCGTGCTCGACGAGCAGTTGATCGACGGCTCGGTAGCCGAGGTCCTGCGTCGTACGGACGAGAAGCTCGCGGCGCACAACCGTGTTGGCGTGGATCTGACATCCGGGGATCGCGAGCGACGCAACTCGCTCTACCCGATGCCGGCGCTGGTACAGCTGGTTCGGAACGCGATCATGCATCGGAGCTACGAAGCCACACATTCGCCTGTTCGGGTGACTTGGTATGACGACCGCATCGAGATTACGAATCCCGGGGGGCCGTTCGGGTCCGTGACACCGGAGAATTTTGGACGGCCTGGCGTCAGCGACTATCGGAATCCGAGCCTTGCGGAGGCGTTGCGCGTGATGGGGTTTGTGCAGCGGTTCGGCGTCGGGATCGCTACGGCGCGGAGAGAGTTGCTCGCGAACGGGAACCCGCCGCCCGAGTTCGAGGCGAATCCGACGCATGTCGGCGTCACCGTGAGGCTAGCCCCATGAAGACCATCGCTTTCTTCAACAACAAGGGCGGCGTTGGTAAGACCTCCCTCGTCTATCACCTTTCCTGGATGTACGCGGATCTCGGGCTCAGCGTCCTCGCGGCCGACCTCGATCCACAGGCCAACCTCACGACCATGTTCCTGGACGAAGATCGTTTGGAGTCTCTGTGGCCAGAGGGCAAGCCGGGGAGGACGATTCTGGCGCCCTTGAAGCCCCTACTGGAAGGCGATGGCGGCCTCGGCGACCCCCATGTGGAGGAGATCAGCGACATCGGGTTGCTTGCAGGCGATATCGGACTGTCCGAGTTCGAGGACGAGTTGAGCCAACAGTGGCCGTATTGCTTGGAGGGAAAAACGCGGGCCTTTCGAGTGATCGGAGCATTCCACTCGATCCTTGCCCGCGCGGCGGACGCACGTGGTGCGGACATCGTGCTCATCGACGTCGGTCCGAATCTTGGCGCGATCAACCGCGCGGCTTTGATTGCGGCCGAGCACGTCGCCATTCCGCTAGCGCCCGATCTCTTCTCGCTAAAGGGCCTTCAGAACCTTGGGCCTCGCCTTCGGTCATGGCGCGCGGGCTGGCGAGAACGGCTGGCGAAAGCGCCCGGGGAACTGGACCTTCCAGCTGGGGAGATGGATCCGCTAGGTTACGTCGTGATGCAACACGCCGTCCGCCTGGACCGCCCCGTCGAGGCGTATGCGAAATGGATGGCGCGGATTCCGAAGCTGTACGGTGAAGCGGTACTCGGGGAGACGAAGCCGCAGGCGGACGTAACAATCGAGGGCGACCCGCGCTGCCTGTCCACTCTCAAGCACTTTCGTAGCTTGATGCCCCTCGCGCAGGAAGCACGCAAGCCGATGTTCTTTCTCAAGCCCGCGGATGGGGCCATCGGTGGCCACGCGAAGGCCGTTCAGGAATGCTATCGGGACTTCAAGGTGCTTGCTGTTGAGATCGCGAAGCGTGCCGGAGTGACCCTGCCGTGACCTACAAGAAGAAACTCATTGAGGTCGCGTTACCGCTCACCGCAATCAATCGAGCGTCGGCGGCCGAGAAATTCATCCACGTAGGTACGACGTCGAACCTGCACGCGTGGCGGGCACGCAGACCGCTCGCCGCATGCCGAGCTGTCAAATTCGTGTCCCTGGTCGACGATCCAGGTGAGTATCTCCTCGAGGAGGCTGCGGCGGTCAAGCGCGCCGAGCTTTTTCGCCTAATAGAACGACTCGTTGAGTGGCAGTCAAACGACGACGAGTCGGTGTTGGAGGCCGCGCGAAACGAGATCAGACGCTCGTGCCAGGGACTCGATTTGCCCACGGTGGTGGATCCATTCTGCGGCTCTGGCACGATCCCGTTGGAGGCATTACGTCTAGGCCTTGACGCCATCGGCAACGACGTGAACCCGATCGCGGTTGTGACTTCCAAGGCGCTGGTCGAGGTGCCACACGTTGTCAGCGGTCACCAGCCGATCGCGCCGAAGACGGGTCAACTTCGCACCACATTCGTCGGGTTCGAAGGATTTCGTTTCGATCTTTCTTACTACTCGAACCTTCTCGCAAAACGCGCCCGTGGCGCAGTGTCAGTGCTACACGAAAGAAGTTACGCCGGTTCCATTGCGTCGACTGCATGGCTGTGGTGCAGAACAGCCGAATGTCCGAATCCGGGCTGCAACGTCACGATTCCGCTGCACAGCTCGTTCTGGCTGTCTAAAACGCGAAAATCTCGAGCCTTTCTCCGAATTCGAGATCTTGCCCCGTCGGACGATGACAAGCGCATCGCTTTCGACGTCGTGACTGGGGATGCCGAGATGGCCGAAACTCCGATTCTGAATGACACAGGCGCCGTCTGTCCGCGATGCAGCACGCCGGTTCCATTCGCGTCACTTCGTGACCAGGGGCGTGCGGGGAAGATTGGGTTTCAAATGAACGCTTACGTGACGAAGGAAGGCTCGTCAATGACGTTCCACGCCGCGACCGCGGAAGACGAGATGCGAGCCCTGTCGGCGGAGTCGTCGACGGGAGCACCGGAAACGCGTTTGCCGGACGCGGCACTGGGTTTTCGAGTCCAAAACTACGGCCTCCAGTTTCACCGAGACCGGCGGGGAGGTGACGCCCATGACGCCGGTGCCCGGGCCGGACGGGCTGTAGCGGGCGTCGTGCGGACGTCCCGGGATGTCTCGGATCACCCCCCGGGGGTGGATCGGGATGTCCCGGGATGTCTC
>JBBQJI010000112.1:0-11826 GCA_038325765.1 Nannocystales bacterium
CACTGCGCCAGCAAACCTCGTCGCCCTCGCTCCACGCCGACTCTCTCCGCTGAACCGTAGGCCCGCTTACCTCGACGGCTCCCAACAGCCACCGCGGCTCGCCCGCCCTCCGCCGGCTCGCACTTCAAAACGCTTAAGCACGACGACTTTGACGCCGCCGGCAATCGTACGGGTTGGACCTGTGACTCGCGCTTCAAGTCTCAAGGCGCTGAGGTGAGGTACAACTGTCCGAATCTTCACAAGGGGTGCCAGAAGGGCGCCTTCTTGTACCCCAGAAAGAAGCTGTCATCCGGCAGATTCCACTACCATCAGGGGGTCGACATCGGCAATCGGACGGGGCAGCCGATCGTTGCCGTGATCGGCGGCGAGGTCACGAAGGTGCACGATTCGGATGACAACGACGGCTACGGGCGGGTGGTCGTGGTTTGCGGAGTTCACCAGAATGCGCCGTTGTATACGCTCTACTCCCATTGCCACGAGGTGTTCGTGAAGGTGGGTGAGAAGGTTGCTGCGCAGCAGATTATCGCGACTGTTGGGTACAGCGGAAACGCTGGCTACGATGCGCCTCATCTCCACTTTGAGTGCTCGCGAAGCAAGCTCCCGAAGAAGAAGGGGGACGAGACGGTGCTTGGGCAAAGAGAGGGGCCTTTCCCCCGGATCGATCCACTTAGAGTTCTCGAGGAACTCGGGCCATGGGAGAGCACTGACGCGTATCTTCCGGCTGGAGAGCGGCTCACTGACGAGGGGCAAGTGGCATATCTCCACAGCCTCGTCGAGAACTCCCCCCTCGGCGGCTACTTCCCCCTCGGCGGCAACAACACCTGGCACGGCGGGGTTCACCTCCCCCGCCGGTTCAACACCCCCCTCGTCGCCCCTTTCGACGGCGAGATCGTCGCCCTCCGCCTCGACCCCGATCCCACCACCTCCCTCGGCGCCTTCGGCCACACCAACTTCATCCTGCTCCGCCACGAGCTCTCCGCCGACGCCTTCGAGCGCCTGCAGTGGCGCCCGGTCATCCCCCCGACCCCCGAAGACGCCGCCGACGCCTCCGAGGCGTCGCAGCGCGACGGCAAGTTCGCCCAGGTCGGCTACGCGCTTGCCGCTGCCCCCACGCCGAGCGCCGCCGAGGATGTCGCGTGGGTGCAGCGTCGGCTGATCCGCTTCCGCGAGTACGAGCTCGCGAAGACCGGCGGCACCTCGAGCATCCCACCGGTCGTGGTCGACTCGGCCTTCACGCCGGCGCTGCGCGAGGCCATCCGTGCGTTTCAGCTGCGGCACGTCGCGTACTTCAAGAAGCACCCGAAGGAGGCGGAGGGCTACGTCACGCCAGCGGGGCAGACCCGCGTGGTGCTGCAGAAGCCGTGCGCCGAGCTGCTCGACGGCAAGAAGAAGCCGGCCAAGGGCGCACCCGCACCGAAGCCCGAGCCGTCGTCGGTCGGCCGCGAGGCCACCAACGAGGCCGAGCACGTCATCAAGGCGAAGCACCTGCTGCACGCCGCGAACGGCGGGCCGTTCTACACCTCCGCAGAGACGCTCGATGATCCGACCGCGGACGAGGTGCTCACCGCCGCGATCGAGGCGTTCCAGCGGACGATGGGCTACCCGTTCAAGACCAAGGGCAAGACCTGGCCCGACGGCATCATGACCGTCGGCGCGAAGACCTGGACCGCCCTGTTGGCCGCCCAGCCCGCGCCCGAGTCACCCGGCGACACCCCGGCGGATGCACCGACCACGGACGAGCCCGCGAAGCTCGATCCCAAGCGCACCCTGTACAGCCTCTACATGCACCTCGCGCCGCGGACGCTCGACGCGAAGACGGTGGATGATTTCCCGTGGCTCCGCGACGTCGTGCTCGAGCCCGTCGGCGACGAGCTGCAGGACGTCGAGGTCCAGCGCGCGGTCAAGTCCGAGGGCGACGACGAGGAGCGCGCCCGTGGATTGCTCGCCGACGTCGGTGCCCCGGGCACGCCGAGCGATCCCGAGGACGTGCGCTGGGTTCAGCGGCGGCTCACCCGGTTCGACTACTACACGGGCGCCATCGATGGGGTGTGGAGCGCCGAGCTGCAGGCCGCGATCGCGACGTTCCAGCGCGCGCACGTGAAGTACTACGACCCCGGCAAGAAGAAGCCGAACGAGCCGCCGGGCTACATCAAGCGCGGCACGGTCTCGAAGACCGGCAAGATCAAGAACGGCGACACGCACAAGCGGATGCGCGAGCCCTACACCGATTTGTTCCGCGCGACAAAGCCACCGGTCGATCCGGTCTTCGCGGTGCGGGTGGCGGCGCGCAAGGGCGGCACCGCGACGGTGATCACCCGGCCGGGCGTCACGATCGCGGCCGGCAAGCCGGTGTGGGCCTCGGGGCTCGTCGCCAGCCGTCGCGAGGACGGCACCGCCGAGCTGCACGAGCAGGTGCACTGGGAGATGTTCTCGGAGCACCCGCTGGTCGAGCCGTGGGAGGCGCTCGAAGACATGGACGACGATCTCACCCTCGACGTGCCGGCCAAGGTGTTCGATCGGATCGAGTACGACGGGCCGCCGGGGTTCGCCCGCGATCAGCTGCTCACGCCCGAGGAGGTGCGCGAGTTCTACCGCAGCGGCCGCGCGGAGTTCTTCCGCAACACGCAGTGCCGCTTCCGCAGCGAGTGGGGCCTCGACGTCGCGAAGGTGGTCGCCCGCCTGCAGGAGCAGGGCTTCACCACCGACGGGTTCGCGGAGCAGTTCCGGCCGTACCTGTGGTGGGACGAGGCGAAGGCTGGCGCCGATGATGCGATGCCCGCGTCCAAGCACGTGTGGCACTACAACCCGATCGAGCTGCTGTGGCGCTACGAGCAGGTGCTCGCGACGATGCGCCCGCAGCCGGCCGCAGAGCCGAAGGCGCCCGGCAGCATCCGCGTGCAGGTGACCGACGCGAACCTGGTACCGCTCCCGCAGGCGCTCGTGCACCTCGCCCACGGCGCGGACGTGCTCGGCAGCGACTGGACGGATCTGGAGGGCGTGACGCAGTTCGCCGGGATCCCGCCGGGCGACTGCGTGGTGTGGATCGATGGCACCAACACCGAGGCGGGGCTGAGCCTGGGGGCGGGGATGCACCAGCACGTGCTGCTGCGATCGGATCTCGTCGGTCCGGGCGTGCAGATGGGCACGCTCGAGATCACCGTACTCGGGCCAGACGCCTCGGAGGTGGCCGGCGCCGAGGTGAGAGTCGTGCACGGCGGGGGCAGCGTCACCACCGGCACGACCGACGATGCCGGCGTCGCCCGCTTCGAGCTCTCGCAGGGGTACTACTCGGCCGAATCCGACGGCGCCGAGTCGGTCCATCTGAGCGTCACGGGCGGAGCGCGTGCCGAGGCCACGCTGTCGTTCACGGCGGTCGGTGCGGTGGCCGTGTTGCTGCGCGGCAGCGACGGTGTGGCGATGGCGGGCGAAGACATCGCGCTCGTCGAGGCGGGCGGATCCCCGTGGGGGCGGCGCGAGACCGACGCGGACGGCGGCTGCATGTTCGAGGGCGTGCCCGAGGGTGACTACGACGTGCTGCTCGATCGCGACGGCGCGGTGACGCAGGGGGTCGTCGTCGCGCGCGACGCCATGACCGCGGTGAACCTGCTCGTGCCGCTGCCCGCGGCCCCGAACGTGGACGCCGAGCTCGGCGCGCTCGAGGTGCTCGTCGTCGGCCCGGGGCAGGTGCCGTCGAGCGGCGACACGGTGTACCTGCTCGATGACATGCACGAGCGGATCGACGACGGGATCGCCGATGCCGGTGGCCGCATGTCGTTCGAGGGTTTGGAGCCGGGGGTGTATGGCGTCTCCAGTGACTTCGCCGTCAGCGATCGCCTCGGCATCGCGGTGGATGCGGGGGCGCGGACGTCGGTCGTGCTCGAGGTGGGTGCCCGCGATGCGCCGGTGCCCACGCCGGATTTCGGACGCGGCGCGCTCGCGGTCGCCGCGTGGCTCGTGCCGTCGGGGGCGCCGTGCGTGGGGCTGTGGGTCAAGGTGGCGCAAGACGGCGAGATCGTGCGGAGCCTGATGGCGGGCGCCGATGGCAGCGTGCAGTTCGACGACGTCGACGCTGGGCCGTGTCGCGTGTTCGTCGATGGGATGGAGGAGCACGGTGTGGACTGTGAGGTCGTCGCGGACGCGGTGTGCCCGGTGTTGTTGGCGATCCCGGAGGCGAGATGACGCGGCTCGATCACGTGGTGTACGGCTTCGAGTGTGGCGCGGTCGCTTGGCAGGTTCGGGCGGTGGTGCTCGAGGAGCGGATGGATCGGCCGCTGCGCGGTGAGCTGCGGCTCTCCGCGGCGGGGTCGTACGCCGTGGATGACGTGCTCGGCATGCCGGCCGTCGTGACGATGAGCCGTGGCGACCAGATCCGCGTGTTCCGGGGCGAGGTCACCCACGCGGAGCTGTCGGGCGGCGGCGGGGACACCGTCGCGCTCGTTCGCGTCGAGTCGGCGCTGACTCGGCTCGGCCGCGTGGAGCGCTCGCGCGTGTTCCAGGACGCGACGACGCTCGAGATCGTGCGGGCCGTGATCGCGCCGTGGTCGGCGGCCGAGGTGGAGTACGGAGGTCGCGAGCCGCTCGCGGCGCGCGAGTACTGCGTGCAGCATGGCGAGACGGATCTACAGTTCGTGTCGCGGCTGCTGGAGGACGAGGGGCTCGGGTGGTTCCTCGACGACACCGGGGAGGCCCAGGTGATGCGCGCGCTGGCGGGCGCGCACCCGCCGATCGGCGAGCCGCGGGATCTCCCGGTCGTCTCCGTCGGATACGACGAGGCGCGCGAGGAGAGCGTCCAAGCGCTCACGTTCACGCACCGCGTGCGCGCTCACGGTGTCGTCGAGCACGACTGGGTGTGGCTCGATGCGCCTACCCGGATCGCGACCGCGGCGTTCCCCGAGGCGGCGGACGAACCTCGGCGCGAGGTGAACCACCCCCGCCGGGCTGCCGCGGGCACCGGGCCACAGTCGGCCCGCCGGGAGTACGAGCGCCGCGCCACGCTCGACGTGGTGGGCACGGGGCGGAGCAACGTCACGTCGATGGGCCCCGGTCGCCGCGCGACGATCGTGACGCCCGAAGGCGAGATGCTCGAGGTGCTCGTGACCGCCGTGGTGCACCGCGGCGACTGCCCCGAGGTCGAGCTCGGTGCGGCCCGGGGCGGGACCAACTACACCAACACGTTCGAGTGTCAGCCGTTGGAGGTGCCGTACCGGCCGCAGCGGCGGACGCCGCGGCCGCGGATCCACAGCCTGCACACCGCGGTGGTCGTGGGCCCGCCCGGCGAGGAGATCCACACCGACGAGCACGGGCGCATCAAGGTGCGGATGCACTGGGATCGCTCGGGCAGCCCCGACGAAGACGCGAGCTGCTGGCTGCGCGTGGCGCAGAGCTGGGCGGGGCACGGGTGGGGTAGCATGGTAGTCCCGCGCGTGGGGATGGAGGTGCTGGTGGCGTTTTTGGATGGGGATCCGGATCGGCCGGTGTGCGTGGGCTGTCTGTACAACGGCGCCCACCGCCCGCCGTACACGCTGCCGCAGGACAAGACGAAGTCGACGCTGCGGACGCAGAGCACGCCCGATGCGGCGGGGTACAACGAGCTGACGTTCGACGACGCGGCCGGGGCGGAGCGGGTGTTCGTGCGGGCGCAGCGGGATCTGGACGCGGAGGTGCTGCGGGATCTGAACACGAAGATCGGCGCGCGCGAGTCGAGGTCGGTCGGGGGGAGTCGCCACACGGAGATCGGCAGCGACGATGTGGCGCACGTGCGACGCGACGAGATCCGGCACACGGACGGCGCGCAGGCGCTGCACGTGGGCGGCTCGGTGGCGCTGCAGGTCGGCGGAGGGCCGGCGAAGGGTGAGGCGGCGGTCGCGATGCCGGGGATGAGCGTCGAGATCATCGCTGGCGGCTACAGCCTGAGCGCGCCGCAGCGGATCGAGCTGCGGTGCGGCGCGTCGACGATCGTGATGACGCCGACGAGCATCGACATCGCGGCGCCCGGGACGACGACGGTGCGGTGCGGTGGGGCCTCGGTGGCGCTGTCGCCAGCGGCGCGGGGGATGCTGGCGCCGGTGCTGTCGATCGCGGCGCCTGGGGCTTCGCTGGGGCTGGGGAGCAGCGCGTCGTTGAGCTCGGCGGGTGGGGTGAAGGTGGGGAGTAGTGAGGACTGCGAGCTGACGCTGGACGGCAGCGCGAGGCTCTCCGGGAGCCGGGTGTCGATCGAGGGGGTGTCGTCGTTCACGGCGACGGCGTCGCGGGTGGAGATGGCGGGGTTCGAGGAGGCGGTGGTGAGCAGCGAGAAGACGGTGCGGTTGTCGGACGCGGCGGGGGTGGTGGTGCTCGAGGGTGGGGTTCTGCGGGTGGAGGAGTGACGGGGGGCGCCGTCAGTGCACGATCTGCACGCCCGCGTTCCCGAGTTTCGCGCCTGCTCCAGGCCCTGCACACCGGGGTTTGGGCGGACATCGGCGTCCCCGGTGGCACGGCTGGGAGACGCGACGTACGCTCGTTTCAATGACCGCCGAGGCCAAGAAGATCTTCGAGGACGCCCTCGCCTTGCCCGCGCAGGAACGCGTTGCTTTGATCGACGCGCTCGCGGACAGCATCCTGGGTGACGGCGACGACGGTCTGAGCCCGGAATGGACGGCAGAGGTGGCGCGTCGCATCGAGGCGGTGGAACGCGGCGAGTCGCGCTTGATCCCGGGTGATGAAGTCGAAGCGCGCCTGCGAGAGATCATCGGCCGAGTCTGATGCGGCTGCCGTTCGAGTCCGAAGCGGCCGCGGAGTTCGTCGCTGCTACGGAATGGTACGAGCGCGAGCGAGAGGGCTACGGCGCCCTGTTCGTGTCGGAGGTTCGACGAGCCGTGGACCGCGCCGCCGACCTCCCTCGCAGCGGGCCGGCGATTCCTGGGACCGACCCCGAGCATGACGTACGACGCTTCGTCGTCAGCCGCTTTCCCTACCTCGTGATCACGGCCATCGTCGCCGGCCAGCGTGCGGTGGTGGCCGTCGCCCACGGTCGCCGCCGTCCCGGCTACTGGCGCGACCGCGTCGAGTCGCAACGATAGGCGCCCGCGCCCGAGTTCGAGACCGGAATCGACCCTCATCGCTCGAGCGAAGGGTCGTGGGCGGGCGCCCCGGGCGGTCTTGCGACCATCCCGGGGCGCCGCCTCCGATCCTCAGGCGGACGGTTCGAGCTCGGAGATCGCGGGGGTCGCCGGGGTCGCCGGCGTCTCGCCCGAGTCCGCGTCGATGTCTGCGATGCGCCCGGGCCGACGCGCCGTCGGTCGCACGCGGAACGCGAGCTCGTCCTCACCCGCGATGGCCAACGCCGCCGACAGCAGCGTGGCCACCTTCCGGAAGGTCTCGTCGAACGCCTCCATCGCGCGGTTCTTCGTCGCCTGGGTCGACTCGGCCTCCCGGGCCTCGCGCGCGACCATGTCGATCGCCTTCTCGAGCGGCGCGGTGCGATCGTCGAGGCGAAGGGTCCAGTCCTCGGCGCGGAACGTCGCGCCGCGGACCCGCGACTTGGGGAGCTTCTGACTCGACAACGCGGCCGACACGTCGCGGGCGAGCCGTGCGAGCACCACCGGATCGCGTGGCGTCGCACCCGTGAGCCGGAGCATCGGCAACGCGCCGCTGCCGAGCAGGCCGGTGACGACCTCGCGCAACTCGACGATGTCCGAGTAGAGCGATGCGGCGAGCTCGTCGCGCTTCGCCCGCGGCGGGTCATCGTCGGCGAGCTCGCGCTCGTGCGCGATGTCGGCGTCGACGAGCGCCCCCCTCACGCGTTCGAGGGCGGCCGCGGACAGCGCGAAGATCGAGCTGAGATCGGGGAGCTTCTGCCCCTTGGGGACGACGGGCTCGAAGAGCTCGGTGAGTGCAGCGGTGGCTCGGGCAGAGTGGGAACGGGCCGCCGCGATGACGGCGGCGGCGCTCTTCTGGCGATCTGTGACGAGTTTTGACGGCATGTCGGGTCTCCTGGATCCGAGGTGCCACGGGCGTGCGCGATCGCGCAACGACGAAGGGGACGGCGCGCGAACGCGCGTTCGTGGGGGCGCAGAGGGGGTGTGATCGGAAGGACAGCGGGGATGGCGTGCGTGGGGCAACCGCGGGAACATGCCTTCGCGAGGGTCGTGGGGGCGGGTTGCGGGCGTGCGAGGGGCTTCGCGAGCGATGCGTGAGGTCGTTCGGACGCAGAAGTCGGCTTCGCACGCGATGTGGAGGTGGTGCGGTGGGGATCCGGTCGGGTTGGCGAGGGTCGGGATCGCGGGTTCGCCAAGGGAAGCGGGGCTTGGCGAGCGGTGTGAAGGCGGTTCAATTTCGACGGAAGGGGTCGATCGCGGCTCGCGTCGGCGGCTTGGGCGGCACGACGACCTCGCGCGAGCGATGGGAGGGCTCCGCGGGCCCGTTTGCCCGTCATGACCCTGGTCGGGTCGACAGGCCTGGGCTAATTTCGCGCACCGGATGAGACCAACCTCGGCGTCTGGGCCCCGTTCCTCGGTCGGTGCCCACATCGGTGAGTCCCGGCCGCCTGCACCCGATGCGACGCGTCGACCCGAGGCCGCCCGCGAGGCGGTCGGGCGCCCGGCCGAGCCGAAGCTCCCCGGTGCCGATCGCGACTGGGTCCCGAAGCTGGAGCTGCCCAAGGGTGGCGGCGCGATCAAGGCGACGGGCGAGAAGCTCGAGTCGATCGCCTTCACGGGGTCGGCGTCGTACTCGATCCCGATCGCGACGTCGTCCGGTCGTGGCGGAGCGGCACCGCACCTGGCCCTCAGCTACAGCTCGGGCGGCGGCAACGGACCATTCGGCACGGGCTGGTCCCTGGGTGTACCGACGATTCAACGCAAGACCGAGCGCGAGCTGCCGCAGTACGCCGACGCACGCGAGTCCGACACGTTCGTGCTCGCCGGCGCCGAGGATCTGGTGCCGCTGTGCGACGAAGCCGGCGTCCGCGTGGTGCGCGAGCGGCCAGAGCATCGCGTGTATCCGTACCTGCCGCGCACCGAAGGGGCGTTCTCGCGGATCGAGCGGTGGGTGCGGCGCAGCGATGGCGACACGCACTGGCGCGTGATCTCGCGCGACAACGTCACGTCGTGGTTCGGCCGTGATCCGCAGGCGCGGATCGCCGATCCGGATGATCGCCTGCGTGTGTTCGGCTGGTTGCTGGAGCGCACCCACGATGACCGCGGGAATCTCACCGACTACGTCTACAACGCGGACGACGGGGGCGACAACGGATCGGTCGCGGAGATCAACCGCAGCGCGACGACGCAGCGCTACCTCGCGCGGGTGCTCTACGGCAACCGCACGCCGGACGTCGCCGGCGACTGGATGTTCGAGGTCGTGTTCGATCACGGCGAGTACGGCAGCGTCGATGACCAGAGCGGTCGCGTGTTCGTCACGCCGCAGGAGGACCGGCCGTGGCCGCGGCGCGCCGACGCGTTCTCGAGCCACCGCGGCGGCTTCGACGTCCGCACGCGGCGGCTGTGCCAGCGCGTGCTGATGTTCCACCACTTCCCGGACGCGCTCGGGCAGCCCTCGACGCTCGTGCGCTCGACGGACTTCACGTACGACGCCGCCGCGCACCTGGCCAAGCTCGAACGTGTCGCGCAGCGGACGTACCTCGCAGATCCCGAGGGCGGGTATGCAGTCGCCGAGCTGCCGGCGACGCAGTTCACGTACAGCGAGGCGCGGCTGCAGCCCGAGCTACGCGAGCTCGACGAGGCCAGCCTGCGCAACCTGCCGCGGGGTCTGGACGGCGAGTTCCGGCTGCTCGATCTCGACGGCGAGGGGCTGCCGGGGATCGTCGCGCAGCTCGGTGACGCGCTGCACTACAAGCGGCCGCTGGGCGAGGGACGCTTCGGGGCGCTGACGGCGCTGCCGAGCCAGCCGACGGGCGCGAAGCTCGGGCGCGGGGGGCAGCTCGTCGATCTCGACGGTGATGGACGACCCGAGATGATGCGGCTCGATGATCAGGGCGGTGGGTACTACGGTCGCACCGGGACCGATGGGTTCGCGCGGTACCGGCCGTTCGCGCAGCGGTCGACGATCTTGCTGGACGATCCGAATCTACGGCAGGTCGACCTCGACGCGGATGGGCTGCCGGATCTGCTCGTCAGCCGTGGGGATCATTTCGTGTGGGTGCCCTGTCTCGGTACCGAGGGCTACGGGCCTGCGCGTCTGGTGGCGAAGCCGGGCGACGAGCGCGACGGGCCGGCGGTGGTGTTCGACGATCCGACGGGTCGGCTGTTCTTCGCCGACATGACCGGCGACGGGCTGCAGGACATCGTGCGGATCGACAACGGCGCGATCCACTACTGGCCCAACCGTGGTCGAGGTGTGTTCGGGCGACGCATCACGATGGAGAACGAGCCGCAGTTCGGCGCGGCGTCGGAGTTCGATCCGCGGCAGGTGCGGCTGGCGGACATCGATGGCAGCGGGACGACGGACGTGATCTACCTGGATGATCGCGGCGCGCGGGCGTGGTTCAACCTGTCGGGCAACGGGTTCTCCGAGGCGATGCCGCTGCGGCCCTTCCCGCCGGTGGGGACGGCGACGGCGGTCGAGGTCGTGGATCTGCTGGGCAAGGGGACCGCATGCCTGATGTGGTCGGAGCCGGGGGCGTCGGCCGGGCCTGCGCGGGTGAAGTACCTCGATCTGATGGGCGACAAGCCGCATTTGATGATCGCGGTGGACAATGGGATGGGGCTGCAGACGCGTGTGCGCTACGAGGCGAGCACCGCGCAGTACCTGCGGGATCGTGCACGCGGTGAGCCGTGGGTCACGCGGTTGCCGTTTCCGGTGTACGTGATCGTGCGGCTGGAACAGCACGATCAGATCGCGCGGCGGCGATTCGTGCAGCAGTGGTCGTATCACCACGGTTTCTTCGACGCGACGGAGCGGGAGTTCCGAGGGTTCGCGCGGGTGGAGCGGTGGGACACGGAGTCGTACGAGGACTTCGTCGGGCCGGGGTTGTTCGAGCTCGGGCTGTTCGATACGGTGGAGCCGCAGCTGCACCAGCCGCCCGTGCATACGCGGTCGTGGTTCCACACGGGGGCGTACTTCGGGTCGCTGGGGTTCGCGGAGCAGCTGCGCGCGGAGTTCTGGTCGGAGGATGCGGAGGCGTGGGGGTTGCCGGAGACGGTGCTCGAAGAGGCGATGGATCCGGAGGAGTGCCGCGAGGCGGTGCGGGCGCTGCGGGGGAGGATGATCCGCGAGGAGGTGTATGGGCTCGATGGATCGGCGCAGGCGGGGGTGCCGTACACGGTCACGCAGCAGAACGCGGGCGTGAGGCTCGTGCAGGCGCGCGGGGCGAACAAGCACGCGGTGTTCCTCGTGCACGAGCGGGAAGCGTTGAGCTTCGCGTACGACCGCGTTGCGGAGGATCCGCGGGTCAGCCATGCGCTGGTGCTGGAGGTGGACCAGTACGGGCAGGTGACGCGCAAGGTGAGCGTCGGGTATCCGCGGCGGGACGCGCCGGTCGGGGTTCCCGGGGGGCAGCGGACGGTCGTCGTCACCGACGCGAGCTTCGTCGCGATCGATGACGCTGTCGCGACGCCGGACGTGGTGCGGATCGGGGTGCCGGTCGCGTCGCGGAGCTACGAGGTGCTCGGGCTGGACACGGTGGCGCCGCTGGGGATCGCGGGGCTGCGGGCTGCGCTCGTGGGCGCGGTGGTCGAGCCGCCGGAGTTCGAGTTCGTCGATGGAGCGGTGCGCCTGCGGCTGCTCGGGGCGGGGCGGACGTCGTACTACGCGGATGATCTGTCGGCGCCGCTTCCTTGGGGGGAGTGCGGGACGCGGGCGCTGGTGTTCGAGCAGCAGGCCGCCGCGATG
>JBBQJI010000113.1:0-11581 GCA_038325765.1 Nannocystales bacterium
TCGAGCGGCGCCGAGGACTCGAGCTCGAGCGACTCCGCGAGCATTACGCTCACCGCGGAGAGCACGGAGCCGACCGGAGAGCCGACCACCGCGACGACGATGTCCGTGACCGCGAGCGACACGGAGAGCTCGAGCAGCACGACCGCGAGCGGGTGTGTGGACTCCAGCGAGTGTGGGGATGCGGCGAGTCCGATCTGTGTGGAGATGGTGTGCGCGCCGTGCAGCGATGATGCGGAGTGCGAAGCGAAGGACCCGGGGGCGCCGGCGTGCCGGGATGATGGGCAGTGTGTCGCGTGCACGGCTGCGAATCCGTCGGGGTGCGGGGACACCACGCCGGTGTGCGATGACGCGCAGAATGCGTGTGTGGGGTGCAGCTTCCACGAGGAGTGCTCGGACAGCGCGTGCCGCATCGCCACCGGTGGATGCTTCGATGGCGAGGCCGTGCACGACGTCGGCGCGGGCATGGAGTTCGAGAGCATCGGCGACGCGGTCGCGACACTCGGCGAAGGTGGCGAGGTCGTGCTTCGCATCTTCGCGGGGGCTGACTACAACGAGGCCGTCACCATCGGCGGCGCGGGCACGGCGTACGCGCTGCTCGCGGACGACGACACCATCGTGCCGCAGTGGGTCAACACATCAGGGGGCGCGTCGACACTCCGCGTGGAGAACGGCGCCGAGGTGTACATCCAGTCGCTGCGGTTCACCGCAAACACCGCCGGCGGCTTCCCTGGCATCACCGCCAACGCCTCCTCCCTCTACCTCGACCGCACCGCCGTCGTCGGCAACACCGGCGGCGGCATCGTGCTCTCCACCGCCGCAGACGGCCACTTCCGCAACTGCTTCGTCGGCGGCAGCCAGAGCAACGTCGACGCGATGCAGGTCACCAGCTCCGAGGCCGACATCCTCTATACAAGCATCGGCGCGGGCTTCGGCGCCGCCGCCGCACTTCGCTGCAACGGCGCCGCCACCGTCGACGTCCGCAACTCCCTTCTGGTCGCGGAGACCGACGACCCGGAGGTCGACTGCACCACCGACAGCTTCGAGACCAGCCTCACCGAGGCGGAGCTCGGCGAGCTCAACACCAACTGGTTCGTGGCCGGTGGCTATGCCACTGGCAACTTCCGCCTCAGCGGCATGGCGCCGAAGGAAATCCTGACCGCCGCCCAGTGGCAAGCCGGCGACCCTCCCAGCGACATCGACGGCGACCCCCGACCCACAGAACCCGACTCCCCAGACGTCGCAGGAGCCGACGTCCCGTGAGCAACCCGAGCCCCGTCCCCGAGACGACGGTGCTCGGCTTCCTTTGGCCGGAAGGCGCCTTCCGCTCAGTTCGCCCGGAGTGGGGCCCAAGTCGCCGCAATCCCACGGCGTCGCCCATGGCCCGGCGCGTGCTCTTCGTCGGCCCAGCATGTTCGACGACTGCATGATCCTCGATGTCGGCCTCGGCGAGCGGCTGGTCTTCGTCCGCAATCGCAGCCGCGATCTCCCGCCCTCGCGCAGGGAGTTGCGGAGGATGTTCGAAGACCTGCGCCACATGGACGACCTCGCCGCGGTCGTCCGCGAGCTGACGGGCGAGCGCCTCGATGGATGGGATGGGCCGAGTTCGCGGGAGGATCAGCTCGACCGTGCAGCCGAGCTGCTCGCCACGAGCGGCTGTCGCGTGCTCACCACCGGGTGGCGGCGTGCGTTTACCGGGCGAGCGCCCCATGGAGGGCGTGTCGCGGATCCGGACTCGCAGATTCCGTTGCTCGCGGATCTCTCGCCGCCAGAACCGGCGCACGAGACAGCCGATTATTTCGTGGAGTTCGAGGTCATGACGGACGACGGCGTCGCGATCGCCGACGCGCAGTTCGAGGTGAAGAACACCCGCGGGTTCGCTGTGCGCTGCAAGTCCGACGCGAGCGGGCGCACGCGCACCAGCGTGCCGCTGGACGAGACGTACGCGATTCGCGTGCTTGCGGACATCGTGCTGCCGCCACCGCCCGCCGAGGGCGAGGGAGCGAAGATCGCCCATGGCATCTCGCTCGGTCGGCTCGAGGACGCGTCGCTCGAAGTGGCCGTCAACCATCGCCATGCGCTCGTCGTCACGCGACCGCGCGCGAAGGTCGTCTCGATCGATCTCTGGGTCGAGGCGCGGCCGGTGCTGGTGTTCGGGACGATGTCGCAGACCGACGACGGCCCCACGACCGTCCGCGGAGCGTTACGCCGAGCGCTCACGGAGGCCGGCGCAGGCGAGTTCCACGTCGTCGGACACGCCGACACCGAGGGCAACTCCGGTGACAACGAAGCGCTGGCGCTCGAGCGCGCGCGTTCGGTGCATCTGTACCTCGCCGGGGATCGTGCGGGCTGGGCGGAGCACGCGTTCGCGAATGCCGATGTGGCGACGCTGCAGGCGGCGCTGGCCTGGGCTGCATCGTCGTGCGTCCTGCCCTGCGACCCCGGGCCGATCGACAACGGCTGGGGACCGGCGACAGCGGCAGCCCTCGCCGCGCTGCGGGAGCACGCCGATATCGATCAGAGCCAGCACCTCGGACCCGACGATTGGGCGGCGATCTTCGACCTCTATGATGACGATCTCGGTCGGCTCCTGCTGACCGACCGCGCAGGCGTGGCCGCGGCACGAGGGCGGCTGAACCTCGCACCCGAGCCCATCACCATGGGCGAGCGGTGGCCCGTGGTCGCCCCGGAGCTCGCCGACCACGAGTGCCCGGACAACCGGCGCGTCGACCTGGTGATGTGTGCGCCGGGAAGCCCGCCCGCGCCGCAGACTGAGGAACTCTACGACGAGACGTTCGTGTTGGAGCATCTTGTCGTGCGCGGCGAGCTGAGCATCGCACTCTACGTCCACGAGCCCCTCATGCAGGGGCTCGGGCGCGCCCGTGTGGAGGTCTGCGTCAACGACCTCCGCGGCTCCCTCTGCGCCGATCCCCACGGCATCGTGACGGTCGCGGTGCTCCACGGCGACCGCCTCCGCGTCGCAGCCGCCGCACGCGCGGACGGCCGCGGTGCGGTGCTCGACTACGGCACCCCCGAGCTCCAAGGAGCAGCGTGATGCCATCTCTCGCCCAACTGCTCCAAGACTCGATGCCGTTCACCGCGGCGCAGAACGACACTCACGCCACGTTGCACGAAATCACCGGCCGCGACTTCCGGGCATCGGAGCCGGACCCGTCCATGCCCGACGAGGTCCCGCCCGAGCTGCGCCCAAAAGAGTCGGACGAGAACATCGTGGCGTCCAACTTCATCTGGCAGTTCGACCATGACGCGGCTACGCCCGGCACGTTCCGCAATATCCGGCTGTGGTCTCGCGGCATGGGCATGCGCTACAAGCACACCGCGACCGTGTGCACGCGCCTGATCTTCGATGACTTGCTCGTCACGTACCAGGACGGTAGGGGTGAGGAACTCCCGTTGACGCAAGACTTCGTCGTAGGCGCCTGGCACGTGGCCGGCGGCAAGATCGACGACGACCACACCGATTGGTGGCGACTTCGCGCGAACGCCGACCAGAGCTTGTTGGTCGCCTTCGTGTTCGAGGAGCGCGACGGCGGGGTGTTCCCGATGTCCCGTGAGGAGGTCGACGCGCTCGGCGAGTCGTTCATGCCGGGCCCCGAAGTACCGGACTTCCTGGAGTTCCTGTGCACGACCAACGCCTCAGCACGAATCTGCATCGGGAACACGCGGCACCTCGCGCTGGTGAGCCTGACCACGTGCCGCGAGCGCCCTGACTTCGTGGGCGGCGATTTCATGGGTTTCGCCCGGCTCTACCCCCACGTCATGTTCATGAGCACGAACGACCTCGCTACGGCCGAGGTGCACATCCGCTTCGAGCGCCCAGCGAAAGCGATGACGCATGGCGACCCCGAGATGGAGGACACCATCAAGGCATTGGTGGTGACCGACGCGAATCGGAACCATACGGCGACTGCAGTCGTGCCCGGGCTCGATGAGTTTCCACTACCGGTCGCCGACAACATCTTCGATTACTACGCGACCGATCCCGACGAGACGTTCCGCAACCGGGCGCCTGTTCGACTGAACGCCGCAGAGCGCGCTGAACATGGCGAAAGAGCGAAGCATCACGAAGACCATCTCGCGCAGCAAAGGGGAGAGGTGACACTGGCGGACGCGCGATTCACACATCGCCGAACGATCGATGCGTGCGTCGCGCGAGATGGCAACGGGTGGGAGAGCATCGACAAGGAACCTAGGCAGGGGCAGTTCGACAACGTGCACCTCGCGCCACGCATGAAGCTCGAGTTCGTCGAGATGACGGGTTTCGGCACGTCTGAGGTCGCGACACCAGTCAAGCTACAGGACATCGCCATGGTGTTCGTCTGCTTTCACGATTGCCTGCACATGCACGTTCGCTGGGGCGCCTTCACGACGAACAAGAGCGCACGGGGGTTCGCCAACGGTCGACCGCATGCGAAGGTCGGCGCGCCGGCGGTCCCGGAGAACCAGTCAGTACTCGCTTCGTTTTCGAACTCGCACACATTGAACTATCGAGCGCTCGCCGAGACAGTCCCTGCACGACAGTGGCAGGTCTTCTGCCATCACGGAGCAGCGTACCCAATTGAGAGGTGGCCGACTGGAGCCGCAGCAACTACGCTCTTCCTCATCCGCGCGGCGGTGACGGTTTCGGACTCGATCGCCCTGCAGATGAGTCGCATCTACTCGCAGATGCCCGACACGTCGTGGGCCGCCTTCTACTGGCGATGCCGCTGGACAGGCAATCGAGGCGGACCCCCCGTGGAGCGACTGCAGTCCAAACTCTCGAGGTGTCTCCGATGAGGTGGATCGTCTTCATCACCAGACTCGCCGCGGTCGCGGCGAGCGCCGCCTTCGTGTACTCGGCCAGATACGCGCCATTGATGCCATTCTTCGCGCTCGTGCCAGTGATGCTGGCAGTGGTGCTCATCCCCCGCGTTCGTCGCTGGGAGCAAGCCTGGTCGCCACAGCGCGCATCGCCGCAGCGGTCCCCGCGCCTGGCGGCCTTTGCCGTGTTTCTGTGGGTCTCTGGGCCAACGAGCTTCATGTTGGCGACCATGGACGAAACCGACCGAGGCAACGGCGGGCTTGTATCGGGGCTTGCTTGTCTGGCAGCAGGCATTTGCGCGCTGGCATACGCGAAGTTTGGACCTCGCCACAGGTGGGTGCTCCCCACGAGCGTTGCCCTGCTGATCTGTGCAGCCAGCTGGATCGAGTGCGATCGCTGGTGGCTTCATGCGATCGAAGCGTTCCATCAGAGCGGCCTCATCGGGTTCGTCGGCCAGATCGACTGGACGTGGCCACCCCTCACGAGTTCAGTCCTACTGTGCGGGGTGGCGTCGGTCGGGACGCTGCAATGGGTGGCCGAAAGACGATCTGGATTGGACGGCAAATCGCCAGAGCCTGGCGGCCGTCGCCGCACGCCCCACGAGGATGTCGGCTAGTTCATGCGACGGAATCACAATTCGCATCGCCACGGTCGCCGCAGATGACTTGCGCTCCCGACCGATTGACCACCCACCCCGAGCCGCCTGATCCCGCCGGAGCCGACGTTCCATGCACACCATCACGCCCTACCCCCTGCTGACCGAGAGCGTCGACACCGAGACCCAGCCGAAGAGCGCCGCGCCCGCGCGGCTCCGCGACGATGCAGCCCGGCCACGCGCAGACGGAGCTCCAACGCGGTCGACGGTCGACCCAGGGATGCCGGGCCGACCACGCCGGAGTGAAGATCCTGTGACGGACACAACCCCGAATCCGCAGCAAGGTCGAACCCACGCTGCACGCCTCCAGTGCCTGTCCGAAGCCGCGCCTCTGGTCCGTCGCACGCGCGCGCGTCGACTGCCGACGCTGCTTGCCTTCACCGCGCTGGCGGCGTGTCGGGCGAGTGCCCCGGCGCCGAGCAGCCCATCCCCGCCGACCGCGACGGCTTCGCCAGACGCAGCACCCACGCCGCACGACGACGCGTCGACGCGGGGCGATGCCTCGGCGACCGCGTCTCCGCCAGGAACCGCGGGTGCACCAGCTGCTCCCAACGACGCGGCGACGACACCGCGCGGGGACGACGGCCCGGGCAGCGGCGACGACACGAAGGCAGCTCCCGCCTCGCGGGTCGGGGGCCTCGAGCCCTTCCACTCGGTGAGCGTCTACGAGGGCTGGGTCCGCGTCGAACTCTCGGAGACGCCGGACATTGGCGAGGCCCTGATGGACCGGGTGCTGGACGCCGACCGATCGCTGTGGCGCGGACACGCTCTCGAGCCCGCCGAACTCGCAGCCATGCCGCCGATCTACATCGTGACGACCCGCGGCGTCGTGGTGGCGTCGAAGTACTCCCGCTTCGGTGCGTCGAGGGATCTGGGCACGTGGTACGTGGAGTACCGGAACCTCCGCGTGAAGGAGCCCGCGATCGCGATGGCGGGCGAGCCCGCCCCGCAAGCGCGGCTGCGTCTGGCACCGAAGCCGAAGCCGATCCGGCCCTCCCACCGCCTCGCCAAGCGGATGCGGGAGGTCGCGCTTGAGGCGGCGAACGCAGGCGCGCCGGGGGCACCGACGGTGGGGATGGTGGCGGATCTCGCCACGTACACGCTGCAGGAGATTCCCGGGTCCTTCCCCCAGGCGACGCGGATCGTCTTCGTGACCGGCGATGGGCGGGAGGATGAGTTCAACCTCCAGATCATGGTGCTCACGTTGGATGCCGAGGGTGGCGAACACCATCGCATCATCACCGGTCCGACGCTCACGGCGAGTGCTGTGGGCGATCTGGACGGCGACGGGTACGATGAGGTCCTGCAGGGATACCAGGACTACGAAGGCGTGGGCGAGTCCATCTATCGGTTCACGGACAGCGGCATGGAGACGATCTCCCTATGGTCATCGGAAGGTTGATGATGGGTGTGATGGCCGCGAACTGCGGCCTCGCGTTCGTCCTTGGACTGGCATGCGCGTCGAAGGACGCGGACGTGGCCGCCTCGCCGGCGCCGACGTTGCTCGCTGTGCAGCTCCCCGCTGGCGTGCAGGTGTGGGTGTCGGCGTCGAGCTCGGCGTCACGCCGCTGCCGGAGAAGGAGCTGACCTCCGGAGAGCACACGGTGCGGGTGAAGACCGCGTGCGGCGAGGTGACACGCGCGGGCTTCGAGGTGCTCGCGGAGCGCACGACGCCGCTCACCGCCGCGGATCTACCGGGGTTCGCGACGGCCGAGCTCCGCGTGACGGCGACGACGCACCTGGATGAGCACGTGCCGGACCTCGCGGTGTTCGTCGATGACCAGCAGCTGGCCACGCCGGCCGCAGGCGCACCGTGGGCCGTGCCCGCGTGCCGGCTGCGCGTCCGGGTGGCTGCGGTCGGGCGCGATGATCTCGGCGGCGTGATCGAGGACATCGAGTTCGTCGCGGACTCGAAGGTCGAGCGCGCGGTGGTGCTCGCGCCTGGGCCGGACATGGTGCGGATCCCCGGGGGGAGCTTCGTGTTCGGGCCGAACGAGGCGGGGAAGAAGTGGCTGCGCGAGATGTCAGTGAACGAAGGCTTCTATGCAGCCGATCCGCCCTGGGACAACGAGGACCCGAGGCTCGGCGCTAAGGTCGAGCTGCCCGCCTTCGAGATCGACAAGACCGAGGTGACGGTTGCAGAGTACATGGCTTGTCGGCGAGCCGCGAAGCGAACGTGGTGCTACGATGAGGCGGACTGCGACGACGTGGGCGCCTGCGGGGTCCATGTTGCAGAGGTACCCTCCAGACTTCCGTTCCCACCTAGCTTCATGCAAGTCCTCGAGCAACGCAGAGCCAGAGGCGAGCCGCCGGATCCGCGAAACTGCTTCCTTGCCGATCTCGAGGCCACAGAACATGATCCAGGAGACTCGAGCAAGCCAATGAACTGCCTCGTTCCGTGGGAGGCAGCGAGATACTGCAACTGGGCAGGCAAGCGCCTCGCCACCGACGTCGAGTGGGAGTACGTCGCTCGAAGCCGCCGCACCGATCATTCCCAGCCGTGGGGAGAAGTGGACGAGGAGGATTGCGGCCGTTCTGTCTGCAGGTCCACGCCAGAGCAGCTCAACCCTCAACCCGTGTGCACGAAGCCACTGGGCAACAGCATCGATGGCGTGTGCGACATGATGGGAAACGTCGCAGAACTAACCATCGAACACGAGATCGTCGGACGGGGGACATCGGCTCACGCGCATCACATCAAAGGGTCTTCTGTCGACGACGCAACGATCTTCGCGTACGAGTCCGGAAACCAGGCCCCCTTCGCGGTCGGATTTCGCTGCGCGCGTGACCTCCAACCACTGTAAGCGCGAATCCCCCGATGAACGGGCTACGAAGAGTCTTCCGAGCGGCTGTTCCGCTTCACGCAAACCGGCCTCGAGGAGATAGAGCTGTGGAGATCATTTCTGTGACGCGAGGTGCTGCGAACGGCTCGACCTTGGCGGTCGTGGGCGCCTTGCTGGTGCTCGGGACGGGCTGCGCATCGAAGGACGCGGACGTGCGTGGCACGCCGGCGCCGACGTTGCTCGCGGTGCATCTCCCCGCCGACGTGCAGGTGTGGGTGGACGACGTCGAGCTTGGCGTCACTCCATTGCCGGAGAAGCAGGTGGCCTCCGGAGAGCACACGGTGCGGGTGAAGACCGCGTGCGGCGAGGTGACACGTGCGGGGTTCGAGGTGCTCGCGGAGCGCACGACGCCGCTCACCGCGGCGGATCTGCCAGGGTTCGCGACGGCGGAGCTGCGCGTGACGGCGAAGACGCACCTGGGTGAGCCCGTGCCGGAGCTCGCGGTGTTCGTCGATGAGCAGCAGCTGGCGACCCCGGCCGCAGGCGCACCGTGGGCCGTGCCCGCGTGCCGGCTGCGCGTCCGGGTCGCTGCCGTGGGCCGCGATGATCTCGGCGGCGTGATCGAGGACATCGAGTTCGGCGCGGACTCGGCGATCGAGCGCGCGGTGGTACTCGCGCCTGGGCCGGACATGGTGCGGATTCCCGCGGGGAGCTTCGTGTTCGGGCCGAACGATGCGGGCAAGAAGTGGCTTGATGAGATGATGGGCGTCGAAGGTTTTGCTGCAGGCGGCCCGCCGTGGGACGAGCAGGATCCGAGGCTGGGTGCCAAGGTCGAGATGCCGACGTTCGAGATCGACAAGTCTGAGGTTACGGTCGCGCAGTACCTGGCCTGTCGGAGCGCTGCAAAGCGGTCAAGGTGCTACGATGACGCGGACTGCCACGAAGTGGGCGGCTGCTCCCGAAACCCTGTCATGGTTCCATCGTCCACGTCTCCGCTCGGACCCGACGGGGGACGGACACATCCTTCGGATCCTCGGGCGTGCTTCGTGGGCCCCAACTCGTCCGTTCTAGGCCCTGGTGACGCAGACAAACCAATGAACTGCCTCGTTCCATGGGAGGCAGAGAAGTACTGCAAGTGGGCAGGCAAGCGGCTCGCCACCGACGTCGAATGGGAGTACGTCGCACGAAGCCGCCGCACCGAACACTCTCAGCCGTGGGGGGAGGTCCCAGACGTCGACTGCATGCGCTCGGCTTGCACGGACACGACCCCGCGGCACGTGTGTTCGATCCCGGCCGGGGACACCGTCGACGGAGTCTGTGACATGATGGGGAACGTTGCGGAGATCGTCGTTGCCCAGAAGGTCGCCGGTGTGGGCATGCCGAAACTCCTGCCACCAGCGCCACGAGGTTCATCCGTATACAGCGGCACCAACTTCGTTTACGAGACCAACAGGCAGGCCCCTTTCTCGATCGGGTTCCGATGCGCACGAGATATCGCTTCTCTTCTCAACCCCGAGGACTGATGCCGATCTACAGAAATCCTGTCCTTGGCTCGTCGATCGAGGACCTGGTCCTGCACTGCAAAGGCGCTGCGTGCGCTGCGCGCTTCGACGTGCATCCCGTCGGGAAGAAGATGTTCAGGTGCAACAATCTCGGCTCCGGGGAAGGGAATTGCTCTTCGAGCGCGTTCTCATATCCACGAAAGCGTAGATCCACGGACGCTGCGAAAAGCAAGGAGGGAGATGGCATATTCAAGCACTACCATCAGGGGATTGATCTCACCAAGATCAGAGGCCCGAAGGGCGCCGGCGCACCGATCCTGTCCGTGACTAGCGGCGTTGTCGCCTATGTAGATCCGGAAGAGACCGTCACGAAGGACGGCAAGAAGGGCAATTCGGAAGGCTACGGCATCACCATCATGATCGAGAGCCAGGTCCCGTGGCAGGATAGCCCACTCTATTTCTTCTACAGCCACTGCCAGTCGATCGCGCCGGGGCTGGATGTCGGAGTTGAGGTCAGGGAGCAGGACGAGATCGCCAAGGTCGGCTCCACGGGCAATGCCGGGGTCGGATTTCCGCATCTTCATTTTGAGGTGCGTAAGTCGTCGACGAGGCCGCCTATACACAACTGGCCGACCGAGGCCACCCAGGATGACCTTGGCACTCTGCGGCTGGATCCATTGGAGGTTCTGCGGAAGCTCGGCCCCTGGGGGATGTCGAAGGTCTACTTCCCCGACGAACGGCCTGCCGCGGCGGTGGGTGGGACGCCTGGGAAACGGGAGCCGGTCAGCGCGGAGGGCGTCGGGGCGCGTCACGCCGACGTCGAGCAAAGCCCCCGCGGCGGCTACTTCCCCCTCGGCGCCAACAACGACTGGCACAGCGGCGTCCACCTCGCCACCACCCCCAACCAAACCCTCGTCGCCCCCTTCGACGGCAAGATCGTCGCCTTCCGCCTCGACGCCGACCCCGTCGCGTCGCTCGAGGACGCCGGCCACATCAACTTCATCCTGATCCAACACGAGATCTCCGAGCCAGCCGCAGCGCTGCTCAACCCTGCGGCCTCCCCCACCGTGGACCCGAAGGCCACGCCGGGCACCCCGGGCAAGTCCAAGGCATCCTCCGTAGGCCGCGGCGGCACCAACGAGCCCGAGCTCGTCCTGCACGTGAAGAACGGCCTGCACGCCCACATGTCTCCGACCGGCGCGCCCTTCTACGCGCCCGCCGACTACAAAGAACTCAACGACCCCTACCCCGACGACGAGCTCTACGCAGCGATCGAAGCCTTCCAGGCCAGCTTGCCGGCACCCAAGGCCGGCAAGAAGAAAAGGAAGTCGCCGCCGCCGTGGCCCGACGGCGTCATGACGGTGGGCGGCTACACGTGGAAGAGCCTCTTCGGCGAAAACTCCGGCCTGCCGATGCACAAAGACGGCGATCCCGAGGGCGGTGACCCGATCGCGCTCGAACCCGATGCACCCACCGGCGGCGATCCGATCGCCGTCGAACCCGAGCAGCCCGCCGCCAAGCTCGACCCCAAGCGCGTCGTGTACTCCCTGCTGCTGCACCTGGGCCCGCGTGCGGTCGACGCGGCCGCGGCGAAGGAGTTCCCGTGGCTCGCGCAGGGCAGTCTCGAGCCGGCCGACGACGACGCCGCCGGCCTTGCGGCAGCCGCGGCCAAGCAGAGGCGCGCAGAGGACAAGGCCGAGTCCACGTACACCCTGACCCGCCGCGTCGGCTTCCCCGAGGCCGAACTCGGAACCGACCCCGCTCCGGATGCGGGCGCGGAGGACGACATCCGGTGGGTGCAGCGGCGCCTCGCCCGACTCGC
>JBBQJI010000114.1:0-11221 GCA_038325765.1 Nannocystales bacterium
GATCCTCCCCGAGCTCCGCGCCGCACTGATGGCCGGACGAGAGCCCGCATCACACCAAGTCGACATCCTGTGGCGCAGCCTGCGGAGATCCGGCGCGCCAGCCACGGTCGAGGGCTGCCTGCTCAGCTGAGCACAGGCGCGTCCGCGCGGTGCAGCCGGGCCGGCATGCCGCCCGCGGGCCGCAGCGTCACCCGCGGATCGGGCCGCACCGCCGCGGGATCGAGCAGCTCGAGCGACCAGCGCTGCAGCACGATCGCCAGGATCAGCTTGGCTTCCATGAGCGCGAAGTGGTTGCCGATGCAGATCCGCGGACCGGCGCCGAACGGCAGGTACGCGTGCTTGTCACGCTCGATCGCCCCGGCGGCGAAACGGTCGGGATCGAAGCGCAGCGGCTCGTTCCACAGCGCTGGATGGCGATGCATGATCCACGGCGACACCGCGACGATGGTGCCCTTGGGGATCCGCCACGGGCCCAGCTGATCGTCCTCGAGAGCCTGGCGCTCGACGATCCACGCCGGCGGATACAGGCGCATCGACTCGTCGATCACCTGCCCCAGGTACGGCAGCTTGGCGAGATCGTCGACGACCGGCGTGCGGCCGCCGAGCACTGAAGCGAGCTCGGCGCGCACGCGGGCGGTCACCTCGGGGTGCTGATGCAGCAGCAAGAACGTCCAGCTCATCGCGGTCGCGATGGTCTCGTGGCCAGCCATGAACAGGGTCATGACCTCGTCCCGCAGCTGCTGGTCGTCCATGCGCTCGGTGCCGCTCTCGTCGGTCGCCGCCATCAGCGTGCCGAGCACGTCGTCGCG
This sequence comes from Nannocystales bacterium, assembly GCA_038325765.1. GTDB lineage: Bacteria > Myxococcota_A > Polyangia > Nannocystales > Nannocystaceae > Xiheibacterium. The sequence goes on from JBBQJI010000114.1 coordinate 810, forward strand.
CTGCTCGCCGCTTCTGCGCCGGCCCTCGATGATGCCGTGCACGATCCCGTCGAGCAGGCGCTTGGCCCTGGCGAAGCGCAGGTTCGACGGCGTGGGCACCCACAGCGGGATGCGCACGAGCGACTCGGCGTACTCGTTGGCCTTGTGCAGCGACGTCGTCACCGCGGGTCCCAGCGCACCCAGATCGGCATCCAGATCTGTGCCTCCACCGATGTCGGTGCCGAACAGCGTGCGGCCGACGATGCGCAGGGTCAGCTGCATCATCTCGTCGTGCACGTCGATGACGGGCGAGGCGCGGTGTTCCCACGCGGTCGTCCGCTCCTCGACGCACCGCGCGATCGTGTCCGCCAACGCAGCGAGCCGGCCGCGGTGGAACGCCGGCTGGGCGAGCTTGCGCTGGCGCTTCCAGTGATCGCCCTCGCTGGTGACCAGGCCGAGGCCGAGCACGAGGCGGAGGCCCTGGTAGCTGCGGCTCTTGATGTAGTTGCGATGGTTGCGGACGAGCACGTGCTGCGCGAACGCGGGATCGGCCACCGACACGAAGCGCAGCGAGCCGACGCGGAAGGTGGTCGCATCGCCGAACTCGCGGTGCGCGTCGCTGAGCGACGTCAAGGGATCACGCAGCAGCCGCAGGATGTTGAGCACCGGGATGCCGCCGGGGCCCGGGGGCAGGCCGTCGCGGTCGGGGACGGGTACGGCGGCCGAATGTGAGGTCGTCCTCATGTTTGACAATATCTGAGCCGAGCCTCACTTTTTGGCAAGTGGCGCGCGCGAGGCAACCGAAGGGTCCGACCCAAGCCACTGGAACTCCAGGGCAATCCGTAGTTCCGCCGGAGGCCGGTCGGCGTCGCCCCACCCAGATGCGCAGCCAGCGCCGCCTCGAGGCCATCGTCTCGGCGGCCGCAGAGTCGTTCGCGCGCTTCGGGTTTGCGGACACCACGATGGAGGGCATCGCGGCGCGGGCCGGCACCTCGATCGGCTCGCTGTATCAGTTCTTCCCCAACAAGCAGGCGGTGTTCCGCGAGGTGGCGCAGCGCTGCCTCGGCGAGGCGCGGGTGGGCTTCGCGAGCCTGCTCGGCGCGGACCCCTTCGCGGCGCCGTGGGATCATGCGCTGTTCCGCGTCATCGACGGGTTCCGCGGACTGCACGCGGGCAGCGTCGCGATGCAGGCGGTGTGGCGCAACCTCGAGCTGTACGGCGAGTACGCCGAGGACGATCAGGCGCTGCTGCGCGAGCTCGCCGACGCGACTGCGGCGCTCCTGCGGGTGTGGGGGCCGCACCTGTCCGCGGATCGCTGTCGCGTCATCGCGACGATGCTCGTGAACACGGTGGCGACGATGATGCTCGTGCTGGTGCGCGAGGGTGATCCCGCGCGGGCCGACGCGCTGGCCGACGAGACCAAGCGGATGCTGCGGTGCTACCTCGCGGGGTACCTGGACGGCGCCCCGTGAGGTTGCGGTCAGCGGTGATCGCCGCTCAGGCCTTGATGCTCTGACAGGCGTGCAAGACGCACTTCGCGTCGTCTTCGCTGTCCTGGATGCGGCTGCACGAGTACTCGGCGTCGCCCACCTTCTTGCGCACGTCGACCCCGTGTTGGGTGCGGTTCGGATCCGTCAGCGCTTCTTTGGTGTAGTGGATGGTCCAGTTGGCGTCGTCGGTCTTCTCGTTCGTGATCATCTCCTTCTTCTTGCCGCCCGATCCCTTCTCGATGGTCTCGATCGTGGAGTCGTAGGACGGGAAGTACGAGGAGTCGTCCTTCTTCGAGAGCATGACGGTGCAGCTGCCGTCGGGCGCGCTGATCATGACGCTGGTGCCGGCGCCGTCGGCCACGGTCGCGCCCTCGGGCACCTCGATCTGGACGCCGTACTTCTCGACGGCGAGCCACGCCTTCTTGGCCGGCCCGGCTGCGGCCTTGTCGTCGCCGCCGTCGGCCTTGTCGTCGCCGCCGTCGGCCTTGGCGTCGCCCGCCTTGGCGTCGGCCTTCTTGGCGTCGGCCTTCTTCTCGTCGGCCTTCTTGTCGTCGGCCTTCTTGTCGCAGGCGGTGGTCAGGCTGAGGGCGATCGCGAGCGCGGGAATGATGCGGATGATGCGGGGCACGTGGTCTCCAGGTTCCACGGGCAGACGGGCACCGCGGCGGCCGGTTGCACGCCGCGGCACCCGCGGAGTCGGCCCCGCCCGGCTAGAACAGCTTGCCGAGCCCGCCCGGCAGCTTGTCCTTCAGGCTCTCGAGCATCTCGCTGCCGCCGATCCACTCCGGGACCTTCGACGCGTTCGCCTTCAAGAACTCGACCACCTGCTGCGCTTGCGACTCGCTGAGCCCGACCTTCTGCACCAACTGTTGTACGAGTTCTTCCATGGTGTTCTCCGGCGGGGAGGATACGCATGGGGGGCGGGAGAACGGTGTCGCGGACAAGTACGCCGTCGCGAGAACCCAGACAAGCCTTGGGAGGGCCCGCACGATCTTTCTCTTCCGCCGCATCCCCCGACCGGCAGCCACGGCCGCGGCACCGCCGACATCCCGGATTCTCCCGGATCCGCAGGCGGTCTCCGCCGTGCAGCCATTTCTTGCACCTCGACTTGGAAGTCGGCACGCTTCTGGTGCTCGCTAGCCCCGTGTCGTGGCCCTTGGGTCCCCTACCCGCGTCGCACTTGGGCTGGCAACCTTTCGGTTGGGGTCGCGCCTTTGGCGTCGCAGTTCCAACTCCCTCGGCCGCGGGCGACGCTGCCACGGCACGAAGTGCGACGAGCGCCTGCGCCTACGGCGCGGGATCGCCCGGCCTCTCCGCGCCAGCACCGCATGGCTATCGCCCCCTACTGTCCTCTTCTTGCGAATCTGAAGCGCTTCCCTTGCCCGCACTTCGGGTCCCTCCTCGGCGCCCAGATGACATCGATGCACGCCGTCAAGCGCACGGGGCGCAGGTGGAGGCGAGTGGCAACGCCGCCGGTAGAGCCGCCGGTCTCAAGTGTCGTTGGTCCTGTCGTCGTCGACCGAGGTTGGGTGGGGTTCGGTGGCCTCAGGGACGTGCACGGAGCTCCTCCCCAAAAGTACGTCACCAGCACCCAAACATCGGCCAATCGGGACAGCGCGCGCACTCTCCGCCGCTCGTCGTCGTCGTCATCGACCTCGGATCGGATTCCCGCACACCTGCGTCCGCTGCCGTGGCACTCTCCTCCCATGAGTCGATGCGGCGTCATGGCCACGGCACTCGCAACCACGGCCGCCTGCACCCAGCCAAACCCGTTTGATGCATCACTGCCGAGCGGGGGCTCCGCGGAAGCCAGCACCGAGGTCGACGTCACGTTGACGACTGCCGCAACGACGGCCGGGGCAACGACGGACGATCCGACGAGCGGCGAACCGACGACCAGCGAACCAACAACAGGTGCCACAGAGCCCGAGCCGAGCGAAACAGCGAGCGGTTCTGCCGCTGATGAGACCAGCGCGACCACGGTGGAGACCACGAACGGTCATGATTGCGAGGGTTCACACCAGTGCGTGGCCCCCGTGCCGCCTCAGTGGGAAGGCCCCGTAGCCGTGATGACGAACTCACCGACCGAAGTCGCGCCAAACTGCGGGGGCGAATACCCTTCCTGGGAAATATCGGCATATTCCAACCTGGCGGCTGCGCCAGCGACATGCGGATGCTCCTGCGCAGAATCGACCAATGCCGTCTGCAGCAGCGTCGACCTCAACTACTATAGCCCTGCAGACGTCGACTGCTCCAACTCGAATGGCATGTGGTCGGTCGACCTCGGCTGTTCGCTCGCGCCCGGAACGGGTGTGGGCTCAACGCGGCGATGGAATGCAGCCGCACACGTCATGTCGGGAACGTGCATTCCCAACCCAGTAGAAATTATCCCACCTGCTGGATTCGAGACACGCATGACACTTTGCTCTGCAGAAGCGATCCCGACCGAGGACTGCGGCGTCGATGAACTCTGTCTCCCGCTGCCGGACGGCACCCTCGATGGCCGCGTCTGTGTCTGGCGTTCTGGCGACCTGGAATGTCCTGACTCCTGGACTGCCCGGACACTATTGAGCGAAGGCTTTGCCGATGACCGTGGGTGCACCCCATGCGCGTGTGGCGATGCGACTGGATCTTGCGCTGGTTCGATACAGCTATTTAGCGAGACCGACTGTGGGAATCCCTCCCTCTTTGAAGTGCCCGTCAGCGCGGACAGCTGCACTCAAGGAGCATCGAGCCTGAATGTGCGCGCAGCAAGCACAGAGGCGCTAAGCCCGGAAGACCCCACATGCGCGCCTTCGAGTTCTGAGGCAACTGGCGGAGCCGAAGCTTTTTCCCCGGTCACTCTATGTTGCTTGCCAGGACGATGACGTGCGATCAAGTCGATGCACGCTCAGCCTTTCAGCGCATTCGAACAGAGGATGGCGCGGCGGCTTACCGAACTCATCACATGGAAGGCAGCGAAGATTCGCCGCCGCTTCTACCGGCACGACCGCTTCAACAGGGCCAGTTTGAATGCCTCAGATTTCTCGCACACACGTTTCGCTGTTCTCGCTACTCGCGGGATGCTACAGCCCAAGCCAGCCCATCGGTGCAGGAACAGAGTCGAACCCTACATCCACCGGACTCGGCCCCGAACTACCCGGGACAACGTCGGAAACCGCCACGGAGTCCCTGACATCGATCGACGATACGAACTCCGCGAATGAGTCTACGACCCCATCCGACGACGATGGAGCGAGCACCACTGATCCCAGTCCATGTTCAGCGGCCACTCATACCTGCGCGCCGCTGGTCCCACCGAAGTGGAACGGCCCAGTCGGCGTCATCGTCACTCCGCAAGCCGAGCCCGCGCCGACTTGCGCGGGCGACTACCCGGACTTTGCGATGGCCGGCTACACGGACTTTCATACCGAACCTGCGACCTGCGGTTGTGCATGTGATCCCCCAGCCAACGCTGCATGTTCCGAAGTCCTATTCACGGTTTACTCTCCTACGGATGACGATTGCTCTAACCCTGGTTCGACGTGGTCATCCGTCGCAGGTTGCAGCTCCACCCCGTTCAGCCTCGTATCGGAGCGCCACTGGCGAGCAGAAGCTCATGTGGATTCAGGCAGCTGCGTTCCGAGTCCAACGACAGAGCTCGGCCCCGCCGGACCTGACAGTCGCGTCACCCTCTGCGAAACCCCGTATACAGAGAGTGGCTGCGACTCTCAGGAGCAGTGCATACCGAGGCCGGACGGTGGCCTGGACGGGCGAATCTGCATCTGGGGCTCCGGCGACCTGAAGTGCCCCACTCAATGGCAGATGCGCGACTTAATCTATCAGAGGGTCACCGACACACGCAGCTGCACAGCGTGCACGTGCGGAAGCGCGACGGGTGTCTGTGGCGGAAGCATGAATCTGTACAGTGACGACATCTGCTCGGAGAATCTACTCTTGACTGTTCCGATCGACGCAGGTTCCTGTGTCTCGGGAAATTCGGCAGCCACTGTACTGAGCACCCAATCAAATGGCTCGGTGGCGCCCCAGAATCCCGGGTGCGAGGCCTCCGAGTCCACACCGATTGGGGGCATCGAGGCGGATGCGCCAGTGACGCTATGTTGTTCGAGCTAGGCATAGCCGGGATGATGCGACCTGCGCCCCAGCGAAATCTCAGTATGTCTGCGCCTAGTTCGTGGGATGTCCGCCTATGTCCGCGAGCCTGCGTCATCTATCCTTGGCAACCCTCGCGGAGCTGAGTCGCGATTTCCATCCCATCTCCTATACCTCCCACCGACCGCCATGCGATCCTGCCGACCGATCATGCCCCCCGGCCGCTTCGCGCCCCGCACCCCTCGCCTCCCGGTCGCCGCCACCGCGTCGCTCGCACTGCTGCTCGCCTGCGCGCCGTCACCCGACGCCGATCCCGAGGCGACCACCGAGCACGCCCGCTCCGCCGAGCTCCGCCTCCGCACGCCGCTGCCCAAGCGCCCGCCGATCCCTCCGGCCGATCGCGAGCATCGCCTCGTGGTGAAGTTCGCCGATGCGCTGCAGGTGCGGCCCGGCACCGCCGACGCGCTGCGCTCTGCGACCGGCCAGCCACTCCACCCGATCGACGCGGTGCGACGTCGCGCCGGGCTCCGCTTCGCGCCCCTGCTGCGCATGGACCAGACCCGTGTCGACGATCTCCTCGCGCGCGCCCGTGCCCGCAGCGGTCGCGCGCAGCCCGATCTCTTCGGCATGTACGTCGTCACCACCCTTGGCGGTGAAGTGCCCTCGCGCGACGTCGCGGCCGAGCTGGGCGCGCTGCCCGACGTCGAGTTCGCCGCCTACGAGAGCCTCGGCGTGCCGCCGCCGGTCGACATCGCGCCGCCGACCCCGAGCTTGGTGGATCTGCAGGGTCACCTCGGCCCGGGGATCGGGATCGATGCCCAAGGCGCGTGGGCGATGGGCTTCGACGGCACGGGCATCCGCATCAGCGACATCGAGTTCGCGTGGCACCTCGGACACGAGGAGTGGAACGAGGGCCAGATGATCGCCGAGCCCGGGCAGACCCCCGCCGAGAGTACGCTCGAGTTCGAGGATCACGGCACCGCGGTCGCCGGTGAGCTCATCGCCGGCGACAGCGGCTACGGCATCACCGGCATGTCGCCGGGCAGTCAGCTCGGGGTGTACCCCGAGTTCACCGTGGAGTCCGGCTCGCGGCGCGCCGAGGCGATCCTGAGCGCGGCCGCCGACTCGAGCCCCGGCGACGTGCTGATCCTCGAGATCCAGACCGGCGAACCCGTCCTCGGCACGCTCGGGCCCGGCGAGATCGAGGAGTCGGTGTGGATGGCGACGCGGGTCGCGACCGACGCGGGGATCGTCGTCACCGCCGCGGCCGGCAACGGCAGCACGGATCTCGACCGGCCCGAGCTCGCCTACTACCGCGATCGAGGGGACAGCGGCGCCATCATCGTGGGCGCGGGCATGCCGATGACCCGCGAGTGGCTGAACTTCAGCACGTTCGGCGCACGCGTCGACGTGCAGGGTTGGGGCACGGACGTGTTCACCGCCGGCTACGGGCAGTACGCGACCTACGGCGACGACGTGAACCAGCGCTACACCGCGTCGTTCGCCGGCACCAGCTCGGCGACGCCGTTCGCGGCCGCGGCCGCAGCGATCGTGCAGCAGGCGGTGCAGGCCTCGGGCGGCGAGCCGCTCACGTCGGCGCAGATGCGCGCGGTGCTGCGCGGCACCGGGCTGCCCCAGCAGGGCGCGGGCGGCAACATCGGCCCCCTACCCCAGGTGCCCGCGGCGATCGGCGCGGCGCTCTTGCCGATGGACGCGCCGCCCGAGGTCAGCATCGTCACGCCGACGCCGACGCAGACCGAGGCGAACACGCTGATGACGGCGGTGGAGATCACCGCGAGTGCCGACACCGCGTGGGTCGAGCTGTCGATCAACGGCGAGATCCAGCCGCTCATCGACGACGTGGCGCCCTACGGGTTCGCCACCGTCGAATTCCCCGTCGGCACGTGGGAGCTGGTCGCGGTCGCGACGAACATCTGGGGCGTCGAGGGCAGCTCGGAGCCCGTCGTGCTCGAGGTCGGCTACGAGCCGCCGGCGACGAGCACGTCGGGGGGCGACAGCTCGAGCACCGGCGGAGGCGACACCAGCACCACTGCGGTGCCCGACGCGGCCGACAGCTCGAGCGGAGACGACGACAGCACCGGCGGAGCCCAGGCGACGGGCGATGGCGACGGCTGCGGCTGCACGGCGACGCCCCGTCCCGCCGGTTGGGCGTTCGCGATCGTCATCGCCGCGATCTCGCGGCGGCGGCGACGTCTCATACCGCCCGCGCGATGACCTTCGTGCACGGCACCAGCACGCGCAGCGGCTGCACGATCCCGGCGGTGCGCGCGAAGTTGTTGAGGCGCTCGAGCATCGCCAGCGTCAACTCGCGCCCGCGCGCGACGAGCAGCTGCCCCGCGCTCGACGACACGTCCTGATCGAGGACCATCCCGTCCACGAGGTCACCGAGGTTGAGCATGCGGATCTCGAAGCCCTCGGCCCGGCCGTGGAAGTCGGCGAGCGCATCCAACATCGCGTCGTCGTAGCCCTCGGTGCGGCGGAGCAACTCGACCGCCGCCGCGACGGAGTTGCCCCGCGATACCAGGGCGTCGGCGGCCCGCGCGAGCTTGAGCAGCTGAGCGCCGCGCAGCGTCAGCTCGCAGTCGCCGGCCGGCGCGTCCTGGTGGCGGATCATCGCCGCAACGCGCTCGAGGCGGGGGATCGGCGCGATGAGGTTGGCGCCCACCTGGGGGATCGACGCCAGCATGCGGCGGATCTCGGGCCGCGGCCGCTCGCCCGCGAAGTGTCGCGCCAACGCGTCCGGCGGCACGGCGATGCAACCGACCAGGCACAGCTGCGCCGCGAGCCGCAGCTCCCACTGCTCGCCCAATCCCAGCGTCGTCGCCATGTGAATCACGTAGGCCTCGAGCACCTGGGCGCGCCCCAGCGCGTCGGGACAGGCGAGCCCGAGCAGCTCGACCAACGCACCGACGGCGCCACGCAGCGTCTGTTCGAGTAGCTCGCGCTCGGCCCCGAGCACGCGGTGCTGCTCGATCCCGTCCTCGAGCACGCGGGTCAGTTCGGGGATCGGACACGGCTTGAACAGGAATCGGAACAGACCGCCGCGGTTGACGGCATCTGCCGCAGCCTTGAGGTCGGACTGACCGGTGAGCAGCACGCGTGTGGTCGCAGGAGCGCGCGTGCGGGCGTGGGCCAGGAACTCGGCGCCGGTCATCTGCGGCATGCGCATGTCGGAGACGATCACGGCGAAGTCGAGCCCGCGAGCGCGCGCCCGATCGAGGAGCACCAGCGCGGCGGCGCCCGACGGTGCGGTCTCGACGTCGAAGTCGAACGACAGGTTGTGCTCGAGCGCCTCGAGCACGCGGGGCTCGTCGTCGACGAAGAGCACGCGACGGTTCGTCGCCATCAGGCCGCCTCCTCGCGTGCGTTGTCGAAGCTGCGACACCACTGCGCCCAGCGGGGATCGGGGTGGGTCCGGCGGCCGCCCACGATCGCTGCGGCGATGCGCACCGCGGTCGCACCGTCGATCACCGCGGGCAGTCGACCGAGCGGATCGCAGTGCCGCGCGACCGCCTCGATGAGCACGTAGTCCATGCCCCACAGCCCGAGGAGGTACGCGCCCGCGCTCGCGTAGTCGGGCAGCGGCTCGGCGGCAGCGGGGAGCTGCGCGAGCAACAGGCGGCCGATCTCGTGCAGCACGCCGGCGAGCCGCGCGGTGTCGACGTGATCGGGGGCACAGATCATCGCGGCCAGCGCGGCGACGCGCATGCTGCGGGCGTTGACCTCTTCGACCAAGGCGCCGAGGCCGACGATCGACGCGGCGAGCTCGTGCCCGAGGACGATCGCACGCAGCAGCTCGCCGCCCAGGCGCAGGACGGCGTGGTCGACCCGCGTGCACCGGGAGCCGCGGGCCAAAAGCGCGCTGTTGGCCAGCTGAACCACCCGGGCGGCGAGCGCCACGTCGCGCGAGACCACCTTGGCGACGCGCACCATGGACGCGTCGGGGGCCGCCATCAGGCTCGAGATCTCGGCGAACAGCCGCGGCCGACGCGGCAGCTCGGAGACCCGCCCCAGGCGCGCGCGCAACGTGGGGCTGGTGAGCAGACGCTGCACCGACACCGCGTGCTCGAGCGTGTCGACGAGCACGGCCGCGGTGCACGGCTTGCTGAGGAACACGTGGGCGATGGGGATCGCCCGGACCAATGCGGCGGTCTGCGTGTTCCCCGACAGCACGATGCGCGCCACGCTCGGGTGCTGGGCCTGGAGTTGGCGCAGCAGCGCGGCGCCGTCCATTCGCCGCAGCGCGATCTCGGTGACGACCGCGTCGATGTCGCGCTCGCGCAGCCGCGCCAGCGCCTCGGCGCCGCTCGCCGCGAAGTGCAGCTCCCAGCGGTCGGTGTGCTCGAACATCAGGTTCTCGAGGCCCTCGAGCACCCGCGGCTCCTCGTCGACGAACAGCACGGAGTTCATGCGGCGCGCTCCTCGATCGGCAGGCGCACTACGAACGTGGTGCCGCCACCGGGCACGCTGTCGAAGCGGATCGCGCCGCCGTGCTTGTCGACCACGATGTTGCGGGCGATCGACAGGCCCTGGCCGGTGCCGCGACCGACGCCCTTGGTGGTGAAGAACGGATCGAACGCGCGCTGGGCGACGCTCGCGTCCATGCCGCAGCCGTCGTCGGTGATGCGGACCTCGGCGGCGCCGTCGCGCACCGCGGTCTCGATGCGGATGTGGCCCAGCTCGCCCTCGCCACCGCGACCGGCGTCGACGATCGCATGGGCGGCGTTGATGACCAGATTGAGGAACACCTGGTTGAGCTCGCCGGGCAGACCGGGGATCATGGGCAGCTCGGGATCGAGGTGCGTCTCGATCTGGGCGACGTACTTCCAC
>JBBQJI010000115.1:0-11183 GCA_038325765.1 Nannocystales bacterium
CTCGCCGCTCGCCGTTCACGCGCCCCTGCGCACCGATCCGAATGGCAAGCGCAGGGTCCTCGGCGTCACCGGCTCATCCACGAGCTCGCCTCGCGCGCGCTGCTCGACGCCCACTTCACCGCTCCGATCGACCACGAGTTCTTCCGCGGAGCCGAAGAAAGCAGGTAGGGTCTACGCCATGGGTGGATACGGACTTCCCGGCGGCAGCGAACTCCTCGTGTACGTGATGCCTCAGGTGGCGCTGGCGATCTACCTCGTGTTGCTCTGGGATGCGCGCCGGGCCGGTTCGCCGGCTGCGGGCGACGAGCAACTGGGCGTGAAGACCGTCGCGGGTGCGCTGGCGATCACGGGCGTGGTCATGACCGCGACCGGCGTGCAGCAGCTGCTGCACGTGCTGCTGACGTTCAGCGACTTCATCGAGCGGATCAAAGCCGCGGTACCCGACATCGCCGCGGGCGGCGTCGCACTGCTGATCGGCCTCGTCGTCATCATGCCCAAGTCCAACATCGCGCAGTACCCCAAGGCGTCGCGGCTGGTCGCCGGCGCGATCGCGGTCGGCGGCGCGGTGGTCTGCGTGGGCGGCCTGGCGTCGCTGCTGCGCAGCGTGCTCGCCTGGCCGAGCTGGAATCAGGTCGCGCAGGCGCTGTCGTACTTCGTGGTCGCCGCCACGGTGCTCGCGGCCGGACTCGGGCGGCTGATGAAGCTGAGCGGCGTCGTGGTGGTCGCGCCGGTCGTGCGTCCCGCACCGCAATCGTCGGCGCAGGTGCCCGCCGCCGCGCAGCCGCAGGGCTACCCGCCGCAGGGCTACCCGCCGCAGAACCCTGGTGGACAGTCGCCGGGCGCGCCCGGGCAGTGGCCGCCGCCCTGAGCTCGAACCGGGCGCACCACGCCGAGCAGCGCCTCTCGCAGGATCTCAGCAACGACGAGCTTGAAATGCAGGCCCTCGGCGTCGGCGCGGCGCGGCGAGCAACTTGCGCTGGGCGGCGGGAGACACTCTCGCGTGCGCCGACACGCGGATTCATTGCGGTTCAGGACTGCGGCCGTCGCGTGACCGCTGGCCCAGGGGCCGCGGAATCACAACCCGCCCACTCAATCGGCGGGATCGAGCCAGATCTCGGATTCGACGACGCGCCACTCATCGTCGACCAGCGCGAACACAATGCGAAACTGCCCTTTGCAAAATTGGGCTACGTACTGACCTCTGAGGTTGAACCGGCGGTTTCCTGAAGACCATTTCCGCACCTCAGAGTACGAGTCCTGGGGGATATCGAAACCGACCACGTCGCCGCAGCGCTCGCGGGCGACAGCGGCGTAGCGATCTCGGAACTGCACTGCCTGCTCGAGGCCGCCGAGTCGCGAGATGCACCATCCACTCGGATCGCCTATCCGCGTGCATTGCCTCACGGTGTCGAGCGCGAGCCTTCGGTGGTGTAGACCGCGGCCCAAGAGCAGGGCCACGCCGCTGACGATGAGCGCGAGGAGCGCGATGCTTACGATTTTGGACCGCCGGGATTCCGAACCCGACACAATAGACCGCACGAGCATCCGCATCACGGCCATCGCCGAGATCCTTGCCCCGTCTTCGAGCGGACGTCAAGACTTGCGCCGGTTTCCGCGCAGTGGCCGCCGCCCTGAGCGCCAACCGGGAACCACAGCGAGCAGGGCCTCTCGCAGGATCTCACGGCGCTTCAGTTAGCCGGCGCGAAGCGAGCTGCGCGGGGCCACGCGGGGGCTGGGCGCTCGGCTCCGTGGCAGCTTCCCCCATACGCTTGCGCGGCCGCGGCGCTTGACGACGCACAACCACCGCGCTCCCATTGCGAGCATGACAACGAGAGGAACCAAGCGCAGTCGAACCCTGCGAGCCGCAGTTGCGGCCAGCCTGCTCGCGGCGGCGTGCGATAGGCTCATGCCGGCGCCCGAGTCGGGCGAGGCCGCACCGCCGCCCATGTCGGTTGCACCTGCGCCGGTTTCCGCGAACCCACCCGCGCGCGCCGATGCGACCACGAGCACGGCGAAGCCGGTAGAGCTCGCGACCCCGACCGCGCCCGTAGCGACGCCCGCCGTCCCAGCGGACCACGCGACATCGCGGGCGCTCGTGCTCGCCGACGGCGAGCTGCGCAAGTTGGCGCCCGGTGGAACGACCGAGGTGGTGACCGCGGTGCCGGGCGTGGTCGGCTGCGACTTCGACGAAGACCATGGCGTGGTGTGGCTGGCGTCCGCGCGCGACCTCGCGGCCTACGATCTCAGCGATGGCAAGGTGCACCCGGTCACCAAGGGTGCGGTGGTCGTCGACGACGGCGATGGATTGATCTGGCGGGTGCGGCATTCCTCTGCGCCCTCGCCCTTTCCGCGCGAAGTCGCCGGCAATGCCGACGGCCTCGAGCACTGCGTCGCGCTGGTGGTCGACGTCGATCCGCGCCCGAGCGTGGGCGGCGTGGTGGTGGCGGAGGGCGACCGCGAGTTCTCCTGCTTCGTGAGCGACGCAGAGGGCGACATCGTCGAGGGCAAGCTCGACGTGGACGAAGCGCCGCGCAAGAAGGGCTACGACCGGGCCACGCTCGTCGACTCGAAGTTCCTGGTCGCGCTGGCGACCCGGCGCACGATTTTCCCGCCGGAGCCGGCCGCGCCCGCGCCACCAGCACCGAAGGTGAAGGTCGACGTCGACCGCTGCACCGAGGATGCCGAGTCCTGCGGGCGCGCCGAGTACGTGGGTGGTCAGCGACTGTGGTGGATCGTGGTCGGCAACTCGCGCGGCGATTTCTTCCACGAACAACGACTGCTCTACGACGCCACGACGCGCACCTGGTGGGATCCCGTCCACGATCGGCGCGACTCCAAGCCCGGCGAAGGCGACGAGGGTGTCGCGCTGCACGCGAGCCCCGATCGGAGCTGGGGCTTGATCGAGGGCAAGATCCTCTCGCTCGAAGACGCGGCGATCACCGGTCGTTGGTCGGGCAGCTTCTGCGGCTGGCTGCGCTGACGTCGGGAAGGCGGGTGCGTGCAATCAGGTGCTCTTTCCGTGAGTCGCTTGAACCGTTCTCACGGCACGAGGCGCGAATCGATTCGTACTGCCTCGACCGCTCCCGACGCGGTAGTCAGAAATCACCCGTGCGAAGGGCCCCGTCTCCGTACCCGTCGCGACGCTCGTCTCGCTACCACCGCTGCTCTCGCTCTCCGTCGACGGCTCCACCGTCATCGTCCCGCTCACCGTTCCGCTCTCGCTCCCTGTCCCCGTCTCCGTTCCCGCTACGTCCAGGCAGCTCGCGTCCTCACTCACGTCTCGCTCTCCGCCGCACGGCGAATAGCATCCCTCAGGTGGCATCCAGTCCACGCATCCGTCCAGCTCGGGACTGCCCGGGTTACCGTCCTTTCCCACGCAGAAAGAACCGCAGTACGGCAGCGCATCCCCGTGACGCTCCGCGCACGTCGCGTTGCCCTCGAAGTAGAAGCACTGGTCCTCGTTGAAGAGATCTTTCTTGCAGGCGATCCCGGTCCCCAAACCGGCGGTGAAGAGCAGGGCGATGGTGGCGGGGACGCGGAGGCGGGATGATGGTGTGCGGCTCGCTGTGATTTTTCGCTCAAAGGCCAGGCCGATTAGAATCGGGACACGAGCGAGAGCTCGAAGGACCAGGGGCGATCGCCGCGGCCGTCGAGGCTGCCCGGGGCAACCCCAGGCACGAGCGATGGCGCGTGGTGGCGGGCGGTGGAGCGCCCTCGGCGCGCACGGGTCCGATCGACGGCCAACAGCGCGATGCCCGCGATGGCGACACCGATCCCGACGCCCAAGACGGCGAAGCCAGGCGGACGGAGATCGGTGAGCTCGCCGGTGCCCTCGAGATCGCCCGGAGCAGTGTCGAGCTTCCGCGGTGACCCGAGGAGCACGGCGCCCACGGCCACGGTCGCGAGCCCGACCGGGAGTATGACTACGCCAGCCACCCCGAGCCGCCCCAGCGGCCGCCGCTTCCCCTTGCGCTCCGCGGCAGGTGACGCGCCCGCGTCCGGCGGCGGCGCGGCCCCGGCCCCGGCCGCGGCATCGGCCGGCTTGCCGCCGAGCACCGGCAGCAGCGCGACGACGCCACGGTCGATCTGGACCCGGAGCTCCTCGAGCGTGCACTCGCAGGTGAAGGACTCCTGCGAGGGCGTGGCCAACTTGCCATCGCGCATGACCCCGATAGCGACGCGGAACGCCTGCTGAGTGCCGCCCACGCCGATCGTGAGCCGCACGCGGTGCTCCCCGCCGAGTTCCACCTCGTGCGCCCGGAGCAACCGGCGGGTGTCGTCGAGGATCCGGTCGCGGATCGCAGCCGCACGCGCCACGTCCTCGTCGACCATGACCTCGAGCATCTCCTCGTCGCCCTCGGGGGCCCCCGCGCCGTCGTTGGCACCCACGCTCGACGGTGAGATGGACGCCGCGGGCAGCGCGAGCCGCACGCGGCCGGCAGCTCCCGCCGTACCCGCGTCGAGGGCAACGCAGGCGGCGAGGGCGAAGATGAACGCCTGTCCGGGGCCGATGGAAAATGATCGTGTTCGGTGGCTCACGTGAGAGATTCCTGGGTGTTCATGCGATCCATCCGTCATGGCGCCCCCGCCAACCGTTTGCGGCAGAGCGCGACGGTGCGGATGACCACCGGATCCGACGATCCCTCGCCCTCGGCGAGGCACGACTCGTAACGCGACAGCTCCGACAGCGCCTCGATCCGCAGCCGCAACCGCAACGCCCGGTCGGGCCAGCACGACGCCTTGCGGGTGTGCTGGAGCACCGGCTGCCAATCCAGCGAGTCGCTGGCGGTCTGGGCTGCCGCGCGCGCAGCCACGCATTCGGGGCTCTTCGAATCGGCCGCGGGCGGGTCCGCGGCAGGCTTGGGCGTCGTCGCGGCAGGCTTCGCCGGCGCCGGCTTGGGTGCCGGCTTGGGAATGGGCTTCAGCACCGGCCCGCTCGGAGCCGCCGGCGGACTCGGCGACACAGGCTCGGGCGACACAGGCTCGGGCGCCCCAGGCTCGGGTAACGCGGGCTCGGGCAACGCGGGCCCAGGCTCGGGCGTCGGGGGCCCAGGCGGCGCGGGCTCGGGCGCAGCCGCAGGTGCGTCCATCGGCGGGCTCGCCACCGCGTCCGTGTCGCCCGCGGCCCGGATCTTGGACTCCACCTCGGGCTCGACTTCCCGATTCCGCAGCCGTTGCCACGCCCCGAGGCCAAGGACCACCCCCACGAGCACCACCAGCGCCACCACGGCCCCACCACGCCCCGCGCCGGCGGGCGGCCTCCGCGGTGTCGGCGGCCGCACCGCCGCCGCGCCATACGGCGCAGCCACCGCCCCATACGGCGCAGCCGCCGCTCCATACGGCGAAGCCGCCGCTCCGTACGGCGCAGCCACCGAGCCCGCAGCCACCGAGCCCGCAGTCACCGAGCCCGCAGCCACCGAGCCCGCAGCCACCGAGCCCGCAGCCACCGAGCCCGCAGCCACCGAGCCCGCAGCCACCGAGCCCGCGACCGCCGAGCCCGCGACCACCGTGACCGCCGCGGCCACGGGCCCCGAGGGCACCACGTCCAACGTGCCCGCCGCCCGCACCGGCCGCCCTTGCGACCACGCGTTGGCGTCGGCCTTGCCCGCCAGATCCTCGGCCGCGGTGCCGAGCCGCGACAGCACCTCGATCGCGTCGCCGACGCGGCCCACCGGATCGACCAGCAAGCACCCATGCACCAGGCCGTCGAGCGCCCCGGGCACGCCGGGGCGCAGCGTCGACACCCGCGGCGCGGCGCCCTGCCGCAGGGCCTGCTGCGGCGGCAAGCTGCCCGTCGTCATCTCGAACAGCACGGCGCCCAGCGCGAAGATGTCCATCGACACCGACGCGGGCAGGCCCACCGCCTGCTCGGGGCTCATGTACTCGGGCGTCCCGATCACCGACCCGGTCGCGGTGAGATCCGCCGACGTGCCGCGGACCTCGAGATCGCCCGAGACGCCGAAGTCGACGAGCTTGGCGTGCTCGCGGCCATCGGGCTCGCGGATCACCATCACGTTGCTCGGCTTGAGATCGCGGTGGATCACCCCCTTGCCGTGGGCGTCGCGCAACGCCGACGCGAGGTCGCGGGCGATCGAAATCACTCGCTCCAACTCCAGCGGCACCCCGCGACGGATGCAGTTGGTGAGCACCGTCGACAACTCGCGCCCGCGCACGAATTCCATCACGAGGTAGCGGCGGCCATCTTCCAGCTCGCCCGCGTCGTGCACCTGCACGATGGCCGGCGAGCCCGCCAATCTGCCCATCACCCGCGCCTCGCGGTCGAAGCGGGCCATCATCTCGCCGCTTGCGGCATAGGCCGCGCGCAGCACCTTGATCGCCACCTCGGCGCGGGTGACCTGGTGCTCGCCCATGTAAAGGATCGCGTGGGCGCCCTCGGAGAGCTTGCCGAGGATTCGATGGCGTCCGACGAGGGTCCCCTCTGCGAGCAGCTCGTCGACGTGCGGGCGCCCGTGCATGGTCGCTCCGCCCGTCACAGCTGCCCCACGCGGACGCCCTTGGGCCCGATGAAGAATTTCCACTCGCCGGTGGTGCCGATCACCGCGGTCCCCCCGGACTTCCACGGCGACGACACGTTGGGCCGCCACTTCACCGCGTATTTCCCCGCGTTAACGCGGGTGTCGTAGTGCGGCCGCACCGCGATGATGCGGCTGCCGAGCTTGACGTCGGCCTCGGTGAGCCCGCCCTCGAGGCGGAAGCGGACGGTGACCTCGGGCCCGGGCTCGGGCTTGGTTGCGGCGGGCTTGGGCTTGGCTGCGGCGGGCTTGGGCCTGGCCGCAGGCTTCGCGACCGGATCTGCAGCGGGCGGGGCCGGGGCCGGCTCGTCTGCAGCGGGCGGGGCCGGGGCCGGCGCCGGCTCGGGCTCGGGCGCCGCGGGCTCGGCCGGCGCGGGCACAGGCGCCACCGCGAGTTCGCCCAGCCTCGGCCCCTGGGGCGCGGGCAGCGGCTCCACCGCCTTCGCCTGCTCGATCGCAGGCTCGATCTTCGCCGCCACCGTGGGCGACGCATCGCCCGCGGGCTCCCTCAACGCCAGCGCCACCCCACCGGCAGCGGCCACCGCGAGCAGGGCGAAGCCGCCGATGATCAGCAGCGCCTTCGTGCTCCCAGCCGGCGGCTCGGGCTCGAAGTGCGACATCGTGGGCTCGGCCGCCTCCATGCCGACGCTCGACGATCCCCAGCGCGATTGCAGGGCGCTGTGGGTCGGCTCGAGATCCCGCGGGTTGACGAACGCCGGCACGCCGGGGCCGTCGAGGACCGCGGTCGGCTCGCTCCGCGGTCGCTGCGAGAACGGCAGCTCGCCGACGTCGAGCAGCGCGGTGCCCGGATCGGTGCCCGCCCTGCTACCGAGATCGGTCGGCGTCATCGATGGCGGCATCGGCGGCGGCACACCCCACGCCGCCGCCGGTGCGTCGGCTTCGGCACCGGCGCCCTGCCGCGGCCGCTGCCGCGGGGCAATCGTGTTCTCCCCAGGCTCGATCATCGGCCCGGTCCGCGGCCGCACGATGCCGGTCGACAGCCCGCACATCACGGACAGCTCGACCTTCATCTCCGAGTAGCCCGACCAACGCTTGAGCATCAGCAATGTGGCGTCGGCCGTCTGCGGCCGCTTGCTGGCATCGGGCTGCAGCAGCGCCACGCGCACCGCGTCGAGCTCGGGCGGCACATCGGTGGACGTGAGCGCCGGGATCACGCCCTCCATCACCTGCCGATACACGGCAAACTGGTCGTCGGCGTCGCTGCGGAATTTGTCGCCCTCGAGCAGCTCGTGGAGCATCGCGCCCACCGCATACAGATCCACCGTGGGCGCATGCGACTTGCCACCGAGCTGCTCGGGCGACATGTAGCGGATCTTGCCCCTGACGTGGATCCCCGAGGTCTCCTCGGACATCCGATGGGCGATGCCGAAGTCGGTGACCTTCACGTCACCCGACACGCTCACCAAGATATTCTGCGGCGAGATGTCGCGGTGCACGATGCCGAGCTGGGTGCCGCGGTGACTCGTGACCTTGTGCGCGTACGACAGCCCGTGCAGCACCTGGCCGATGATGTACGCCGCCATCCGCAGGCGCAGGTACGGGTCGCGCACCCGCATCTGCGCCATGTCGTTGATGAGGTGGGCCAGATCGACCCCGTCGACCCACTCCATCACCAAAAAGCTGCGACCGTTGTCCTCACCCTCGTCGAAGACCTGGACGATGTTGCCGTGGGACAGCGGCGCCGACACGTCGGCCTCGCTGCGGAACATGTGCGAGTACCGCTCGTCGCCCACGTACTGCGGCAGCACCATCTTGAGCGCGACGAACTTGCCGTTGGTGGCGTTGACCTTGCGGGCGACCCAGACCTCGGCCATGCCGCCGCGGCCGATCTCGCGCAGCAGCTCGTAGCCGCCGACGACGTCGCCAGGCTCGGTGCCGACGATGCGGGGACGGTACGGGCGGCCGGGGCCAGTGTCGTTGTCGTGGGTGGACATCGTGCGTCGGGTGGGCGTCGGGTGGGCGTCGGGTGGGCGTCGGGGGTGGGAGTCGGGACGGGGTCGGATCAGAAGCGGCCGGACAGCGACAAGCCACCGCCGGTTCTGCCCGCGCTCGGAGCCACGCGGAGCGTGCGGTCGTCCGTGCGCCGCGTGGCGTCGACACCGACCAGGGCGGCCCCTGCGATCATCGCAGCCCCGCCGGCGACCGAGAAGGCGATGGCGCCCCCCTGCCAATCGCGGAGCTTGGTGGGCTCGGTCGGGTGCTCCGAGGTGTCCAGCGCGAACAAGCCGACGCCGGCGCCGACGCCGGCCGCGCCAGCGACCATCAGAGCCACCCCAGCCCAGCCCATCGCGCCCAGGGGCGCCTTGCGGGCCCGCACGGTCTCGTCCTCCAGGTCCGAGTCCGGCGGTGGCGTCACGATGGTCGGCGGCCGTCGCAGGACCGCTTCCAGCGCCTTTTTCTCCCGCTCCCAGTCGACGAGCAACCGATCGAGCGCGGCCTCGACCACACCCCCGAGGGCCGAGTCATCGGTATCCGCGCCGGTGGACCGAGCATCCGTGTGGGCCCGCATCCCATCGTGCGCCTCGATGCTGAGGCGCAGCCGGTAGTCGAACTTCGCGACGTCGGTCCAGCCCACCGCGACGCGGAGCTTCTGCGCGGGGACTTCGTGCGCCGCGGCGGCCTTGGCGATGGCGACGCGGAGCTTCGCCGACAGCTCGGCGCGCATGACTGGATCGAGGGGCTCGAGACCCGAGAGATCGACCTGGTCCTCGGACACCTCGGCCGCGGCCGCGGCCACCTCCGCCGCCTCAGCGGAGGCCTGGGCGGGGGCCTCGGCGGGGGGAACCGCGGCACGCGCAGCGGCGGCAACGTCGAGAACGAGCAACAAGGTGGCGGCGGTGAGCATGGGATCAGGATCTCGCGGAACTCGAGGTGTGGGTCGACGGGCGGTGACGGGCGTTGCGTCTGCCGATGCGTTCAGGGCTGGTCACCCCCGGGGTAGACAGGCGTGCCCGGCACCGTGGGCAGCGGCGTGCCTTCATAGTCCTCCAGCGGGTCGCCGAGCTCCCAGCGGCCGATCCCCGCGAGTTCGTCGATGTTCACCCCGGCGGGATTCAGCCGGAGATCCGAGATCAGCACGCGGAACCAGCTGTCCGAGAACAGCTCGGCGTCCAAGCCCTCGCAGTACGCATGGCCGCCGGCGGGCTCGCAGCCCGAGCACGCCCCGTCGACACAGTAGGGCCGATCGTCGGGACACGCGGCCTGTGCCCCCTCGCCCTCGCACTCGGCGGGCTCGACCACGGTGGTCGAGGACTCACCGGTGCCGGTCCTGGTGCCGGTGCCGGTGCCGGTCCCGGTCCCGGTGCTGGATTCCGCCGTCGTCATCGCGTCGGTGGGCTCGCAGGCGCCCGACGGCCGGCAGGCCACCTCGACCGGCGCCTCCGAGCACCCCGAGGACGCGCGCTGGCACGTGCTGCACGAACGCCCGGAAAACTCCGACTCGCAGCTCGCGTCACCCTCCCGGTTGGCGCAGTGAAACGGGTCGTCGATGACCCTGCACCCCGCAGGCGCCACGAGCCACGAGAGCGCCGCCAACAAGCGGAAGCCACCGAGCCGAACGTCCTGGTCGCCGAACACGAGCGGCAGTCTAGGGAGCACCGCCGTCGCTGACAAGCCGCCCACGCGGGCCACTGGCCCCAAGGGGCGGGGCCTGGCGCGGCCAAAAGATCGACGACCGCTCGTGACGTGCGCGCGACGGCGGGCGGCGAGGGTGCGGACCTCCAGCCGGGGCAAAAGGGCGCCGACGTCCGTGCGCTGCGCCGCGCGTCCGCACGGCGGCGCCGTCTGTGGCGCGAGGCGAAGCGGTCATCCAGTCGCTAACTCCAAGATGAACCGAAAAACGCCGAACAACGCCAGGGGGAAGATGATCAGCGGCAATGTCATCACCACCGCCACCGCCACCGCGGTCTTGCGTCTGGCCTCAGCCAGGAGGAACCACGTCCTGACATCCAACAAAATCAGCCACAGCGGGTACGTCGCGACCGCGAGAACGCCCGCCGGTTCCAGCAAATCGGCCGGCTCCGTGACGGGGGGGGCCTGGCCCCAGGCCAGGCCGCACAACACGCAGACGAGCAACAAGAAGGGTAGACACAGGACGTGAATGACGTGGAGCACGAGCACCGTGATCCACGCCCAGCGGGGTTCGGTGAAGGGATTTTGCATCTTCTTCATGCGGGTGCTTCTGCGGTCGCGGGGGGAGTCGGTGAGGCGATGTGATCTTCGACCGCGGATGGCCGATGATCGATGATCGATGATCGATCATCGATGATCGAAGGTGCTCGAACCCCAGCCCGAGCGCAACGGGTACTTCGTCGATCCGCTTCGGCTTGGGAGGCCCAAGGGGGCCGGTCGCTTCGCCGAGCTGACCCCGCGGGACATCTTGCCAGACCGGCCGCGATCGATCATCTCTCGAACTGTGCCGGACACGCCCGAGGATCGGCAGGACGTTCACGTCACCCGTGCCGAATTGGCGGCGGGACGAGAGCTCGGCGTGGGGCGCCCGGTACGGTTCGTGGTGCCGCCGCTCGACGTCTCGGTGCTGCGGCTCGCGGCGGTGGAGCCGAGCTTTCATGCGCGCGGCACGATCTTGCTGCCCGAGGGCGCCATCCCGCTGCTCGTCGCACTCCTCGA
>JBBQJI010000116.1:0-11012 GCA_038325765.1 Nannocystales bacterium
ACGACCGGCGTGGCGCGGTCCCAGTGCGTCGCGGCGGCTTCGAGGGTCGCGAGTGGGACGAGCTCGGAGTCCGCCACGTGGCCGAGCGCGTCGTTCCTCTCGTGGGGCTCGCGGACGTCGATGACGACCGACCCGCCCACGTCGAGGTTCTCGGCCACCCAGTGGACGGTGACCTCGGGCACGCCGTCACGGGTGCGCTCCACGGGTGCCCAAGGCGCGCCGGGGTTCGAGGGGGTGGACGCAACGCGGGCGGTGGTCGCCTCTGATCGTTTGAGCGTGGACATTCGGTAGCTCCGCACCACCGTATTGCATCCGCCGTGCCGGCGAATCCGCTGCCGTGGGATCCACCCGGGGCCGTCGGCGTTGCAACCGTGCGTCAGACGTTGCAACGCCCGGTCGCTACACGGCGATCGACAGCAGCGGACAGCGACAGTGGTGCAGCACGCGATCGGTGTGACTGCCCAGCAACACGTCGCCGACCGAGTCGTGGCCGCGCGTCGCCATCACCACCAGCTGCGCCGTTGCACATTGCTCGATGATCGCGGCCTCGATGCCGACGTCCTGCAGGTCGAGGCGTCGCACGCTCCAGCCTGCTCGCTCGGTCAGCGCAGCGATGTCGAGCTGCAGCGGCGCGCCCACGTGCAGCAGCACGAACTCGACCACCTGTGCCCCACAAAGGTCCGCGGACCACGCGGCCGCACGAATCGCCGCGATCGCGGCGACAGCGTCGCCGATCGGGACCACGACGCGCGGGAGCTCGATCGCGCCGTCGGCCGCCGCGACGAACCCGCGCGCATCGGCGGGCATCAGCAACGTGGGCGAGCCGATGTTGTGCGCGATGGCCTCGGCCTTGCTGCCGCCGAAGAAGCGGGCCAACGCGCCGCGGCGGTGCGTGGCGGCCACGACGAGATCGGGCGCGAGCTGCTGCAGCACCGTGAGCACGGTGTCGACCGCGTCGTCGCAGCAGTCGTGCTCGCGGGCATTGAACGCCACGGCGGCAGGATCTGCACCCCACGCCCGCAGCACCGCCGACGCTGCGGGCAGCGGAGCAGTACCCGTCGCGCGGCCCGGGTTCGCGTGCAGCGAGACCAGCTCGGCGCCAGCAGCCCGAGCGATGGCGACGGCGTGCTCGAAGGCGCCGCCGTCGTCGGCGTCGAGGTCGGTGGTGTGGACGATGGTGGTCATGGTGAGCTCCCCGGTCGCTGCGGAGCGGTGGTTCGGTGCCGGGCGGCCGTTCGCGCCCGCTGCCACGCGGTGAACAGTCCCATCCCCGTGAGCATGGCGGCTCCGAAGAGCACAGCATCGCCGCGAAAGCTCATTGCGCTGACCAGGGCGGGCCCCGGACAGAAGCCGGCCAGGCCCCACCCGACGCCGAAGAGGATGGCGCCCAGGACCAGGGGCGGATCGAGGTCGCGCCGCAGCGGGAGGTGGAAGGCGCGGTCGAAGGCCGGCTTGGTCCGCGTGCGCGACCAGCGATAGGCGGGTGCGTAGACCAGGATCGCGGCGCCCATCACGAACGCGAGCGACGGATCCCACCGCCCCGCGATGTCGAGGAACGCGAGGACCTTGTTCGGGTCGGTCATGCCGCCGAGCACGAGACCGGTCGCGAACAGGACGCCGCGACGAAGGCAGTGAGTCGTGGTGCCATCGTCGATCAGCCCACCAGGTGTCGGGTGATGAACACGGTGATGATGGCGACGACCATGAAGAGCGCAGTCGCCGTCAGCGATCGTGGCGCGAGTCGGGACATGCCGCACACGCCGTGGCCGCTGGTGCAGCCGCCGCCCAGGCGCGTGCCGACGCCGACGAGCAGTCCGGCGACCACGAGGCCAGCGGGCGAGGTGAGGCCGGCGTCGCCGAAACTCGCAGGCACGAGGGCGTAGGCGATCGCGCCCGTGGCGAGCAGCCCGGCGACGAACGCCACGCGCCAGCTGCGATCGGCGGTGCTCGGATCGAAGAGGGCCCCGACGATGCCGCTGATCCCGGCCACGCGCCCGTGCAGCAAGAGCAGCGTCGCGGACGCGGTGCCGATGAGCAGACCGCCGAGTGTCGATGCGATGGGTGTGAACTCGGTCATCGTGGTCGGTGCGCCGGCGGTCGAGGGTTCATTGCTGCCTGGGCTCGCAAGCGGTATGCCATCCGATTCGGAGCGCGCTTGCTCGGCTTTTGCGTGGACACGCGGCTCCAGTGTTCCACATCGACGTTGCGAGGGCGTTGCGATGCGGTCATGACGGCCCGCTCGCGCCCCCGCGCTCGGAGCGCCCGGCCTCGGATCGCAGGCGCTGCGCGCGTTCGGCGATCGCCGTCATCTCGCCGGGATCGATCCGCGCGAGGTTCTTCACCTGCAGCGACATGCGCGGGTTCTTGGCCAAGAGCGTCTCGTGTCTCGCCAGGAAATCCCAGTAGAGCGTCGTGTAGGGGCACGCCTGCGGCCCCGTGCGCTGCGCGGGGTCGTAGCGGCACCCCTTGCAGTAGTTGCTCATGCGATCGATGTACTTGCCCGTCGCGACGTACGGCTTGCTCGCCATCACGCCGCCGTCGGCGTACTGGCTCATGCCGATCACGTTGGGCAGCTCGACCCACTCGACGGCATCGACGTAGACCGCGAGGTACCACGCGTGGATCTGGCGCGGATCGACGCCCAGCATCAACGCGTACAGCCCCGTCACCATCAGCCGCTGGATGTGGTGCGCATAGCCGTGCTCGAGCGTCTGCGTGATGGCGTCCTGCAGACATCGCATCTCCACGTCGCCCGTCCAGAACCACGCCGGCAGATCCACGGTCGCATGCAGCGCGTTGCTGTCGCCGTACTCGGGCATCTTCAGCCAGTACAAGCCCCGCACGTACTCGCGCCAGCCGAGCACCTGGCGGATGAAGCCCTCGACCGCGGGCAGCGGCGCGTGCCCGTCGGTGTAGGCCTGCTCGGCGGCACGGATGACCTCGCGCGGATTCAGCAGCTTCAGGTTCATCGCCGCCGACACGTGCGAGTGGTACAGCCACGGCTGCTCGGCCCACATGGCGTCCTGCCACCGTCCGAAGTGCTCGAGCCGCTCGGACACGAAGCGCTCCAGCACCTCCAGCGCTTGCTCGCGCGTGACGGGCCAGCCGAACTCCGACACGCTCCCAGGATGGTCGCCAAAGCGCGCGTCGACCATCGCGATGACCTCGCGCGTGATCGCGTCGGGCAAAAAGCGCGGCGTCTCCGGGACGTCGCCAGGGCCAGCCGCGGGGAAGCTCGCGCGGTTCTCGGTGTCGAAGTTCCACGCGTCGCCCACCGGCTCGCGGCCGTCCGGCTGCATCAGCACGCCGTGACGCCGCCGCATGTCGCGATAGAAGTACTCCATGCGCAGCTGCTTGCGCCCCTTGGCGTGCGCGGCGAACTCCGCCGTGCTGCACAGGAAGTGGGTGTCCTCGCACCACCGCAGCGTCACGCCGCGCGATTCGACCGCGGCCCGCAACGCCTCGCGCACGCGGTAGTCGCCCGGCGTCACCATCACCACCTCGCCCGGGGCGTGCTCGAGCGCGGCGCCGAGCTCGTCGGCCAAGGTGCTGTCGGGTGTGTCCGCGACGTCGGCAGTCAGCGCCCGGTACACGACCGGCATGCCGTCGTCGCGCAGCGCCTGGGCGAAGTGACGCATCGCCGAAAGGAACAGCACCGTGCGCTGCTTCGCCGACCACACGTGCGTGGATTCGTCGCTGACCTCCGCCATCCACACCGCGTCCTGCGTGGGATCGAAGTCGTCGAGCGCGGGCGAGGCCCGGTCGAGCTGATCGCCGAGCACGACCACCAGGCGGCGCAGCGCTCGGGGCGGCCGGCCGGTCTTCGGGGCGGGATCGCGGCGTTTGGGCATGGCGGCTCGATTGCCCGAGTGGCAACGCGATCACGGTACCCGGGATCACCCGTTCGGGATCGCGATCCGGGACGATCGCAGCGGCGCTGTTGCCGTTCGGCGCCGACTTCGGCGATCCTCCCGGGAGCCATGTGGGCGCTGACCAACCACACGCGGTACGCCGCCGAGCGGACGTGCGTGATCGATCTCGACGGCGCGCGCCGCTGGGTGGTGGTCGTCAAGGCGACGTACGACCTCGCGCCCGACGGCAGGCCCACCCTGGCCAAAGAGCAGCGGCCGCCGCTCGTTGCGCCCGAGTTCAGCGGTGAGGATGGCGCCTCGAGCCTGCGCTACGATCTCGACCTCTGTCCGGACAAGCCGGGCACCGACGTCATCGTCAACGGCAGCGCGCACGCGCCCGGCGGGCGCCCGACCGATCGCGTCGAGATCACGCTGCGCGTCGGGGATCGCCGCAAGTCGCTCACCGTCGTCGGCGACAGGCCCTTTGTCGCCACCGCGCTCGGCGACGTAGTACCGGCGCCAGCGCAGCCATTCATGACGATGCCGGTGGTCTTCGAGCGCGCCTACGGCGGTCACGATCGGACCGACCCCGACCCCGCACGTCAGAAGCTCTTCGCCGAGAATCCCGTCGGCACAGGTCACGTGGTCGATCGCGCGTCGTTGCTCGGCAAGGTCGCGCCGAACATCGAGGCCGAGGGTGGGACCGTGCCGGGCCTGGGACCGATCGCCTGCAGCTGGCAGCCACGGGCGCGGCTGGCGGGGACGTACGACGGCGCGTGGTTCGAGACCCGCAGGCCGCTCCTGCCTCGGGACTTCGATCCGCGCCATCACATGTGCGCGCCACAGGACCAACAGTTCATCCCCCACCTCGCCGGTGACGTGCACGTCGCGCTGACGAACATGACCCCGAACGGGTTGCTCGCGGTGCCGCTGCCCAAGGTCTACTTTGCGTTCGAGACCAAGTTCGTCACCGGCCCTCCGATGCAGCACCGCGCCAAACTCCACACGGTGATCCTCGAACCCGACGTCGCGAGCTTGATGATGGTCTGGCACACGAGCCTCGCGTGTCATCACCGCTACGACGACCTCGAGACCACGGTCATCCGCGAGCTGCCCTACATCTGAGCGACGACGACGATCATGGCCTTTGACCCGAGTCGATTACCCGTGGGCATCGCTGCCGTCGCCGGATGGACGGCGGTGGGGCGCACCGCTGCGGCGGGCGCTGCGGCGGTGCGCGCGGGGGTGAGCCGACTGGCCGAGCACCCGTACATGGTCGACTCCGAGGGCGTGCCGTTCTGCGTCGCGACCGACCCCGATCTGGATGCGCACGGGCAGCTCGCGCGGTGTTCGGCACTGCTCCACGGCGCGCTCGCGCAGGTCCTGCCGACGCTGGCGCAGCTGCGTCCGAGCAAGTTCCGCGTCCACCTCGCGGTGCCGAGCAGGCTCGGTCGAGAGGCTGTGCGACTCGTCGCCGTCGTGCGTGGGATCTGCGGCGCCACGGCCGAGGTGTCGACCTCCAACGTCGACCACGCCGGGGGCCTGATCGGCCTCGAGCAGGCGTTCTCCGCCATCGCCGCCCGCACGTTGGACGCGGCCCTTGTCGTCGGCGTCGACTCGTTCATCGATCCCGACGTGCTCGAGGCGCTCGACCGCGACCGCGCCAACCTGGCCAAGCATCACCGGTTCGGGTTCCCGCCGGGCGAGGGTGCGGGCGCGGTGTTGTTGGCGTCGCCGAGCCTGATGCGCACCGCCAGGATCCCGTTGCTCGGCGCCGTCGAGGGCGTGGGTTCGGCCGACGAGCCCAACGTCCCCGGGACCGAGGGCATCAACACCGGCGAAGGGCTGGCGGCGGCGATCCGCAAGGCCACCGCGACGCTCCGGATCCCCGACGATCGGGTCGGGACCATCTACTGCGATCTCAACGGGCAGCGCCACCGCAGCACCGAGTACGCGTGGAGCACACAGCGCGTGCGGCCGGTGTTCGCGGACACTTCCGACTTCATCGCGCCCGCCGACGCATGGGGCGACGTGGGCGCGGCGTCGGGGCCGTTGCTCGTCGGCCTGGCGGTGGCGTCGGGTGTGCGTCGTCACGCCCGGTTCGCCCGATCCCTGGTGTTCTCCTGCTCGCCCGCGGGCCACCGCGCAGCTGCCCTCATCCACCACGACTGCCAACCGAGCGAATGACGTCATGCCCACAGTGATGATCAACCCGCCGCAGACGCCCGTGACCGACGGCAGCAACGGTGTATCCGCGGCGGTCGTGCCCAACGTCTGCAAGATGCCGGGACCGCCGGCGCCGTTCGTGCCCACACCGCTGCCCAACATCGGCAAGTCGGGCGACAACCTCAGCGGGCACGCCGAGAAGGTCACGATCGAGGGCAAGAAGCCCGCGATCAAGGGCGCGTCGTTCAAGAGCATGGGCGACGTCGCGAGCAAGGCGACGGGCGGCGGAATCCTCTCGGCGACAACCCACGGCGTGACGAAGTTCGTGTCGCCCGGATCGATGAACGTCAAGATCGAGGGCAAGAACGTGCACCTGCTGTCCGATCTCACCACGAACAACGAGTGAACCACGATGCCCGCAAACGCAGCCAATCCCGCCGGCGGCACCCTGCAACCGCCCGGTCCACCGTCGGCCGCCGCCGTGCTCCAGAGCATCGTCGACAAGTGCAACACGTCGGTGTCGGCGACCAAGCCCCCACCCGACGGCTCGAAGAAGAGCTGCACGAAGCTCGGGGCCGACAAGCACGAGTGCTGCGAGAAGGCGATCGAGGACCACCGCAACACCACGGACCCCAAGGGTGGGAACCCGCCGCTCGAGGGCGAGCGGGGCTACCGGCGTCCGACGCTCGTGGGTGATCCGCCGGTCGGTGCGCGGCCGCTCGCGCCGCTCATGCCGACGGGCGGCGCCAGACCCAATCTCGGGGCCGCGTTCGCGGCGGGGGGCTCCGCGATCGGAGCCGCGTTCGCTGCGCTCAGCGGCAACTGCTTCCCCGATGCGGCGATCCTCAACGCCGACGGGTCGCGCACGTTCGTCGACTTCAAGTTTCCCTGTCCGCCCGGCCACCCGTCGGGCAAGGGCATCTCGAGAGGTGGCCAGCGCACCGCGATGAGTCCGCGGCAGCAGGCCAGCTACGACGCGCTGGGTCAGGGTTCCGGCAACGGCCTCGCGCTGACCATCTTGCCCACCTAGTCGCTATACTCGCGCCACCCATGAGCTGGACCGACACCGTCGCGACGCACACCGAGGGTGGAGTCACCGCGACGGTGCTCCGCCCGGGCTTCGTGGTCGAGCTGTACGGGGACGCCCGCGTGCTGCCGGCCGGCAGCGCGATCTTCGAGCAGATCTGGGCGCTGTTCCCCAAGCAGACCCCGTTCTTCTGCATCAACAAGCGCGGCCGCGAGTACAAGCAGCTCACGCCCACCTCGCTCAATCGCCTGCTGCGCACGCTCGACCGCCTCGGCGACGAGGGGCAGTTCTACATGCTCAAGGACGCGCCGGACTTCCACATCGACGGCTACTCGGCCGAGCTCGGGATGGGCGGTCTCGGCACGTCGGTGCAGTTCGGGTTGCCCACGGCGTGGGTCGACGAGGTGGGGCCCGACGCCGCCGTCGAGATGTTCCGGTCGTTCGTCGACCCGTATCCGTTCGTCGTCGGCACGGCGGGATACGGCTTCCAGCTGACGTGGGGCCGCGAGTGCGAGATGAAGGGGATGCCGGTCAACATCAAGACCGCGCTGCGGTTCCACGGCCTCAACGTGCGCAACCGTGGCCAGGAGCAGCGCATGGATCTCGCGGGTCAGCTCAAGACGGCGCACTGGCTGACGTTCCTCGGCCCCGGTCCCCTGGCGAAGCTGGGCGGCGAGTCGGCGGCCCAGGCGATCGGACCTGACGTCACCGTCGTCCCGGCAGGCGGCGGCGTGATCCTGCGCGCGGGCCCGAGGCCGCCCGAGGGCGACGTCAACCGCCAGGCGCCGGACATCGAGCCGATGCGCAAGGTCAACGACTTCATCCGCCCGATCCGCATCGACGCGTGGGATCGCGCGACGAGCAACCTCTTCGACATCGAGCCGGACGACGCCGACGCGTGGTGCACCCGGCTCGATCCCTGATCCTCACCCATGCCCGTGCAAGCTCTCGGTTGGCCGTTTGCCGTGGCGGTGCGCGGCGATGTCTCCTGCGGTGGACCGGCACGCATCGTCGTGGAGTGGCAGCCCAGCGACGACCTCGATCGCACGCTCGTCGACCGCGTGCGGTGCGTCGGATCGTGGTGGCTGCGGTTGGCGGACGACGGCGGTCTCGGTGGCCTGAGCATCGCCCCCGGCAGCGGCGCCGGCCGGCCCGCGGACGAGCACCAGCCAATCGAGGGCTTGGCGGTGCTCACCTGGGAGGTCGCCGCAGTCGCGGTCGATCCCGCGGCGCTGACGGTGCTCCTCAATCTGCTGCTCGCGTCGGAGTTGCCGCTCCGCGGCGTGCTCGTCAGCGCAGCGGGTGTCGACGGCAACGTGGTGATCAGGCCCGACAGCTACCCCGCACGGTGGCCACGGCTGCCGTTCCCGTGCCAGGATCTGCGCCCCGCGCGTGACGTCGCCATCGAGATCACGTTCTCCGGCGATCTGCCGCCCGAGCACCGCGAGCCCATCGACGAGACGTTGAAGGTGTGGGCGCTGGTCGGCGGGCTCGGTGGGTTCCGCGAACCCGTGGCGACCTCGGCGATCTCCGATCTGATCCCCGAGGACGAACCGGGCGTCGACTTCGACCTGCTCACCTTCACCGTGCGCGATCGCGGGGTGAACGAGGTCGCGTGGGACGTGCTCGTGAACCTGCTCGTGGCCGTCGCGACGCGGCGGCTCGCGATCGCGAACGTCGAGATCGGCTGACCGTCACGAGATGCGCGCGAACGGCCGCGCGCCGTCGATCGGGCCCGCGTTCGCGGCGGCGGCGAGCAGCGGCCGCTGCAGCGCACCGAACGATCGGGTGGGCACGAACAACGCTCCTCGCGAGCGGATCGCGAGCTCCCACGCGATCATGGATCGCCGACGCATGGTCGTGACGCCGAGGCAGTCGACATAGATCGACGAGTGCACCAGCGGACGGCCCTCGGCGAAGCGCTGACGTGCGTCCACCTTGGGCCGCAGCTCGTGCCACGCGCGCTCGAAGACCTCGGCGACCGGCAAGGGCAGCTCGGACTCGGCGGCGGCGGCGGGCTCGGGCTGCGTGTCCTCGGGCGGGAGATCGGCCGCGAGCTCCTCGAGCGTGGTCGGGGACTCCGGCGGCGCCGACTTCCAGAACCGATCCTCGTCGCGACCGAGGCCGGTGATGCCGACGATCGCCTCGGCCGCGAGCGCGGCTACGGCATCATCGACGAGCATCGGCAACAGCAGCGAGACGGCGTCGATGCGGCCGGTGAACCCGAGCGCCCAGATCGCTGCGTCGCGGAGATCGGCCTGCGCTGCGCGGCCGTGGAGCATCTCGACGCAGCCCGACTCGCCGATGAGCGCGACGGCGGTCATCGCGACGCGCACCAACGCAACGGGCGCGGGGAGTCGTCCGCGCGCGACGTCCACAGCGAAGCCGTAGGCCACGGCCGAGCCGTGGACCAGGCCGGTCGCGAACGCAGCAGCCTGCACTCGGGCGTCAGCGTCTCCGAGGAGCCGCTCTGCGACGCGAAGGGCGTTGGCGCGGGGCAGGTGCACCGCCGCGGCCGCAGCGATCGCGCGCTCGCCGGGATCCCCGAGCGTGGCCGCGCGATCCATCCACGCCGTACAGCGTGGCCCCGGCGCGCTCCCGCCACGGCCCGCCGCGATCGCGAGCAACGGCGCGCGGGCCTGGTCCTCGACGCGCTCGGCTGCGCTCCACACCCGTGCCGACAGCTCGGGTCGCGGCGACGCCGTCAGCGCGAGCACAACCCCATCGCGACAGGGCCCGGGCGCGAGCGTGCCGACCGCGGCGAGGAGACGATCGATGCGCGCGGGATCGCCGTCCGACACGAGGGCGGCAGTCGCGGCGGCGACCCGAGTGACACCGTCTGCATCCGGTGCGATCGCGGGCCACAGCAGGCGCTCGGCGACGGCGTCGCCACCGACGGCGAGCCCGTCGACGTGTGCGACCAGGCGGTACTCGAGCCCGCGACACAGCCGGGGATGACGGTACGTCGCCGACTCGAGCGCGGCGACCCACTGCTCGAAGAGGAAGTCCGCCTCGTCGAGGTGTTCGTCGATCACGTCCCAGCGGATCGGATCCAGCGCGTTCGACATCGTCGTCTAGTTGATCTGGACCGAGCCGCCGCGGATGCGATTGACGCCGCGCGCGCGGGTCTCGACGTACGTGCCGCGGATGACCACGCGGCCGTTGCTGCGCAGGGTGATCGACGCGAGACCGCACCGCAGCACGATCTCGTCGCTGCCCTCGACGACGACGCGCTGGCCGTCGACCTGAGCGTCGACTCTGGGCGTGGGCGGCGGAGCGGGCACCGGCTGCAGCAAGCCGACGATGATCGGCGCATCGACGCGCCCGCCATCGAACGCGAGCACGACCCTGCGCCCCACCGCGATCTCGGCCTGGGCGCTGGAAGCGTCGAGCGGCACCGTGGTCATCGCCACGAGCGGGTCACCGACGTGGCCGGGAACCATCACCAGAGGTCCACGCTCGGGATCCCACCCCACCAACGTGCCGACGGCGTGGGTGAGCACCGCGGGCGCCCCCGCGAGAACGGGGGCGATCGCAAAGGGACTGCGTCCATCTCCATCGGCCACGGGGTGAGGTTCTCACGGCCGTCGCCGCCGTGCCAGCGGGAGGCCGTCAGCCCCGTGACCACGGCTGGCCGGATTCTCGAGGAACGTTCGGCCCCTCGGGCATTCAGATCGGCTCGCCGCCCGCCGCCGTGCAGTCGTCGGGCGTGAGCGACAGCCATCCCTTGCCCTTGCACGTGTTTAAGCGTTTTGAACTGCGAACCGCTGGAGGGCGGGCGAGCCGGAGGGCTGTTGGGAGCCGTCGAGGTAAGCGGGCCCACGGTTCAGCGCGGAGAGAGAGTGTCGAGCGAGGGCGCCGAGGTTGCGGATGAGGTGGACGTCTGGTGGGGAGGCGAGCGTGGTGGTGGACGGCAGGGCCAACGGGGCCGACGCCTGGACGTGGGCGCGCGAGGGCGCCCCAACCGG
>JBBQJI010000117.1:0-10960 GCA_038325765.1 Nannocystales bacterium
CGCGCGTGGTTCCCAGCTCCGATGCGCTCGGCATCGGTGCCTCCGCACTGGGGGCGGCCTTCGCAGCGAGACGGCCCTGCACCGGCCCTGCACCGAGGTTGGCTCGGCGGTTGTTCGCCTGACCACGCGCCCCAGAGGCGACGTGTTCACCACCACGCGCCCGCCCGTCGTCGTCGCTGCCCTTCTCGAGCCCTTCTTGGCGCTGCGCTTCCTCATGCCACGCCCTCACTCGCGCTTCCCCTCGCGCCCAGGCCCTCGCCAACTTCTCCCGGCCGCGCGCTCATCGCTGCTCACCGGGCCACTCCGTACTCACCCGCGCGCCCAAATTCCCACTTCAAAACGCTTAAGCGCGGGCGCTATGGCACGGGGTGTCACGGGTTGCGGCACGCTGCGCGTGGTCGTGTCGGTTCGCGAGGGTGCGGAGGTCGGTCGTCGAAGCGGGGGCGCGGGAACCGAGTGACCTGCGTGTGACCGGGGCGTCTGGATCGTGGGGTCCGATCTTTTGATCGCGTGCGAGCGACGGGGCTCTCAGAGCGCGTTCTGGCGGAGATGACGGCCGTAGCGAATTTCGGTTGCACCGGTTGACCCGCACAGATATGCGTCGATGCGTCGATGCGTCGAGGAGGACGAGACCTGATTGGGAAGGGGCCGCTACGCTCTCGGCTTGCGTGGGGGCTCGTCGCGCTCGGGGCCGTTGCGGCTGTGCTGGTAGCCTTCGCCGTCCGGTCGGTTGGCTCGACCCGCGAAACCGGCGATGTCTCGTACGTTCGACCGACCGGCGGTCCCGCGCCTACAGCGCGCGACGGCCGATGGGCGCAGAAACCGAGATTTAGAACACGGCCATCGGCTACCGCCGAGGAGGCAACCGCCTCAGGGACCGACGGAGCGCCCGAGGAGCAGTCTGCACCTGCAGCGGAGGACGATGCGAGCGTGGTGCACCCGACCCCCGTCACGATCGCGCCGCGCAACGCGGCGATCGCTGCGCATCTCGACCGCGAGTTTCAACTGCAGTCGCGCAACGACCCGTGGGCGGGCAGCGTGGAGGCGGAGGTCCGGACGTTCTTCACGGATGCGTCGCACGCCGAGGGATCACGGCTGCTCGACGCAGACTGCCGCTCATCACTGTGCCGCCTTCGTATCGCGCACGAGGACAAACTCGCACTAGAGCGCTTCATGGCCGTGGTCGGGCTGGAGGAGCCCTTCACGGTGGCCGGAGTTCGGTTCCCCGACCCTGTTCCGGAGCGCTCGGTGATGTTCATCGCGCGGCGGGACACTGCGCTGCCGTGGCCGGACGTTGCGACTCTGCCTCCTCAGGAATTGCCTGCACAGGGGGGCGCGCGGTGAGCCGCGTCAAACGCAGACAGCGAGTGACGTGGCGCCGTGCTGCTCTCGCGGTTGGGATCGGCTCGGCTTGTGCGTGCGGTCCCGAGCAGAACGGGCCGCCCTCCCGTCGGGAGGCCACCGACGCCTGCAGCGACTGGTGCACGACCGAGGCGGCCTGCATGGAATACATGAGAAGTGATGGATTCGAGAGGTGCGTCGTCGACTGCGCCGACGGGCATAGCGGCTCGCGGGGTTGGACCGACCCGCCGAGCGCATGCAATCTCGCGGGTTTCGAGGCCACGCTCTGCAAAACGGATCTCGACTGTGCGGACGTTGTGCGTCTGCGCGAAGGAAAGCCGACGGAGTGCTCGGAGCTCATGGAGGAGCAGGAGGCGCAGTGCGAATGAGACGCTGGCCGTGGTACGTGCGTTTCGTCATCTACGGCGCTCTGCTCGGCGCTGCGGCGTGTAGCGACCGCGTCGTGGGGGCGGAGGGCAGTGACGCGGGGCCGATGCCGCAAACCTCACTGACTTCCGAGACCAGCACCGAGATCGAAGAAGACGGGCTGGTACCGCTCACGGAATGCGTGAACATGCGTAGGTCGGGTGCCGACGTTCCCCCGTCGGAATGTACGCACAGCTACGCCGCCACGGAGATCGCGGCCTGGAACGACTTTGCGTGCCATGCCTGCATCTGCGTCGAGCGATGCGAGGACGACGACGACTGCCTGCCGCGCGACGCTCCCGTTCAACCGCGTTGCGTTGCCTCGTCGGCGAACACCGATTTCTCGTTGTGCCTCCTCGTATGTGAGGACGACGACGACTGTCCTGCTGACATGTTCTGCCTGCCCTCCCAGCAAGTGGAGGTGGCTGCATGCTACTTCGTGTGGGAAAAGCCACAGTGCTGCAAGGAACAGGGGGAGCAGGGATGCTGACGGGGCAGGGGCGAGTCCGAGTCCGAGTCCGAGTCCGAGTCCGAGTCCGAGTACTAGTGACAACAACAGTGACGTCGGCCCAGGGAATGAAAGTATGAGACAGGCAAGAACTAAATGGATCTGTAAGCATGCCTTTAGGCAGGGAACCGCTGCACTTGGATTGGCGTCCTTGGCGGCATTCGGCAAAGACGCACAAGCGGCGGACGACGTGAAGTACTTCAACGGCTCGTTCTGCCGGATAGTCGCACTGTTTGGAGATCCTGCCACACAGGGTCTGCTCGACTACAACGCCAAGGGCATGGTGAGCAACTGGAGCACGACATCTCCGATCAAGGTGGCTTGCCCGATCGTCCGAGACATCCTGGACCATGACAACGGTTGGGATAGTCTAGAGATCGGCTATTCCGACAAGAACCCCCAGTCCGCGATTCAATGTAATGTGTTCTCGGGCTCTCCTGACGGTACACTTTCGAACGAGCAAATGGGGACCTCGGTCAACACCTTCGGCTCGTCGTGGGGCAAGGCGGGTATGGTGTTCGGCAGCAATGGCGGCGGGTACGACTGGGGGTTCTATTTCATCCGGTGCGTGCTTCCGCCGGCTCCTGATGTCGGCATGATGTCCGGTATCGCGTACTACAGGATCGGGGAATCGTGAACATGCGTCACCTAATGATGTCGAGCACCCACAAAAGCGCCTTGAGCCAGGCGCTCCACCGTTCGCATCGACTTCTCGCAAAGGCGGGTTCATGGACCTGCGCCGCGTTGTGCGGAGCTCTCGCCTTCATCGCTTCCACGGGTGCACTCGCCAGCGATCACAAGAGTTACCCGGCAACGTCGTGCAAGCCGGTCCACGGCAGCAACGGCATCCTTGGGCCCCGGCCGGACGGTTCTGTGGAGAACGACTCCACGGCGTTTCCGCTGACCGTGATCTGTCCGATCGTTCGTGACAACACCGTGACGACCGGCGCCTGGTCGGTGAGCGTTCACGTCGAAGACGCCAACAATTCGGGATCCGTCCAGTGCACTGGTCTTAGTATGGGCCCCTTCGGTGGGGTGGTCGACGATCAGGCATCCTTGCCGACGGACGGTCCCGGGACTGGCGCGGCGTTTCTCACCATGGCGCTCGCGCAGAGCGCAGAAGCAGGGTACTACGCAGTACGATGCGTGCTGCCTCCGATGGGTGCGAATGGACGATCCGCCGTCAACTCTTACCTGGTCAAGGAGGACGCCGGAAGCGTGGGCCTTACCGATCGAAAGTCGTACACAGCCACGTATGCCGAGCCTTTGACCAGCGATCTCGGCCCTCCCCCCGAAATTCCGGAAATTCGGTACGATGATCTTGGTGGGGCGCGGACGGACAACCTTGCGACTGACGACTCGTGGGCGCTTCCGCTGGTCCGCGACTCCGTGGGGCCGGACACGTTCTGGAACCTTTCGCGGTTTCGGTTCAACGACAGCGATGCAGACCTGGCGGTCACGTGCTGGATCTTCACCTATAACGAGAACGGTGACTTTGCAGGCGCGGCTGCGAGCGACGGTTTCCAACTCGTCGCGCCAGGACCGGTCACCGTGGACATCGAGGTCCATCCGAACACCCAACCGTACTCAGGACCGATTTCACTCTTCTGCACGGGTCTTCAGGCGGACGCGCACGCCGTGATGTACGACATCAGTGAGCTCACGAGGCGCTAGCGAATGCTTGCGCAGAAGAAACCGACCGCTGACCACCCCGCGTCGTTGCGCGGGGCAAAATCCGTGATATAGAGTCGGGATGATCGTCCGCATCGTGACAGCTGCCGCATCATCGCTCCTGTGGGTGGTCGGCTGCAGTCCCAGCGCGGACGACGACGGCGGCGGGACTACCAGCAGCGAGACCACCACCCCCGGAACCACCAGCACCGGCGAGACGACCGAAGGCCCGTCGACCGGCTCCGAAGCCCCTGCTGAAGACTCGGGCGGCGACCTGCCCGACGTTCCGTTCTGCGCGGACGTCCCTTCGGGGGAGACTTACGGTCGGTTCATCGCCGGGCAACTCTTCGATCTCGTGAACGAGCGCCGCGCCGCAGGCGC
The DNA here is from genome assembly GCA_038325765.1 of Nannocystales bacterium. Classification (GTDB taxonomy): domain Bacteria; phylum Myxococcota_A; class Polyangia; order Nannocystales; family Nannocystaceae; genus Xiheibacterium. Next base: position 4,328 of record JBBQJI010000117.1, read on the forward strand.
GGACTGCGGCGCGGCGGGAAGCTTCGAATCCGTCGCGCCGCTCGTATGGGACTCGGCGCTGGAATGCGCGGCCCACGTCCACAGCCTGCAGATGATCGAACTGGACTTCTTCGATCACGTATCGCCTGACGGACAGCGTTTGACCGACCGCCTGGACGCCGTCGGCTACATGTACTCGACCGCGAGCGAGAACATCGCGGAGGCGTCTGAGGGGTCGCCCGACGAGATCATCGAGGTCCTGATGGCGAGCGACGAGGACTGTCGCAACATCATGTCGCCCGAGTTCACGGAGAACGGGATCGGCTACTACGCCGACGGCGCCGGTAGACACGTGTGGACGCAGGTCTTCGCGGCGCCCTGAGCGAGCTCCGGCGGGCGCTAGAGAACGGTTGCTTCCGTTCGAAGTTTGCTGATCTCTGGGCGCAAGTCATCGACGTCCGTTACGAAACACCGCGATGCACACGCGCCGGGATCGGAGCGGCGTGCTCGCGCCCGTCACATCCCGTGCACCACGGAGCCCCCGACGATCGTCGCGGTCACCTGTGCCGCGCGCAGCCCCGCGGGATCGCGGACGTCCAGCATGCGATCGAACGCGGTCAGATCCGCGGCCATCCCCACGCGCACCATCCCCAGCTCGCGCTCGCGGTGCACCGCGAAGGCGGCGGTCCGCGTGAACGCGGCGAGCGCCTGATCGAGATCGAGGCGCTGGTCCGGCAGCCAACCGCCGGCAGGCTCGCCGTGCTCGTCCTGGCGGGTGACGGCGGCGTGGATGCCGAAGATCGGATCGACACGCTCGACCGGGAAGTCGCTGCCGAAGCAAAGCGGCACCCCGGCCTCGAGGAATCGCCGCCACGCATAGACGCCGGGCAGTCGCGCCGCGCCCACGCGATCGGGCACCCAGGGCATGTCGCTGGTCGCGTGGGTCGGCTGCATGCTGGCGATGACGCCGAGCGCGGCGAACTCCGCGAAGTCCTCTTGCGCGACGATCTGGCAGTGCTCGATCCGCGGGCGCACGTCGGGCCGTCCAGCCTCGGCGAGCGCGACGCGGTAGGCCGCGAGCACGGCCCGGTTGGCGGCGTCGCCGATCGCGTGGGTCGCCGGCTGCCACCCTCCGGCGACGCAGCGGCGCGCGAGCGCGGTGAGCTCTGCGGCGTCGTGCTGCAGCAGCCCGCGGTGGCCGGGGCGATCGTCGTAGTCGGCGAGCAGCGCCGCGCCGCGACTGCCCAGCGCACCGTCGGCGTAGATCTTCACGCCGCGCAGCAGGTACGTCGCGCCCGGCACGATCGGGTCGGGTCCGCCCCGCGCTGCGTCGAGATCGGCGCCGAGCCACGCCTCGTCCGCGTACGCGTGCACGCGCAGCGGCAGCGCGCCCTCGGCCGCCAGCGCGCGGTAGGTCGCGTCGGCCTCGCGGCCGATCCCCATCTCGTGGACGCCGGTCAGGCCGCGCGCGGTCGCATGGGCGGCGCGCGCTCGTGCTGGACTGCTGCCACCTTCCATGGATCGAGTGCTTTCATCGATGCTGTGTCCTCGCGAATGTGGTGCTCTGCGGCCTGGCCAGGGTGGCAGGCACCGCGTCATCCCGCAAGCTCGCCGGATGGTTCGTCGGACAACACCGTCCCGCCCTCGCGCTCGGGGCCTGCCCCGTTGCGACGATGCGGATAGGGCTCGAGGATCGGATCCGCGAGCGGTCGCGGGACCGCGTCGGCGTCGACGTCACGCGTGGTGTCGCCGGTCGGCTTGCACGGTCTCGGCCAACGCGTCCCAGGCGGCCTCGACCTCCAGCCGGCGCCCCGGCCGTGCGTCGGTCAGCGAGGGCACGCGGTAGCGGTGCGTGCGTGCCTCGCCGGCCCGCTCGAGCGCCACCGCAGCGAGGCCCCACCGTCACGCCGCCCGCAAGGCGGCGGACCACGTCGACCCGTCGCCGAGCTCGACACCGGCGACCGAGAGCACCACATCGCCCTCGATCGCGCCGATCCGCCTGGCCGCCTGCGCGCGACCGGGCAGCGCGAGACGACAGCCCCGCGGCTGCGGCGTGCACGTGACCTCGCCCGCGGCGACCTCGACGGCGAGCTGGGTGAGGTCCGACTCCTCGACCCGCCACAGATGTGCGGTGATCGCCTCGACGAGCACGACGTCATCCTCGGGGTCGGCGGCGGGCGGGGGCGTCGGGGCGAGAGCGGGCGCCGGGGGTGGCGCGGGCGCGGGCTCCGGGGCGCGATCGCAGGCGGCGAGGAGCATCGCGAGCACGGCCAGGATCTGCGTAGACGTGGTGCCGCGCACGTCGAGGCCGACGAGTGTACGCGGGCAGGGTTGCAGCGGCCGCGCCGGAGCTCGGGGCGACGGTGGCGACTCGGCGGTGCACCCTCGAGGGATGGGGTGGGCGTTGGGCTCGGGGGAGCCTGCGAGGGACCGATCGCGGTGGGGCATCGCGGCGCTCCGAACTCGCAACCCACCGGCACCGCGAGCCACCGACCCGAGGAACGAACGAGGACTGACCTCGCGCACTCGCTTCGAACCACCTCCACCACATCGCGCCGGTGCCCAACGAATGGGTGTTCAGCTGCGAGGCGAAGCCTCGTCAGCTGCAACGATTTGTGGGGCGGCCGATCGCGATCATGCGGCCGACTCGAGGTTCTCACGAATGATCTTCGGGTGTCGCGCAGCGATGCGTAGCAACGCAATCGCGGGGCCGTCCGGCTGCCGACGCCCCTGCTCCCAGTTTCGCAACGTGTGCACGCTGATCCCGATCGCCAGCGCGAATCGGGCCTGCGTGAGTCCGACGAAGCGTCGCAGGGCGGTTACGTCCGCGCCGCTCTCGAACTTGCCGGCCATCAGGCGGCGACGCACGCGCGCCGGAATCGCTCGCGCGAGTTGTTCTGCCGTGAGTTCGGGCATGTCCGTCATCGCTGCTCCTTCACGAAGGCCTCGTAGGCCGTGCGCTCGCGCTTGGTCGCCCACCGCGCGCTGATGATCCGCGTCGTCTCCTCGGCGACCTCGGTCCAGACGACGAGCACCACGCCGCGGCGCACTGGGCCGATCGCGATGAACCGTTCCTCATCCTCGGAGTGAAGGTCGTCGAAGATCTCGAGATACCCGACGCCGGACGAGAGCAACTCGCTGGCCTCTTCGAACGAGACGCCGTGCTTGGCTTGGTTAGCGACGTTCTTCGCGTCATCCCACGTGACCCTCACCGACGGAGCCTACGCCGACGTCGAACTAAGTCAATGGCTGACATGGTGAGTCCCGGGCCAACGCCCAGCGCGGCTTCCGGCTCAGGGCGCCCGGTCCGCCGCCGCGGGGCGCTTCGCTGTCGCCGCCCATGCCTCCCCAACCGTCTCCGCGAGCGGTCGCGGTGCGAACCCGTGGTCGCGAGCGCGACGCGTGTCCAGATCTCCCCAGTCGCGGAGAGGACCCTCGGGCGAGTGGAGCATCGGCGGAGGGCGCTCGCCCGCGACGTTCCATACGACCTCGGGGCTCGCGCCAACGGCAGCACGACAAGCAGCGATGAGCTCGCCCGCGCTGGTGCGATTCGCCACGTTGAACGGTTCAACCTCGAGGCAGCGCTGGGCTCGCGCGGATCCGGTTCGCCCAGCACACGGGCGTCAGCCCGCATTCGGGAGTTCGTCGGGCAGCGGAGAACGCACGTGCTGCTTGCTCTTCTCGTCGCATGCGCCGAAGGCAGCGTAGTTCCGGCGTGCGTCGTCCAGGCTCATCGATCCATTCGGACCACCCCGAACCCGGTCGGCGTCATGGTCGTCCTGGCCGTCGTCTTCCCAGAAGCAGACGGGACAGATCTCGTATCCGCCCCGCTCGTCGAGCGTGAGGCACCGGCAACACGGGCACGCGTATCGAACGCCAGGCTCCGCGCGCCGCACCACGGAGTTCGCACGGAGTTCTCGGATGTGGTCCTCGAACCAGCGCTGTCGCCGACTCAGGTCTTCGGGCGATGGTTTCTTGTCGTGGGTCATCGCGCTGCCGAGGGCCAGCGAGGGCGCTGGCATGCGGGCGTCGTGGCGCTTCGGCGGTCGCAGGAGGCGGGCACACCGCGAGTGTACGGCGCGGGGGCACGGCCGATGGATCGCGGTGGTCCCGGGGCTCGGCGGAGCCTCCGGGGCACCGATGGCGGTCGTCTGGGGGCTTGGGGGAGCCCTTGGAGGACCGATCGCGGTGGTCCGGGGGCTTCGCTCAGCCCTCGGGGGACCGATCGCGGTGGTTTCGGGGCTTGGCGGAGCCTCCGGGGCACCGGTCGCGGTGTGCCCCGGGCTCGGCGGAGCCTGCGGGCGACCGATCGCGGTTGGTCGTGCAACGGCGGGCGTGGGTGGCCGACGCGGACAGCCAAGGAGCGCAACGCGCCATGAAGAACTCGAACCCCACCACCACCAAGAAGTTCAACCCCAAGTCCGCCGACGAGGCGTTCGCGGCCGTGCGCGGCGAGATCGAGGCGGTCGCGACGGAGGATCTGGTCCCGATCAACTTCGACGTCGCGACCGCGTGCACGATCGCCCTGGGCGCGGCGGACCGGATGGATGCGATCGCCGAGGAGCTGCTGGCGCTGCCCGGCTTCGACGCGAAGTCGCTGCGGAAGCTGCGGACGTACGCGCATGCGGCGTTGTACGCGAACGCGGTGGGCACGGCGCCCGTGCCGAACGACGCGGTGGCCAAGGTGCTCGAGGAGGCGGTGCCGCTGCGCGAGAACATGCTGGTCGCCGCCGAGGCGCTCGCGCACCGCGGGGTGTTGTCGGCGTCGCGGGTGGCGGAGATCCGCAGCGGGCAGGGGCACCTGGATACGGCGGACGATCTGGTCGCGTTGGCGGCGGTGTTCCGGGAGTCGTGGAAGGAGGTGAGCGGGAAGACGACGGTGACGGCGGAGGAGGTGGATCGGGCGGCGGTGTTGGGGTCGCAGCTGCACGTCGCGCTGGGGGTGCGACGGGTGGGGAGCGATGCGGGGGTGGGGGCGAGGGACCTGGTGCGGGAGCGGGCGGTGAGCTTGTTCGTGCGGGCGTATGACGAGTGTCGGCGGGGGGTGGGGTATGTGCGGTGGCATCACGGGGATGCGCGGGGGTTTGCGCCTTCGCTGTTTGGGAGGAGGCGGCGGGGTGAGGCGGGGGAGGTGGATGCGGGGAGTGAGGTGGTTGTGGATGTGGGGGGAACGGTGGAGCCGGTGGAGCCGGTGGAACCGGTCGTCGGGAGTTGAGCTGAGGGTAGAGCGCGGCGCCGCGGTGCCCGATGGCACTGCGGCGCTCGCCTCTGGTCAGGCGAGGGCCGCGTCGAGCCTCGCCTTCGCGTCGGGCGCGATCGAGGACTTCGACCGCCACGCTCTGGGGTCCGACCACGCCGAGCATGATGAGGCCCGGCGAGGATCCAGGAGGACGCTAGCGTGCCCTGCCGTCTACGCGGCGGAGTAGAGGTTCAACCAGTGCTCCGCCGTGGGCTCGGACGAGCGGTGCGGGCTCGTCCACCTTGATCGGCCGGTAGGTCAGCGAGCCCGCGATCGCGATCGAGGTCGGACGAGCGGTTCGGGCTCGTCCACCTCGATCGGCTCGCGGCCGCCGGCTCCCCACTCGTACCCCGGCGTCGGACGAGGCCATCGTGGCCGAACGGCCAGCGCTCGCGTGCGCGTTCATCGGATGCTCGTGTCCGAGGCTACGCCGCGGCTGTGCGCGAGTCAGGTGACCCTGTCGGAGTGCCCTGGTGATCGGCGGCGGAGCCGACCGGAAACCCGCCGGAGTCGACTCGGAACCCCGTATACTCGCGCGCCGATGCGAGGAACCGCGAGCCGCCGCTGCAACTCCCGAACTCCGACATGCCCGGGACGGCCACGGCGGTCGTCGAGCACCGCCGAGGTGACCACGTGAGGGTGACGGGGCTCTTCGCTGGCGTCGGCGGTCTCGAACTCGGGATGCAACGGGCCGGGCACGACACCGAGATGCTGTGCGAGCTCGACCCGTACGCGCAAGCAGTGCTGCGCCATCGGTTCCCTGGCACGACCGTCCGTCCAGATGTCCGGGAGCTGCGGAGCGTCCCGCAGCGTACGACCCTGCTCACCGCAGGCTTCCCCTGCCAGGATCTGAGCCAGGCCGGCCGGACCGCGGGGATCGGTGGCTGCTGCGCGCCGAGCACGGCCACGAGAAGCAGTACCTGGTCACGATCGACAGGCGCGTCACCGATGCCTTCATCACCAAGATGGCCGGCGGCGTGGACATCGGCGATGCGGTGACCAAGCCCTGCCGAGTCCGTCGCACATCGGCGCAGGTCATCGAGGTCGTGCTCACCCAGGGGCTCAACCGTCAGATCCGCCGGATGGTCGAGGTCCTCGATCACCGCGTGCTCGCCCTGCGACGCACACGGATCATGCACATCGAGCTCGGCATGCTGCAGCGCGGGTCCTGGCGCGACCTGACGGCCGACGAGATCCACAGGCTCGCGCCGCCGCCCGAGCGAGCGGGCAACGCCGCGAAATCCCGCTGAGCGCCGCGGGATCAGGAGGTCGCCGAGGCGATGAAGGCCGCGTGCTCCTCGAGCGACATCGACTCGCGCGCCATCGGCTTCTGACGCATCGCGTGGTCGAGGACGTGCAGCGAGTACATCTGCGAGTGCCATGGCGCCGGCTTGGGGCGGGTGACGAAGCTGCGA
>JBBQJI010000118.1:0-10892 GCA_038325765.1 Nannocystales bacterium
GCGAAGCCGCTCGAGAAGGCGATCGAAGTCGTCGCGCGCGAAGCCAGGGAAGCCGAGGGAACGCTGGCGACGAAGAGCCGCGCGATGGAGGCGTTCGACGAGACGTTCCGCAAGGTCGCGACGCTGCTCTGGGCGTCGCTGTCGAAAGCGGGGCAGGACGATCTCGCATCGCGCGTGCGGCCGACGGCGCGTCGACCTGGGCGTAGCGCGGAGAGCGACGATGATTCGGAGCAGACGCCGTCGACTCCGGTGAGCCCCTCGCTCGCGGAGCTCGAGCCGTCGGTGTGAATTTCGGATGAGGCGCCTCGGGAGAATCGCGCCGCGAGGACATCGTGCCGCTCGCGCGATACTCGTGGATGAGGTCGCGACCCAGACCGGACGACCGCGGTCGATCGGCCAGGACGCGGCGGCGTGGCTCGAGGGATTGCGATGGGAGGGTCGTGGGGCTGCGCTGGGCCGACGACGACGGCTGAGCGCACGCGGCCTGGTCGACCACGGCCGCTCACCGTCGCCAGCAGACCGCACGGGCAATCATCCACGCTTCCCCGCCGCCGCAACCCATCGCATGATCGCCGGCGCCCGCGACACCTCCTCTTCTTCGCGCCGCGATCGCGCCCGATCACCCCCCCCACCTTGCCGGAACCGGAAACATGACGACACCCATCAACGCCTGGTGCGCGCATCTCGGCATCGACGTTCCCCGCGTGGAGGCCGTCATGGCCCACCCCGACGCCAACTACTACACGCTGCTCATGGTCGCGTTGCTCGAGCGCGGCGCACCGATGACGTTGCCCGACGTCGCGGTGCGCCTGGCGGTCGCCGGCTTCGGGGCCCCGCTGGATATCCTGTCGTCACTCGGGCGATGTCGGCCTGCGCGAGCCCCCATCTATCGCGAGGGCGGTCAGTACAGCGTCGACCCCTACGACGCCGACCTCGACCTGTGGGTGTTCCGACTCGGGCTGAGACCGCCGAAGTTCAGCCCGGTCCCACTCGTGACGCCGCCGCTGCCTGCCGTGCCCGGTCCCGAAGTCGCTTTGACGGTCGCCGAGCTCGATCGAGCGTGGCAGGACGCGCACCTCACCAGCTGGTCGATGCAGCGGATCGTGCTCGCGGTATTGGACGCGAACGCCGGGCCGATGTCGCCACGCGAGGTGGTGGCGTTCGTGGACGCCAGATGTCGTCGGCACCCGGTGCGTGACCATGGACGCGCGTTCGTACGCCGCGGATCGTCCGTCTTGGTGCAGGCGGATGGCCGGTGGGCGATCGCGGCAGGGGCAGACCTCGCGGGCATGCGCGCGGCCGTGCGGGCTCGCTACGTCGCGGCGCAGCGGTGGGCGCGGTCCGATCCGTCCGCCCTCGAGGCCCGACGAGAGGAGGTCGAGCGCGAGCGCACCGCCCATGCCCATGCGCTGGCGAAGCTGCGCCGTGCGGTGATCTACGCCGTCGGTGGTGCCCGGCCCACGGCGGTCGCGATGGTCGACATCGACGCCCACACGGTCACCACGTTCACCGGGCACGAACTCGGAGTCGTGCCCGGCCGGCTCGAGGCCTTCGATGTGATCGCGGCGATCGACGTGCGCGCACTGCTGCGTGCCCTCGGGTTCGATCCCGGTGCGCGCCAGCTCGCCGAGCTCGGGCCGCCGCAGAAGACCATCACGGTGAACACGCGCGGGCGGACGATCCAGATCACGACCGAGATGCTCATCACGAGCTCGTGTGGGATCCCGCGACCACTCGGGCCTCCGCCCAAGCGCAGCACGCCTGTGCAGCACCTCGAGACCGCCGCGAAATCGTTGTTCGCCCTGTACCAGTACGGCCGCTTGCACGGCGCAGTGCACCTTCGCTCCGGGAAGTTCGAAGCGCAGCTGTCCGTGCCGTGGGTGCACCGCGACGAGGTCACATTCGGTCATCTCATTCGTGCGGCAGCCGAGGCCCGCGTGCCGCTCGACGTCGTCCTGGGTGCGGCGCCCGAGTGGGAACATCCGTGGTCCCGAGGGGAACTCGTCTTCGTCGAGTCGGATCCGGAGCACACCTGGCGGTACTGGTTGGTCGACGCCGACGGAGCACCCGTGGATCGGTGTGAGGTCCAGCTCGCCCGGTTGTTCGTCGTGCACGACGCGTGAGTCGGGTGCGTTGCGACCCCCCACGCCCGCACCCTGACCGCCGCGACCACCACCGCGATCCCGCACATCCGCGCCACGCACCCCGCCATGTCGCGATGGCGTGCACGGGCACTGTCCGTGCGGCTGACCTCACGGAGGATCCCCCGGATGCGATGAAGCATTGCGTGCCTAACGGCGGCCCCACTGCGGAACGGCCCCCGCGGCGGCTGTTCCCCACCTGATGCGGCAGCTTCTCGACGGACTCGCGCCGTCCGAGGTCTTCGACGTCTCCCATGATGAACCTCCTTGCCCCGGCAGACTGCAACCTGGGGGCATTCGAGCACCACGCGACGTCGGTTTTCTTCTGCGGTCGAGGCGCGCGTGATGCTGTGTCACGCCACGCCAACGGCCGAGCCCCGCGAACTGGGAGCTCGGCGCTGAACCGGCCAAGTGGGCGGGTGGACGGCGCATCTTCGCGCCACTGTATTAGACTCGCGGCCGATGCGACGCGCCCCCACGCTCGGACTGGCCTTGCTCTGCCTCGTGGCCGCCTGTGCGCCGCCCAACAAGGCCGCGCCCTACCCCACCCAGACGCCGGTCGATGGGCCGGTGACTGCAGCACAGCCCGCACAGTCCACGGCGGCGACGACACGGGCCCCCGGCGTGGTCCGATACTTCGACCGCGCGATCGATCTGCAGCCGTTTCTCGCCGGATTCCCGTTCTCCCGCTTCCAGCCGAGCCTGCGCACCGGCAAGATGTTCTACTTCGCCGTCGGCAATGCCTACGCGTTGCGCTCGCTGCCTCTGGCCCAGCCCGGCGCGCAGTGGGCCCTGGGCACCGGCACCGCCATCGGCGACATCGACTGGTCCAAGCGCAGCCTGTGGTCGATCCACCACCACGTCGCCACCAACGCGCTGTGGCTGCACGCCGACGCCGCCAACGACGAGAAGATGAACCTGTTCCGCCTCTCGCTCGAAGGCGGCGCGATCGAGCAGGTGACCCAGCACGACTACGTCTACGGCATGGGCTTCTCCGAGGACGAGCGCACGATCGCGTACCTGCCACGCACAGGCAAACAGGCGCCGTTTCGCAGCTGCCTGCGCACCCGCGACGTCGCCAGCGGCACCGAGCGCGAGGTCGTGTGCGACACGCCGGCGCTGAGCTTCACGTGGTCGACCCCGCGGTTCTCACCCGACGGTCGTCACGTTTACTTCACCGCCCAGAGCCGTGGCGATCGCAACCGCGTGCAGGTGGTGCGGGTGGATCTCTCGGCGGCCAAGCCCCGCATCGAGACCCTCACCGACACCCGCGCCGCTCGCAGCGAGCTCGAGCTGCTCGAGCCGGGCGACGGCGACGATCAGCTGTTCGTCGCCAACGACGACGGCTTCGCCAACCTCTTCGCCGTCTCGCGCAAGACGAGACGCGTCCGCCAGTTGACGCGGTTCAAGGAGGACGTCACCTCGGCGGCGCTCACGGACCGTGGCGTCGTCGCCATCCACCGCACCCCCGCCGGGTCGACGCTGGTGCTCGTCGACCCCGGCTCGGGCGCGGTCATGGACAGCGCCAAGCTCCCCGGCAGCGCCGCGGTGCTCGACGGCCACGGCACGCGCGCGATCATCACCCAGAAGTCACCCGACATCGTGTTCGAGGCGCTCGAGGTCGACGTCGCGGGCGGCAAGCTCGCGGTGGGCCGCGTCGCCGCGCCCGACGACGCGCTCACGGCCGAGGTCGTCGCGTGCAAGGCGACCGCGGTGAAGATCCCGACGTTCGATGTCGATCGCGCAACCGGCAAGACCCGCGAGCTGCACGCGTTCTTGCTCGAGCCGCGGGTGCCGCAGCCAGACCCGTCGAAGCGCCTCGGGCTCATCACGGCGTTCTACGGCGGCGCCAACAGCTACAGCGAATTCGACCAGATCATGTGCGCGGCCGGCTTCACCGTCGTCTCGCCCAGCGTGCGCGGCAGCGACGGCTTCGGCCGCGATTTCCACGCGCTCAACGATCGCGATCTGGGCGGCGACGAGATCGTCGATCTGTTCCACGTCGCGCGCTGGCTCGAGAAACACGCGGGCCTCGACGCCGCGCACATCGGCGTCTATGGCGGCAGCCACGGCGGCTACGCGACCATGCGCGCGATGACGTTCCCGCCCGCCACCAACGGCCGCAACGAGGCCTACCCGTTCGGCTTCGGCATGTCGCACGCGGGCTTCTCGGACATCAAGTCGTTCCACGACGCGTGCAACATCCCCGACTGGGTGGTGCTCGAGAGCGGCGATCCCAGCAAGCCCGCCGATCTCGCCACGATGAAGGATCGCAGCCCGCTCAGCCACGTCGATCGCTTGCAGATGCCGATCCTGCTCACCCACGGCAGCAACGACTGGCGCGTGCCGGTGCAGGAGAGCCGGCAGTTCGCCGCGCAGGCCAAGGCCAAGGACCGCCCGATCACCTACGTCGAGTTCGAGGGGCAGGGCCACCGCATCGAAGGCTTGGCGCTGCAGGTGAAGCTGTTCCAGACGCGGTTCGATTTCCTCATGGCGGTCGCGAAGGCCAACGGTGCCGACGCGGCCCAGACGGCGCCCGACCCATCGCCCGCGCAGGCGCCCGCCGCGGACTAGGATCCCAGGCGGACCCCGCGCCGGGCGGCTTCGTGGTAGGCAATCGACCCATGCGTGCCTGGCCGATCACCACCGCGGTCATCGTCGCTGGCCTCTTGTACTCGCCGCCCTCGCAGGCGGCGGATCGCAAGTGCGAGCACACGGTGAAAAAGGGCGAGACGCTCTCCGGGATCGCCCGCAAGGTGGGCGTGAGCGAGGCCCACCTCATCGCCGCGAACCCGGCGCTGAAGAAGGACCCCAACCGGCTGCGCGTCGGCCAGGCGCTCGACGTCTGTCGGGCCAAGCGCCTGCAAGCGGCCAAGCCGTCCAAGTGCGAGGGCGGGGGCCGCGTCGTCTCGCACACCGTCGGCAAGGGCGAGACGCTCGGCGGGATCGCGGCGCGCTACTCGGTGAGCAAGTCGTCGCTCAAGCGGCACAACAAGCGGCTGAAGTCGCGACCGGACAGCATGATCCGCGTCGGCGAGACGATCCGCGTGTGCACCACCTTGCGCCGCTACACTAACCGCAGCTGGTTCAAGGAGGGCGTGCAGCTGCCCGAGGGCGAGGGCTACAACGTCCGCCGGCCCGCCAACGCATGGGGCACGAGCGCGACAATCGACGGCATCAGCGCCGCGATCGCACGCTACCGCGAGGCGGCCCCGGACGCGCCGCCCGTGCAGATCGGCGACATCAGCCGCAACAACGGCGGCCCCCTGCGCGAGCACGTCTCGCACCAAGAGGGCCGCGACGTCGACATCGGCTTCGTGTTCGACGAGGCCGAGGACGGCAAGAAGACCATGGACCTGTCGCGCACGTGGACGCTCGTGCGCAGCTTCGTTTCGGGTGGCGACGTCGCGGTGGTCTTCATGGACTACAAGGTGCAGAAGCAGCTCTACGAGCACGCGCTGGAGAGCGGCGCCGACCAGACCGAACTCGACCGACTCTTCGAGTACCCGCGCACGGACGGCGAGGCCGTCTTCCATCACTGGCCCGGGCACGCGCGTCACTTCCACGTCCGCTTCGGCAAGGCGCCGGTGGAGGACGCCGAGGCCGACGAGGCAGAGGTCGACGCGCCCGACTACGCAGAGTCCGACGGGGACGACGCCGACCCCCGCAGCTGACGGCGGCCAACGCCGAGGCGATCATCCTCGAGGCCCCGCAGGCGCGCGGCGCCGGTCCATCGCGTGGGTCTCGTACTCGGCGCTCCGGGGATGCGCGGAGAACTCGTCTGCGCAGGATCCGCCCGCGAGCGGCGCTCGTCGTTCTGCGAGGGCGTCGGAGGAAAGTACACACCGCCATCATTTTTACCGTCATAATGATGGCGGTGTATACACGTCGGCTGACGCTGCCCTCGCGGTCGTTCTTCCTTTTCGGGCCCCGCGGAACCGGCAAGACGACGCTGCTTCGCGGGCTGCTGCCTCGCGCTCGGTGGTTCAACCTGCTCGTCGACGCCGAGCTCGTGCGGCTCACCCGTGATCGCGAGCTCTTTCGTCAAGAGGTCGCGGCGCTGCCCCGCGGCTCGTGGGTCGTGGTCGACGAGGTCCAGCGACTCCCGGGCCTACTCGATGACGTGCACGATCTCCTGACGCGTCACCCCACGCGCTGGCGTTTCGCGCTGACTGGCTCCTCCGCTCGCAAGCTCCGCCGCGGTGAGGTGAACCTAGGTGAACCTGCTGGCGGGTCGCGCGATCACTCGACGGCTGTTCCCCCTCACGATGGTCGAGCTCGGCATGCGACCGAGAGTCGACGACATGCTCCGCTTCGGAGGGTACCCGTTCACGGACCAGTACGACGAATCGGGCAGGAGTCGAGGGGCTGCTGCGGAGCTGGACCCCAGGCGGAGGCGAGGAAGTCGGCGAGGAATCGGAATGGCTGCGGGCTTGCTTGCGCCAGATCGCGATGACGGAGGACTCTCTCGACCACGCGGCTGCCGCGCCCAGACGATGCTCGAACACGTCGGATATCCGAGCGACGCACCCGAGCCCTCGCCGACGCGCGGGCCAACGGGCTCGGTGGGAGCGTCCCGCTGGTTCGACCACGAGCCGCGGGCGCACGAACCAGCGCCGGACGTCGAGTAGAGCCCGCGGAGGACGCGACCGGCGCTTGCGGCCCGAGATCGAGCGAGCGGCCGGATCTGCGTCTCGGCGCGAGACCTCAGGCCCGCGAACACCCGTGCGGACTATCGATGGATGCAGAAATGATACCGGTAAGCACAATTTTCCGTGTAGGGAACGCCGGCTTTGCGAATTGTCACGAGTCCCGTTCCCTCGCGACCCTTTGTCCTTCCTATTGACGCTGCTAATCCGGATCCGTTATCCTCCGAGGATGATGCGTTGCACGGCGGTCGCCGCTCTCGGAAGTCTGGTCGTCGGCTGCTACAGTCCGAACATTCCGGTGTCGGGCGGCGGTGGAAACGAGGCCAACGACACAACGGGCACCAGCGAAACCGACGACACCGCAATCGCAACGATGGCCGACCCAGCGACGACGCTCACCGAGCCGAGCGGGGGGAACGCCAGTGATCAGGAAACGAGTGCGGGCAGCAGCAGTGGCATCACTGGCATCAGCGACAGTTCATCGGTCGATGCCCCGCCGACGGCGGAGAATCTGCGTGTTAACGGCATGGTGGATAGCGCCGAGTTGTCGATTAGCGGTCAGGTGCTCCTCGAAGTGGAGGTCGCGGATGACGTTGGAATCGATCGTGTCGAGTACCACGCAGGGGCCCGACTGATTAGCACGGAGACCGAAGCACCATATGACGCACTCGTGTTGTTCACCAGCGCGGACAATGGCGACTATTCGATCACCGCGACCGCCTACGACACCGCGGGGCAGCCCGTTCAGGCCGGGCCGGTGACGTTGAACGTCACGATCGACGGTGGCGCGACCCTTCAGCTGCGGGAGGACGTGTTCGTCTCTCGCACTTTCGGTGACGCCAGTGGCGGTGCGCCCGGTTGGTGGGTCGGTGCACCGTCGGTGTCGATCGTCGATGGCGAGCACGTCATCGTCGCCGGGTCTTCGCGCTACCAGGGCGGGGGATTCACCAAGTCGCGTTGGACGGCCGTCCGGCACGACGGCGATCTGCTGGAGGCGTGGCAACGAGAATACCCAGCGTCCATGGTCGGGAGCTCGTTGGACCGCCAGACGACCTCGTCGATTGTGCCGCGCGGGCAGCAGCTTTTGTTGATGGAGGTCACCACCACGTACTCGCAATACCCCAGCAACACGGTGTATCCGCTCAACCCGGACAATGGCTCACTAGGATCGCACATCGAGTTTGCGGTCGGGGACCTATTCCAGTCGCCGCCCGCTCGCAGCCTCGCGGTGGATGGCGACGGCAACTTGCTGGCGCTCACGACCGAGGGCCAGTTGGTGAAAGTGGACCCGGCCGGCGAGGTCGTATGGCAGGCCGACGCGTTGTCGGGGTTGCCGGGCGAGCACGTCTCCAGGGTCACGATCGGGGCGATGGACGTGATCTACGTGGACACGCTGGGTGACACGACGTCCCTGCGCAAATTTTCGACCGCGGGCGACGTCGAGTGGACGCAGGAGAACGGCGGCATATCGCAGCCGCTCGCCGATGGGACAATCGTGAGCGTGGGCGGCTGGTTCGGCGGCGCTGAGGTACCGACCCTCCTCCACCGTGATGCGGATGGCGTCGAGCTCATCGCGTCCGAGCTGGCGGTTGACGCGATGGTTCCACTCGATATGTGTGCGACGCCTGTCGGCGACCTCGTGATCGTTGGCTCGCGAAACTACGGCCCATACCCCGAGGGCGGAGCTGTGGCCCGCGCGACCGTCGACGGCGAGGTGATTTGGTCCGCCGATCTCGACATTGGCGCCACAGAGTTCGCGACGGCCACTGGCGTAGCAACGACCGCCGCCGGTCGATTGTATGTCGCCGGCGTCGCCAACGTGACCGGCGGCGGCGGGGCCAGCGTAGGAGACGCGTGGGTCATCGAGCTGATGCTCTAGCCTAGCCTAGCCTAGCCCTGAAAGAACCGCGGCCTCGGGCAACGCCTTCTCCTAGCGCGCCAGCTCAGCCTGCAGACCGCGCATTTCCTTGCTTGGCGCGAGCCGCGTGGGCTGCGGGAAGGTTGGCAGCGATCGTGCCAAGCAAGGCCTACCTCGTCATCAACCCCGAGAGGCGACAGCTGTGCTGGTTCCACCTCGGGCGCAACTTCCAGTCGAAGATCGAGCCCGGTGGCGACGATGCGATCTTCGGTCGTCGGATGCGGGCGTTCGAGCGTCGGCTCTGGCGTGCCCAGCACCTGCTCGAAAGTGGCTCGATCGACCGCGTGTCGTACGACCGACGGATGAAGATGCTGCGCGGCGAGGTCCTCCGCGCGCTCGAGGGGTACGCCGCCGCAGCTGCCGACCCCACCGTCGGCGTAGGCGCCATGTGCCACAACCTACTCGCGCGCGAGCCCGCGCTCTGGAAGTTCGTCGACCATCCCGGCGTCGCCCCCACCAACAACCGCGCCGAGCGCGACGTCCGGCGCCCGGTCATCTGGCGTCGCAGCTCCTTCGGTAGCGACAGCCCTCGCGGCAGCCGCTTCGTCGAGAGAGTCCTCCGTCATCGCGACCTGCCGCAAGCAAGCCCGCGGCCCCTTCCGATTCCTCGTCGACTTCCTCGCCTCCGCCTGGGGTCCAGCTCCGCAGCAGCCCCTCGACTTCTGCCCGATTCGTCGTAACGGTCCGTGAACGGGTACCTTCGGAGTTCGAGTCCTCCCGGCTTCGGCGTCCCTTCGGGCGCTCGGCGACGGAGAGATCCTCCCTGCGAGCGGCCGCGGTGCGGGTCGTCCGACCAAAAAAGCCGTAGCTCACCGGCGCGACGGCCGAACTCGGACTCTGCCCGAGCCTGCGCCGACGCGCGCTGGCGTCGAGCAGGCCTGCGATCCCCCCCGGGTCTAGTCGACCGTCGGCACAAGGCGCCACACCCGGCCCGTGAACTCGCCGCCGCCGGTGAAGTAGACGTCGCCCCAGTTGTTCCAACCGTTGCCCACGAGACCGCCGTTGGTGACGATCACCACGTCGAGATCCTCGACCTCGTTGCCGTCCCAGCGCAGCGCGCGGACGTTGGGGCTGCAGTAGTCGGTGTAGGTGTACACGCCGTCCCACTCGGGGACCTCGCAGCTGCGATACACCGCGCCGCCGATGACCGAGCAGCTGCTGCCGGGGCTGTAGGCGATGTCGACGATCGGCATCGTCAGGCCATCGGCGTTGGTCTGGTTTGGGCCGGCCGGGTTGCAGCCGCCGCCGAAGCAAGCGAAGCCCTCCATGTCGTTCCAGCCGTAGTCGCGGCCGGCCTCGACCAGGCTGACCTCCTCGCGCGCGCTCTGTCCGACGTCACCGACCCAGATGTCGCCGGTCACCACGTCGATCGACCACCGCCAGGGGTTGCGGAAACCCAGCGCGAAGATCTCAGGCGCATGCACGCCGTCGTCGACGGCGAACGGGTTGTCGTCGGGGATCGTGTAGTCGAACGGCCCGTAGCTCGGGCAGTCCTCGCACGCGAGCGGGTCGTCCTCGTTGCCGTCGGGCTCGACGCCGATGCGGAGGAACTTCGACAACAGCACGCCGCTGTTGCGCGCGCTGGCCTGCGGCCCGCCGTCGCCCATGCCGATGACCAGGTGACCCGTGGTGTCGAAGGCGATGCCGCCGCCGTTGTGGTTGAACGCCGGCTGGTGCAGCGCCAAGATCGTGCGCGCCGAGGACGGATCGCCGACGTAGCCGTTGGCGGGGTCCAGCGTGTACTCGACGATGCGCGTGCGGTTGTTGGGCTGCTGCGTGTAGTTGAGGTAGATGCGCGGGTCGTCCGGGAAGTCGGGGTGGAACGCGAGGCCGAACAGACCGCTCTCCGAGCCGGACTGGACGTCGTCGAGGAACAGGATGTCGGTCTCCACCGGCGTGGTGGTCCCGGGCTCGATCATGCGGATGGCGCCGCCAAGCTCGACCACGAACAGGCGGTCGGGCTCGGTCGGGTGCCCCAGCGCGAATACCGGGTCGTTCAGGTCCTCGCCCACGACCTCAAGCGCGAAGCCGGTCGGCGCCTCCACTGCCTCGTACGGGCACGGCGGCACCACTGGGCCGCCGGTGTCGTCGCCGGTGCTGCTGCTCTCGCCGCCCGTCGACGAGGTGTCGGGATCGGTGCCCGTCGAGGTGTCGACGTTGGTGGTGGGCGAGCCGGTCGGGCCG
>JBBQJI010000119.1:0-10457 GCA_038325765.1 Nannocystales bacterium
GAGCAACCACGAACAGCCACCGCGTAGCTGCGGCTGTCCACTGGCCCACCTCCGGGCCACGCGGCCCGCTGGCTGGCCACCTGGCCGCGAGCCACCGAGCCAACCTCGGTGCAGGGCCGTCTCGCTGCGAAGGCCGCCCCCAGTGCGGAGGCACAGGTGCCGAGCGCATCGGAGCTGGGAACCACGCGCGGCCGACGGGTGCCGAGCAGCGGCAGCCCCTTCGGCACGATCCGATCGCGCCGCGGTACCGGCACATCGCCCGTCGGTCCCCAACCCTGCTCATCGAGGATCGCCGGCGCGACGAGCCACGCGTCATCCTCCGGGTCGCGGAGATAGACCCACCGCTGCGGTCCGTTCTCGTGCTCGACGATCGCACGTTCACCGAGCGCCGCGATGGTCGCGTCGGTCAGCCGACGCGCATCGGCGAACGTCGGTACGCTGTTGCCGATCGCGCGAAGCGCTTGCTGTGCCGTGACGCGCCCGACCTCCACCAAGCCGGTGCGGTCGAGCATGTGGCGCATGCGCTCGGGGATCTCCATGCGTCCCCCTCGCTCTCGCCGTCACTCCTTCTCGAGCTTCAGCAGCCGATCGACCGCGACGTCGCTCATCGCGCGCCGGTTCGCGTCCGCGATCTGCAGGTACAGCTCTTCGCGGTACACCGGCAATCCCTTGGGCGCCGTGATGCCGAGTCGAACCTGCGCGCCGCGGACCTCGCGGACTTCGATCTCGATGCCGCCACCGATGAAGATCTTCTGTCCGGGCTTGCGGGTGAGCGTGAGCACGAGACCAAGCCTACGCGAACCAGCGCGCGGGCGGTAGCTGCAAGGCTGCGGCCACACCGCGGCCGTCTGGGCAATTCGCGCACAGTGGATCAATCGTCCGCGACCACGAAGCACCGACGCGCGCGCAATAGGTCGCTGTCGCCCACGGGACCAACCCCCCACGACTCGATTGGCGACCTCGCGCACCACCAATCGATCGCGCGCGCCGATCTGTCTGCGGCACAGCGTAGCACCGCGCCAAGGCCACTGTGGCCCGGCCAATTCTGGCGGTCGACGCCCCGCGTTGCCGAAACTGTTACCCTGCGCGTCCGCTTTCAACCAACCCGAGACGGAACATGCCTCAGCTCGTCGACCGGATCGCCGCCCTCCAGGATTACAAGAAGTACGAAGACCTGCACTGGAGCGGGTCTTTCGAGGACTACCTCGAGATCGTGCGGAAGAATCCGCGCATCGCACGGACCGCCCACGAGCGGCTGTACGACATGATCATCAGCTACGGCAGCGAGGAGTACGTCGACAACAAGAAGAAGGTCACGCACTTTTTCTTCTTCGACGACGAGACCCACGGCGGCCGCGATGCGATCTTCGGCCTCGACATCCCGCTGATGCGACTGGTCGCGGTGCTCAAGGCCGCCGCGATGCGCTTCGGCACCGAGAAGCGCATCTTGCTGCTGCACGGCCCGGTCGGCTCCGCGAAGAGCACGATCGTGCGCCTGCTCAAGCAGGGCATCGAGGAGTACAGCCGCACGCCCGAGGGCGCGCTGTTCACGTACGAGTGGGTGATCCCGTCCAAGCTCCGCTACCTCACCGCCGGCAACGAGACCTTCCCGTCGGCGATGCACGAGGAGCCGCTCAAGCTCATCCCGCCCGAGTGGCGCGAGAGCGCGATCACGGAGCTCGGGCTCGAGCGCGATGGCTACCGCCCGCACATCCGCGGCGAGCTCAATCCCGCGTGCCGCTTCATCTTCGACGAGCTGCTCAAGCACTACAAAGGTGACTGGGCGCAGGTCGTCAAGCACATCCGCGTCAAGCGGCTGCTCATCAGCGAGCAGAACCGCGTCGGCATCGGCACCTTCCAGCCCAAGGACGAGAAGAACCAGGACTCGACGGAGCTCACCGGCGAGATCAACTACCGCCGCATCGCCGAGTACGGCAGCGACTCCGATCCGCGCGCGTTCAACTTCGACGGCGAGTTCAACGTCGCGAACCGCGGCGTGATCGAGTTCGTCGAGATCCTGAAGCTCGACGTCGCGTTCCTCTACGATCTGCTCGGCGCGACGCAGGAGCAGAAGATCAAGCCGAAGAAGTTCGCGCAGACCGACATCGACGAGGTGATCATCGGCCACACCAACGAGGCCGAGTACCAGCGGTTGCTCGAGAACCGGTTCATGGAGGCGCTCCGCGACCGTACGGTGAAGATCGACATCCCGTACATCACGAAGCTCTCCGAAGAGATCAAGATCTACACGAAGGACTACAACCCACGCAAAGTGCGTGGTCGCTTCATCGCGCCGCACACCCTCGAGATGGCCGCGATGTGGGCGTGCCTCACTCGCCTCGAGGAGCCGAAGAAGCACCAGCTGTCGCTGCTGCAGAAGCTGAAGCTCTACGACGGCAAGACCCTGCCCGGCTTCACGCAGGACACGGTGAAGGAGCTGCGCAAAGAGGCGAGCCGCGAGGGCATGGACGGCATCAGCGCGCGCTATGTCCAGGACAAGATCGCGAACTGCCTCGTCAGCGACCGCGGGCAGATGAGCATCAAACCGTTCATGGTGATGAACGAGCTCGACTCCGGCCTGCGCACCCACAGCCTCATCACCAACGAGGACGATCGCAAGCGCTACACCGAGCTGCTCGCCGTCGTGAAGCAAGAGTACGAGGACATCGTGAAGAACGAGGTCCAGCGCGCGATCAGTGCCGACGACGAGGCGATCGCCCGGCTTTGCGGCAACTACATCGACAACGTCAAGGCGTACACGCAGCGCGAGAAGGTCAAGAACCCGTACACCGGCCAGGACGAGGAGCCGGACGAGCGGCTGATGCGATCGATCGAGACCAAGATCGACATCCCGGAGAACCGCAAGGACGACTTCCGCCGTGAGATCATGAACTACATCGGCGCGCTCGCGATCGAGGGCAAGCAGTTCGACTTTCGCACCAACGAGCGCCTCTACAAGGCGCTCGAGCTGAAGCTGTTCGAGGATCAGAAGGACAGCATCAAGCTCACGAGCTTGGTGTCGAACGTCGTCGACAAGGAAGCCCAGGAGAAGATCGAGGTCGTGAAGCAGCGGCTCATCCGCAACTACGGCTACGACGAAATCTCGGCGACCGACGTGCTGACGTACGTCGCGTCGATCTTCGCGCGCGGCGAGATCAAGCGCGACCAACTCCTTGTCCCTCGATCCCAAGTCGATGATCGGGCCCGGGGATCCGGGTCCGGTCGCGATCGAGATCCCCGGCAAGACCGCGATGCTGCTGGTGTCGCTCGCGACCGAGCTCGGTGCGAAGGCGCCCGGCGAGGTCGTCGGGCAGGCGCTCGGCCTGCTGCAGCTCGTGCGTCAGGCAAAGGCGCGGGGGCAGCGGATCATCTTGCGCGACCCCGCGACCGGCCACGAGGTCGACCTCGCGCTCTGACTTGTCGTAGGCTCGGGCGCGCATGGACCGGCGAATCGAAGCGATCGCGCTGCTCTACCTGACCTTCGCGCACGCGACCGACGGCACGCTCACGGGCGACGAGATGCGAATGGTCGCCGAGAAGCTGCGCAGCTGGCAGCCGGACGTCGCACTCGATGCGATCGGCGGGCAGATCAAGGCGACCGTCGAGCGCTACAAGAAGCTCGGTGATCGCGACACACGACTCGCCGAGGCGGAGCGCTGCGCGGCCACGCTCGCGAAGACGCTGACCGACGAGCAGAAAATGGCGATCCTCGCGGACCTCGGCGACCTCGCCGCTGTCGACGGCACGGTGACGCCGGAAGAGTCGAGCTTCATGGCGACGCTCGCCGAGCAGTTGGGCACCAAGTGAAGGCGCGCATCGTCGCGATCTGCGGCGTGCTCGCGAGCTGTGGCGATCCGAGCCCGGCGACCGAGGGCGCGTCGACCTCGTCCGATCCCGACACGACCGGCGGCTCCACGTCCGACGCGTCGACGAGCGTCGACACGACCGGCGCCGACACCACCAGCGGCGGCCCTGCGTTGCTCGACGACTATCCGCTCGAGGGCGACATGATGTTCCCCGAGGGCGTCACGTTCGACCCGTCGCAGCGGGCGTTCTTCGTCGGTAGCCTCACCGACGCCGGCATCACCCGCGTCGACGCGGGCGGCACGCAATCGGTGTTCGTGGCGTCCAGCTCGGCAATGCTCGGTAGCGCGGGCATGAAGGTCGACGACGCGGCGCGACGCCTGTGGGTATGCGGCAGCAACGACCAGGAGGAGTCGCAGGTCTACGTCTACGATCTCGACGATGCGTCGCTCCTCGAGACGTTCGAGCTCGGCCTACTCGTCGACACCGCGGCGTGCAACGACCTCGCACTCGATGCAGACGGCGTCGCGTACGTCACCGACCCGCCGTCGTCCGCGATCCATCGGCTCGCTGTCGGCGGTGACGCTACCGTCTGGGCGACCGACCCCGAATTCGATCCCGAGCTGATGGACCTCGGCCTCAACGGCATCGCGGTCACGCCGGACGGCACCGCGGTGATCGTGACGAAGTTCATCGCGAAACGGCTGCTCCGGGTCGCGATGGACGACCCTACGCAGATCATCGAGATCGATCTCGCCGGCGAGGACTTCGGCGGCGGCTCGCTCATCGCGGGCCCCGATGGCATCGTGTTCGCCGGCGACGTGCTGTTCGTCGTGTTCGACGACGTCGTCGCGCGGGTCGTGCTCAACGCGGAATGGACGGCGGGCGACGTCTCGATCCTGACGGTGCCCGACTCGTCTGCGCGGCCGTCGGACTCCGACGACGGCTTCTCGACCGCGACCGTCGCCGAGGGCGAGGTCTACGTCGTGAAGAGTGAGGTGACCGCGTTCGCGCTCGGCAGCTCGCCCGACCTGCCGTTTCGCATCGCGCGCGTGCCGACCGGCTGACGTCCGAATCACGCGCATCCCGCATCTCGGGATGCAAATTCGGTGGGGTGTTGCCCCGGCGTCACTGCGGCGCACGCCCCTCTGCGGTGCGCCAAGATGCGGCCAATCGGCCGATGGTCGTGGCGATTGTGCCGCGGCGCCACAGGTGACACACCGCGAAGCGCGCGTGGTTCCTCCAAACTCTCCAGCAGCGTCGCGACCTCCTGCCCTCGGAAGACGGGCGCGGTCGATCGGTGAGTACGAGTGGCCCCGGATGATCTCGTTCGGGGCGGTCCACGTCGCTGCGATCGTTGGGCCGTTCACCCAGCCGGACGCCGCCGATTGGGTCGGCTGCGCGATCGCCTTCGTGCTGCTGATGTTCGGTGTCGGTGCCGGCTACCACCGCTACTTCTCGCATCGCGCGTTCAAGACCAGCCGCGTCTTCCAATTCGTGCTCGCTGTGCTCGCGCAGTGCACGGCGCAGCGTGGCGTGCTGTGGTGGGCGCATCACCACCGCGGCCACCACCGCCACTCCGACCAGCTTCTTGACATCCACTCGCCGGGCCGCTGGGGCTTTTGGCACTCGCACATCGGCTGGGTCTACGACCGCAACCACGACACGGACTACTCGAAGATCCACGACTTCGCGCGCTACCCCGAGCTGGTCGTGCTCAACCGGCTGTGGCTCGTGCCACCGGTGTTGTTCGGCACCGTCTGCTACCTGACGATGGGTTGGTCGGGTCTGTGCGTCGTGTTCGCGCTGTCGGTGGTGCTGGTGGGCCACGC
The DNA here is from genome assembly GCA_038325765.1 of Nannocystales bacterium. Lineage (GTDB taxonomy): Bacteria > Myxococcota_A > Polyangia > Nannocystales > Nannocystaceae > Xiheibacterium. The sequence continues at coordinate 5,637 of JBBQJI010000119.1, forward strand.
GACGTTCGCGATCAATTCGCTCTCGCACATGTTCGGCAGCCGCAGGTTCGCGACCTCCGACGACAGCCGCAACAACTGGCTCCTCGCCATCATCATGATGGGCGAGGGCTGGCACAACAACCATCACCACTACCAGTCGGCGGCCCGCTGTGGCTTCTATTGGTGGGAGGTGGACGTGAACTACTACCTGCTGCGCGCGCTCGCGGTGTTCGGCATCGTGTGGGACCTGCGGGAGGTTCCGAAGCGCGTCCTCGACGCGGTCGCCGTCGAGCCGACCTCGGTGCCGCTGGTGCCGTAGCGTAACGCGGAGGTATCAGCCTCCATCGACGCTTGCACTCGCCGAGCGTGTGCCCCTACCATCCGGCCCAGGTACCCCGCCGTGCTGCTTCGTGTGCTGCTCGCATTCGTTGGCGGCGACGTCGAAGCTGCACCTCCATCACGGGGCTACGACGGTCCGTCCGCGATGACCGCGCCGACGGAAACCCCGACCCCGGCCCCGCCGGCGCCACGGCCCGCGCCACCGGTGTCGCCACCGCCGGCCTCGCCTCCCGACGACGCTTACGACGGCGGCTTCGAGGTTGTCGACCTCAGCGAGGATTCCGAGGCGCTGAAAAAAGGGCTCGCGGTCGAGACCGTCGCCGTCAAAGAAGGTCACCGCGGACAGCGACGAGAGCTTCGACGCCGAGCTCAGGCACAGGTCGAGGAGCCGTGCGGGCAGGTCGGCTTCGCACAGCACCGGTTCAGCCGGTGACCGGGGCCCTTCGTTCTACCTGAGGCGCGCGAGCGTTCGCCGACGCTGCGACCACCGCGGACGCTCGGCGAGTCGGCCTTCGATCGCAGGCTGCGGTCGGACCATCACGCGATCCGCCATGCGCTGGTGCGCGCGCGACATCTTCAGCCCGAGGTCGCCGAGGATCGCGGTCGCGACGAGCATTCCGGTCTCGGCCGCGCCTTCCATGAAGCCCTGGAACTCGAGCGACGTGTGCTCGCCGCAAAAGTGCACGTTGCCCTCGCCGATCAACCCATCACCTCCTCGGCCGAGGACGTGACGCTCGCCGACCTCGACGGCGACGCGCGCCTCGACGCCGTCACGGGCGCGAGCACGGCGATCGACGTGCTGCGGGGCACCGCGGCCGAGGGCTTCGAGCAGGCCGTCGTATATCCGACCCCGTGGGTCTACGCCGTGAGCTCGGGCGATGTCGACGGCGACGATGTGATCGACATCCTCGTCGGGACGAGCGAGGGGCTCTACGTCTTCGCTGGCAGCGGCGACGGCACGCTCGGGAAACCCACGGTCTACGGCACGCATCCCGCCCAGGGCGTGGGCAGCGGAGATTTCAACGGCGACGGCCACCTCGACGTCGCTGTCGGCGGCGATGCGATCGTGGAGGTCTACTTCGGTGATGGTGTGGGCGGGCTGCAGGGGCCGCAGGAACTCACCGTCTTGGGGCCGGTCAACGCCCTCGACACTCCGGATCTCGACGGCGACGGGTGCAACGATATCGTGGTCGCGAGCGGCATTGATGCGAGCGGATCGATCGGCGTCATCATGAGCCTGGGCGACGACGCGTTCGCCTTCGAAGCCGCCTTCACCACCGACGCGTTCGAAGGGTGCCCGGCGAGCCTCGCGACGTCCGACATCGACGGCGATGCCATCCCCGACATCGTCGTCGGGACGGGCTGCATCGTGACGGTGGGTCGCGTGCTCGCCCTCGCGTCCGGGGGCTGAGCCCAGCCGCCCCTAACGCTCTACGCCGTAGCGCGCCTGGTGGAGCTGGGCCACCAGTGCCTGCTCGGTCGCCGGATCCGCGCCGCCGGGGCGGTCGTGCAGCGCGGCGAGCCGGGCGAGCGCCGCATGCACCCGGTCGAACGCCGGGCGCTGCGCCTTGGGCAGTCGCCTTCGCGCCTTCAGGATCGACTCGAGCTCGCCGAACAACGCGACCTCTTCGGTCGAGATGCCGTAGCGCTGGGCGAGCCACGGCACGAGCGCGACGTAGCGGCGCTGCTCGTTGCGTCGCACGCGGTACAGCGCGAAGCCGAAGGTGAAGAACAGCAGGACGAACGCGACGACGGTGTAAAGGAGGATTTCCACGCCGGTCTCGCCGAGCAGCTGCGCGGCCGTGGCGGATCCGTTCCACAGGGCGTGGCTGGCCACGGCGAGCGCGTAGCCCCAGAGGATCGCGGGGAACACCCCGCGCCCGCGTGCGACCGCGCGGCCGACGGCCAGGCCGATCCACGCGGTGAACAGCGGGTGGGCGAACGGCGCCAAGATGCCGCGCAGCACGAACACCGTCGCGAGCTGGCCGTCGGCCATCGCCTTGGTGAAGTACTCGATGTCCTCGACCACCGCGAAGCCGACCGCCGTCCAACCGGCGTAGACGATCCCGTCCATCGCCCCATCCACCTGGCGGCGACGCACTGCGTAGAGGATGCCGCCGGCCTTCATGGCCTCCTCGATGACCGGCGCCGACACCATCGCGGCGATGGGCTCGCCAGCGAACTGCGACACCAGCGAGTTGACGATCCCCGCCACCAGGATCGAGATCGTCGCGCCCCACAAAAACGCGTGGACGAGGGCGGCCTTTGGCTCGGGCTCGACGCGATCGAGCCACATCATCACGGGCAGCACGATCGCGACCGGCGCGAGCGAGAGCCACACGACCATCGGATTCTGGAACAGGATCGTCCACAGCGAGGGCACCACCAGCAGCGCCGCGACGAGCACCGGCACGCTCAGCCACATCGGCATGACCGGCCGTCTGGCGCGCGTGCTGACCAGCGCCGTCCACGACGTGCCGTCCCACCACCGCCACTGCTCGCGATCCCACGGATCGGCGTGCCATCCCGGCCGGTGCGGCGACGATGGGATGGTCGACGACGATGGGGCGAGCGGCTGCTCCATGCGGGACATCATCGCCCGAAACGGGTGGCCGCGGTCACTGGGTCCGCTTGATCCGCTGCCCGCCTGTGGGTGGACCGGGAACGTGGTGCCGCGGCCGCGCCCACCGAAGTACAGGTGGGCGGCCTTGGGGCCGAGTTCGGCGACCTTCGCCCCCTGGGCGATGGCGAGCATGCCACCGCGCGACCGCGATCCTGCTCGACTCGTCCCGTCTCACTCCGAGACGATGATCGTCACGTCGACGGGGTTGCCGTTGCTGTCGGTGGCGCGGGCTCCCGCGCGGAGATCGACGACGCTGTTCGACGCCGAGAGCGCGAGTTCGCCGTGGATCCAATAGGGAAGCGGGAAGCAGTCGTTGATCGTGGGACAGGCGACTCCGCCTCCGCCGGTCGTGAACGGAATGCTCCCGGTCGTGAATCCGATGGTGCAGATGCCCTGGGTGGTGCAACTCTTCCGCCACACGCGCCCGCCGAAGTCGTCGAACGGCGCGATGCTCGACGCGGAGACCTCCACGGTGCGCGCGCGATCCGAAGGCGGCGCCGCTGCGACCTTGAACATGTGCAGATCGCAGCCGCCGTTCGCTGCGTCGTCGCTCTCGACTTCGTCGACGGCGCCGATCAGGCTGGCGCTGTCGTCGGTCGCCGGCGGCGTGCTCGAGTAGAGGCAGAACATGCGCTCCTCGACGTCTTCGGCAGTGTCGTCGTCCTCAGCGGCGAACTCGTCGTCGCCCGGCTGGGCCTCGTCGCAGCCCATGCTCACCAAACCCAGTGCGAGCACCGACCCGCACATCATCTTCGTGAAGTTCTTCATGACGTTCTCTTCCGATCGTCGCCGGGTCATCCGGCGAACATCGAGAAGCGCGACGGCGAGCAGATGGCGCGGCTGCGATCGCAGCACGAGATCACGCTGCTGCAGGCGGTGACCGACGTGCGAAAGCTGCAGATCACCGAGACCGAGGAGGCGATCGTCGCGTTGCAGCGGCAACGTGAGACCGTGGCGGCGCGGCAGGAGTTCTATCTGGGGCGGGAGAAGGTCAGCGGCAAGGAGAAGGCCGCGGCGGCGCTGAACATGATCGCGGGGGCCCACGACGTTGCTGCGGGTGCGCTCAAGGCCATCGCCGGTGTGATGGCGTTGGTTCCCCAAGGCGATGTCGGCGTCATCGCAGTCATTCCCCACCTCAAGGCCCTGTGGGGAGGAGAGACCTTCAAGGCGGCGCTGAGTCTCGCCGATCGCCGCGACGATCTCGCGCTTCTCGAGCCCCTCGGCGCCCGCGCGGTGGAGCACGTCGAGCACGGCGAGGCGGAGCTCGGGCTGGCCGAGTCCGCGGCGACGGGTCGAGGGCTTCGCGGGCATCGGAGCGGAGCAGGATCCCGGGCGCGGGGCGGCTGGGTCAATCGGGGCAAGTGTTCAGATCGCGCGCCCAGACGGGTCTGTCGTGGGGTCTGGTGTGGGGCCTGCGTGGCGTCGTTCGACAATCGGTGCGGGCGTCGCAGACTGCCGAGGTGCGACGCCACCTCGAGAACTTCGTGAACGCGCTGCTCTTCGGCGCGGTGGCTGCAGCCACGGCGTGCAGCCCCACCTCGGACGCGCCCGAGGTGCCGGCCCTGCGCACCGTCGAGCGCGTCGAGTTCGAGCGCTACCTCGGCCCCTGGTACGAGATCGCCAGCTCCCCCCAGAGTTTTCAGCGCGGCTGCATGGCGACCACCGCCACGTACTCGGCCGGCGACGACGGCGAGATCGCCGTGGTCAACCGCTGCCGCAAGGACCGCCTCGACGGCGAGCTCGACGAGGCCGTCGGCCGCGCGCGGGTGGTCGACGCGCAGACCAACGCGAAGCTGGAGGTGAGCTTCTTCGGGCCGTTCTGGGGGGACTACTGGGTGATCGACCTCGGGCAGGAGTACGAGTACGCGGTGGTCGGGCAC
>JBBQJI010000120.1:0-10149 GCA_038325765.1 Nannocystales bacterium
GCCCGTGGCGTGTGCGCTCGTCGGCTCCGATCCGCCCACGTCGCCCGACGCGCTGCACCGACATCGTTCCCCATCGGTCGTGGCACGCCCCGTGCTTGGCCGGCGGTCATGATCAAAGCCGAACAGATCCAACCCGGAACCCCGGTCGTGTGCTCGAACGACGGTCAGTTCGCCGTCGTCGACCACATGGAGGGCGAGAAGACCATCAAGCTGAAAAAGGACGACAAGGGCCAGCACCACTTCATCCCGATGAGCTGGGTGAAGTCGGTCGACGAAAAGGTGCACATCGATCGCCCCGGCGACCAGGCGATGCGCGAGTGGAAGACCACCGCGAACTGAGCCCGCGGATGCGTCGCCGGGCCTCGGCCCGGCGGGCGTCCACGCGGAAGTGAATTCTCGAGCCGTCGTCGCTAGCGCTAGAGGCGTGTGTGGGACTAACGTTTGCTGCAACGCTGACGTCGGCGGGGTCGATACCCCCGGGACGGACGCCGAGCAGGCGAGCGCCACGATGAAACTGCAGACCTGGTTCGTCAGGATGATACCGCTGGTGCTCGGGCTCGGCGAGCCCGTGATTGCGGGCTGTGGTCGCGAGGGTGCGGTGGCCGCAGCCGCCGAGGCGTCGCCGCCGTCCACTGTGCCCTCGGCGTCGGTCGACCCGGCCCCGAGCTCACCGCCGGCCCCGACGCGCGAGCCCATACCGCCGCGCGCTCCCCTCGCCCGTGCCCGCGGCATCGCGATCCCCGAGACCATCGGCGACATCGAGCTCCTCGCCGCCGAGGGGATTCGCACTCGCGCGCCGCGGTTGGTCGCGAACATCACCGAGTTCGCGGGTGCACTTGGCCCATCCCGCACGGTGGTGCTCGCTCCAGGTGACTACGTGCTCTCCGAGCTGCCCCCGACCGCGAAGACCGAACACATCGAGCGGCAGTACATCAGCGGCGCGTCCGATCTGACCCTGATCGGCCTCGGCGACCCGGCTCCGCGCATCCTCGCGAGCGAGGACGACGTGGTCGCGAGCTTCTGGGACGTCGACCGGCTGCAGATCTACAACCTCACGTTCGGCCACACCGCTGGCCAGGGATGCACGACCGGCGTGCTGCGCATCCAACACTCGGTCGACGTCTCCCTCGCCGGCGTCGATCTGTTCGGCAGCGGTGCCCATGGTCTCACGCTGGGTCACGTCGACGGCGCAGTGATCAGCGACGCGCGCATCCACGACTGCACCCACTCGCTCGATGTGCTCGCGTACAGCAAGGATCTGCGCTACCTCCGGGTTCGCTTCGACGGTAACGTGGACATCGACGACGGTTTCCGGCTGCTCGGCGCCGAACTCTTCCTCGACGACGTCACCATCGAGAACAATCGTGTCGGTGCCGACGCGAGCGACGTTCCGCTGTTCGCGATGGACGCGACCGATCCGATCGCAGGGATCGCCCAGCCCGACGGGGGCGAGGCTCAGGCGCGCGTGGAGCCTTCGACCGTGCACATGAGCGATAGCAAGGTGATCGGCAACCGCTTTGCGCGCTTCACCGACGCGCCGGCGCGGGTATCGATCGAGCGCACCGCGATCCGTGCCGGTCAGTTCGATCATCTCGCGCACGCCGGCACGCCGGAGTGGTGGTGTGCCTGCAGCCGCCGTCGGGACTCGCCGACGTTCGCGGCCCAGACCGCGTGCGTGAAGACTCAGAAGGCCTGCGAGAAGCTCGAGGCCAGGGTGTCCGAAGGCGCTGACGGGGCGCTCGCGGGCGCGCTCGTGCGGCGCTGCAAGCAGATCTTCGCCGACAAGCCCGGCAGCGAGCTCGGTGGTGACGCGTGGACCCGCGAGGGCAAAAAGGGAGCGTGGCGACACGCCGGGTGCTTCTTCGATCCGCGGGCGCCGATCGCAGGCGCCACCGTGGCGGGTGGGGTTGCGGCCGCGCCGATTCGATCGCCGCAGGCACCGGCGATCGTGTGGGAGACCTTGCGCCCGATCCGTCTCGCGACGGCGGGCAAGGACGGCGTCGCCATCGACGTGGCGGTCGCGAAGTACAAGGCGTTCGCGAAGCTCACCGACGAACTCGAGCGCGCGAAGCTCGATCGGCTCCCCGCGGGTGATCCTCGACTTCCAGCCGAGATCGTGTCAATCGGTACACCGAACCTGGTCTCGTCGACTGGGACCTCCACGGTCGCGGCGATGCGATCGCTGGGCTGGATCGATACGCCGTCGGGGAGCTGGTGGGTGGCCGAGTTCCCCGCGGTGCCCGCGACCGGCGCGATGGTAGCCGTGTCCGCGATGCCCCACGTCGATGCGAGGATCCGCGCGGCCAACGAGGCGGCGGAGATCGCCGTGGGTGAAGCGGTGGCCCGCAGTTTCGTGCAGGGGCTCGAGTCACGGGTGATCGACCAGGTGTTCGTCGTCGGGGACGCGACCGGTAGCTACACGGGACAGCGCATGGCGGGCGTGTTCCCGGGAGGTGCGGTCGAGGTGATCGCGTTCGCGGTGCGCGGCGCGGACCCGCTCGAGGATGCGTACGGTGGCGTGTTCACGGCCGACGCGCAGGGGCGGCTCGTCCAGGTGCTCGACGAACTCAGCTGGGGGACGCACCAGCTCGACTTCGTCGTCGATCTGGACGGCGATGGTTTGGACGAGGTCGGGCATTCGTCGTTCGGCATCGAGGACGAGATCCGCGTGCTCACGCGGGTGACGGCGGAGAAGCTCGAGCGGATCCTGTTGTTCGATGCCGGGCATTGAGCGCTGGACGATCGCCCAGGCATGACGGCGGAGGGCGGCCCTCGCCTCAGTGCGCCTGTAGCCGCTCGACCTCGCCTTTCGGGGCACGACCGCCGATCCTCAGCGCCCGTACCACCGCGCGAACGCGGCGAGGGTCATCGCGGCGCGACTCGGCGCATCGAGACCGGACCACGCCGTCGGTGCCGCGCTCGCCCGCTGCAACACGTCGAACAGGGCGAGGTGGCGCCGCAAGGTCCGCTGCAGCCGGTGGGGCTGTACGGGGTCGAATCACCCGAGCTGCCGCACGAGCTGCCGCGGGTGCTTCTCGATCCACATCCACGAGCCGAGCTCGAGCGTGAACGGGAAGAACGGCTGGGTTTCGCGCAGGCGTCGCTGCTCGTCGTACAGATGGTCCCAGACGTCGCCCGGCGCCGTGTACGACTGGGCCTGCGGCTCGATGCGATAGACGTGGTTCGGTAACGTGGCGTCGACGAGGTTCGCGAGCGCGAAGACCTCGGCGAGCTGGGGGATCGGCCGGCGCGTGCGGGCCCACGGGAACCACAGCCGGTCGACCAGGCCGAACCCGGAGTGCACGTCGACCAGGATCGACGCGCTCGCGCAGGTGACCTTTCGCCGGACGAACTCGCACAGCGCGAGCGTCTCGGCCTCCATGGGGCCGCCGGCCCGTCCGCGAAACCACGGCAGCCGCGGCGATCAGCGATGGTCGCCGACCAGGGGCGTCGCGAACCCGCCGACGCAGGGCGCGTTGCGCATGATGTCGACGCCGTTGCCGTTCGCGCGGCGCTGCAGCGCGATGCCGACGGGGTTCACCATCGGCAGCACGGCGATGCGGCACCGGGTCAGACCCGCGCGCAGCATGCCGTCCCACTGCAGCAGCGAGGTGAGCGTCGTCAGGTACGCCAGGATCACCTGGGTGCCGATCCGCTCGAGCCCGTGCACACCGCCGACGAGCGCGAAGGTCGGCGCCGCTGGATCGCGCGCGCCGATCATCACCGCGAGGATGGGGACGCGCAGCCCTTCGTGCTCGATCTCGGCGAGTTGCTCGACCCAGGCGTCGTCCCCGAGTCGATCGATGAGTTCACGGAGTTGGTGCAGCTCCCCAGGGCCGCGGGCGTTGGGCGGCCCCGCGATCATGCGGCACGGGCGACGCGCGGGGGCGCGCCGTGATCCAGCATGGCGATCATGCGACGCTGCACGTCGCGGGCGTACGCGCGGGGCTCTTGCCGCGCCACGATCGGCTCGCCGAACTCGACCCGCACGCGCAGCTCGGCCCGACCCAGGCTGCGCGCGTAGTGGGGCAGGAACCACTCGCTGCCGACCCACGCCGCGCCGTGACCGCTGTAGCGCAGCACCACCGGGACGACCGGAACGCCCAGGCGCGACGCGATCCCAAAGATCCCGCGGCGCAGCGGCAGCACCGACTCGCCGTGCGAGGTCGTGCCCTCGGGGAAGACGAGCACCGGCACGCCGGCCTGCAGCGCGGCCATCGCCCGGCGCAGCGCCCGGGCGCCGTCGTAGGGATCGCCGCGGCGCACCAGGGCAACGCCCAGCGGCGCGAGCGAGCGGCCGAGCAGGGGCCATTCCCCGAGCTCGCGCTTCGCGATCGGCATCGCCGGCAGCAGCGACAGCAGCACCATCGGATCGAAGTAGCCGACGTGATTGGCGACGAGCACCACCGGCCTGCGGGGCAGATCGCCGAACCGCTCGATCTGTAGGCCGTGGATCGCACAGAGGTTCTCCGCCAGCCACGCCGCCCGCTCGGCGCAGGCGCGGTGCGTCCGCTCGCCCAGGCTCCCGTCGATCACCGCGTCCGACACCAGCACCGACGAGCGCGACAGCCGTCGACCGACGCGGGCCAACGCGGCGACGGCCCGGCCAGGCGCCTTCACCCACGCCGCGGGGCGCCCGGAGATGAGGCCCGGGACGCTCACGACACCGCCCCCATGTGGCCGACTTGGCCCATGGGCGCCTGCTCCACCGCGCGCGGACCGACCAGCCCGAGTCGCTGGTAGCGGCTGCGCAGCGCGTCGAATCGCGTGGCGTCGATGCACGAGAGGATGCGGCGATCTCCAGGGCCGTAGTAGTCGAGGAACGACGCGACCTCGCGAGCCCCGAGGGTCGCGTGCAGGGCCCGGGCGGCCGCGTTGTTGGGGCTCACCGTGAACCAGCACGCGTCGACCTCGTCGACGATGGCCCGGACGAATCCACGCAGGAGCATCGCGACCATCCGCGAGCCCTGGTACTCGGGCACGACCGCGAGCGTGGTGCAGTGGGCCTCGCGGCCGCGGGTGAAGCACAGCAGGTAGCCGACCGGCTCGTCGCCGTGGAACGCCACGAAACACGTGGGCGCGTACACGTCACAGCACAGTCGCACGTAATACGGGCCGAGCACACCTGGCGGCTCGTCGCCGAAGATGCACCGCTCGAGAGACATGATCGCGGCAAAGTCGTCGCTGGACAGGTTTCGCACCGAGTACTCGGACATGGCTGCCTCCTTCGACGGATCGCTCCGTTGTGCGAGATTGCCGAGCGCAAGCGACGGGATCATGCCGCGGCGGCGACAAGTCGACCACGAAACGGGGGGCGCCGCCTGAGTTCACCTCGTCGCCGCATGGGCGCCGCATCCGTGCCACGCGCGGCGCCCTAGGCTCGACCCATGCAGCAGAGTCGTTCGAGAACTACGTGCGCCACGGCCTGACCCCGTTCTTCCGGTTGCCGGTCGTGGGCGAGGGCCGAGTCGCCCGCGAGCGCACCCAGGGTTGCGACGAGGTACGATGCCCGCGCCCTGATGCTGTTGCCCCAATCGATCGTCCTTCGCACGCTCGTCACGACCGCGCACGCGAGCATGTCACTTGCATGCGCCCACACGACCTCGAGCGACACTCCGCCTCAGCACCCGATGTCAGAGGTCGACGACGCCGGTGATGCCAAAGCGGCGAAGGCCGACGACGGCGACTGGCCGAAGTGGGTCCGCGAGAACTACGAGCGCGCCGAGGTGATGATCCCGATGCGCGACGGCATCTCGCTCATGACGACGATCTATCGCCCGAAGCATCGCGACACGCCCGCACCCTTGCTGCTCAACCGCACACCGTACGGCGTCGGACCGTACGGCCGCGATGCCTTCCGCGAGAATCTGGGGCCGTCGCGCGAACTCGTGCGCAAGGGCTACATCTTCGTCTACCAGGACGTCCGCGGCCGCTGGATGTCGGAGGGCGAGTTCGTCGATGTGCGTCCGCAGCGAGCCGACGACCAGGGCACCGACGACACGACGGACACATACGACACCATCGCGTGGCTCGTGGAGAACGTCGCGAACAACAACGGCAAGGTCGGCATGTGGGGCGTGTCGTATCCTGGCTACTACGCCGCGGTTGGGATGATCGATCACCATCCCGCGCTCGTCGCCGTGTCGCCGCAGGCACCGATTGCCGACTGGTACTTCGACGACTTCCGCCACCATGGCGCCTTCTTCTTGCCGCACGCGTTCAACTTCTACGCCGGGTTCGGCGTGCCACGGCCTACGCCGACGCGCGAGCGCGCGCCGGCGTTCGACCACGGCACGATCGACGGCTACCGGTTCTTCCTCGACATGGGCTCGGTCGCGAACGCGGACGAGGAGCACTTCAAGGGCACGCGGAAGTTCTGGACCGAGGCCGTCGCGCACCAGGACTACGACGAGTTCTGGAAGGCGCGCGATGTGTTGCCGCGGCTGCGCGGTGTCGCGCCGGCGGTGCTCGTGGTCGGCGGCTGGTACGACGCGGAGGATCTGTACGGTCCGCTCGCGATCTACCGGACGATCGAGCAGCGCGAGCCGGGGGTCGACAACCGCTTGGTGATGGGCCCGTGGCGTCACGGTGGCTGGGCGCGCGACGAGGGCAAGCGGCTCGGCTGCCTCGACTTCGACGGCGATCATTCCCAGCACTATCGCGCCCAGATCGAGGCGCCGTTCTTCGATCATCATCTCGATGGCGGACCCGCGCCCCAGCTCGCCGAGGCGAACGTGTTCGACACGGGAGCACGACAGTGGCGTGGGCACGACGTATGGCCGCCGACGCAGGCGAAGCCGCTCACGTTGTGGCTGGGACCGGAAGGCGAGCTCGGCGCTGCGCCGCCCACGAAGCGCAGCGCGAGTGATGCGTGGATCAGTGACCCGGCGGCGCCGGTGCCGTTCACCCAGACGATCGCGATCGGGATGGTGCCGGAGTACATGATCGAGGATCAGCGCTTCGCGTCGCGGCGGCCCGACGTGCTGACGTACGAGGGCGCCGTGCTCGAGGCCGACACGACGGTCGCGGGTCCGCTCGCGGCGCACGTGTTCCTGTCGAGCACAGCCGCGGATGCCGACGTCGTCGTGAAGCTCATCGACGTGTGGCCCGACGGCGAGACGATGCCGCTACCGCCCGCCGATCAACAGCCCGCCCATGCGTGCCCGCGCACGAGCGACGGCAAGGCGATCGCGATGGGCGGCTTCCAACAGATGGTGCGCAGCGAGGTGTTCCGCGCGCGCTATCGCAAGGGCTACGAGCGCGGTGTGCCGCTCGAGCGCGGCAAGCCGAACGAGATCGTCGTGCCGCTGCAGGACGTGCTGCACACGTTTCGCAAGGGCCATCGCGTCATGATTCAGATCCAGAGCACGTGGTTCCCGCTCGTGGACCGCAACCCGCAGTCGTGGACGACCAACCCGTTGCTCGCGCCCGAGTCCGCGTTCGTCAAGGCTACGCATCGCGTGCACCGATCGAAGTCGCACGCGTCCCGTGTCGAGGTCGCGGTGCTGCCCTGAGCACGCGGAATCGACAGAAAAAGTGGGCACGCACCGGCAGCCTGGGGAGCTTGATGGCGAAGATCGACTCACAGCGACCGAGACCCAGCGCGTTGGGATCTACCCGATTCGCGCCCCGCGTCCCCACCCCCCGACGTGATCCGGCACCGCGACCCCCTTGCACACCGCGATCACCGGCCCGATCCCGATTCCCACAGGAATCACGCCCGCCCACCACGGCAGCCCCAGATCCTCGGCGTCGTCCACCGGCCCGCCCGTACGCACCTTCGCCGAGGCCTCCACGATCGGCACCCGCAGCACGCTCGTCGCGGCCAGCTCTTCCACCGACGGCCCGCGCGTGAACGCAGATCGCCCGGGCACGATGTGCTCGACGATCGCCTCCAGCGCGCGGCGCTTCTCCGCGTGGTCCCGTATCAGCTCGCCCTCCCCGTACAGGACCACCGCGCGGTAGTTCGCGGAGTGGTGCATGGCCGAGCGCGCGAGCACCAACCCGTCCAGCAGTGTCACCGCGACGCACAGCGGCAGTCCGGGCTGAAGCCACCGCGCTGCGACTGCGCCGTGCATCAGGAGGTCGCCGCCGAGGCGCGCGTAGGTCGTCGGGATGACGGCGGGGCCGTAGTCGTCGGCCCACGCGACGTGGCAGAGCAGGCCCTCGTCGAGAATCGGGTCGATGACCGCGCGGTCGTGTGACCCGCGTTGGCCGCGGCGGCGGAGCTCGGTGCGGGCGGTGCGGAGATCGGGGCTCGACATGGGCCGAGCATGGCGCCCCACTGGTCTAGTAGGATGGTCCACTTCGGAGAAATCGGCTAGACCAGTGCGGTGTCGCGGCCGGTGGTCCTGATCGAGGTCGATCCGCAGCAGACCCCGCGGTTCGCCGCGATCGCGCGGGCCATCATCCGTGAGATTCGGCGCGGTCGACTGCGCCCGGGCGACCGCGTGCCGGGGACCCGCGAGCTCGCGCGGCAGCTCGAGGTCCACCGCAACACCGTCGTCGCGGCGTACCGCGATCTGCTCGCGGAGGGGTGGATCGCGACGGCGCCGGGCAAGGGCACCGCGGTGGCGACGCCGCTGCCGATGGCGCCGCGCCGAGCGACACGGGTCCCGACTGCGGACACGTTGGGCTTCGCGGTGCCGCCGTCCATCGTGTCGGCGCGGGAGAAAAGCGGGGCCTCCGTCGGGGCGCGCGTGGTTGTCGCGTACCAGCTCGACAGCGGCCTGCCCGATCCACGCCTGTTGCCGGCGGACTTGGTCGCGCGGGCGTTCCGTCGGGTGCTGCGCAACACCGCCCTGCTCGGGGACGGCGACGCGCAGGGGTACGCGCCTCTGCGCAGCGCGATCGCAGTTGCCGTCTCGGCCCAGCGCGGGGTGCCATGCACGGGTGACGACGTGCTCGTCACGCGCGGAAGCCAACAGGCGATCGATCTCGTCGCGCGCGCGCTCGTGCGGCCAGGCGACGCCGTCGTCGTCGAGGCGCTGGGCTATCGACCGGCGTGGGACGCGTTGCGGCTCGCCGGGGCCGAACTCGTGCCGATCGCCGTCGACGCCGACGGCCTCGACACCGCGGCGCTCGCCCGCGTCCTCGAGCGCCGCCGCGTTCGCCTGGTGTACGTCACGCCGCATCATCAATATCCGACCCTCGCGACGCTCGCGGCGAACCGCCGCCTGGCGCTGCTCGGGGCCTGCCGTCGACACCGCGTGGCGATCCTCGAGGACGACTACGACCACGAGTTCCACTACGGCGCGCGGCCGGTCGCACCCCTGCGCAGCCTCGATGCCCACGGCCTGGTGATCTACGTCGGGACCCTGTCGAAGGTGCTCGCGCCGGGGCTCCGCACCGGGTGGGTGATCGCCCCGCGACCGTTGCTCGCGAGCCTGACCCGCATCCGTCGGGTGGCCGATCGCCAGGGCGACCTGCCGCTCGAGGCCGCAATCGCGGACCTATTCGACGACGACACCATCGGCCGTCACATCCGTCGCATGCGGCGGATCCACCACGAGCGCCGCGACGCCGCGACCGCGGCGCTGGATCGCCACCTCGCCGGCAGCGTGTCCTTCGCGATCCCCCACGGCGGCATGGCGCTGTGGCTACAGGTCGACCCGTCGATCGACGCCGACGCGTGGGTCGCCGCGGCGCGGCGTCGCGGGGTCGCGATCGCTCCGGGCTCGGAGTTCGCCCTCGATGGTCGGCCCCGGCCCAACCTGCGCCTGGGCTACTGCCGGCACGATCCGCGGGAGCTCGAGCTCGCGATCGCGCGGCTGGCCGCCGCCCGGCCGCGCCGCTGACGGCCCGGGATCGAACCGGCACGCCGGTTCCGCCAGAGACTCGCGCCGGTGCGGGCGTTGGGGAGCCCCCCGTCCGAGGCCGCTGGCCTGCACCAGCGCGGCGTTGAGCCGCTGTCACCCCATGACCGCCGCCGGGCGCGAAGATCACGACCTCGCCGGCAAGTTCTCCGAGAACGGCGAGTGCAGCCGCGTCGAGTCCGTCAGCTGGTATGCCAAGTGCCGTGACGTCCGGCCGCGTGTCGTGCTCGACATGCATCCGCCTCGGCCGCAACACTGGGCCTTCATGCTGCGGCCAAGGCAGCTCTTCGGAGGGCACCGACGTGCCATGGTTGACGTGACTGGCGCGCGCAAG
>JBBQJI010000121.1:0-10146 GCA_038325765.1 Nannocystales bacterium
ATCGCGCCGCACGATGCGCTCGTGCAGCAGCAGCGGCGCGGCGAGGATGACGTACACGGGCGCCGTCGACTGCAAGAAGATCGTGTTCGCGGCGGTGGTGAGCCGGTTGGCGAGCACGAACAGCACCACCGTGCCGGCGTAGGCGATGCCCACCCACCACGCGCGCGCGGCCGGCACGCGGCGGGCCGAGCGGGCGAGCAACACCACGGCGACGGCGCCCACCGCCGCGCGGAGGCCCGCGATCTGCGGGCTGGTCATCGACGCCGCCTTGATCGCGGCGCCGCCGGTCGAGAACATCAGGGCCGCGAAGAGCAGCAGCCAACGGGCCCGCGTGCGTTCGAGTGCGTCGCTCACCGCCGCGGGCTCCGGGCGGCTGCCGCCTCGGCATAGAG
Source organism: Nannocystales bacterium (assembly GCA_038325765.1). Taxonomy (GTDB): domain Bacteria; phylum Myxococcota_A; class Polyangia; order Nannocystales; family Nannocystaceae; genus Xiheibacterium. The sequence goes on from JBBQJI010000121.1 coordinate 393, forward strand.
ACTGCGGTAGGTCGCGGCGCTGCGCCGCCAGTCGTTGTGCTGCGCCATGGCCCGCCGTTGCAGCGCGGCATAGCGATCGGGCGCCTGCCACGTCTGCGCCGCGCGCAGCATCGCGGCCGTGCACGCCTCGGCGGTGGGGGCCTCGAACACGAAGCCGGTGCCGGTGGAGCCGTCGTCGTCGACGACGGTGTCGGCGAGGCCGCCGGTGCGGCGCACGATGGGCGGGGTGCCGTAGCGCATCGCGTACATCTGCGTCAGGCCGCACGGCTCGAAGCGCGACGGCACCGCCAGGAAATCCGCGCCGGCGAAGATGCGATGGGACAACGCCTCGTCGTAGCCGCGGCACAGCACCACGCGGCCGGGATGCGCGGCGGCGAGCGCCGCGAGGGACTGCTCGAGCTCGGGCTCGCCGCTGCCGAGCACGACCAGCGCGCCGCCCGTGGCCAGCAGCGGCTCGATGCCCGCGGTCACGAAATCGACGCCTTTTTGCCAGGTCAGGCGCGTGACCATGCCGAACACAGGTGCAGAGGCGGGCACGTCGATCCCGAGCTCGCGCCGCAGCGCGACGCGGGCCGCCTGCTTGCCGACGGGGTGATCCGCGTCGTACGGCACGCCCAGCGCGGTGTCGTGGCCGGGATCCCAGCGCTTCGCGTCGATGCCGTTCAGGATCCCGCGAACGTCATCGCCCCGCCACCGCAGCAGCCCATCGAAGCCGATGCCGCTCTCGGGCGTGCGGATCTCGTCGGCGTAGGTCGGGCTGACGGTCGTGACGCGATCGGCGTGCACGAGGCCAGCTTTGAGATAGGACAGCTGCCCGTAGAACTCGATGTCGGTGAACGACCAAGCCGACGGCGGCGCGCCGATCTCCGGCATGATCTCCCGCGGGAAACGCCCGGTGAAGTGGAGGTTGTGCACCGTGAACACCGTCGCGGGCCGGCCGACTCCCCACCACGACAGATACGCGGTCGCCATGCCGGCCTGCCAGTCGTGGGCGTGGACCACGTCGAAAGGCCGCCCCATCGCCGGCGATGCCAGGGCGATCTGGGCGGCGGCGCGGCCGAGCAGGGCGAAGCGCAGGTGGTTGTCGGGCCAGTCGACGCCGTGCTCGTCGACGTAGGGACCCCCTGTGCGATCGAACAGCGCGTCGCACTGCAGCAGGCGCAGCGCCGGGGTGTGGTCGCCTTGGTGCGCCGACCAGATCCTCGCGGGTTGGCCCAGACCGAGGGGATCACCGAGCTCGTACAGCGGCGTCGCGTCCAGCGCCGCGAGCGTGCCGCGGTAGGCCGGCAGCAAGAGCTCGACCGCGTCGCCGGCGTCGACGAGCGCGGCCGATAGCGCGGTCACCACGTCCGCGAGTCCGCCGGTCTTGCACACGCCGACCGCCTCGGACGCGACTTGGAGGATCCGCATCGAAGGCGTGAGGGTACGCGCAGCCCAAGGCGGCGCCCAGCATGAAAGCGGGCCCTGAAACCCGGCCAAGACCCCCGAATGCGATCGCCCAGGCCGCGACGTATGCGCCCGGGGCCCGCACGCTTGAATCCGCACCCACGCGTGGTCGACACTGCCGGGCCGCCATGGACGCATTCGGCCCCGCTACCGCCACATGGTTTCGTCGGGCATTCGCCGCCCCGACGCCGGTCCAGACCCGCGGTTGGGCGACCATCGCGGCGGGCAAGCACGCGCTGCTGGTCGCGCCGACCGGCAGCGGCAAGACCCTGGCGGCCTTTCTCTACTGCATCGATCGCCTGGTGCACCGACCGCCCGTGCACCCCGGCGTGCGGGTGTTGTACGTCTCTCCGCTCAAGGCGTTGGTCTACGACGTCGAGCGCAACCTGCGGGCACCGCTGGTCGGTGTCGCCCACGCGGCCGCCGAGATCGGGCAGCCGATCGTCGTGCCCAGGGTCGGCATCCGCACCGGCGACACCAAGCCGTCCGAGCGCGCCGCGATCGCCCGCGATCCGCCGTCGATCCTGGTGACCACACCGGAGTCGCTGTTCTTGATGCTGGGCTCCGCGGTCCGCTCGGCGTTCACGACCGTCGAGACCATCATCGTCGACGAAGTCCACGCGATCGCGCCGTCGAAGCGCGGCGCCCACCTCATGCTGTCGCTCGAGCGGCTCGCGGCCGACTGCGCCGTCGATCCGGTGCGCATCGGGCTGTCGGCGACCGCGAGCCCGCTGGAAGAAGTCGCGCGTTTCCTCGGCGGCGATCGCCCGGTCGAGATCGTCGACTGCGGGGCCAAGCCCGACATCGACGTGCAGATCCTGGTGCCGGTGCCCGACATGACGCGACCGGCGCTCACGGCCGCGGCGATCGCCGAGGCGACGCTGGCCGCCGGTTCGCCGGCGATGCGGACGCCGCCCGTGTCGCGGACCCCTGCGGCGCAAAGGACCGGATCGGTGCTCGCGCCCGCGCCCGCGCCCATCGGCGAGCCCAACGCGGCCCGCCCCGCGCCGCCCGGGCTCGGCGAGCCCGTGGACAACAGCATCTGGCCGGCGATCTATCCCCGCCTGGTGGCGCTCATCCGCGACGCCCGCACGACGATCGTGTTCGTCAACGCCCGCGGCCTGTGCGAGCGCCTCGCCCAGCGCCTCAACGAGGTCGCCGGTGAGCCGCTCGTACGCGCCCACCACGGCTCGCTCGCCCACGCCCAACGCACCGAGATCGAAGAGGCGCTCAAGCGCGGTGAGATCAAGGCGATCGTCGCGACGAGCTCGCTGGAGCTCGGCATCGACATGGGCGCGGTCGATCTCGTCGTGCTCGTCGAGTCACCGGGCGCGGTGTCGCGGGGTCTACAGCGCATCGGTCGCGCCGGTCACGGCGTCGGCGAGCGCAGCTTCGGCCGGCTGTTCCCGAAGCACCGGGGTGACCTGCTCGAGGCTGCGGTGGTGGTCGAGCGCATGGTCCAGGGCGATATCGAGGCGCTCACGATCCCCAGCAATCCGCTCGACGTGCTCGCCCAGCACATCGTCGCGATGGTCGGGCTCGGCGACACCACCGTCGCCCGCATCGAAGCGATCATCCGCCGCAGCGCGAACTACCAGCGGCTGCCCCCGGACGCGCTGCGCGGGGTGCTCGACATGCTCGCGGGTCGCTATCCGTCGCAGGCGTTCGCCGATCTGCGGCCGCGGCTGGTGTGGGATCGCAGCACCGATCAGCTGTCGCCGCGCGTGGGGGCGCTCAAGGTCGCGCTGCAGAACGCCGGCACGATCCCCGATCGCGGCCTGTATCCCGTGCACCTGGGCGAGGGCGGCCCGCGGGTCGGCGAGCTCGACGAGGAGATGGTCCACGAGTCGGCGCCCGGCCAGGTGATCACCTTGGGCGCGAGCTCGTGGCGGATCGAACGGATCACCCGCGACCGCGTGTTGGTGGTGCCGGCGCCCGGCGAGAGCGGGCGGCTGCCGTTTTGGAAGGGCGACGGACCGGGGCGGCCGCTCGCCCTGGGCCGCGCGGTCGGGGCGTTCACGCGGCAGCTCGGCGAGCGCACCCACGACGATGCGCTGGCCTGGCTCCGCGCCGAGTACCGCCTCGACGAGTGGGCGGCGCAGAACCTGCTCGCGTATGTCGAGGAGCAGCGCACGGCGACCGGCGTGCTGCCGACCGATCGGGCGATCACCATCGAGCGCTTCCGCGACGAGCTCGGCGATTGGCGGGTGTGTGTGCTCTCGCCGCTGGGCGCCCGCATCCACGCGCCGTGGGCCCTGGCGATCCAGGCCGAGCTCGCAGCGCGGCACGAGTTCGACGTGCAGGCGATGTGGAATGACGACGGCATCGTGTTGCGCCTGGTCGACACCGAAGAGCTGCCCGATCTCGACATGCTGATCCCCGACGCCGATCTCGTGCACGACCGGATCGTCGAGCAGCTCGCCCATTCGGCGATGTTCGCCGGGGTGTTCCGCGAGAACGCCGGGCGCGCGCTGCTGCTGCCGCGCCAACGCGCCGGCGTGCGCACGCCGCTGTGGGCCCAGCGGCTGAAGTCGCAGCAGCTGCTCGCGGTGGCGCGCGAGTACCCCGCGTTCCCGGTGGTGCTCGAGACCTACCGGACGTGCATGCAGGACATGTTCGACGTGCCGGCGCTCATCGAGACGCTGCGCGGGATCCAGGCCCGCACGATCCGGCTCGATCACGTCGAGACCACCGCGGCGTCGCCGTTCGCCCGGTCGCTGATGTTCGCGTACGTGGCCGCATACATGTACGAGGGCGACATGCCGTTGGCCGAGCGGCGTGCGGCGGCCCTGACCCTCGATCGCACGCTGCTGCGCGAGCTCGTGGGCCACGAGGACGTGGCGCAGCTCCTCGATCCGGGGGCAGTCTCCGATCTCGAGGCCGAGCTGCAGTGCCTCGCCGACGGCTACCGCGCCCGCGGCCCGGCCGAGCTCCACGACGTGTTGCGCCGCGTAGGCGAGCTCGATGCGGGCGAGCTGCTCGCGCGCAGCGAGCTCGCCGATCCCGAGCCGTGGGTCGTCGAGCTCGAGCGCACCCGCCAGGTCGTGCGCATGCGGGTGGGCGAGCGCAGCTGTGTGGTCGCGATCGAGGACGCGGCGACGTACCGCGATGGCCTGGGCTGCGTGCCACCCGGTGGCCTGCCGGCGGCGCTGCTCGAGCCGATCGAGGACGCGCTGCCGCAGCTCGTCGCGAGGTGGGCGCGGACCCACGGGCCGTTCGATGCCGACCTCCTGGCGGCCCGGTGGGCGGTACCGACCGGCGCGATCACGGCCGTGATGGCGCCGATGGTGCGCACGGGCGCCATCGTGTTCGGTCAGCTGCGCGCGGGCGGTGGTCCGCAGGCGTGGTGCGACGCCGACGTGCTGCGTCGGATCAAGCGCCGCTCGCTCGCGCGGCTGCGCAGCGAGATCGCGGCCGTCGATGCCCAGACCTACGCGAAGTTCCTGCCGCAGTGGCATGGCGTCGGCGATCCGTCGCGGGCGCCCGGCCGGCTGCGCGAGGTGATCGCCGCGCTCGAGGGCTTACCGATGCCCTACAGCGAGCTCGAGCGCCACGTGCTGCCGGTGCGCGTGGCCGGTTTCTCGCCGCGGATGCTCGACGAGCTCGGGGCGATGGGCGAGCTGTGCTGGGTGGGGCACGGCGCGATGGGGGCCGACGACGGGCGCGTCGCGCTGTATCGCAGAGACCGTGTGGGCACGCTGCTCGAGGCCGCGGCGGTGCCCGTCGATCTCGATCCGGTGCGGCGGGCGATCCTGGACCACCTCGGGGCCCGCGGTGCGTCGTTCGTGATCGAGCTGCAGCGCGCCGCGGGTGACGTGCGCCTGGCCGAGCTGGAGGTCGCGCTTTGGGATCTGGCGTGGGCGGGCCTGATCACCAACGACACGTTCTTGCCGCTGCGGGCGCTCTCGCAGGGGCCGCGGGCGCGGGTGGGCCAGCGCAGCGCGGGCGGTCGGTGGTCGCTCGTCGCCGATCTGCTGGGGCCGCCGTGCTCACCGACTGCGCGCGCGCTCGCGACCGCGAACATGCTCATCGGTCGGTGGGGGATCGTGAGCCGTGACGTGCTCGGCAGCGAGGCCATCGTCGGCGGATTCGGGCCGCTGGGCCGGGTGCTGCGCGAGCTCGAGGACGCGGGCAAGGTCCGCCGCGGGTACTTCGTCGACGGCACCGGCGGTGCGCAATTCGCTGCGCCGGGCGCGGTCGACAGGCTCCGCGCCGCGCGGCAGGTCGAGCGCGCCACGGCGGTCGTGCTGGCCGCCACCGATCCCGCGCAACCCTACGGCGCGGTGCTGCCGTGGCCGCAGCGCGCCACCTCGGCCCCCGAGGGCGGCAAGGAGCGCAGCGGCGCCCGGCGGGTGGTGGGCGCGACGGTGGTGCTGGTCGACGGTGCGCCGGTGCTCTTCATCGAGCGCGGCGGTCGGCGCTGGACGAGCTTTCCCGCGGCCGATGATCCGGTGATCTTCGAGGTCGCTGCGGCTGCGCTGCCGCCGGTCGCCCGCGGGCGTCGCGGGCACATGCTGCGGGTCGAGACGATCGACGGCGAGCCGGCACGCGAGTCGCCGTATGCTGCGGCGCTGCGGGCGGCCGGTTTTACGTCGGATGTCCGCGGGCTGGTGCTCGAGGCGCGGTGAGGTGCGGGCAACAGCGAATGGTGTCCGTAGGGGGGGGAAGCAGGGGATGGCGGAGCGCTCGAAGGCCGCCGCGGTGGTTCACTCGGATAGATGCTCGGCGAGCGGGGCGAAATCACCGCCGCGGAAGACCGCGCCGTCACATCCACGTTGACCGCCCTCTCACGTAACGGTCGCCGCCAACGGCGTCCGCACAGGAGTCCCCAACATGCGTGCTGTATCCCCCGCTCTTGGCCTCTTGGCCGCCCTGACCACTGTCTTCGTCCTCACGCCTGTCGGCGCCAGCGAAGCTGCGCAGCCGCACGTGCAGGCGCCCAGGGACCGGCCCCAGGCGAAGCCGGCCAAGCCGGTCGAGATCAAGAAACTCGCCAAGCTCGAGGCGAAGAACGCCGCCGCCGTGCCGGGCGAGACCCGGAACGTCGAGGCGACGCTCGCAGTGGGTGCGAGCCCGATCGCCGGCAAGACGGTCCACTTCGAGTTCAAGGGCAAGAACGACGGGCCGAGCGCCAGCTTCGACATCGGGAGCGCCGTGACCAACGCCCAGGGCAAGGCGACGATCGCGTGGAAGGTCCCGGAAGTCGCGCAGGCAGCGTACGCGCTGAAGGCGACGTTCGCCGGCGACGATGACACCCGCGCCGCGTCGGACGAGGCGAACTTCGCCGTCGTCAAGGGCATCACCAAGTTCGACGTCGACTACAACTATGGAGCACTCGACGCGCACGGCGGGCCGCACTTCGGAACACTGCTGATCGCCCTGCGCCGCCAGTCGGACGACGCGGCGCTCACCAAGACCTTCAAAGTCACGATCAACGAAGGCCAGTCGACGCAGACGATCAAGGACTATACGACGACGAACGGCTTCGTCACGGTGCTCCTGCCGACCCAGACGAACACCTGGAAGGTGAAGATCCAGTTCTTCGGCGACGCCGCGAACCAGGCCACCGAGTACCAGAAGACGTACAGCCGCTGACGGGGCGCGGAGGACCGGCGCGCGATCACGGTGCGCGTAGGTCTCGACCGTGAGCACACCCGAGATGGTGTCGACGCCGCCGCCGAGCGCGTCCGCGTCGAGGTTGGTCCACGTGCTCGCGGTGTGACCATGTTGATGACCACGCCGGTGTCGACGCGGTGCTGCGACGACAGCGTGATCGCACCGAGCTCGAGCTGGTCGAACTGGAAGCTGCCGGTGAGCACTGCGCCGCCCCCGTAGACCGACGCGACGCCGAGCGAGCCGTTGTACGAGACGACCACGGTGCCGCCGAAGTCGATCGAGCAGCCCGAGATCGTCACGTCGATGGTGCCGCCGGCCTGGCCGCCGTCGTCGCTGCTGCCCGAATCGGCGGCGCCGGTGTCGGTCGTGTCGGCCGCGGTAGTCTGCGCCGAGTCGTCCGTGGAACTGGCCGTCGGTGCGCTCGGATCGCCATCCGACGAGGTCGATGGCCGCGGGGTACGCCTGGTCCCGGCGTGGTGATGGTGCCGGCCGGATCGCCGGTCGTCGTCGGATCGGTGCCGGCGAGTGACGTCGTGTCGTCACCGTCTGCGGCGCAGGCGACCAGGCTGGCAGCCAGGATGAGGGAGAGGCCGTTGCGACGCCGCGACTTTTCCGCAGGCTGCTACCCGAACCGGATGATGCGGACGTCCTCTCGGGCGATGTTCACCCAGATCAATGCGTGCATCTCCGGGAAGTACTCGAGCTTGGTCTCCGTGTTGATGTTCACCACCACGGGATAGCTGCCCTCGACCACCGCCCGCTCGGCGACCCACGTTCCCTCGTCGATCCATACCCAGATCATGCCCTCCTCGACCGTGTATGCGTTCGCGAGGTATTGTCCGGTTTCGGCGATGTGGGCGATCGTTGGGCCGTCGAACGACGCGAACGTCAGGCCGGTGAGGGAGTCACCGAGCGCGAGCGGGTGATCCACGGACACGCGCGTGTCGAGATCGGTGATGCGCATGAACTCCGGCACCCCCACGGGCTCGGCGCCGTTGACCCCCTCGACGTAGCCGTCGGTGTATTGGAACGTGTGGATGGTCTGCCCGCGCTGATCCTGGGCGGTCGAGATGGCGTCATAGGCGCCGAAGGGATAGCCGCCCTCCCAGCGCCAGTCGCTGCCGCCGGCGGCGACCGACCACGTCTGCGAGGAGTTGTAGTCCTGTGTCGGGGACATGTAGTACCGGCCCTCGGTCGCGTTCCACCAGCCGTGCATGTTCTCACCGCTGTAGCCGGTCGCGCCGGTGTAGTCGGCGGCGGCATCGAACGGGAACATGGGGAGGGACCACGTCGCGCTCTGCACGTCGTACTCCCAGTAGCGACGGCAGCCCATGAGGATCTTGCCGGCGTTGCCCAGTTCGGGGACGAACACCGTCGATCCATAGGTGTGGCGCGAGGTCGGGGTCCGCGAGGAGATCGCTGGATTCGTCGGGTCGAAGAACTCGTCGACGTAGACGCCTTCGGGGTTGGTGGGGTTGCTGGCGTAGTACTCGACCGCCGGGGTGAAGTTGGTGAAGCTGGCGTTGTACGACGCCGGCCACGCCGAAGCGTCGCTCGGCATCCGTTCGATCACCCACTGCATCCATCGCAAATCGAATCGATACACGCCGTCGTTCGACGAACCGTCGTGTCCTCCACCGACCGTGACCCAGCCGCGCTCGGTGCCCTGGCGCGTGTCCCAGGCCATGCCGACCCAGTCGGCGAGCACGCCATCCCAGTCCTCGTTGCCGCGATCCGACCAGCCCGGCACGGCGGCCTTCACCTCGGCGTCGAGCGCGTCGAGGCGTGTACCGGTGACCTGGACCCACCGACCGATCGGCACCGTCTGCCACGACGCACAGTTGATGCGCCCGTCGGTGTCGCGACCCGGGGTCCAGACATCGCCGGCGATCGTCCCGACGTCGTCTCCGGTCCCCCACGCACTGTCGAGCTCGGCGCCGCACTCGAAGCCGGGTGCGCCGGTGCTGGTCGAATCGCCCGATCCCGCGGTGTCGGACGTCGAGCCCTCGGCGCTCGAGTCCACGGCGGTCCCCTGGGTGCCGCTGCCGCCGGTGCCGGAGCCCGTGGCATCGCTCGCCGCGGAGGGGTTCCCGTCGGGCCCGGACCCTGCGTCGCCTGATCCGCAAGCCGCGATGCAAACGATCCACAACGCTCGCTGCGAACTCTTCCCGGCCCGTCGTTCCAACATCGGGCAACGGTACGCGACGACGAGCGCGACCGGCTACGGCAAGCAGCGTGCGGTTGCCCGGGGTCGCGCCACCGCGGCGCGCGGACGAGGGCAGGCCGCTGGGCGCTTCATCGCGACCGCCGACAGCTCATCGGCGCTTCAGGAAGTGACCGATGCTTCGCTGCGCCGCTGGCTGGCCGCGCGCGACGAGGTCGAGCCGCCACTTCTGCGCTCCGCGACGGGATCGACATTCGTGGGTCGCAGGCTCGGCGGTCGGCGACGGCACCCCGGCGAGTTCCGCAATCTCACGGCCGTGGCCACGCGCCCAGCGTACGCCGACCAGAACGCGCACGGGCGCGAGACCGACTGGGTCTCGCGCCCGGAGCGCTACGGCGAAGCGAGGTGAGTCAGCTCGGAGGCAAGATCACCGAATCGATGACGTGGATGACGCCATTGGTGCATTCGATGTCGGTCTTGACGACGTTCGACTCGCCGTTCAACTTGACCCCGCCGGTGGTGGTCACG
>JBBQJI010000122.1:0-10067 GCA_038325765.1 Nannocystales bacterium
GCTAGACCCCGTCGGCTCCCCCGTCGGCTCCGTCGCGCTCGTCGGCGCCGTCGCCGACACGCTCACGTCGTCGCTCGAAGACGATCCCTCGGCCACCGCATCGCACTCCGGATCCTCGGACAGCTTCGTCCTGTCGCCGCACGCCGAGTGACACTCGGGCACGGGCTGTTCCGCGACGCAGCCGTCTTCGACGTCCTCGAAGCAGAGGTCCCACCCGCAGAACGGCCGCGAGCCGTCGGGGTATCGCTCGGCGCACCACGCATCGCCGTCGCCGTTCATGCAGTGGTCGGTCGGCGTCACCGTCACGCATCCGATCGCCGCACCCAAGCCGAGACCAAACCCACACACCGAGAGACTGAGAATCGTACGCATCGTCATCGCCACCTTTCAGAACCTTCCAGCCCACACGATCAACGCAGAACGCCCGTCGAACGCCGGCATCCACGCGGTGTTGTTCCCTCGCCGCTTCGCGCGGGAGCGCTCCACCCCCAGAAGCGCCCCGCCGACGACCATCGCGGCGACCCCCACTCCAAGCACCCCGAACCCGGGTGTGCGGAAGTCGGCTTCTTCGCGCTCGGATGCCCGCGAGCTGCGGTCGCGCGTACCCACGATCACGAACGCAACACCCGTGATGGCTGCCGCACCGCCGACTCCGAGCAACGCGGCCCCGGCCTTGCCCATGGGTGCCAGCGGCGCTCGCCCCCCCGCGGGAGGCCGATCCGCTGCCATCGGTGACGACGGTGGGGGCAGCTCGGCCCCGGCCGCGACCGGCGGCGGGCTCGCGTCCGTGGTGCCGTCCAGCGAGGGCGCGACCGCGATCACGTCGTCGCGCACGCTGTCGACGAGATCCTGCGCGCTGCACTCGCACCGACGCTTGCGTGGCTCGCCGACCCACGTGCCGCCCTGCTGCACGCCGACCACCACGTCGAACCCGGACATCACCCCGCCGATCTCGATCACCAGCCGCCGCTCGTCGCTCACCTCGACCTTGGCGGCGGCAAGCCCATCGGTGGCCGCGCGCTCCGCCCACGCGCGGACGGTCTCCGGCTCCTCGACGCTCTTGGCGACTCGGATCTCCGTCGGCGTTGGCTCCGCCGCGAGCAGCGGCCGTATCGGCACCGCGAGCGCCGCGGCGACCGTGAGCGTGATCAATCTCGAGCCTCGCATCATCATCATGGCGTCTCCATCTTCCGTCGACACAACTCGGTGATTCTCGCCACGCGCTCGTCGGCCGAGGCCTTGCCCTCGCGGACGCACTGCTCGTGCCGGCTGAGTGAGAGCAGCGCCTGCAGTCGACCACGCAGGCGCTCCGCGGAGCTCGGCCAGCAGCGCTTCTTCGCGGTCGCGTCGAGCGCGGCCTGCCAGTCGAGCGCACGGGCAGCCGCCTCGGCGGCGGCGCGAACGGCCTTGCACTCCGCGTCGTCCGCAGCCGCCTTGCTCTCGGGGGAGGCCACGGGCTGCTTCGGCCGCGGGGCGGGCTGCGTCGGCGCAGGCTCACTCTCGGGTGGCGTTTCGCTGGGGAGCGCTGGGAGGGGCGGGCCCTTGGCCGGCAGGGGCGCGGGGGCAACCGCCGGGGCGACCACCGGCGGGGCCTTCGCTGCCGCTGCCGCACTCGGCACCGAAGGCGAGGGCGCGGGCACGTCGGCCTCGACGGATGCCGTGCCGACCTGCACGGACGGCGCGACATCCTCCGTGGACGGAGCGATTCCCTCCCTCGCTGCATCGCGCGTCTCGCCGCCACGCCACCACGCCAGCCCAGCGAACGCCAGCACCGCGAGGATCGCCACGCCGCCCCACGCCCGCCGCCGCAGATCCGCCGTGGGGGCCGCCACGGCCGCAGGCGCGCGCGACTGCGGGATGTCGGCGTTGCCCGGGTCGCTCGGGCGCACCGTCGGCGTCACGCCGCTCGCGCTCGTCGACGCACCGTCCAGCTCCGCGAGCACCGTCTCGAGCCCCTCGCACAACGCGGACAGCGTGATCCGTTGCTCCGGCTCACGCAGCAAGCACGCGTCGACCAGCGCGTCGAGCGAGGCCGGGAGATCCCGGCGCAGACCGGACATCGAGAACGGCGGCTGATCGGCCGCGAGCTTGCGCGCGACGACCTCGTCCTCGCCGCGTTGCCCGAACGGGGGCGAGCCGAGCAGCATCTCGTGCATCGTGCAGCCGAGCGCGTACACGTCCATCGCGGGCGCGGCCGGCTTGCCGAGCAGCTGCTCGGGCGCCATGTAGTGCTTGGTCCCGGGGCGCTCGAACACCTCGGTCACGCGGGCGGACGCCGCCTGCGGCGCACGGATCCGCGACGCGAGCCCGAAGTCGATGAGCTTCACGACCTCGCGGTCGCCTTCGGTCACCATCATCACGTTGTCGGGCTTCACGTCGCGGTGCACGATGCCGCGCGCATGCAGGGCATCGAGCGCGCGGGCGAGCTCGAGCGCGATCGTGCAGGCACGGCGCGCGGGCATCGGCCGCTCCATGATCACCACCAGCGAGAGCGGCGGCCCATGGACCAGCTCGGTCGCGAGGAACGGCGCGTCGTCGCGCTCCGCGAGCCGACCGGTGTCGAGCGAGCGCACGAGGTTCGGATGTCCGGCGAGCTCTGCCGCGAGCTCGACCTCGTTGCGCATCCGGTACTCGATGTCGCTGCGCTTGGCGTACTTCGCCTTCATCACCTTCAGCGCGATCGGCAGCCCATCGGCCTCGCGCACCGCCGAATACACGGTGGCCATCCCGCCGCGGCCCAGCACGCCCATGACGCGATACTTGCCCGCGGCCACCAGGTCTCCGTTGCCCAGGGAATCCTTGTCCCGCAGCACTTCTCCGCCGTAGCGCATGCGCCCGGAGTCCTCGCGCTCGTGCGGCACGGTCATCGCGGGCCTTTCGGTGACGAGCTCACCAGCACGCCGCTCGGCCCGAGTCGTACGGTGTAGAGGTTGCTCGGGCTCAGCTCGAGCCGGCTCACCTTCCGCCAACTCGAGCTCGCGTCCGGACGCCACGCCATCGCGTGCGTGCCGGCCGGGAGCATGACGTCGATCGTCTTGGTGATCGGGAAGATCTTCTTGCCGATCCGAAGCTCGCCTGTTGCGAAGTGCGGAGCGAGTCGCACCTCGACGCGCTCCGGCTTGGCCTTCGGCGCGGGCTTCGCCTTGGGAGCCGGCGCTGCCTTGGGCGCCGGTTCGGCAGTCGGCGCCGGCTCGGTCCGCGGCGTCGGGGCTTCGGCGTCCGCGGCAGGTGCGACGGCACGCGCCGGCGAATCCGACGGTTGAGGCGCGGGTGCGGCCGGGGCACTGGGCACCGGCGTGGCAACGGCCGGCACGCCGGCGGGCACCACCTTCGCATCGAGGGCGGCCGGCTCACGTCCCGCGAGGTCGGTCGTCGGCACGTCGACGGCGGCCACCGGCTTCAGCACCGGCCCGCGTTGCGGCGGAGGTTCGTGCACGGGCTCGGCGATGGTCGGCCGCAGCTCCGCCGTACTCACGACCGGTTCTGCGCGCGGCCACAGCGTGACGACGACGACCGTCAACGCGAGGACGAAGACGGCAGCGACGACTCCGATCACCACCGCGCCCCGCCGCGAGCCCGGCGTTGCGGAGACCGTCGACGGCTCAGACCCGACGGCGCTCGACGTCGGCTCGGGCGCACGCGGCTGCGGGCCCGCGCCTGCGCTCGCGAGGCTGGCGGCCAGCACCTGCGTGCTCGTGATCGGTGGGGCTTGCCGCTGCAGCGCGCCCGCTTCGATCCGGGTGCGCTCTGCGACGTAGTCCCCGACGGGTGGCGCGGCGGGGAGCGGCGCATCGCGGCGGGGGGACTCTCGCCCCGGGATTGGCGCGTCTTCCGTCGGCGTGGGCGCGGCGATCGGCGGCGCGAGGTTCGGCGGGCGGAAGTCCGACGATCGGTAGGGCCGCCGGGCGAACGAGGGCGCGTCGGCGGCTCCATCGACGGGCGTGGCTCGGGGCGGCACTCCAGCCATCGGCTCGGCGGCTCTGGGCGACTCCAGCTCTTGCTGATCGATCGCCTGCAGGATCTCCACCATTCGGATCACGTCTTGGGGCGCCTCGAAGTCCCCGTGCGTGAACCCGGAGTGCCGTTTCGCCTCGAGCTGCCAGGTGTACAGCTCGCGCAAATCCGACGCGTCTGCCACCCGCCCGGGCCACAGCTTCAACGCCTCGAGCACCTCGGCCGGGCTCGCCGGCCGCTGCTCGGGATCCTTGTGCGTGCACTTGTCGTAGAGCTGCCGCAGCTGGTCGTCGACCCTCGGCGAGTGGAGAGGCTCCGGTGCGCCCGCGAGCACGTGGTCGACCATCCGCGCCGGCGAGACGTAGTCGCGGAACCGCTTGCCCTCCACCAACTCCCAGAAGATCGCCGCCGTCCCATAGATGTCCACCCGAGTCGAGCTGTGCCCCCGGGCCTGCTCGCTGGGCATGTATCGGATCTTGCCCTTGACGTGCACGCCGGAGGTCTCGCGGCCGTGCATCTTCGCGATGCCGAAGTCCATGACCTTGACCTCACCCGACGCGCTGATGAGCACGTTGCTCGGGTTGAGGTCGCGATGGATCACCGGGTGCGGCTTGCCCTCGCGGCTGTAGGTGTACGCGTAGTGGAGTCCCTCAAGGATCGATCGCCAGACGTAGACGGCCACGCCGAGTGACATCGGCGAGTTGCGCATGCGCATCACGTGCATGAGCTGGTCGAGGTCGATGCCGTCGACGCGCTCGAGCTCGATGTACACCACACCGCGGTGCACCCCGGCGTCGAACACGTGCACGATGTTCGAGTGCGAGAACTGCGAGGTGATCGCGATCTCGTTGAGCAACGACTCGACCTTCACCTTGTCGAGCCCGAGCAGGTCGGCGGGCAACTTGAGCGCGACGATCTTCTGGTTGTCGCCGTAGATTTCCTTGCGCGCGAGCCACACCTGCGCCATGCCGCCCACGCCCAGCGGACGGATGAGCGTGTAGCGGCCGAAGCGATAGCCGGGTCCACCTGCGCGCTGCTGAAGAGGTACAGACATGGGGTCCGCCAGATCCGACCGCTTCACCATTGCATCCCGAGCCCGAACGGGGTGACACCGGCGTGGGGTGCACCGGCGCGTCGCTGCCGTCGCCGACGCTGATCCACACCCAGCAGGACTGCGCCGACGATCATCGTGGCCACGCCGACGCCGACCAGCACGAGCCCGGGCGTTCGCCGAGACGTCACCTCGAGGCGCACCGGACTCTCGGGATCGACGCGGGTTCGGTCGCCGACCGCTGCCAACACGATGCCAGGCACCGTGGCCCCGAATCCGGCGGCCAACGTGACCACCCCTGCGATGCCCATCGCGCCGAGCCGTCGCGACGGCGGTGACGGCGGTGGCGGCGTCAGGGGGACGGGGGCAGGCATGGGGGGAGGCGCTGCCTTGACCTCGAGTTCCGGCCGTAGGCGATCGACGTCCTGTTGGATGAGCGCAACCAGCTCGTCGGAGCCGCAACGCGGGCATCGGCTGGTCCGCTCGCTCTCCGGCTGCCCCGGGATCGTGGCGACGTAGCGCAGCGCGTAGCCGTCTTTCGCGGCGTCGACCCACCCGATCTCGACGAGCATCCGCGCGTCGCCGCGCTCTCCCACCGCGAGGCCGTGCAACTGCAGCCTTCGCACGACGGTCTCGCGCACGACGCTCTCGACTGCGCCGCCGTCCTCGCTGCCGAGGTTGCTCGAGACGGTCAGGACGATCGACGTCGGCTCGGCCTCCGCGTCGCCGGCGACTTGGGGCCCTGTGGCCACCGGTCCGGCACCGAAAGACGCGGGGAAGAACGGGCCCGCGAGCGACAGCCAGAACGACAGAGAGAGCGACGGGAGCGATGAGGCGGTCATGGGGCGACTCGAAGGAGGTTGTATCCCAGGCGGGGATCGGGCCAGCGGCGAACTCCGCCACGGATGCAGTGGCCGTTTGGCCACGCGCGGGCGAGTGAGGTGTCCGTCCTCGAAGCCTAGCAACGCCCATGCCACCCCGGCGCACTCCACCATCTCGGGCGGATAGGTCCGCGCGCAACCGCTGGCATCACCGCTCGCGAAGACGCCGTGCGCCCAACGAGAAGCCGCGGTGCCGGAGGTCCTCGTGCATCCTTCCCAGGCCATGACTGCGACGCGCGACATCCCTGCCGATCGTCTGACGGAAACGCTGCAGGTCCCGAAGCCGGGCGAAGCCGTGCGGCATCGCGTGCGCCGCATCGAGTTGGAGGTGACAGACGGCGCGGACGCGGGCCGGCGCTTCGAGGTCGCGACCGAGCGCGCGGTGTGTGGCCGTGGTGAGGGCACAGACGTGAGGCTCACCGACCCGTCGATCAGCGCCGCACACTTCGAGCTGACGCTCACGAACGGCGCCGTCGTGCTGCGCGACCTCGACAGCCACAACGGGATCTGGATCGGGCGTGCTCGCATCGACCAGCGCGTGGTGCTGATCGACGGCGCGGAGTTCCAGGCCGGACGCTGCCACTTCCGGCTCCACATCGGCGAGCAGGTCGCCGACGTGCCGCTGTCGGAGCGCAGCACCTTCGGCAACCTGTGCGGCACCAGTGACGCGGCCCGCGAGCTCTTCGCTGCGCTCGAGCGCCTGGCGCCATGGCACCTCGCGGTGCTCGTGCTCGGCGAGACGGGGACCGGCAAGGAGGAGGTCGCGCGCGCGATCCATGCCGCGTCGGGTCGCAAGGGTCCGTTCGTCGTGATGGACTGCGGCGCGCTCGCGCCCCAGTTGGCCGAGGGCGCGATCCTCGGCTTCAGCAAGGGGGCGTTCACCGGCGCGAGCGCGGATCACCCGGGCTGCTTCGAGGAGGCCGACGGCGGCACGCTGTTGTTGGACGAGATCGGTGAGCTGCCACTCGAGCTGCAGCCGAAGCTGCAGCGCGCGGTCGATCGCGGCGAGGTAATCCGCGTGAACGAGACGCGGATCCGCAAGGTCGACGTGCGGGTGGTCTCGGCGACGCTTCGCGATCTGAAGACCGACGTCGCGAACGGACGTTTCCGCCACGACCTCTACCAGAGGATCGCGCCGATCGTCCTGCGCGTGCCGCCTCTGCGCGACCGGACCGGAGACATCGCAGTGCTCGCGCAGCACTTTCTGTGGCAGATGGTCCAGGACAAGCGGATCGATCGCGTGCCGGCGATCAGCGAGGACGCCATGGTGCGACTGCGCTCGCTGTCGTGGCCAGGAAACACGCGGCAGCTCAAGCAGACCATCCAGCGCGCCGCGTACCTCGCGAACCGAGGCGCGATCACGCGGCACGAGATCATCGCGGAGGACAACCCGGTGCCGACCAAGGCGCTCGAGGACGAGGCGCTGTACGCGTTGACGCTGCCCGATGCGGTCGAGCGGATGAGAGCGGCGCTGGAGACTCAGTACTGCGATCGGTTGCTCGCGGCGACCGGAGGGGACATCGACGCTGCGGCCGAGCGCGCGGGATACAAGAGCCGCAAAGGCTTCCGTGATCTTCTCCGGCGGATCGACCGGCTCCACCTGTGGCGGTGAGGCGCGGGCGCGGGCGTGCTCGTGGCCTTACCCGCGGGCCGAGACGCGACCCGCATGATCCGGGGCTCACCCCTCCTGGGTGAGTCACCCGCGCCCGCCTGTCAATCGCTCTACCTCTGTCAGACCGAGGGCTCGAGCTCGGAGAGCGTGGGGCTCACGGGCGTCGACGGCGGATCCTCGGGATCAACCTCGCTCTCCGCAGTGCGCCCAGGTCGACGCGCCGTCGGCCGCACGCGCGACGCGAGCTCGTCCTCACCCGCGATCGACAGCGACGCCGACAACAGCGTCGCGACCTTCCGAAACGTCTCGTCGAACGCATCCATCGCGCGGTTCTTCGTCGCCAGCGTGCCCTCGGCCTCTCTGGCTTCGCGCGCGACGACCTCGATGGCCTTCTCGAGCGGCTTCGCGCGCTCCTCGAGGCGAGCGACCCAATCGTCCGCGCGGAACGTCGCGCCACGCACACGCGACTTGGGCAGCTTCTGGCTCGACAGCGCGGCGGACACGTCGCGGACGAGCCGCGCGAGGACAACGGGGTCGCGCGGGGTCGTACCCGTGAGCCGCAGTGCCGGGACAGCGGCGCTGCCGAGCAGGCCGGTCACGACCTCGCGGAGCTCGATGAGGTCCGCGTACACCTCAGCGGCGAGCTCGTCGCGCTTGGCTCGCGGTGCGTCGTCATCGGCGAGCTCGCGCTCGTGCTCGACGTCGGCCTCGACGAGCTTGCCAGTCGCGCGCTCGAGGGCGGCGGCGGAGAGCGAGAAGAGCAGGCTGAGATCGGGGAGCTTCTGGCCCTTGGCGGCGACCGGCTCGAAGAGCTCGGTCAGCGCGGCGGTGGCTCGGGCAGCGTGGGAGTGGGCGGCCGCGACGACGGCGGAGGCGCTCTTTTGGCGATCGGTGATGAGCTTGGATGGCATGGTGGTGACTCCTGGGTTGGAATTCGGGGTGCCACGGCGGCGCGCGGTCGCGCAACGACGAAGGGGAGAGCGCGCAGATGCGCGTGCGCGGGCGCGCAGGGGGGGTGTGATCGGAGGATCAGCGGGGACGCGAGGCGGCGGGATTGGCGCGGAATTGCGTTCGCATCGGGTGTGGACGGGATGTGGGGGCGTCACATCGCGTTCGCATCGGGTGTGGACGGGAGTTGCGGCGGGGATCTCGGGTTCGCATCGGGTGCGAGGGCGGGATCGGGGGCGTCGCATCGCGGTCGCATCGGGTGTGGACGTGTGTCCTCGCACCAGGCATCGCGTTCGCACCGCGTGCGAGCGCGTTGTGTGGGCGGCGGAGGGGCTCGCGCGAGCGGTGAGAAGCAGATTCGGCCGCCACGAACGGCGCCGGCGAGGCTCGTGACTGCCTGTGACCGCGCGAACAAGGGCTCGCCCGCACGTGACCATCTACGGCGCGCAGTCGGGTCCGTCCGGGCTATCGGTGCCAACGACGGCCAGGATCCGCGGGAATCCGCGCACTAGCCTGTTGAGCACGTGAATCGTCGCGCGCCCGGGCATCGGCGCGTGGGGGCGCGTGCTCGTCGAGAAGTTCGCGGAGACCAAGGCAGAAGAAGCTGCGCCTCACGGTCTCAACCCCGACGGCCAAGCGCGGCTGCGCAGCGCGTGCTCATCGAAGACCGACTCGCCGTCACGCGCGCCGACAGGCCACCCGCGCGCGGTACGTCGCGTTCTACGATCCTGGAAAGAAGGTCAGGGGCGCTAACGCCACATCCTGGTGGACGCTCTGGGCTGGTGCTTGCGGTCGTGGTCACGCCAGCGTCCGTCCAAGATCGTGATGGCGAGTGCCTCGCGTAGGGACGGCTGATGATCGACGGCGGAGCGCTCTTCTTGCGCAGGCACGACGCCCGAGAACGACCGGAACACATGCCCAAGTGCGGCCGGATCACCTGCCCAGATCGCTCCCGAAAACGCAGGGCGCTTACCCTGCCCCATCCGGGTCGTCGGCCGGGGCTGGAGGGCTGGCCGGCGGCGGATCGGCCGGCCAACCTGGACCAGCTCCGTCGCGTAGCATCTTCTCCAGGCATGCCTCAGCGAAGGGGTGTTCTAGCTCCGGGCGGTTCCTCAGGTGGTGAAGATGTCGGATGAGGGGTCTAGTTTTGGGGCTCCTCGGAAGAATTCGTGGGTCGATCGGATCGGTTGAGCGGGCGTCGAGGCGCCGGCCTGTGGCGAGCTCGAGCGTGAGGGTGGCGACGCCGCGGCTCATGGCGCAGGCGGTCGCGTGACGGACGGCATCGAGCAGCCGCGGAGCGCGGCGATGGCGATGGGTACGACGACGACGACGACGCGAGTGCACCTCGGCGCGACCCCTGCGAAGATGAGGTTACCAGACCGTCTTCCCAGGACCCGACGCCGAGATGCAGCTCAAGACTTTGCTCAACCACGTGCAGAAGCACAAGGGGTTCGTGTACGACCGTGTTCGCCTCGAGGCGAAGGGCGTGCCGCGCCTCGTCGTCGGCATCCGGCCGCGCGCATCGGCTCGGGCGACCTGCTCGGGCTGCGGTCGTCGCGGCCCGACGTACGACACGCTGCCGACGCGCTTCTTCCAGTTCGTGCCGATGTGGGGCCTGCAG
>JBBQJI010000123.1:0-10027 GCA_038325765.1 Nannocystales bacterium
TTCCGGTGTTCCTCGACAGCCCCATGGCGATCGCCGCGACCGGGATCTTCGTCGACAACGCGGGCGACCATCGACTATCCGAGAAGGAGTGCGTCGAGATGTGCGCTGCGGCGAGGTACTCGAACACGCCCGAGGACTCGAAGGCGATCGATGCGAGGTCTGGACCGATGCTCATCATCTCTGCGAGCGGGATGGCGACGGGGGGAAGAATTCTGCATCACCTGGTGCGGTTCATGCCCGACGCTCGAAACACGATCCTCTTGGTCGGGTTCCAGTCCGCCGGCACGCGCGGCCGCGCACTCCTCGACGGGGCGGAGGAGCTGAAGATCTTCGGCGACTACATCCGCGTGGGTGCTCGCATCGCGAAGATCGACGGCCTGTCGGCCCACGCCGATTGGTCGGAGATCGTCGCGTGGCTCGACCAGAGCGGCGTCCGGCCCGAGCAGGTGTTCGTCAATCACGGCGAACCCTCGGCGGCTGACGCGATGCGCCGCCGGCTCGCCGATCACTTCGACTGGACCGTGACACTGCCGCATCACGGCGAGCGATTCACGTTTTGACGCGCGTCGGCCCGACGAGATGACGTCTCATCCCAGCACGATGCTCCGCCGCTGGGCGAGCGCTCGGCGCAGCTCCGCCCGCGCGTCAGGATGCGCGATCGAGATCAGCGCCTCACCGCGCTCGCGCCGCGTCATCCCGTGGAGGTCCACCGCTCCGTGCTCGGTGATGATCCAGTGCACATGTCCTCGGGTCGTGACGACGCCGGCACCTTCGCGCAGTGACGGCACGATCCGCGACACGGAGCCGCCCTTTGCCGTCGAGGGCAACGCGATGATAGGTATGCCGTCGTCGGCCGACGACGCGGCCTGCATGAAGTCCATCTGACCACCGATGCCCGACATGATGCGGTGACCGATGCTGTCGGCGCATACCTGGCCGGTGAGGTCGATTTCGATCGCGGAGTTGATCGCGACGACCCGCGGGTTCTTGCGGATGATCGAGACGTCGTTGGTGCGGTCGCAGCCGTGCAGCTCGACCAGCGGGTTGTCATCGACGAAGTCGTACAGCCGCTGCGTACCCGACACGAAGCTCGTGACGGTGCGGCCCGGGTGGACGTGCTTGAACCGGTTGGTGACGACGCCCGCCTCGACCAGCGCGACCAACCCGTCGGAGAACATCTCGGTGTGGATGCCGAGGTCGTGCTTGTCGTGCAGTCGCGCCAGCACGGCGTCGGGGATCGTGCCGATGCCGAGCTGCAGCGTCGACCGGTCTTGCACGAGCCCCGCGACCTGCTCGGCGATCCGCGCTTCGACTTCGCCGACGAACTCGGCCACGTGGCAGGGCAGCGGGCGATCGATGTGGACGAATGCGTTGAGGCGATCGAGTGGAACGACCGAGTTCCCGTGGGTTCTGGGCATGCGGTCGTTGATCTCGGCGATGACGATCGTGGCCGAGTCGACGGCCGCACGCGCCGCATCGACGGAGGTCCCGAGTGAACAGAGGCCATGCCGGTCGGGTGGCGAGAGCTGGACGATGGCGACGTCGAGCGGGATCCGGCGGGTGCGGAACAACCGTGGGATCTCCGAGAGGAAGATCGGCATGAAGTCCGCGCGGCCGTCGTCGACTGCGCCACGCAGCGCGGGGCCGGTGAACAGCGACACCGATCGCAGACGCCCCGCCTGATCGGGCTCGGCGAAGCGCGCCCGGCCCTCGGTGTGCAGGTGGTACAGCGACACGGCCTCGAGATCGGTGCGATCACACAGCGCATCGAGCAGCGACATGGGCGTCGCAGCGGCGCCATGCACGAACACCCGCATGCCGCTGTGCACGAGCGCGATGGCATCCGCCGCCGACCCGGCGCGGCTCATGGCGTTGGTCACGGCGTACCTCGGCTCAGTCGCTGCAGCATCGCGTCGCCGTCGCCAGGGATGGCAACCACTCCCTCGAGACGAGACCTCCGAACCACGTGCGTACCCTAGCGCGACTCGCCGGCCTCCGTCGATCGCCTGCGGCGCTCATCGATTGCGGGGGCTCAGAATCCGGCCACACCTCCGGCGCCGTGTACGGCTCGAACTCGGGCATCGTCTGGGGTGGAGGTATCTCGCGGGTCGTGCCTGGCGGATCGTTCGGCTCGACACCGGGCGGGGGCACCGGGAATCCCGGCGGCTCGTCGGGGGGAATCTCGGGACCGATCATCGCGCCACCTCCGACTCGAGCCGCTCGAGCGCCTCGGTGCCCGGGAGACCACTCAGGTCGGGCGCAACGACGATCTCGATCCGGCGGTGGAGCGCGCGACCGGCGACGTCGTCATTCGCGGCCGTGGTCAGCAGCGGCGAGAGCATGAGGGGTGACAGGGCGGCGCGTTGCATGGCCCTACTGTGGACACCCGCGCGCCGACCGGGCGCGCAGAACTTGCTTGCGGTCGCACGACGGACGGGGAATCCTGCGCGCGCGATGACGGCGCGTTCGCGCTAGTGCTGTTCTTTGGAGATACGCCATGGTCGCGGAACAGCTCGCCACAGCGCACCACATCCTCGCGGTGGACATCGACCGCCTGCACCTGGTCGCCACATCACCCGACGGGGCGCTGCCCGAGCCGCGGATGCGCGCGGTCGTCACACGCGATCTGCTCGATCTGTGCGGTGTGCTCGAGCAGCACTTCGAGATGGAGCAGGGCGTCATCGCCAGCTCCGCCCTGTCGCGAGGAGGTTGCGCCTTCGTGTCGCTCACGGCGCTGCGCGCGGACCACCACCGCATCATCCGCTTGCTGCGGCAGCTCGCCTCGTCCGCGAAGAGCCTGCCACTCGATGTCCTGAAGCTGCGGATCACCGACGCGCTCGACCTGATCGGCGAGCACGAGCGCGCCGAGTCGGCCGCGATGGGCTGACAGCGACATGGGCGCAACCATAGCCGACGCATCGCGCCGTACGCGTCCCACCATGGAGTCATGACTCGTGGACTCCATCGGTTCCTCGCAGGCGTCGCGCTCATCGGGCTGTCTGCCTGTGACGCAGTCTCGTGCTGGTGGACGGATGATCCGGACCGCGAGCCATGGACCGCGCAAGAGCTCGGCCGCAGCTATCCGACGGCGGACGGATTGTTCGAGGTCGTGCTGCACTCCGACGGGCAGTGGCCGCTGCGTTCCGGGGTTCGGCGCGTGCAGATCGAGTGGTCGTCCGCGACGGAGGGCACCGACGCCCCAGACACCGCGAGTGCCGCCCGGCCGTTCACACGCGACGGCACACGCGTGGCGGACACCGAGCCCGTCGCGACCCAGCTCGAGCCACGGCTGTGGCGCATCGACGGGCTCGCGCTCGACGCCGCGGGGCAGTGGATCGTGCCGGTGATCCTCGAACACGGTGAGCTCGACGACTCGATCGAGTTGCACCTCGACGTCGCGGCGGACTGACCGCGCTAGCGCGAGCCGTGCTCGGTCACGCCGAGGTGGAGGCACGGCAGCAGCACACGCCGCGCCGCGATCACCCGGGCGGGTTCGGGTTGATCTTCCCGGTCCCCGTACCCCCGAGGTACGCGTAGCTGTCGTACTCGTCGTAGCCGACGATCACCACACCGAAGGGCGTGTCGTCGCCGTCGAGGACGTGGACGCCGTCGGCGACAGGGATGCGCGCCACCTCGTAGCCGCTCGCGGCGATCGGGGCGAAGGCGGTCTCGTCGACGGGGACGCCGTCGATGGTGAGCGCGGCCCCGGCCTGCCGCGTGATGACGGCGACGTCGTTGACCCACGTGCCGGGTACGAGCACGACGTAGCGCGGCAGGAACTGCTGGACGGGGCTGAGCTGCACCGCCGCCGGATCGCCGACGGAGGAGTAGGGCGCCGGCATGTTCTCCGAGCCGATCATGTATCCGAGCACGTTGATGGGCTTGTCGGCGACGATGTGGAAGTCGCCCTCGTCGCCCACCGGGCCGCTGACGTAGAACTCGCGGACCTCACCGGCGTTGAGCAGGAACTGGTTGGCCGGGATTCCGCTCAGCGCCGGTGAGGCGTTGATCTGGACGTTGGTGCCCATCTCCGAGGCGTAGATCTGCCACAGCGTCGCCTCGGGGGACCCGGGGTTGCGCACCGGCATCCGCGAGGCGACGAACTCGCTGCCCCACTGCCGCAGCCCAGCGAGCTGCTCCTCGAGGTGATCGCAACAGCACGTGCTCGCGGGGATGAGCGCGCACTCCTGACCGGCGAACACGGCGACAGGATGTCCGTCGTTGCTGGCGATGCGCGTGCCCGTCATCGAGGTGCCGAGGCTGGCGACGGCGACGTTGAGGACGTCGCCGTCTTGCATCGCGACCGTGAACGGCGCCCCGGGAGCGCCCGCCGGCACGCCCGCCCCCGCCGCAGTCGCGACCGCGGGCGTCACCGTGACCATGGTGCCGTCGGCGGTCGCGATGACGGTGGCATAGCTGTGCTGGAAGCCGCCGCTGTTGTCGGTCATCGACGTCCACGCGGTGACTTGGTTGAGTGTGTCGAGCGACGGTACCGGGAAGAGCATCGACGCGTCGGAGATGAACGATGCCGAGCCGTCGATCGGGTTGAACTGGTACGCGATGATCGGGGTGTCCGAGACCACGCGGTAAGAACCAGACGCGAGGAGCTGCGTGTCGTCGGGGTGACGATCGGGGAGGTTGAACGTGTGCAGCGAGAGCGCCGGCACCATCTGCGGCCCGGCGATGGTCGTCCACGCCCCGCCCTGGCGCAGCTCGATGCTGACGGTCGCCGCGGCTTCGAGCTGGACGTTGCCCACCGCGACTGCGAACTGACTGGTCTCGACGCCGTCGTGCGAGTCCATGTCGACGGCGTAGAAGACACACCCGACCGTGCTCACCCCTGCCTCGGCCTCGGCGCACGTCGCCGGGATGATCGGCGGTGCCAGGCCACCCGCATCGGTCCCCGGGCCGTTACCGAGGTCGAAGCGCGGACCGTCGTCGGTGCCGTCTTCCGACGCCGTACCGTCCGCCGTCGATGGCGGATCATCCTCGCCACCGGGCCCGTTGCCCGTCGGTGTGGTCAAGCCCGAGCCGATCGAGATCCCGCCATCTGCGCCAGGGCAGCGGCCACCGTTGCAGTCATCGTCTCCACAGGCGCCGAGCAGCAGCGCCACCGTGCACGCCCCAACGAACATCGCGATCGACCGCTCAACCATGTGCGCATTCCCCCAGCCCCGAGGCTACGCCAACAGTTCGCCTGGTGTCGACCGAGGTTCCCCGCATGCTCGGCGCGGCAGTGAGAGCACCGAGCCGGTGCCGACCGGGCGCCGAGGAAATCGGTGATACAACCGGGCGCGTGAGCTTCGGCCGCAATCCCCACGTCGCCAAGGCGCAGGCCGCGGAGCAGCGCGCGCAGGCGGCCGGCGACGAGCACACGGCGTCGCGCGCCTATCTCGACGCTGCGCGGCTGTGGGATCGCGCGGCCGAGCGCGAGAAGCCTGGTCGGCAGCGCACCGAGTACGAAGAGAACGCGACGCGCGATCGCGAGCTCGCCGAGGGCGCATCCGCCGGCTGACCGCGGTGCCCGTGTCGGCGAGCCGCGGACCATCCGTGGACGTCAGCGCCTGGGCGTGGTGCCGAGCACATGGTCCCACACAGGGCTCGTGATCCCGAAGCCGCTCCGCGGATCGCGGTGGTGTGCGAGGTGCCAGCGCTGTACACCGGGCAGCGGATGATCCTCGGGCAACACGTGCGCGGCGACGTGGAGCAGCTCGTAGCCGAGATAGCCCGCCACCAGACCGGCGACCACCGCGAGCGCGGGCGGGCCCACGAGTGCGGCCGTGGCGGCTGCGATCGCGATCGCCGGCAGCGTGAGGTGCATCGGCTTGCTGATCGGGTGCCGATCGGGCCGATCGTGGTGATCGAGGTGCTGGCGAGCGCCCAGCACCTCGAGCAGATGACGACGCGGCAGGTGGAAGAGCAGGCGGTGCAGCAGGTACTCGACCAGCGTCCAGGCGACGAGCCCCACGCCCCACGCACCCGCGCTCCCGGTGACATCGTCGGCCGACGCGAGCGCTGCGACGAGGAGAAGGGTGGCGACCACGGCGAGCGCGGTGAAGCAGCGGCGATGCGCCGCATCCGCGAGCAGTCGGGCCCGGCGCGAGGGTCGTGGCACGTGCTCGCGCGACGGGGCAGGGTTCGGATCGAGCAGCACCGCGGCCCAGTGTGGCACGGCAGGTGGCCAACGAATCACACCCTGCGCGTAGTATGATGTGTCGATTCTCCCGGGGCAGATCGCGAGCACGCCGCCGCGCGGCAAGGCGCAGATCGGACGGCAGTCGGCCCGCGGATCCGCAGCGATCGCACCGCGTCTGGCTCCCCGATGTCGGCGTGTCGTCCATGGTGGACGCATGTCACGCCACGCTACGATTCTGGTGATTGCACTCGCTCTGTCGGTCGCTGCCCGATGGGGTGCGACGATCGGGAACCCGCGAGCGAGGCACCCGCGAAGCCGGCATTCGACGCGCGCGCGATCTGATGGGCCGAGCCTCGGGGACCGCGGCCCGCGACCTCATCGCCGCGGAGCCCGAGCGCTGCATCGGCAAGCCGGTCGCACCCGACGAGCTGCGCGCCCGCGTGGCCGCGGCGCTGCACCGGCATGACTGAACGATCGCGGAACGATCGCGCCGGCCACCCCAAGGGCGCTCAGCGGCCGGGCGCTCCATCGCCGCCCTCCGGCGTCGCGCCCTACCCTCACCCCGCCTCCGGCTCACCGCCCACCACGCGCGCCGCCTTGGCTGCGAACCACTGCGGATCGAGCAGCTTCGCGGACAGCTTTCTCGCCCCGTCGGAGCGCATCAGCCTCGCGAAGGCGGCGCCCGCCCAGAACTTCGGCAGCATGTGCGTGGTCATCCGGGTGCGCAGCAACACGCGGTGCGCCCATGTCAGCCCCTGCGCGGGATCGAAGTGCTCGGTGATCAGCTCCGCCGCTAGCATCCCGCTCTCCATCGCGAACGAGATGCCCTCGACCGTGCCCGGCGAGACCAGACGCGCGGCCTCGCCGATCCAGATCGCGCGTGCTTCGGCGATTTCGCCGATGCGCGTCGTCACCGTCGCCGGATGTCCCATCCACTTGCCCAGCGGCTCCGCGGAGACCAGCGCGGCGGCGAAGTGCTCGTCGAGGAGCTGCTGGAACAGCGCCTTGAGGTGATCCGCACCGTCGGCGTGCTCGGGGATCGTGAGCCCGATGTTGACCACACCGTGCGGCTCCGGGAACGCCCATGCGTAGTATCCCGCGAGCCGTCGATCCCAGATCATCACGCCCTCGTCGCTGCGCAGCGAGGTGCCCGACCACCATCCCATCAGCGTCCGGATACCCGTCGTCGGGCTCTCGTCGGTGGAAAAACGCGACGGTGAACCGTTCGCACAGATGACGAGATCGGCGTCGATCGATCCGTGCTCCGTGAGCACGCCGCGAACCTCTCCCGACTCATCCCGCTGCAGCTCGGTGACCTTCGTGCCTTCCTGGAACTTAGCGCCGTGTCGCACGGCCTCGCCGATCACCGCGGCATCGAGCTCGATGCGCGGCACGACCCACGCGCCGCCGCGACCATCGAGTCGGATCTCCTGCCCGTCGGGTCCGCGCGCGAGGAGCCGAGGCATGTGTACGTGCGTGCTTCGGAACCGTTCGCGCAGCTCGAGCCGATCGAGCATCTGCAGCGAGTGCGGCGACAACCCGCTGCCGCAGACCTTCACCCTCGGGTACGTCGCCTTGTCGAGCACGAGCACCTCTGCCGCCCCCGCCTTCGCCAGCGCGAGCGCGCAGGCGCCTCCCGCTGGGCCGGCGCCGATGATGACGATCTTCGGCTTGGCGGTGCGCGCGGTCGAGCTCGAATCCGGCATTGCCCCCCAGTGTAAGCCGCCCAACGGCGCCCCCCTGCGCCGGCACTTCGCGGATCGCCGATGCGAGGGGTGTCGCGGCTGTCGTGGACTCCTTCGTCGGCCCCCGCCGCTGCGATGGGCGGCTCGCCGCGGGTCGCGCACGAATGCTCGCGCCCGGTGATCAAGTCGTTCGTTCGGGCGTCATCCACCTCCAGATGCCGACGAATTTCCGTCACGGGTGGTTCCTCGCGGTCGCGATCGCCGCCGCTGGGTGCAACACCGAGCTGCGCAACCAAGGCGATGCGCTGATCGACGCGCTCGACCGCAACGACTACGCCGCGTTCGAGGCGGTCGCGAGCACCGAGCTGCGCGCCGACACGGACGCCACGAAGTTCGCCGACATCGCCGCCACGTACGACGAACTCGGCGCGCTGGCGGACAAGTCCCTGACCTCGACCTCGTACGACAGCGGCACGCGCTCGATCATCTACGCGCTCGAGTACCCCACCGGCGAGCTCACGATGCGCCTGGCCTCGCGCACCGACGCGCTCGATCAGTTCTCGCTCGAGGGCCCGGCGTGGACGACGGCCACGGTCAACCGGAGGCAGCACGCCGTGGAAGCCCTGCTCGCCGCCGCGCGGACGGGTGATCGCGCCGGCGCGCGAGCGCTCGTCCATGCGTCGGTGAGCGATGCCGAGCTCGAAGGGTTGTTCACCGGCCTCGGACCCTTCGGCGCCCACACCAACCTATCCGTGCACGACGCGGAGATCCCGGAGTTCCTGGTCGAGTTCGGGAACGAGCGGCTGTACGCGGGAGTGGAGTTCCGCGGAGCGATGGTGACGGCGTTTCGGTTCCGGCCCTCGCCCGGCAGGTGACGGCGCGCTCGTCGTCGTCGTCGTCGCGGGCGGCTTCACCCGGGGCGCCCGGCGACTCGGGGTTCACCCGGCGACGTAGCGCGCGTCGGTGAGGGCGCGGAGGAACGCCACCAGATCGGCCTGCTCATCGACGCTCAGATCGCGCGGCGCGACCAACGAATCCTTGTTCGGGTGCGCGCGTCCGTCACCTGCGTTCGGTCCGTCCTCGAGGTTGCGCCCACCGGCCATGTAGTGCGCGATGACCTCCTCGAGGGTGGCGATGCTGCCGTCGTGCATGTAGGGCCCGGTGATGGCGACGTTGCGCAGGCTCGGTGGCCTGAACTTGCCGCGATCGCCGGGTTGGCCGGTGAACTCGAACAACCCCTGGTTGCCGGCCGGATAGTTGCCGGTGCCGCCGACATCGTAGAGCCCGTTGTTGAAGAACGCCGCAGCGACGCCCGGCTGGTCGGCGCTGCGGAACGCGACCGTGAACAAGAACCCACCGTGGCAGTGATAGCACTCGGTGCGCTCCGAGAAGAAGAGGTCCATGCCGCGGAGCGCCGCCGGTGACAACGCGTCGGCCTCGCCGCCGTAAGCCAGGCGGTCGTACGCGGAGTCGCCACCGATCAAGGTGCGTTGGTAGCTCGCCAACGCGGCCACGACCGAGGCGGTGTTGATCGGTTCGTCGTCGTCGGGGAACGCCGAGGCGAAGGCATCGGCCAGCTCGGCGTCGCCCGCGAGGCGGGCCAGGATCGCGGCGGTGTCGCGCTGCAGACCGATCTCCACCGGCGCGTCGGCGAACAGGGGGACGAGCGCCTGCTGCTCGAGCGTCTCGAGCACGGGGTTGGCCCACGTATAAGGTGCGACCCAGGCCGCCCCCAGCAGGCTCATCGAGTTGCGCGGCAGGGTCTCGTCGGCCGAGCCCACCGGCAGCGCCCGCTCGTCGGAGAAGGCCAGCGCCGGGTCGTGGCAGCTGCCGCAGGACAGCGACTCGTTCCACGACAGGCGGTCGTCGAAGAACAGCAGCTCGCCGAGCGCGACCTTCTCGGCGGTCATCGGGTTGTCGGGCGGCACGAACGGCTCGGGGAATCCGCCCGGCAGCTCCCACCGCCACTCCGGCGAGATCGCGGCCGGATCGTCGGCGCAGCCGCACAGCAGCGCGGCCCACAATGCGTGCCTCACATTCATTCGATCGGGTTCAGATCGATGGGGTTGCTGCCCACGTGGCAGACGTTGCACGCGCCCGACAGCGTGCCGCCGAACGGCATGTGGTTCGCGAGCGTGCGGTCTTGCGAATACACCCATGGCACCAAGGACTCTTCGGGGAAGGGCAGCGCGGCGGTGCTGTAGAA
>JBBQJI010000124.1:0-9634 GCA_038325765.1 Nannocystales bacterium
ACCGGACTGCGCAGCATCATGACCGCACGCTCACTTCAGGTGTCCGCCCGATGGCCTGTGGTCTTCCGCCACTATCACGCCTCCCTCTGCGCAGATGTCCGCATGGCGGCATGATCGGGATCAGGCGGCCATCCACGCCCACCCAGACCCCGAGCGCCGCAATCGCGAGAATCCAGGCGAAGAAACCGCGCATCGACGATCTCTATCATTCTCTCCCGCGCTCTCGCGCTCTCGCGCGCGGATGCAGCGCTCGTTCCGACGCATGCGCTTCGGGCCCGCCGTCGCAGCTGCGCCCGCGCGTCGACTGCTGGGCGCGATCGCTCGGCGAGTCGGCGAGGTTCGCACGCGACACCTCCAGTGCGGCCGACATGGGCGCGGCCGCTCACGGGGAGCAGCGGATGCGGGCCACTCCGCGCGCCGCGGGCGTGGTGCGCGGCGCAGGGGCGGGACGGCTACGACGGGGTGTGATGGGCTCCTCTGCGATTTGCGGGGCCGGCGGCGAGTGCCACACTCGGCGTGTGTCCCTGCTGATCCTGCTCGTCGGCATCGTGTCCGCGCTGGCGACCGCCAACGCGTTCTTGCCGGTGCGGGCCCGCGGTCTGATAATCGTCGGCTTCTTCGCGGGCTGGCTCACGATCGAGCTGGCGCTGCACATCCTCGTGTTCAACGCGACGCTGATCGGCGTGCTCGCGGCGTATGGCGGGCTCGCGGAGCCGCGCGGACAGATTGGCCTCGGCCTCGCGGTGGCCGCGTCGGTCGGGCTTGTGGGGCTGCACCTGCGCTCGCGGGGGGCCGCGGTGACGCTGCGCGAGTTCTACGCCGCTTCCGCGTTGGACGTCGGCCCCGATGCGCCGCGCTACCCGCGGAGTCACGTGCTGTTCCCGTTCCTCGCGTGGCTGCGGCGCGACATCGAGGTGATGCGCGGGCGGCAGTTCGCGGAGGTCGGGGGCAAGCGGCTGTGCCTCGACATCTTCCGCCCGCGCGTGCCCGGCGAGCTGCGTCCGGCGCTGCTGCAGATCCATGGCGGGGCGTGGGTGATAGGCTTCAAGGAGTATCAGGGGATCCCACTTCTGACGCACATGGCGAGCAACGGCTGGGTCGGCTTCAATGTCGATTATCGCCTGAGCCCGACGGCGACGTTCCCCGAGCATTTGGTCGACGTCAAGCGCGCGCTGATGTGGATCCGCGAACACGCGGAGGAACTCGGGGTCGACCCGGACTTCATCGCCGTCACCGGCGGCTCGGCCGGCGCTCATCTGGCGGCGCTGGTCGCCCTGACCGCCGGTGACCCAGAGTACCAGCCGGGCTTCGAGGCCGCGGACACCCGGGTGCAGGCGGCGGTCACGTTCTATGGCGTCTACGACCTGACGAATCGGCTCGGCAGCCGCATCGGCGCGCGCGCGAAGAGCTACCAGGGGATGCTCGAGCGCCTGGTGATGAAGCGTCGCTTCGCGGAGGCGCCGGATCTGTTCGCCCGCGCCTCGCCGATCGATCGCATCCACGCCGACGCGCCGCCGTTTCTGGTGGTGCATGGGAGCCGCGACACGATGACGCCGGTGGAAGACGCGCGTCACTTCGTCGACACGCTGCGCAAGGTGGCGAACGGGCCGGCGCTGTACATCGAGATGCAGGGGGCGGAGCACGCCTTTGACACCTTCCCCTCGGTGCGCACGGTTCAGGTGATCGAGGCGACCGAGCGCTTCCTGCACGCGATCTTCGCCGCGTACGTGGCCGGATCGCGCGACGCGGTCGGGCCGGCGCACACGATGCAGGACACCACGAACCAGGCGTCGGCCCTGGTAGGGGCCGGTGGCGCATGATCCGGATGACCGGCCTCGACGCGAGCTTCCTGTACATGGAGGCGGTGAACTTGCCGATGCACACGCTCAAAGTCGGGGTGCTCGACCTCGCCGGGACCGCGGGGCCGTTTCGCTTTCAGCGCGTGCTGGAGAGCCTGCGTGCGCACCTGCACCTGTTGCCGCGGCTGCGCTGGCGGGCCGTGCCGGTGCCGCTTGGCCTGCATCACCCGGTGTGGGTCGAGGACCCGAATTTCAGGCTCGAGGCGCACGTGCGCCGGGCCATCTTGCCGCCCCCGGGCGGGCCGCGGGAGTTCGACGCGCTGATCGCCCGCATGGCCGGGGACCTGCTCGATCGCAGCGGGCCGCTGTGGGAGTTGTGGGTGATCGAGGGGCTGCAACTGCCCGGCGAGGGCGGGCCGTATGTCGGCTTCATCGCCAAGGTCCATCACGCGGTCGCCGACGGCATGGCGTCGATGGAGATGCTGCGCCGGGGAATGCTCTCGCTGCACCCCGATGGCGCCGACAGGCTCCCGCCGGGGCCGGTGCCTGGCAAAGCGCGGTTGCTGGTGGCGGCCGCGAGCGCGCACCTGCGCCAGCTGACGGGGCTGCCGCGCCTGCTCGGGCAGACGGCGCGCGCGCTGCTGCGGGTCCACCGGCAAGATGGTGAGGCCGAGGTGCGCGCGCCGAGGCTGTTCTCGGGGCCGCGCACGGTGTTCAACCACCCGCTGTCGAGCCGGCGCGGCTTCACACGGATCGAGCTGCCGTTGCCGACGATCCTCGAGCTGAGGACGCGGCTTTGCTGCACGGTCAACGACGTGCTGCTCGCGGTGGTCGCGGGGGGGCTCCGCAACTATCTGCTCGGCCGCGGCGAGCGGGTCGACGAGCCGCTGGTGGCTGCGCTGCCGACGACCACGCGGCCGGCAGGACGCGCGGGTGGCAACCGCGTGGCGAGCATGTACACGTCGCTGCGCATCGACATCGCCGATCCGCGGGCGCGGCTGCGGGCGATCCAGCGGATCACCGACAACGCGAAGCAGCGCCAGGAGGCGCTCGGCGGCGACCTGCTGGCGAAGTGGCTCGCGTTCAATCGCCGCGGGCCCTATCGACTGCTCTGGCACCATATCGTGCCGCGCCTGCGCCACCCGCCGGTGCATGTGGTGGTGTCGAATGTGCCGGGTCCGCGCGAGCCGCTGACGCTCGAGGAGGCCCGCTTGGTGCAGCTCGCGTCCATCGGGCCGCTGATCGAGGGCGCGGGCCTCAACATCACGGCGTGGAGCTACGTGGACGTGTTGTGCGTATCGGTGCTCGCCTGCGCGGAGGCGGTGCCGGATCTGCCCGCGCTCGCGGAGGAGTTGCGGGCCGCGCTCGCGGCGCTCGCCGCTGCGTGACCTCGAGCGTGAACCGAGCGCGCTACGGGCACACCGTGATGCAGCCCCCGTTCGTGCAGACGCCGGGGATGAAGCAGCTCTGGTCGCACAGCGACCCGTTCGGATCGTTGCTCGAGCAGTTGTTCGAGGTCTCGTTGCAGACCTCGCTGCAATCGGTGTCGCCGTCGGGGCCCGGGCACGGGTTGGCTCCGCCCACGCAGGTCCCCGCCGAGCAGCGGTCGTTGCCGGTGCAGAACAACCCATCGGAGCAGATCGAGTTGTTGGGGTCGTTGGCCGTGCAGTTGTTGGTGACCTCGTTGCACGACTCGCTGCAGTTGTTGTCGGCGTCGGCCCCGGGGCACGGGTTGCCGACGCCGCCGCAGACCCCACCGGAGCAGGTGTCGGTCGCGGTGCAGAACAGGCCGTCGCTGCAGTTCGAGCCGTTGGGATCGTTGCTCGTGCAGTTGTTGGTGACCTCGTTGCAGCTCTCCGAGCAGTCGGTGTCGGCGTCGCCCACGAACCCCGAGCACGGGTTACCGCTGCCGCCGCACACGCCGTTCGTGCACGTGTCTGTCACCGTGCAGAACTGAGCATCGTTGCAGTTCGAGCCGTTGGGATCGTTGCTCGTGCAGTTGTTGGTGACCTCGTTGCAACTCTCCGAGCAGTCGGTGTCGGCGTCGCCTACGAATCCCGAGCACGGGTTGCCGCTGCCGCCACACACGCCGTTGGTGCACGTGTCTGTCACCGTGCAGAACTGAGCGTCGTTGCACGACGAGCCGTTGGGATCGTTGGCGGTGCAGGTGTCGGTGCCCTCGTTGCAGCTCTCCGAGCAGTCGGTGTCGGCGTCGCCGACGTTGGCCGCGCAGGGGTTGCCGCCGCCGTTGCAGGTCCCCAGGCCGTTGCACACGTCGCCCGTGGTGCAGAACAGGCCATCTTGGCATGCGGAGCCGGCCGGGTCATTGCCGCCGCAGCTGTTGGCGACCTCGTTGCAGGACTCGGCGCAGTTGCTGTCGCCGTCGGCGCCCGCGCAGGGGTTCGCGCCGCCCTGGCACACGCCCTGGGCGTTGCAGGTGTCGCCGCCGGTGCAGAACAACCCGTCCTCGCACGCGGCGTTCGGGGTCGGTGTGTCGACGCAGGTGTTGGCGTCGCACGTGGCGACGAAGCACTGCGGCGCTGCAGGACACTGTGCGTCGTCGTTGCAGCCCACGCACTGCCCGGCGCCGTCGCACACGCTCCCGCCGTTGCTCGTGCACGCCGTGTCGATGGGGAGATCGGGGTGGTCGGGGTTGCCCGCGACGCAGACCTCGGTGGTGCAGTCGTTGCCGTCGTCGGGCGGGAGGTCATCGTCGTCGGGCAGATCGGCGACGTTGCCGCTGCCATCACACCGCCGCTCGAGGCAGTCACCGTCGGACTGGTCGAGCCCCGGCAACGGCGTGCCCGCCGGGGTATCGTCGACGCCGCACGTGCCCGCGACGCAGGTGATCGTGCGGCAGAAGCTGTCCGCGCCGCCGCAGTCGTCCGGCACCAGGCAGCCCACGCACGCGCCCTGGCCGTCGCACAACCCCGCGCTGCACGGCGTACCCGCAGCGAGCGGCGTGCTCTCGGGCACGCCATCGTCGCAGGTGTCGACGGTGCACTCGAGGCCGTCATCCAACGTGTCGGTGTCGTCGGCCTGCGCGATCGTGAAGCCAGTCCCGTCGCACACCAGCACCGCACAGTCGCCGGGGACCTGCGGATCGACGGGTGTGTCGGCCGCGGTGAACACCTGCCCGCAGTCGTTGGCCTCGCAGGTCCGCGTCTGGCAGTCGTCGTCGACCGGGAGCTGATCGCAGTCGTCCGGGCTGATGCACTGGCTGCAGCTGCCGGCGCCGTCGCAGGTGCCGTCGTCATTGCAGGGCGTCCCGGCGGGCGACGGTGGGTTCGACGCCCCGCCACTGCCGCAGAGATCCTCGGTGCAGACGTTCATGTCGACGGGCAGGTCGTCGTCGTTGGTCGTCGGCACCGGCACCCCGAGCACGCACAGGATCACCTCGCAGTCGCCGTCGATCTGGATACCGGGCGCGGCCTGCTGGCGGAGCTCCTCGTGGACGCAGCCGTTCGCGCCGCAGACATCGTCGGTACAGGGGTTGGTGTCGACGCAGTCCTCGTCGGCGCGGCAGGGCTCGTCGCCCGTCGACCCGTCGCCGCTGCTGTCGGCGGACTCCGCAGTGGTGTCCGCTGACCCTCCGCTGGTCGTCGCCGACCCGGTCTCGGCGGTGGTATCCGCCGTGCCTGCGCCCGTCGACCCGGTCGATCCCCCGCTGGTGCCGCCGGTGTTGGTCCCCGACGCGGTGCCGATCACCGCGTCGGATCCCCCGCACCCGACGAGGCTGGTCACCACGAGCAACACAGCGAGGCGCGAGCGCAAGGTGGGGCAATCCATGCGAGCCAAATTCGCACGGTTCGCGGCGCCGGCAAAGGGCGAACCTGCGCGCGGAATCGTCAGGCGCCCGATGAAGAGCACCGACACCACGCACATGGCGGATCCGCAAGGAGCACCCGATCACCGATCCGGTCGCACGGAATCGTCAGGCGCCCGCGGTATACTCCCGACGCGCCGCGCGGGAGCACGTGACCCACGCAGCACGAGCGGGCCGCGTCGGCCCCGGAGCACCACCGATGATAAAGGCCAAGAAACTGGGCTTCCGCGCGATCGCGGAGCGCGACCTCCCCCTGCTCGCCGACTGGCTCAACGACGATGAGATGTCGGGCCTGGTGGTCGGTCGCTCGTACCCCGTCTCGCTCGAGCAGCAGCGGCGGTGGTTCGAGCGCCAGCTCGGCGACGAGCACAACCAGCGGTGGATGGTCGAGACCTTCGAGGGCCAGACCATCGGGCTCACCGGGCTGTGGAGCATCGACTACGTCAATCGCAACGCGCTCACGGCCCTCAAGATCGGTGCCAAGGACGTCCAGGGCAAGGGCTATGGCAGCGACGCGATCATGGGGCTGATGGCGTATGCCTTCGGTGAGGTCGGGCTCGAGCGGTTGTGGGGTGAGATCCTCGTGTACAACGTGCCATCGTACAAAGCCTACGTCGAGCGCTGCGGCTGGAAGGTCGAGGGGCTCCTGCGCAAGCAAGTGTTCCGTGCCGGCACGTTTCACGACGTGCTGCGTGTCGGCATCTTGCGCGAAGACTTCCTCGCGCTGCCGGCCGCGGCGGACTACATCACGCGGCCGTCCGAGGCCCGCGTCGAGATCTCGGCGAAGCATTCGGCGCTGCCGACGGTCGGCTCCGGGCGCTGATCCGCGCGCACGGCCCAGCTCGTGCACCTGTCGAACAACCCGATCCGCGAGCTGTCGCCAGTCGGCGGGCCAGTAGGCGGGCCAGTAGGCGGGCCAGCAGGCGGGGAGGGTGCTGCAGCTCGGCACCCACCATCTCGCCGCTCCGGGGCCCTGTGCGGACCGCCGTCCGTGGGCGTGTTATCCACCAGAGGCTCGGGGCAAAGCTGTGTTGCCCGCTGCCAAGAGCGCATGACGACCCGTCCTCCCCACCTGCGATTCGTGGAATCCCCGCCCGAGCCGGCGGTGGACGAGTCGATCGCGCGCCTCGGGGCCGAGGTGCTGGCGGCGGCCCAGCGCGGCGACGTGCACGCCTGGGCGCGGCTGTACGAGCTCCACTACATGGGGGTGTACCGTCAGCTGCGCTACCTCGCGGGCGACGCGGCGCTCGCCGAGGAACTCGCGCAAGAGACGTTCGCCCAGGCGATGGCCTCTCATGCGCGGTTCGACCCTTCGCGGCCGGTCTCGCGGTGGCTGCACGGCATCGCGCTCAACGTGGTCCGCAAATTCTGGCGGAAGCAACGCAACGCTGCGCGCGCCCACGAGCGCCTCGAGCAGACGCTGCGGCTCGGGCCGGTCGGCGGCGCCGATCCCCACAG
This sequence comes from Nannocystales bacterium, assembly GCA_038325765.1. Classification (GTDB taxonomy): domain Bacteria; phylum Myxococcota_A; class Polyangia; order Nannocystales; family Nannocystaceae; genus Xiheibacterium. The sequence goes on from JBBQJI010000124.1 coordinate 7,084, forward strand.
TAGCCACGTCCGCCGGGAGCGTGGTCGTGTGCTCGGCGCGGTGCTCGAGGATCTGCCGCCGCGATGGCGCGAGGCCTTCGTGCTGCGCGAACTGCAGGGCATGTCGACCTCCGAGGCCGCGGGCATGCTCGGCATCACCGCCGAGAACCTCGCGGTACGCGTGAACCGGGCCCGCGCCCGGATCCGCGAAGAGCTCGGGCGTCGCGGCTGGTTGCCCGGTGCAGACGGGGGGCCGGCGTGACGATGCCGCCCGACGAGCTCGGCGACGCGGCGCTCGAGCACGCGCTCGACGACGCGCTCGACGACGAAGATCTGCGCACCGAGGCCGAGGCCAGGGGGCACGTGCCGCCGTCGTTCGCAGCGATCGTCGCGCGGGCGCACCATATCGACCCGGGGGCCGTCGACGCCGACGCGATCGAGCGGGCGGCGAAGTTCACCCGCGTGCCACGGGCACGCCCGGCGATGTCAGCTTCGGCGACCGACGACCTCGCGCCGATGATCGCGGTGCTGCGCGCCCACGCCGAGCGCGACATCGGACTGCGCGACGATCTCGGGCCTGCACCGTGCGGCCTGCTGCTCGACGTCGATGCGCGGCACAGCGCCGTGTCGACGCGGCGCTGGGTCGGGGCACTCAGCGCGATCGCTGCGGCGGCGGTGGTCGTGCTCGGCCTCAGCCGGTTCGACAGCTGGAATGCGCGTCGAGCCTACGAATCCCCCGACTCCACGCAGGCGGTCTCCGCGGTGGACGACGGGCCGATCGTGCACGACGCCGCGCAGATCGAGCCACCGCACGCCGCCGTGCGTCGGCCGTGGGTGCGCTCGCCGCTCGAGACCCTGCCGCCGGCGCCGCTCGAGAACCTGCCGCCGGCGCCGCTCGAGACCCTGCCCGCGCCCGCCGTGCTGCCCGCCGAGGCCGTGCTGCCCGCCGAGGCCGCGCCGCTGGAGTCCGACGCGGTGGTGAATCCACGTTCGGTGGCACGGGGTGCCGAGCCCAAGGTTCCCGCCGACACGGCGTTGCGTCGCCTCGACGAGCTCGCCCAGGCTGCCCTCGCCCGTGGCGATCGCGGCGAGGCCGACGCGTTGTACGCCCGCATCATCGCCCGCGGTCGTCGGCATCCGCTGGTCGAGATCGCGTTCGCCGAGCGCTTCGCTTTGGCCCGCGGGCGCGGCACCGAGATCCAGCGCGCGCTGTGGAACGCGTACCTCGAAGAATTCCCCGCCGGTCGCTTCGCCGACGACGCGCACGCCGGTCTGTGCCGCGTCACCGATGGGGACGACAAGGCCACGTGCTGGCAGCGCTATGTCGATCGGTTCCCGGCCGGCGCGTATCGCCGACACGCTGATCGCTGGCTGTCATCCGGCGCGACGCCATGATGTTGCGGTCGCCGACCGCACGCGTGTCGCGATGCAACGTCCTGCGGCTCGCCGCCCTCGCGTGCGGCCTCGGTGGCTGCCGCACCGAGGAACTCTACGTGGTGTCGACGGGCGATCCTCCAGCGACGACACAGGGGCCCGAGCCATCCGACGACACCGCATCTTCCGAATGCGACGGCAACTGTGACGACTCGAGCCCGCTGCCGGACATGGGCACGAGCTGTGCCGACGACCCAGAGTGCTGCGCCGCGCCCGGGGATCCCGGGTGCTGTTTGATGCCGGGCCATCCGTGGTGCTGCATCCCACCCGACGGTTCGGCCTGCTGTCTCGATCCCGAGTCCGCGTGTTGCGTCGATGCTGGATCACCGTGCTGCGTCGATCCGCTCGGGCCGTGCTGCGTCGAGCCACTCGGGGTGTGCTGCGAGGCTCCGGGCTCGGTGTGCTGCGAGGCTCCGGACTCGGTGTGCTGCGAGGCTCCGGGCTCGGTGTGCTGCGAGGCTCCGCTCGGGGCGTGCTGCCAGGATCCCGACTCGCCGTGCTGCGTCGAGCCCGACTCGGCGTGCTGCCAGGATCCCGAGTCGGTGTGCTGCCAGGATCCCGGCTCGATCTGCTGCAGCGACCCGATGGCGCCGTGCTGCCAGGATCCGTTCGGGGCCTGCTGCGTGGAGCCCGACGGTCCCTGCTGCCAGGATCCGCAGGGCGTGTGTTGCGTGGCCCCGGAATCGTCGTGCTGCGCCCTCGAGCAGCTCGGCGCGCCTTGCTGCGCGCCGCATGTCGCTGACGATCCCTGTTGCTATGAGCCTGACAGTCCGTGCTGTGCCATGGCCGCGTGTTGCGAGCCCTTCGAGCCCGCCGATCCGTGCTGCTTCGACATGGGCGGCCCCGGCTGCTGAGTCCGTCGGTCGATTTCATTGCACGACGAGTGTTAGGCGCCCGAGGGTCGGGACAATCCTCAGCGTGCGTCGATGACGAGCGCGCGCGGCGAGTGTTTCGCTGCAGCACGGGTCACCTGCGCACCCCAACGAAGAGGATTCGTGATGACGAAACAGTTCCTGTTCCGCTCTGCAACCGTCGGCGCGTCGTGGATCGTCGCGGCGATCACCCTTGCCGCCTGCGATGTGCCGCTGCCCGGCGACGACGCTGGCGACGGCCAGAACGACGATGGCCAGAACGACGA
>JBBQJI010000125.1:0-9542 GCA_038325765.1 Nannocystales bacterium
ACACGCTCAGCGGTTCTCGTACCGCGCCAGGTCGAACAGCCCGGCTTCGATCGGCCGCAGCGATCGATACAGCTCGACCATCCGATCGCTCGTCGGCCAGAAGTCGGGATCCGTGCGGCGTACGCCGAATTCGACCTGCACCGCGGCGTAGTCGGCCTCGGTCGCGAGCGCGGCGATGCGCCGGACGAACCCCGGCAAGCGGGCGCGCTCGACCACGAAGTACGCGTTGGGGTAGGTGCCGACGAAGCCGCGGGCGACGCTCAGCGTGTCCTCGGTCGGCCGGCGACGCTGGTCCTCGCCGAAGGGCGACGCGATGTTGGAGTGGCCGTCGTTGCGCATGAGCGTGAACACCTGCGCCCCTTTCGGCCCGTCGGGCACGTAGAGGAACGCGGCCGGCGGGACCCAAGACAGCGCGACCCCGGCGATCTCCGCGAGTTGATGCAGCGGCTTGGCCAGATCGTCGGGCAGCCGATGCCCCGCGAGATCGTATGACCGGTCGCGCACCGCGGCGACGCGCTCGCCCAGGCGGCCGTACAGTTCGTGCTTGGGCTCGTCGGTCGCGTAGGGGATCGCGCTCTCGACGTCGAACTCGGCCAGCTTGGCGACGATCGTCCGGTAGCTGCGCTCCTCGGTGCCGCGGTACCAGTGCTCGCGCTCGCGTGCCCGCGCGCCGCGGGGCAGCAGCGACAAGAACGTGAACTCCGACTCCATGCGCAAGAAGTCCATGTACGCCCGCGTGGCGAGCTGGTGGCCGACGTTCCCGTAGACGTCGAAGCCGGCGACCAACAGGTAGTGGATCCGTTCGAGCAGCGGATAGCTGATCACCCACGCGGTCTTGGGCTCGGCACCGACCAGCCCCTTGACCACCGAGGCGCTGTCGAAGTGGCGGAACACCGTGAGCGCGGCGTTGGGATTGTGGCCGTCGCCGTCCCACACGAACTCCGTGTCCGGGCCGCGCGCCGCGAAGTCCTCGCGCTGCACCCGCTGCTTCGCGTCGGCCCAGCGCCGCTCGTCCTTCGCCTGGCGTAGCCACGTCGCCAGCGGCAGCGCGTTCGAGCTGGCCTCCGCCGGCATGCGCAAGGACTCGGCCTGGGCGTCGAGGAACGCGTCGTCGTGCAGAGTCGAGGGCACGTCGGGATCGACGAAGAACACCCAGAACTGATCATCGATCACGTTGAGCGCCACCGGCCCACGGCACACCGCGCCCTTCATGAAGCCCATGATCGTGAACTCGGCCTCGTCGAGCATGAAGCGATATCGCGAGTCGACTGGGATCGCCCGGAACGCGACGAACGGATTCGACGCGACCTCCGGCGCGTACGAGGGCAGCCTGGTCAGCGGGATGTCGACGTCGCGGAACAGCGCGCGCCACCGCTTCATCCGCGCGGCGTCGAGGCGATACGGCAGGTGGAGCTTGGCGACGATCGCCTCGCGCACCGGGCTGATGCGGTACCACGGGCGAGCGACGTGCGGATCGTCGAAGGGCCGCCTGGTCGAGATCCGCGCGATCGGCTGCCCCGGCGGCGTCGACGAGCGCACCAGCTCGAAGTACCGCGGCGCGCCGCCCTGCTCGCCGTCGTCGAAGTGCAGGTGCGCGAGGAACAGGTGCTCGTAGATGTATCGACTGGCGAGCTGCGCAGCGAGGGCGTCCTCGTTGAGGAACTCCTCCCACCGCGCGATCTCGGCGGCGTGGCCGGACAGGTCCTCGGGCTTGGTCACGTGCACCGCCCCCTCCTCGAGCCAGCGCAGGACGAGCGCGTGCTCGGCGTCGGTCAGCCCGGGCAAGCCGTACGGCATGCCCCACTCGGGGTGCCGGCGCGCGTGTCGGTCGAACTCCTCGATCGCCGGGCACTGCTCGTCGTGGCGCAGCGCGAGGTCGACATCGGCCGGGAGCAGCGCGCCGGCGTCGACCGGGTGGCGGCGCTTGAGCTCGAGCAGCCGCGCGAGCAGTCCAGCCTCGCGGTTGGCCCGACGGGTCTGTGCGCGCTCGTTGAGCACGGGGTGGAACTTCTTCTGGCGCCACGCCTGCGTGCCGTGGGCGTCCTCGAACAGCCGGGTCGGATCGGCCTGCAACAGCCGTGTGCCGTCGTAGACCAACTCGGTCGAGGCGCCGCGATCGAGGCCCTCTGTCGAGCCGAGCTTGAGCTGACACGGCGCGTCGTAGCACGCGTGACACACCACGCACCGCGCCTCGAGGATCGGCCGCACCTCGGTGTCATAGTCGACCGCGCCCGTGTCGACACTCGCCACGGCCCGTTCGCGAACGACCTCCTCGCCCCAGCGGCGATCGAGGCGGAGTTGCTGATAGAGCGTGCAACCGAGCACGAGCGCGAACGGAGCCAGGGCATGGGAGATTCGCATCGGCAGGAGTGTCCGCAGCGTAGCAACGATGCGCACCACTGTGCGCGAGCCGCTGGGCGCGGGCCCGCGCAATGGCCCAGTGCCTCGTCGCGCAGCCGAGCTACATGGGCCCCGAGACCGATTCGCGGTGGTTCACGCTGTGGCTGCGCGATGGCTCGGACGTCCAGCAGTTCACGCTGAACAGCGGCGATTTGCGGGTGCCGCCGTCGACCCGCAAGACAGTCCGCCGGCTGGCACGCGTGCTCGGTGTACGGGGCTGACTGCGGCGCCGGTCGAACGACGCTCCGCCCGGCGGCTCGGAATGCCGGCGCGTGGCAGTCTCACTCCTCGTAGATCATCTTGCGGGTCATGCCGCCGTCGCTGGTGAACACCTGGCCGGTGACGAACCCAGCCTCGTCGCTGGCCAGCCATAGCACCAACGACGCGATGTCCTCCGGACGACCGACGCGCCCGACCGGATGCTGCGCGTGGTCGCGCGCGGACAGCTTCGGCTCGGATCGGCGATCGCGGGGCCTCCACGCCTCGGTGGCGACGAAGCCCGGCGCGACCGCGTTGACGCGGATCTCCGGCCCGAGCCCGATCGCCAGCGAGTGGGTCAGCGCGACCAACCCGCCCTTGGTTGCCGAGTACGGCTCGGTGTCGGGCTCCGACATGCTCGCGCGCGTCGAGGTGACGTTGACGATCGATCCCGTGCGCCGGCGTAGATGCGGCGCCGACTCGCGCGCGAGCAGCATCGGCGCGGTGAGGTTGACGTCGAGCGAGCGCTGCCACGTCGCACGATCGAGCTCGGCCAGCGGGACGCGGCGCGCGGGGACGATCGCGGCGTTGTTGACCAACACGTCGAGCGCACCCGCCCAGCGCACGGTGGCCGCAACGACCGCCACGATCGCGGCTTCGTCGGCGAGATCGACCGGCTCGAACGCGATCTCGCCCCGTGCCGCGAGCTCGTCGCGGGCGTCGAAGCCGGCGTGATGGTCGATGTCGACGATCATCACCTTGGCGCCCTCGTCGAGGAACCGCGCTGCGATCGCGCGGCCGATGCCCTGCCCAGCGCCGGTGACCAGCGCGACCCTGTTCGTGAATCTCTGCGTCCTCATGGGCTCGCGGACAGGATGCAACACACGCCGGCCCGCGCGAGGCGCCGGCACCCGCTCGTCGACATCAGGCGTCGTCGGGATCGGCGAGCACGCTCGAGCGGCGGCTGGGCCTCGGACTGGCGACCGTGAGCGGCCAGCACGCCGTCGCCATCCCGGACGTCGGTGCCACCTTCTTGCGCGTGCGAGCTCGGCGCGCAACTCGTCCACCAACGCATCAGGGGTCGGCGGCCGCCGCGTCGCGCTCGGCGACGTCGAGGCCAAGCTCCGCGCCGTTGTCGGCGTCGATGATGCCGTGGCGATCGCGCTGCCGGTCGGGGGTGGGCGCGGCCACGCGATCGCAGTCGCTGTCGCCACGGTCACGGTCACGCGCACCGCCCAGGATATCCGAGCTGCGCTCGTGCCGTGGTTCGACGCGTCGGCGCTGCCCCGCCGCATCGTGTGCGTGCCGAGCCTGCCGCGCGAGAGCTCGGGCAAACTGCCGCGCGCGCGGGTACTCGCGCGGTTAGGCGACGTCGAGCTCAGCCCAATGCCGATCCACGTCGACGTCGACAGCGCGGACTTCGAGGTCGAGCGAGATTGACCAGAGGCTGGAGTTCGTGCCCGCGGTGTTGATCGGGGCGAGCGCGGGGACGAACGGCGGTCGTGGTGCGGCAGCCCGCCGCAGCCCGCCCGGACAACCATGTGTGCCGGCTCACTTGTCGACCACGACCCACCTCCGCGCGCCCCGGGGATACCCGCTTCGAACCGCTCGAGCGCATCGCAGTTCAAACGCTGAGCACAGAGCGGCTCCGCTCTTGCGCTCGTGACCGGCTTCGCAGACGCTTGCTCGGCGTCCCGCTCGGCGCCCCGCTCGCGGGGGCGAAAGGTCCTTCGTGGTTTCTACGACACTTTCGACATCGTTGCCGAGCCGTCACGCGATCCGGCGGGTCGGCCGAGGTACAGCGAGCGATCATAGGCGAGGCCGGGCTGACGCGACTTCCCGGACTCGCCCCCGGCCGGTGATCGTCCTCATGGACGACCGCCGCAGGTGATGACCGATGATTCGAACAACCCCTGTGCGACCGACACCGTGGGACGGCCAGCCGTACAGCATCAAGCGGCACGGCGTCACCATCACGAACTGCGATAGCGAGCCGGTGCAGACGCCGGGGTGCGTGCAGGCGCACGGGGCGATGCTCGTGCTGCGGCCCGCCGACCTGACGGTCCTCCAGGCGAGCGAGAACACCGACCGGCTGCTCGGCCACCGGGCGGACACGCTTTTGAACAAGTCCGTCCAGGTGGCCATCGGGTCGGACGGGGAAGCGCGCCTGAAGGCGTTCTTCGCGACCGAGCCGACCGACCGCAACCCGCTCTACGCGTTCACCCTCCCGCCCCGGAATGACGTGCCGCCGTTGGACGTGACGGCCCACACCGTCGATGGCGTGGCGGTGGTCGAGTTCGAGGCGACCGGACGCACCGAGGCCGGGGAGCCGGACTACTACGCGCTCGTCAAGAAGACCGTCACCCGGTTGCAGTCCGCAAAGACGCTGCAACAGTTCTGTGACCTGACCTCCGACGAATTCCGCACCCTCACCGGCCTCGACCGGGTGGTGATCTACAAGTTCCACGCCGACGGCCACGGCGAGGTGTTCGCCGAGAGCAAGCGGGCCGACCTCGACCCTTGGCTCGGGCTCCACTACCCGGCCGGCGACATTCCCGAGCCGGCCCGCGAAGTGTTCAAGCAAATCTGGGTCCGCCCGACGCCCGACGTTGCGGGCGAACTCGCGGAACTCGTCCCGCTGACGAACCCGGACACCGGCCGGCCGCTCACAATGACCCACTGCGCCCTCCGCGGGGCGTCCGTCATGTACACCGAGTACCTCGAGAACATGAAGGTGACGGCTGGCCTCACCATGCCGATTCGCCGCGATGGGGAACTCTGGGGGCTCATCGCCTGCCACCACTACGCCGGGCCGAAGCACGTACCGTATCAGGTGCGGGCGGCGTGCGAGTTCCTGGCTCAGGTGGTCTCTTTGCAATACCAGGCGGCCGAAGAACGGGAGCACCTGGTCTACCGCTTGAAACTCGACGGGACGCACCAGCAACTCCTCGCCCAAGCGGCGCGGGACGGCGGCCTCGCGAGCATGACCGAAGGCCGGCCGAACCTGCTCGACGGCATGGCGGCGGGCGGGGCGGCGCTCTACCACCACGACCGTTGGTGGCGGGTCGGGACCACCCCCTCGGACGCCCAACTGGACGCCCTGGGCGAGTGGCTGAACGACCGGCCGGAGTTCGCCTCCCCGACCCGCCCCCTGTACGCCACCGACTCACTCGCCCAACAATGCCCGCCGGCCGCTGCGTTCACCGACGTGGCCAGCGGGCTGGTCGCCGTGCCGCTCTCCCGACTCAACCGGAACTGGATGCTCTGGTTCCGACCAGAGACGATTCAGACCGTCAATTGGGGCGGCAACCCACATGAGAAGCCGACTGTGCCCGGTCCGCACGGCCCGCGACTCACCCCGCGGCGGAGCTTCGAGCTGTTCCAGGAGTCGGTCCGTGGGCGCTCGTTGCCGTGGCTGGCGGTGGAACTCGACGCCGTGGCCCGCCTGCGGATGCTGGTCATGGAACTGGTCGTCAGCCGGGCCGAACGGCTGGCCGACTTGAACGCCGACCTGACCCACTCGAACGAGCAACTGGACGCCTTCAACTACGTGGCGTCACACGATCTGAAGGAGCCGCTGCGGGGCATCCACAAGTACGCCCACCAACTGCTCGAAGACGCCGTCATCGTGGACCAGGACCACCGCCGGAAGCTCTCGGGGATGATGCGTCTCGCGTTGAGGATGGACAGCCTGCTCGACTCCCTGCTGCACTTCTCCCGCGTCGGCCGGGTGGCGCTCGCCACCGAGTGGACGGACTTGAACGAGGTGGTGGCCGAGTCGATCGAGATGGTGGACGCCCGGCGAAGCGAAGGGCCACCGGAGATCGTCGTCCCCCGCCCTCTGCCGCACGCCCTTTGCGACCGCGTTTGGTGCAGAGAGATCTTCGTCAACCTGCTATCGAACGCTCTCAAGTACAACGACAAGCCGCAAAAACGGGTCGAGGTAGGGTTCATCGCCCCGGACGAGGACCACTCCCGGTCCGGGTGCCCCGAGGGCTCGGCGGGCCACACCATCTATTACATGAGGGACAACGGCATCGGCATCCCGGCGCGGCACTTCGAGCAGATATTCAAGATGTTCAAGCGCCTGCACGGGCGGGACGATTACGGCGGCGGCACCGGGGCCGGGCTGACGATCGTGCAGAAGCTGATCGAGCGACACCACGGTCGGGTATGGCTCGACTCGACCGTGGCCGAGGGAACGACATTCTACTTCACGCTGCAAGGAAGGGTGGGAACCTGACATGCCGGTGACGAGACAGACTCCGTTCGTCCTCGTCATCGTCGAGGACTCGGACGAGGACTTCGACACCGTGCAGGAAGCCGTCGACCGGGCCGGGTTCCCGGTCGAGGTGTTCCGGGCGGCCACCGGCGGGGACGGGCTGACAGTGCTGCGTGCGCAGGCCCCGAACCGCCCGACGCTGGTGCCGATGGACCTGAACACCTGCGGGATCGACGGTCGGGAGGCGCTTGCGGCGATCAAAGTCGATCCGGCTCTGAAGTGCGTCCCTGTGGTCGTCCTTTCCACCTCGGCCAATCCGAAGGACATCGGCTTCTGTTACGCCGCCGGGGCCAACGCCTACCATGTCAAGCCAGTCCGCCACCCGGACCACGTGAGGGTTCTGGTCGATCTTCTGACCTACTGGATGAGCCGCGCCGTCCTGCCTTCAGGCGAACGGACCGCCGATGAGAAATGACGTATGGAAGGTCGTCGTCATCGACGACAGCCCGGAGGATCGGGCGGAGGTCCGACGACTGCTCCTCACGGGGTCGGATCGGCGGTATAAGTTCATCGAGGCCGAGACCGGGGCGGCCGGCGTGCGGGAGACCCTCGCCGCTTCCCCGGACTGCGTGGTGCTCGACTACAATCTCCCGGATACGAACGCATTGGGGGTGCTGGCGGAGCTGGCCGACCCCCGCGGGGCGACCGTCTGCCCGGTTGTGGTGCTGACCGGCAGCGCGAGGTCAGATCTGGGCCGGGCGGTGATGCAGGCCGGGGCGCAGGACTTCATCGGCAAGAGCTGGATGGTGGCCCAGAGCCTGACTCGGGCCATCGAGAACGCGGTCGAGCGGTGGGCAATGGCCAAGGAGCTCCACGCCCGCACGGCGGCAGTCGCGGCCAGTGAAGAGCGGCTCCGGCTGGCGGTCGAGGTGTCCGGGCTGGGGGCCATCGGGATCGACTACACCACCGACACAGCCACCCCAGACCCCATCGCCGCAGCACTGTTCGGGCTGGAGGCCGGGGTGTCGGTCAGCCGCTCCGAGCTCCACGCCCGGTTCCACCCGGACGACGCAGCCGAGATCATGCGGCTCATGAACCAGTCCATCGACCCCAGTGGGGATGGGTGGTTCGTCATGGAACACCGGGTCGTCCATCGGGACGGCTCGCTCCGCTGGCTGAACGTCAAAAAGCATGTTTTGTTCGGGGAGGTGGCGGGCGTCCGCCGCGCGGTGACGAGCGTGCTGGCGGCGGTGGACATCACCGACCAAAAGCTGGCAGAGGACACGATCGCGCGGCAGTTCCGCGAACTGGGCGCGCTCGCAGCCGATTTGTCCGAGGCCGACCGCCGCAAGGACGAGTTCCTGGCGACGTTGGCGCACGAACTGCGGAACCCACTGGCCCCCATCCGCAGCGGCCTCGAGGTCATGAAGCTCTCCGGCGTCGACGCGCCGATAGTGGCGAAGACCCGCGAGATGATGGATCGACAGCTGGGGCATATGGTCCGGCTGATCGATGAACTCCTCGATGTCTCGCGCATCAACACCGGCAAGGTCGTTCTCGAGCGGGAGCGACTCGAGATTCGTACCATCGTCGATCTGGCCATGGAGGCCAGCCAACCGCTCGTCGAGGCCGGGGGCCACACACTGACGGTGAAGGTGCCGGACGAGCAGGCATGTGTGGATGGCGATCTGACCCGGCTCGCGCAGGTGGTGACCAACCTCGTCAACAACGCAGCCAAGTACACTGCGAGGCACGGCGCAATCGCTCTTTCGGTCCGCGTCGAGCATGGCCAGGTCGTTCTCTCCGTGGCTGACACAGGGGCGGGCATTTCGGCCGACATGCTGCACAAGGTCTTCGACATGTTCACTCAGGTGGACCGTACCGTCGGCCGCGCCCAAGGCGGTCTCGGGATTGGACTGTCGCTCGTCAAAACGCTGGTCGAAATGCATGGGGGTAGGGTCGTGGCGGAGAGCCCCGGCCTGGGCCTCGGGAGCACGTTCACCGTGCGGCTCCCTCTGGCGACCCCCGAACAACGCGAGGATGCGAGGGGGTCGACGAACCGACGGATCGATCCGCCTGTGAAGCGTCGCCGGCTGCTGGTGGTCGACGACAACGCCGACGGAGCCGAAATGCTCGCTACGATGCTCGAGCTCCTTGGCCACGATGCCGAGATTGCATTCGACGGCCCGGCGGCGCTCCAGGCGATCCGGGAGCATCGCCCAGACCTCGTGTTTCTCGATATCGGGCTACCGGGCATGAGCGGGTACGAAGTCGCGGAGCGACTCCGCTCCGATCCGGCCACGTCCGGCGGGATACTGGTCGCGCTCACGGGTTGGGGAACTGATGATGACAAGCGAAAGAGCCAAGAGGCGGGGTTCGACGCTCACTTGACCAAACCGGTCGGCCGCGCCGCCATCAAGGACGTCCTCGACCGCCTCCTCGGCGGAGCAGAGTCTCGGGCTTGCGCCCCCGACCAGCGAACGCATGATCGGCTGAGTGAGGACTAACCCGCGGACGCGTGCTCGAGCGTCGCGATGTCGATCTCCATGGTCTTGATGGTCTCCGTGGTCTCCATGGTCTCCATGATCTCCATGATCATGGCGAATGCGCGGTCGCCTGCGGTGCCCGTCTTGGGGCTGCACCTACCGCGGGGGCGGTCGTGAACTGCACGGCATCCAACCGACGTGCGCGTGACTGCCCGGACCTGCCCTGATCGAGCACC
>JBBQJI010000126.1:0-9475 GCA_038325765.1 Nannocystales bacterium
CTCGACCCGGTCCGGGTCGCCGCACAGCCGCGCCGCGACCGGCTCCGCGCTCTTGCGATCGCCCTCGCCGAACAACCCGCACGCGTACATCGCGAAGCTCTCGCGACGACGCTTGTCGCCCAAAAGCGATCCAATTTCGCCAAGATACGCCTCGCGCCGCTTCTCCGAGCCGTGCCTCGGATCGAACGTCGGATCGCCTGCGAGGACCGGCTTGCGCGTCTTCATGACCCCCTTGGATCACACCTTGGCCTCCCGTCCAAATTCCCGACGATCGTTCCCCGCAGTAGTGTTAGGGGCTCGTCTCACATTCTTAGTCGGCATCTGCGCCACCGCCTGGGTCTTGTTTGATCTGGTGAGTGAGAAGCAGGAACGAGATACGGATGCAGAGCCACCAGAGATACATCGCATGGTAGCCGTACCCGCCGTCCGGAATGAGCCCGTGGGCCATGTCATTTCTAATGTTTGCGCCGTCCTGTTCGATCAGAAGTGCTCGCAGGTCGAAAATGAGATCCTGACCAAGCACCTCAACGAGTTCTGGGACGTCGAGCACTCTGCCAAGAAGCCCAACCATCTGGGTGCCGTCGCCGCCTTGGCGTACAAGAGTGCGGGACAGTCGAGTCTCTACAAAGACGCGCAAGCCGTTCTCAAGTTGCGGGACGAGTAAGTGGCAGGCTGTAACGAAGTCTCCATGGAAGCCGAGATAGAAGCCCCTCGCGAACTGCGACTCGTGCCCGGCCGGGACTAGCGGGTTCTGGCGTACGAACGGAAAGACGTCTTCCATCGTGACGCGGTGTTCGAGCACGAGCTTGCGCCGCGCCCCTTCGATGTACGCGAAGGCCTGGGGGCGCATCCAATCGAGGCTCTGTCGCATCTCATATTCTATGAGCGCGGCGTCCTGCTCTTCGTCCAACTCGGGACCCTTCATTGCCGGTGGATGGGCAACGCGACGCGAGTCACGCGACATGACTTGGATGCTGACAATTCGCCCAGCGATCGAAGTAGCGAGATGGTCCCGCGCCATCTCGCGCAATGTCTCCAAGGTCGGCGATGCGGTGATGAACCCGAGCCTGAGCAACCCGTCTCTGAAGCTCTTGCCGGCGACAGCACGCGCACCAGCGAGCGCTTGGTCCCCGACGTCGATCTCCGTTCGGAACTCCTTTATCGGCGCGCGCTGCTGCGCCTCAATCATTCGCCGTAGCAGCGCTTTCACCTGCTCCGTCGCACCGCCCGCGCGAAGCTCTCTGATCGCCTCCTCAAGAAAGTGGGCTTCTGACATCGGCTGGTTGGCATCACGCGCCTTGTCCGCCTCTAGGATTGACGTCTGCGCAACGCGAACACGGGCGTCCCGCCGCATGTCTGTGATGTGCTTAACGTCATCATCGTCGGTCCGGCGAGCGAGGTCGCAGTAGCGTGCAATAATCTCCCAATAGCGACGGGCTAGTCCGAATCCGGGGGAGCCCCACGAACCCGCGCGTCCTTCCGCCTCGGCCTGTTCGGCAAGCTTCCGCGCCTGAGGCAGCCACGTCGCTGCTCGCTCCGCGTCGTAGTCGACCATGAGCTCCAATAGGACAGCGGTACGGTGGGTAGGCGCGTCCGCCTGCTGACGCAGGAGGGCGTCCATCGCGTCTCCTACTGCTTCATCCATTTCGAACTTTAGCGCCAGGACCATGGCGCGTTTCAGGCGGTCGCGCAGCAGCCGCCAGTTGAGGTGATCTTCAGACAGCGCCTGAGCCGCGGCAATGTACTTGGTCACTGCCACTCGACCGTGCTCATGGGCCGGTGCACGGCCCCGGCGCGTCGTCCACAAGAGATCTGCGACTCGTGCGGCGATCTCGGGGTCGTCGAGCTCGGGCAGCCACTCCTCAAGGGCATGGTAGTTCGCCGGCACGATGTCGTCCGGGCCGGTGTTCGCGAACCAGGAGTGCGTCCGGAACGGCTCCTTGTTCTCGCCAGCGTCGAAGGAAAAGCCGAGGACGAGGCTAAGCAGGATCACCGCGGGCGAGGGCGCGCGACCGGCACCGCGCTCCGCCCGAGCGTGCTCAAGGAGTTTGAGGGCGAAGCTGCGGCACTCGTGCATTTGGGCGCCGTCGAGCAGCTTCTTCAGTTCCAGCGCTCGCAGATCTGCGACCGACACTTCGCGGGAGAGGGCTTCCATATGATCCCAGTCTAGCAGACGGGTCTACGACTCGGGGCTGGCGAGAACTGCCGGTCGGAAGCCCACAACGTTGCCGAGCAGCTGCGTTCGCCCGACTCGCCGCGGCCCTTCTGTCACGCGATAGCGCGGACGTTCGCGCTGCTGCCCAACGGATAGGCGTTCAGCTGCGGTGCGCGCGAGCGTAGCTCGCGTGGACCGTCAGCTGCAACGGTTTGTTGGACGGCTGTTTGGTATCAGTTCATAGGGGTGCAGTCGGAGGCATAAATGCCTCTGACATAGCAGAGCGCACCCGTGCCGGGGCCCCCCTCGGGTGGCGAGTAGCAGCCTCTTTCGAACACCGCGTATGGAGCGTCGCACTCCCGTTCGATCTCCGTCTTTAAAAGCATGTCGAAGAGCTCAACATTGCATGGGTCGCAAGGCTGCTCGTCTGTAGGAACGAATTCAACCGAAACGCGATTCGTCTTCGCGTAGCCGTCAGGCGGATCTGGGAACTCGCCAGCTTGCCAGTCGCAATGCGGCACCGACGGTGGAACAATCGGGAGTTCCGGATCCAGCGGGTAACACGATGCGTCGTCGGATGGAGCATCATCGTCTGGACAGCCCAGCGCTGCGACAGCGGTCAGTAGAAGCATCGCTCGAAGATCTCGTGCCCGAAGCATAATTCAATTCACCTTCACTGCGGCGCACATTGTCCGAACGCCCCGCAAGTCAGTCCCGGGTGACCGGTTTGGCAGTCGCTGGGGTTGTCGCATCCGATGAATTCGAACCCGCTGGAACGCGGCCAGAACTTGCTAGGCACCAGGAGTTGCCAAACCTCTCCATGCGAGAGTTCACCGACGAGCGACTGGGCCGTCCAGTTGAGTAGCGGCGCCTGCCCGTTGCCCGTGTGCATGAACCCGATGAGGCTCGTTCCAGGCCAGAGCACTGGGTTGTCCGTCCCGTTGCCGGCTTCGCCGTCCTCGTGCGCAAGCCCGAGGGTGTGGCCGATCTCGTGCGCGATGTTGGCCCCGACTGTGATGCCCCCGTTCGGCAGCGCCGACCCGACGAAGGCGCCGTTTAGATGCGGCTCATCCGCCTGATAGTCGGCCAGCCCTTTGATCACCGTGTTGCCGACGGTTCCATACTCGGTGGTGATGATGCCCGCGAGGTGGGCCGGATGTACATCAGCGGCCGGCTTACCGGCGACGAGGCCGTCGAACACATCCCAGACGGCGGCGCGCATCCCCGAGTAGTTGTTGTCGTACCCACGTAGTGGGTAGCCGGCCAGCGATCCCGGGCACGTGTTGTCGCTGTGGCACTCGCGGGCCTGCTCGCACGAAACCTCGGGCGCCCCGCCCGGCGGCCGGTACAGGCAGCCTTCGACCAGCACACGGAACGGCGGCGCGCGCACGTCCATCGGATATTGGGCCGCGGGCGGTTGGACGTTGTTCAGGATCTGGCTCGCATCGAGGGCGAACATCGTGAGCGTCGCCTCGGCGATGCCCGGCGCCTCGCACGAGCAGAACTCGAGGTCGCCGATGAGCGCGTAGTCCTTGCTGTACTCCCACGTCGCTGTGTGCGGTCGTAGGGCGCCTCCGAAGTCGTTGTGCGGGACGCAGTTGTAGTCGCAGTCGTCGGCGAAGCCGTCGGGGTCGTTGTCGAAATTATCCGCGCACCGGCCGGCGGTCGCCTCGGTGACGGGTCCCGGGGTCGTCAGCTCGAGCGACGGGTCGACTTCGATGAGCGAAAACCCTGGGTCGCCGAACCCGGTGCCGGACATCGCGAAGAGCCAGTCTTCATGCTCTGTCTTCTGCACGTAGAAGTTCGTCCCCCCGGATGGAGGGGCAAGGTCGAGCGCGAAGGGGCCGTTGGTGGTCTTGAACGGCCCGCGCAGGGACACGCGCTCCCACTCGTCTCCGGCGACGAGCTCGATGCCGCCGCGGCTACTCGCGACCAGCGAGACGAAGTAGTTCGGCGGATTCGACGTGCTCGCGCCGGTCGGAAGGTAGAACGCGAGTCTCGGGTGCAGCACCCTTGTTGTCGCGCTGCCCGAGGCCGGGTAGGTGCGCTCGTAGTACCGCATCGCCGTCGTCGACCACTGGCGCGTGAGCGCGACGACCTCGACGTCGAGGCCGACCTGCGGTCTCGACTGGGACAGGTCGTGGCGCGGGAGGTACGCGGTCGCCGTGGACTGGGCGCCCGTCACCTTCGTGGTGAAGAGCGTCGTCGGCAAGACCACGAGCAGATGCTCGCTCGTCCAACTGTACTGGCTCATCTCGTTGGCGGTCGGCGAGCGGTACCTCACCGTCGCCCCGCCCTGCGTCACGGTCTGCCACGCGGTCGGATCCTGTTCCGCCGGCAGCACACCGACGTCGAGCAAGGGCTCGTCACCGGTCTCGTCGGCTCCGCCGCCGCCGGGAACCCATGGCGCGCCGTGATCGCCTCCGTTGGTGACCTGCGGGTCGGTATCGCAGTACTCGCCGGTAACGTCCGCGCCGGATCCGGTCGAGGATGGGCCGGGCGCCGGACAGCCCGCTGCGCCGAGAGTTGTCGCGACGAGCAGCAAGTAGATCTGCCGTTGTCGGTGTGCCATCCGTGCGCCGTTCTGTTGCGAGACCCATGATCCGCGCCCCTCGGTCCCAGCGCAAGTCAAGTTTCCCATGAGCGCAAGGCAACGAGATTTGCCGCGTGGCCGTTCGGTCAATCCCTCGTGTCCGTCCAACTCCCAATTCGGCGGGTCGCATAACGCTGGCCCGCCCGGAGACGCTGACCTGCGTCACCCGGTGTGCCAAGCCGCCGGAGATGGCCAAGGCCGTCTGATCTTGGGAAGTTGGAGTCCAGCCGAGGTTGCCAGGCACCGGCTTATCCTGCAACTCCGGTGGATGAGTCGTCGGATAACGCTGTCCGAGCGGGCGGCGACGCCGGCGAACGCCAGCGCTCGCCGGGCTGTGGCTCGTGTTCACCCGCTGCGGCTCCATCCGATCATCCTCGGCGAGCATCGGGTAGGTGACCAGCCGCTCGGCGGGGCGGAGGTCGAGGAGGAACCCCGCGCGTCCGCGATCGCCCAGAGCGCGCTTTGGGGCTGTTCGGCGAGCTGCCGCCGCGTGGCGTTGAGCAGGCGCATCTCCCGAGTCAGGACATCGTCCAGCGGAACCGACTTCGCTGGGCGCCCAGGGACCTCGGGCTGGGCACGCGGTGGATTGCGCTTGGGCAGAACCGCGGGCGTGCGCGACTCGGGCTGGTCGGCGACGCCCGACGCGAGGGGTTGCGGTGGCTTGGGCGTGGCGGGTCCCACGACCTGGACGCTGGCAGCCAGTGCCGGTGTCGGCGGGTCGAGCTGCGCAGTCTCGGCGAGCGGCTCCAGCGACGCGCTCGCGCGAGCTTCGGCAGCCGGCCGAGCGGAGGATCGCGCGGCGAGGCCCGCCGCGCCGACGAGGACGACCGCGACCGTCGTCACGACCGCCAGCTTCGCGCGCCCGGTCCATCGCAGCGCGGCGACGAGTGTGGCTTCGAACCGCTGCACACCCGCTGCGGCGTCGTAGTTCGGCTCGAGTGCCGCGAGCGCCTCGAGCCCCGCGCGCAGGGATGGATCGGTGGCAGGGTCAGTTCGTGCGGGGCGGGGAAGGCTCATGGCGTCGTCTCCTCTCTGACCGCGGCCACGAAGGCTTTGCGGGCGGCCGTGAGCCGCGAGTACACGGTTCCCACGGGGATCCCGAGGGCCGTCGCGATCTCATCGCAGGGCACGCCTTCGAGCTCGAACAACATGAAGACCAGGCGCTTGCCTTCGTCGAGCTTCCACAGGGCGTCTTGGGCGCGCCGTGTCGGCGCGTTGCTGTCGGCCTCGATCCCGCCCTGCACGTCGCGATCCTCGAGCGGAGCGGACGCGGGCTTGCGGCGCCGCCGATAGTTCGCCGCGATCCGCAGGGCGATCTGCGCCAGCCAGGTCGTCGGCTTGGCTGGTCCGGTATCGAAGCCCCCCCGTCGATGGGCGACCAAGAAGGCGTCCTGGACGAGGTCGTCGACGTCGCTCGCGGTGACCCCGGAACGATGCAGCATCCGCGCGACGAACCGGCCGTGGGCACGGAACAGGGCCGCGGCATCGAGATGGCCCGGCGAGCTCGTCTGCGGCGCGGCGTTCACGTCGGCGACGGTCGAATGTCGCAAGCCGGTCGCTCCTTCATCTACCGCAACCGAAAAAATGGTCCGAGCGCCAACATGACGCCGAGCGGGGGCAACGGGCGCGACGCCACGACCGCATCCTGCTGCCCCAGCGCCACCAGATTCGTGCGGATCAGGGGAACCCAGAGATCCAACCGCGCCGCGAACGCCCAGGTCGAGCTGGCGGGCAGCACGAGCTCGAACGCCGGACCAACCCCGACCCACGGCGCGACGCTCCGGCGCGGACGGTCGTATTGGGTAGCGACCACCCGCAGACCACCTGCGCCCGCGACCGCGCAGGCCCGCACGACCAAGCGCTTCGCGATCAGGCGGCCACATGCGCGGGCCTCGGCGCGACCGAGGGTCGACCGGTAGCGACCGCCGGCGAGGGCGGCGCTCGGGGCCCAGATCGCGCCGGCGCCGAGATCGACGTCGATCGCCCGGCGCATCCGCACCACGAGTCGAGCGTCTGCGCCGTACCCGAAGCCGCCGAGCAACCCGCTAGAGAAGGACCCTCCGGCACCACCGAACAGGCCGATGCGGGCGCGCCTCGCCGGCGGTCGCCGACGCGTTGGGGCAGGGCGGTCGACCGCCCGAGCCTCGCGCGTCAGCACCATCGCGGGCGGGGGCGTCGCGGGCGGTGGGCCGACCGATTGCAGGGCGCCGTCGAGCACGGAGGCATCGATGGCGACGGCGATCGCGAGACTCACCGCCGCGTGCATGGCCGCGCAATCGTCCGGGAGGGAGTGCATGCGCCGCGGACTCGCGCCCCGCGAGTCACGCGAGATGACGAACGACATGGCGTGCGCATCCGCGGGATCGCCCCGCACCGCAACGGTGATCGCAGCGTCGACGCTGTCGCGCTCGAGCCACATCGCGACGTACTTCGTGAGCGCGGCCTGTTCGAGACACGTCGCCCCCGCGACGACGTCGATCGCTTGGGCGAGGGTCGACGACGGCTGCTCCGGGGCGGTCAGCCCCACGAGCGACGCCGCGATCTCGAGGACTCCCACGGTGTTGAGTATCCCAAAGCGGGCGATCCATGACACGGGTCGGGCACCACGCCCGGAAACCCGAGCGAGCGTGCGCGAGCCCAGCCCGCCGTGCCCCGCCGTTGCACGCTGGGATTGCCCAGCCGACGCGTGCGGTGCTACCAGGCGCCGAGCATGCAACGCAACGCGATCGCCCTTCTTCTCCTGTTGCGCGGCACCATCGCCTGTTCCGCGAGCGAGGGTGCCGGACCGATCCCCAACGACGCCACCGGCAGCGATTCCACCGGTCCGCAAGGCGGCACGAGCTCCGAGCCCGACGACGTCTCCTCGGGCAGTTCGAGCACGAACGAGCCGCAGGCGCCCGAGACGGCCGCGAGTGCAGACGCGAGTACCAGCGGCGGCCAGACGTCCGAGACGACCACCGGTGACGAGTCGACCGGCGGTGCAAGCGTGCCGTGCCCCGAGGCCCCCGACTCGCTTGCGCGCTGGCTGGTCGGCAGCGATGCCGACGCGAATGTCTCTCCCGCCGGACCGAGTCTGGTGATGATGGGCGGCCCGATGTCGATGCCGCGTTCGTGTGGTGGCGCGATCGCCTGGCGAATGGCGATGTCGTGGTGCTGCGAGCCACCGGAGAAGATGGCTACAACGACTACTTGTTCACCGACATCGGCGGCGCCGACTCGGTCGAGACCCTCCGAGTCGACAGCGCAACGCTGGCCGACGATCCCTACGTGGTCTGCCGCATCGCCCAGGCCGAAGGCGTGTTCCTCACCGGGGGCAATCAGAGCACGTACATGATGCTGTGGAAGGACCGCGGCGTCGGCGATGCGTTGATGCAGGCGTGGGACCGCGGTGCGGTGCTCGGTGGCACCAGCGCGGGAC
Organism: Nannocystales bacterium; assembly: GCA_038325765.1. GTDB lineage: Bacteria > Myxococcota_A > Polyangia > Nannocystales > Nannocystaceae > Xiheibacterium. The sequence continues at coordinate 8,167 of JBBQJI010000126.1, forward strand.
TGGCGGTGCTGGGCGAGTTCGTGTTCGGGGCGTACAACGACACCGTCTATTCCGACGAGGCGCTCGACGACCCGTACAACCGGTACATGACGATGGACCAGGGCATGCTCGCGCTCGCGCCGCTGGTCGGCGTGGTGACCGACACCCACTTCGCCCAGCGCGATCGCATGGGCCGATTGCTCGCCTTCGTCGCGCGGATCGTTCAGGACGGGTGGGCCGACACCGTCCTGGGGATCGGCGTCGACGAAGCGACCGCGCTGCTCGTCGACGCCGACGGCAGCGCCACGGTCGTCGGCGAGGGCTCGGTCTACGTGCTGCGGTCCGCCGGAATTCCGCAGGTCTGCGCCGCCGATGAGCCGTTGAGCTACGCCGAGCTCGAGCTGGTGCGGCTTCAGGCAGGCGACGCGATCGCGTTGCCCGCGGGGACGACCGACGTCCCCGCCACCACGCTGTCGGCCTTCGGCGGCGGTCTGGATCCGGCGGATCCGTACTGAGATCGACCGCTCGAGTTGGCATCCCGAGCTCCACCAGCTTCTCGACGCCGGGCTCGCGCTTCTCCCGTAGCTCGTTGTCGCTTGTCCGAAGCGCCGACAAATTCGAGGACTCAGCGCCGCTGTGTCGACGAATCTGTCGCGGCGTCGGACAGGACCGCCGCCCGATGACACGCCACTGACGAGCCGATGCCTCGGCGCCGCCCTCAGCTCAGCTGCCGCAGCACATCATACGCCGCCGACTTGTACAGCGTCGCAAGCGTCGGAAAGTTGAACACCGTCCGCAGAAAGTAATCGATCGTCCCCTCGTAGTGCATGCACGCCTGCCCGATGTGAATCAGCTCCTCCGCAGTCTCACCGACGATGTGCACCCCGAGCACGCGACGCGTCGCCGGATCCGCGAGCAGCTTGAGGCGACCGGTGGTGTCGCCGATCAGATGCCCACGCGCGTGCTTGCCATACGCCGATGCGTACGTCGCCGACTCGGCGGTGCGCATGCACTGGCCGACGCATCCGCACACGCTTGGCAGCTACGGCTGCTACCGCCCCGGCCAATAGGCGTTTTACGGGCTCGAGGGCGCGCGCGAGGGCAACGTGCACTTTTGCGGCGAGCACACGTCGCTCGAGTTCCAGGGCTTCATGGAAGGTGCGGCCGAGACCGGCATGCTCGTCGCGATCGCGATCCTCGGCGACCTCGGCCTGAAGATGTCGCGCGCGCACCAGCGCATGGCGGATCGCGTGATGGTCCGACCGCAGCCCGCGATCGAAGGCCGACTCGCCGATCGTCCGCGATGGTCGCAGCGTCGGCGAACGCTCGC
>JBBQJI010000127.1:0-9366 GCA_038325765.1 Nannocystales bacterium
ATGGCCGTGCGCTTACTCATGCCACGCCTCGCTCGCGCTTCCCCTCGCGCCCAGGACCCCGCCAATCTCTCCCGGCCGCGCGCTCCCCGCTGCTCACCGGGCCACTCCGTACTCACCCGCGCGCCCAAATTCCCACTTAAAAACGCTTAAGCGCCCGCAACGCCGCCCTCTCTGCCGTCATCGCGGTGACCTCGGCCTTGGTCGGAGGCGGCCAAGCGTTCGTCCTTCACCACGTAGGCGGCGCGACGGCGGTCACGATCGCGTCGACGAAACCGTCCGCGAGCGGCACCGTCGGATCCAAGTAGGCGGCGTCCTGGCCCTGCGCGTCGGACTTGAAGACGTGGGTCATGCCATCGATGACGACGAGCGTCGCTCTGGGCTGGGCCGTCACGAGCAACTCGCCCTCGCTGACCGGCACCTGCGTGTCGGAGCTGCCGACCACCACGGTGACGGGCACGGTGACCGCCGCGAGCTCCTCAGCGGGATCGCGGGCGAACAGCGAAATAAGGTACGGCTGCAGCGACGGCGCGAACACGAACTGCAGCTCGGGCGGCACGTCGTCGACGGTATTGCCCATCTCGAGCGCGTCGATGATCGCCGCAGCCTCGGCGAGGAGTTCAGGGTCGCCCAACGCCGCGGTCAGCTGCGTGAGCAGGACGTCGCCGAACGGCCGACCGGCTCCTGCGACACACACCAGCGCGTCCACTCCGGCGGTGCGCGCCACGATCGTTGCGACGAGCGAGCCTTCACTGTGCCCGAGCAGGGTGAGCGGGCCGACCATGTCGGGGTCGGCGCGGAGCAGCTCGACCCACGCCGTGAGATCGTCGACGTAGCTGTCGAGCACGAGCCCCGCGACGTCGGCCTGCGCGCTCGCGGCCACGCCGCGCTTGTCAAAGCGCAGCGAGGCCACGCCGGCGTCTTGCAGCGCTTGGGCGAGCTGCAGGTGCCCGTCGTTGCTGCCACGGATGATCGCTGTGTTGCCGTCGCGATCGGTCGGGCCCGAGCCGACGTGCAGGAGGACGGTCGCGAACGGTGCGCAGCCTTCGGGGGTCATCCAAGTGCCGTGGAGCGCGCCGGTGTCGGTGGCGAGGGTGACGTCTTGGGTGGTTGCGGGGGTGGGGTCGGTGCAGGCGGGTGTGCCTTCCGACGACGAGGTCGCTGCGGTCGTGTCCGCGGCTGTGGTGGAGGTCGAGGGGCCGGTGGACGCGTCGGAGCTCGTGTTCTCCGTGCTGCTCGACGTGCTGCCGCCGATGCCCGAACTCGCGGTGCCGGACGGATCCCCGCACGAGATCCCGAGGGCGAGGAGTGCGGGGAAACAACGGATGCGCAGCATCATCGGCAGCAAGGTAGCGCGTCCGTGGGGCGGAAGCATCGGGTGCGGACCGCTCGCTCGAACGGCGAGGGTCAACGGTGCCCGGACCCGCCAGGGGCCGGCCAGCAGAATTTTCTCTGGGGCGTGCAACGACTCAGGGCTCGCGGTCGAGACGACACCTGCCCGCTGGGTCCGCGCGACGCGGAAGTCCTCGGGCAGACGGAGAACCAATGTCGACTCGGAAGAACCTCGTACCTCGACTCCTCACCCGGACGTCAGCGCTCGCTGCGTCCATCACCACCTTCATCGGCTGCCTCGCGGTGGCCCCCGACGCTAGCGCGACCGCGGCGGCGACCAGTGTCGCCTCCTCCGCGACCTGCACCCCGCTCAGCGATGCCGAGGTGTTCCAGGCCGCCTTCTTCGGCAAGGGGGCAGGCGCCTCGCGGCTGCCGAAGGCCTACAACGACGCCCGCGCTGCGTTCGTCCAGACCGAGACGAAAGTCTCCACACCCACCCGCATCCGCGCGCTCGAGCGCATGCGCGACAAACTCGTGGCCGAGGGCAAGAGCGCCGACGCCAAGCTGGTCGAGACGGCACTGCGCTACTACAAGCGCACGGACGCCGGCACGCTGAACAAGCGCGCATCCGAGACGACGAACCAGGCGTTTCTCCGCGCGTTCGAGCAGCGCTACCCGGGCGAGCTGGCGGTGTTCGGGAACAGGATGCGGAGCGGCGACCCCGTCGCCGTGCGCGCAGCCATGCGCTCGGCTGCCGAAAAGGCGATGAACGTCGCCTTGGTCTTCGGACACGGCCCGAGCGCATCGGGCGAGCCGTATCCCGAGGAGGACTCCAACATCGCCGTCGTCGGTCTCACGTTCATCGTGCTGTTCGTCTTGGCCTTCGTCGTGTTCCCGCTGAAGAGCGGAGTGGACAACTCGGCGCTGCGTGAGGACGAAGTTGCTGCCTTGATGGCAAGGGGGTTCAAATGCTGAGCACTGCACACTTCCGCGCAGGATTGCTCGTCGCAATCGCGCTCTCCACCGGAGTCGCCGTGCCCTCGGATGCGGCAGCCGCGCCTGGCCCGAGTGCCCAGTGCACCAACTCGGCATCGGAACTCCTGTTCGCGGTCTACTTCGCGGACGGGCCAGCGGTGTCGTTGCTGCCGGCGAGGTTCGTGGCCGAGCGCAAGGCGAACGTCGAGCGCATGCGAGGGCAGAGCGCGAGCACGCGCGCGCGAACTCTGGCTCGTCTGCGCCGACAGCTCGATGACGCCGGCCACAGCGAGGATGCCGCGCTGGTCGGCCAGCTCGCCAGCCTCTACGAACGGGCCGCTGCCCTCGGTCACGAACCGAGGTCCGACGCGAGTATCTCGGCTGCCACCCGGGCTACCTTCGTGAAGGCATTCGAAGCCCGCTTCCCGGGTGCGCTCGCTGGCTTCGCGACGGCGATGAGGAGCAAGGACCCCGTGGCCGTTCGTCTCGCAGTGCGCAAGACCGCGGCCCGAGTCCTCGAAGTGAGCAGGGCCCTCGGAGAGTCGGCGCCCACCGGTGCGTCGAGCGAGCACCTCATTGTGCTCGATACCGCGATTCACATCGCGCTGATCGTACCTGTACCGTTGGGGATCTCCGCTAACGGCAGCGCCCTCGGCGAGGACCAACTCGTCGCATTGCTCACCGCAGCTCTCGGCTGCTGAGGAAGTCATGCTCCAGCCCTGTGCCACAACCACCTCGATGCGGTTCTCGGACCGCGCCGTTCGCCTCACGTTCATCGTCAGCGCATTCACGTTGGCGCTCACCGTCGGCTACGTCGCCGTCGAGTCGATGCCGCACAACCCGATGCGCGACGTCGAAGTCGACCACCCGGCCTCCGTATGGTGGTTGCCACAGGGCTGGGGCTTCTTCACGAAGCCCGCCCAGGACCCGATGCGCACTCTGTTCGTGCGAGATGATGCAGGATGGAGCGCGGCCAACTGGCGTCGCTCCCAGTTCGAGCTCTTCTGGGGTCTCTCTCGGCGGCCGACGATTCAGATGCTCGAGCTCACCCGGCTCTTGGACGGCGTCTGGGATGCCGTGGCCGACGATTGCGAAGGTGATCCATTGCTCTGCATCGACGCCTACGACGATCCGATGCGGATCGAGAATCCGATGGCGAGCCCGACCATTTGTGGGACGGTCGCGATCGTGGAACAGCCCCCCGTGCCCTGGGCGTGGCGCGAGTTCGAGGACGTCTACATGCCGTCGAGAGTTGCGCTCCTGGAGGTCACGTGCCCATGAACATCGCCGACTACATCCCGGTGCCGCCACGCATGCGCGCCGACGTCCTGGGCCGCGGCTACGCCTGGTGCCGCACGTTGATCGCTGGCGCAACGCTGCTCACGCTGCTCACCAACTCCGGCGACGTGTTGTTCGCCCCGGTCACGGCCGCGGGTGCCCCGAGCGCGCCGGGGTGGAACGCCCAGCTGTTCCTCTCGATCGGCCCCGAGCTCTGGCGCTGGGTTGCGATCGCGACTCTCGCACTCGTGTGCACCGGGTGGCGGCCCCGTGTGACCGGCGTACTGCATTGGTGGGTCGCCAGCAGCCTGTTCCAGACCGCCACCGCGACCGACGGCGGCGAGCAGGTCGCTGCCGCCCTGACGTTGCTTCTGGTCCCGCTCACCCTGCTCGATCCCCGTCCATCGCACTGGCGGTCCCTCGCCCCCATGATCGGTTCCCGGGCCGAGTGCTTGCGGGTCGTGCGTTCGATGATCGTGCTGGCGATCAGCCTACAGATCGCCGTCATCTACTTCCACGCCGCCGTCGGGAAGATGGGCGTGGAGGACTGGTCGAACGGGACTGCGCTCTACTACTGGTTCCAGCACGGACACGTCGCCATGCACCCCTCGATCTGGGACCCTGTCGGTCGGTGGATCTTCTCCGACTCGACGCTGCTGCCGCTCCTGACCTGGTCGGTGATGTTGTTCGAGCTCGGCTTGGCGCTCACCCTGTTCGCGGCTCCGCCGCTACGTCGCGCGGTCTTCGTCCCCGCGGTCGCATTCCACATCGGGATCCTTCTGCTGCACGGGATCACGAGCTTCTCTCTCACGATGATCGGTGTACTCTGCATCTACCTGTTGCCCGCTCGCGGTGTGCCCACCACGACCACTACCCCATGGACCCCGTGAAGCTCCCAGCCCGACGTGATCCGGCGGAGAACGCCGTCGACGCCTACGAGGCCGAGTACATGCGACCCGATTCGCCGGCGCTACGCCAGCGCACGGGTGTGCCCGGTCGGTTGTTCATCGGGCTCTCGGCAGTCTTGACCGCCCTCGCGGTTCTCTCCGCGAGCTGGAAGCTCGCCATCGTCGGGACCGTGCTCGCGGTCTGGCTGCTCTTCGCGGTGTTGCGGGTGCAGGTGGAAGCGGACGCGCTGGTCGTCCACTTCGGGTGGATCCGCCGGCGGATCCCGCTGGCATCCATCACATCGGCGGTCACGACCCGCTACTCGCTGGCCGAAGGGGGTGGGGCGCTGTGGCTACGCAAGACCGCGCGGGGCCTGCTGTTCGCCGTGCCCGGTGCCGGCGGTAGGGCTGTCGCGGTGTCGTTTACCGACGAAGCCGGGGCGGCGCGCACGTGGATTCTCGCCTCGCGAGAACCGGAAGAGCTGTGCGCGATGATCGCGAGCGGGCGGCGCGGTGTGTTGGGTTCGGGGGCGAGTGACCGGGCACTCGAAGACGCGGCGGCGCAGCGGGGCCTCGCTGCCGTGTCGGATGGGGGCGCCGAGGCTGGCGTGGCTCCGGAGGGAAACGATCGGCACCGTGTAGATGGATGACTTCCACCCGCGACCGCTCCCGTTTGCATCACCGCTGCGGATCTCCATGCGTACCGCCGCCGCTGCATCTGCACCACCTCGGTGTTCCGCCGCCGGCCCGGGCGCCGCAACGCTCGGCGCCCGACCTTCGCCGAGCGCGCCCACGCGCTGGCACCGACGCGGCCATGCACGACAACGGCGCGTAGCCATCGTCCCGCGCCGCGGCGACCTCGTCGTCCTCGACCTTGCCGCGCCGCCGCAGCATCCGCACCACCCGGGTCGCCACGTGCACGCGATGCCGCCACGAGATCGTCGCTGTTGACAGAGGGCACGAGCCGTGTGGCACGCCTAGTGCTTCAACGAGCACCGCAGCCCGCTGCACGCCACCGTGACGACCCTCTGCACGCCCTCCTCTGGGTGCCTCGACCTGCACGAACCCCTTGAGCCGCCCGGTCAGAGGCCAAGGTTGAACAATAGTCTCGCGGTGTGTCGAGCCGTCGAACGACGCGGGTGCCGCGACGTGCGACGGCGCCGTCGGTTGAGATGGTCGACGATCCCACAAGGACGATCTCGACTTCTCCCTTCGACCCCCGACTCCACGCAGGTGGGGTTGTACCCCCACTACGGGCCCGTGTTCCCACGGGGGCGGGCTCGGCGATGGGGGAGTCCGCGCCATCAGCCGAGGATTGCGAGCGCGACCAGAAGTGGCGCCGCAGGATCTCGGGCGGCCGAACCGGCCCGTCCCCAAGTGCTCCCGATTCACCCCCGCAGCCCGACCAACCCCACGCGCCGCCCCAGATCCGACGTGAACACCCCCCGCGGATCGTACTGCTCCTTCACCACCCGCCACCGCTCGAGCTCCGGATACATCGCCGCAAACATCGGCGCCTCTACATACGAGTCCTTACCCAGATAGATCCGTCCGCCCGCGTCGAGCACCATCGCGTCGAGCCGCCGCAGCAGCGCCACCGTCCCCGCCCGGATCGGGAAGTCGATCGCCAGCGTATACCCAGCCCGCGGAAACGACAGCGGCCCCTCGCCCGCCGGGCCCAGCCGCTTGAGCACGTTGAGAAACGGCAGCTCGCCCGCAGACACGATCGCCCCCAGGATCTCGCGCATGCGCCTCGCGCCGTCCTCGAACGGGATCACGAACTGGTACTGCGTGAACCCGCGTCGGCCATAGCCGCGGTTCCAGTGGGCGATCTTGTCGAGCGGATAGAAGAACCCCTCGTAGTGGCCGACCGGCGGCGGCGCGGCGAGCATGCGCTGGATCACCGCGTTCACGATGCGGATCGAGAGCGGGTTGAGCGTGAACTCAGGCAGCTCGAACGGCACCGCAATCCGCGGCGGGCCGGAGACGAGAAGAGGCGCTGCGGCCATCCGCGGCGTGAGCTCGCCCAGCGTCGCGTGATCGCCCACAGTCAGCGTGCCGCGGCCCAGCCGCGCGCCCGTCGCCATCACGTCGATCGTCGCGACCGAGTACGGGTAGGTCTGATCCTGCTCGTCGAGCGCCGCGAGCATCGACTCGAGATCGTCGACTTGGATGGATCGCTGGCGAAAGTACGTGGTCTCGATCCGCCGCAGCCGCATCGTCGCCGTGAGCACCACGCCGAGCAGGCCCATGCCACCGAAACACGCCCAGAACAGCTCGGGACGCACGGTGCGGCTGGCCTCGACCACTTCGCCATCGGCCAGCAGGATCGTCATCGCATCGACGCAGGTGTTGAAGCAGCCCTGCGCGTGGTGGGCCTTGCCGTGGATGTCGTTGGCGATGCAGCCGCCCACGGTCACGTACTTGGTGCCCGGGGTGATCATCGGGAACCATCCGCGCGGGGCGAAGTCCTCGATGATGCGCGCGAGGCTGGTGCCGGCCTCGCACGTGAGCGTGCCGGTCGCCGGATCGAAGTCGAGGTAGCGGTCCAGCCGCGTCAGGCCGAGCACCTGGCCGCCACCGTTGATCGCCGCGTCGCCGTAGCTGCGGCCGAGCCCGCGCGCGATGGTGCCTGTGCGATCGAGCTGCGCGCGCACGTCCGCCGGGGTCTCGGGCCCCGCGAGGATGCAGTCGGCGCGGACGTTCGCGCCCCACCCGCCCAATCGCGTGGTTGTGCGCGTGGTGGTGGTGGGGCGCTGTGCTGCGCGCCCGGGTGCCCTCGATCCGTCGGCCATGGACCGCTGCACTGTAGCAGGCCCGTTCATCGGGGCCGCCGCCTCAGTCCGCCGCGGCGAGGCGGATCCGCACCGCGATGCCGTCGATCTCCTCGTCCTTCGCCCCGTCGTCCACCACGCCGACCGTCAGCGTACGCGCGAGCACCTCGCCGGCGACCAGCTCGCGCATGCCCTCGTCCGCCAGCATCTGCGCCACCTCGCCCGTGGTCGCGATCTCCACGACGATCCGCTGGCTGACGTCGAAGCCCGAGTCCTTGCGCAGGTTCTGGATGCGATTGACCAGCTCGCGCGCGAGCCCCTCGCGCCGCAGCTCGTCCGTCAGCACGGTGTCGAGCACCACCGTCATGCCGTCGCCGACCTCGGCCGCGCGTCCGCCCAGCACCTCGCGCGCGACGATCACCTCGTCGAGCGTGATCGTCTCGCCGCCGCACTCGATGCTGCCGTCGCGCTGCAGGGTCGTGATCGCGCCGCCGTCCAGCGCAGCGATCGCGTCGGCCACCGCCTTCATGCGCGCGCCCAAACGCTTGCCCAGCACCTTGAAGTTCGCCTTCACCTTGACCGAGCACAGCGCCGAGTCGTCCTCGGCGACCTCGAGCCGCTTGATGTTGAGCTCGCCCAGGATGTCGTCGCCCAGGCTCGCCACTGCCGCGCGGATCTGCGGATCGGTGCTCGCGACCGTCACCTGGCCCAGCGGCCGGCGCACGGGCAGCTTCTCGCGCTCGCGCACCGCCAGGCCCAGGTTCACCGCGCGGCGTACAGCGTCGACGTCGCGCTCGAGCGCCTCGTCGCGCAGCGCGGGATCGGGCGTCGGCCACGGCGACAGGTGCACGCTGTCGTGGACCGCGAGCCCGGTGTCGACCACCAGCCGCTGGTACAGCCACTCGGTCACGAACGGGATCACCGGCGCCATGGCCTGGGTGATGGTGACGAGCACGCGGTAGAGCGTGGCGTAGGCGGCCTGCTTGTCGCCGCCGTCCTCCTCGCGCGCGCGCCAGTAGCGACGGCGACCGCGGCGGATGTACCAGTTGTTGAGGTCGTCGCAGATCCGGGTGAACGCCGGCACCACGTTCGACAGCGCGTAGCCGTCGAACTCGCGCTGGAGCTCTTCGGTGAACGCGACCACGCGGCTGGTGATCCAGCGATCGAGCGTGCCGGTGGGTCGGGCCTGCAGATCGCCCTCGGTCGGCGACCAGCCGTCGGCGCGGGCGTAGGTCACCAAGAAGTTGTAGGCGTTGAACAGCGGCAGGATCACCGTGCGCACGGTGTCGCGCACGCCCTTCTCGGAGAACCGCATCGGCTCGGCGCGCACCGCCGCGCTCGAGATCAGGTACGCGCGCAGGGCATCGGCGCCGTACTCGTCCACGACCACGTTCGGGTCGGGATAGTTCTTGAGCCGCTTGCTCATCTTCTTGCCGTCCTCGGCCAGCACCAGGCCGTTGACGATCACGTGCTTGAACGCAGGCCGGTCGAACAACGCGCACGCGAGCACGTGCAGCGTGTAGAACCAGCCCCGCGTCTGATCGAGCCCCTCGGCGATGAAGTCGCCGGGCAGATTGGCCTCGACGTACGCGCGCTTGTCGGGATCGAACGGGTAGCTGTTCTGCGCGTAGGGCATGCTGCCCGACTCGAACCAGCAGTCGAACACCTCGGGCACGCGACGCATCGTGCCACCCGGGGTCTTGCGCGACGGGAAGGTGATGTCGTCGACGCTCTCGCGGTGCAGATCGACGATCGATCCCGGCGCCAGCCCGGCGAGCTGCTCGAGCTCGGCGGCCGAGCCGATGCACACCGCGGCGGTGGGATCCGCATCGCAGCGCCAGATCGGGATCGGCGTGCCCCAGTAGCGGTTGCGCGCCACGTTCCAGTCGCGCGCGCCACCCAACCAGTTGCCGAAGCGGCCGCTGCCGACGTGCTCGGGCACCCAGTGGATCTGGTCGTTGTTGGCGACCAGCCGCGCGCGCTGTTGCGCGCGGCGAGGTCGTAGCGCCCCGACTCGACGAGGGCGAGCGCGCCCTCGCGATAACATCGGTGTTTGCTGCCCTGGCAGCTGTCGTGGCGGCGATCGCCGACACCGAGCCCCTGGTGCAGCATCTCGTGCAGCA
>JBBQJI010000128.1:0-9352 GCA_038325765.1 Nannocystales bacterium
CACCGCACCAGCAAACCTCGTCGCCCTCGCTCGACGCCGACTCTCTCCGCTGTACCGTGGGCCCGCCTACCTCGACGGCTCCCAACAGCCCCCCGGCTCGCCCGCCCTTCGCCGGTTCGCGGTTCAAAATGCTTAAGCACCGCCGCTGCGGTCGCGTTGCCGCTCGAGGCGGTGCTCCGTCGCCGCGGCAACCACCACGCGCTCGAGCTGGCGGCGTTTGCCGCGTTGCTGGCATCGGCGCAGTTTTCGGGCGACTTCTACGATTCGCGCGGCGTGCTGCTGTTCGGCCTGCTCGCCGTGCTGCAGGACTCGCGATCGCAAAGCGTGCTCACCAGCCGGATGCGGCTCCCCAGCTCTTGACGCAGCGCCCCCACGACACGACATAGCCAGACGGAGCCATGGACATGCATCGATCATCGCCGACGACCCTCCGCAAGCGCATCGCCGCGTGTCTGCTGCCGATGATGCTCGCCTCCGGTTGCGCCGGTGGGCGCTTCCGCTACGGCGAGAGCGCCGAGGAGTCGTTCGGCTTCGAGTCGCGCGATCTCGAGCAGCTCATCGCCGACGGCCAGAATCCCACGAGCATCGGCGCCCAGCTCGAGGTCGAGCAGGTCAGCTACGATTTCAGCGATCAGCGCGACGAGTACCGCCTCGGTCGCAACGACGTCGTCGACATCAACCTCATCGGTCACCCGGAGATCGGCAGCCGCGCCTCGGTGCAGGGGCAGCCGCTCGGGGTCACGGTGCGCAAGGACGGCAAGGTGTGGCTGCCCACGATCGGCGGCGTGCAGGCCGAGGGCCACACGGTCACCGAGTTCGAGGTCGCGCTGCGCGAGGCGGCGGCGCGCTACTTCGTCGAGCCCCAGGTCAACGTCGAGATCCTGCGCCACGAGTCGCAGAAGTTCTTCGTGGTCGGTGAGGTGCGCGCGCCCGGGGCGTTCCCCGTCGACGGTGGCACCACGCTCATCGAGGCGCTGTCGCAGGCCGGCGGAGTCGCCGAGACGGGCAGCCTCGTCGGCGCCACCGTCGTGCGCGACGGCAAGCCGCTGCCGATCGATCTCGACCGCCTGCTGCGCTCGGGCGATCTCAGCCGCAACGTGTTCATGCGGGCCGGCGACGTCGTGTTCGTCCCCGACAACGCGGACGAGAAGGTGTTCGTGCTCGGCGAGGTGAAGGCCCCCGGCATCGTGAAGATCTTGCGATCGCGCATCACGTTGGCCGAGGCGATCGCGAGCACCGGCGGCCCGACGCCGGCCAAGTCGCGTCGCGAGCTCGCGATCATCCGCGGCGGCTTCGCGACCCCGATCGTCTATCGCATCGATCTCGAGCGCGCGCTGCTCGTCGACGAGCAGATCCTGCTGCGCCCCGGCGACCGCGTCGTCATCGCGCCCACCGGTCTCGCCACCGCGAGCCGCTACATGGAGCAGTTCTTGCCGTTCCTCATGGGGGCGCAGGCGCTCGGGCTCGCCGCGAGCGGTGGCGTGAACGTCGGGCGTGCAGTGCAGGCGGCTGCCGTGACTGCGGCGCAGTAACCCGACCGCACGGCGTACTCACAGCGCGAGCGCGACGCGGAGCCGCCCGTCGCCCAGCGAGCGACCGTCGAGCGCGAGCTGGGCATCGATCGCGCCGCGCGGGTCGGCGAACGAGACATAGCCGAACCCGCGGGAACGCGAGGTGACTCGATCGCGGGCGACCCGCACGTCGGTCACGCCACCGAAGTCCGCGAAGAGGTGCCGCAACGTGTTCGCGTCGGCGTGCTGGCCGAGCCCGCCGACGTAGAGCGTGTGGAGGTTGCTGGAATCGCGCATGGCGACAACGAGGTGCCCCGAGTTCGACACTCGTTACGCGACCGCGCGATCGCGCGACCGGCAGCCCGCCACAGCGAGAACCCCGCAGCGATTTTCCCCCTAGCGAATCGACGACTGCGGTGACCAGGGTTCGCACGCATGACCGCAGCATCCCGCAGCCTCCTCCTCGCGCTTTCGTTCATGGCGTGCGATCCCGCCACATCCGACTTGGAGGGCGGTGCCACGGACGGGTTCGACACCGACGCGGACACCGACGCGGACACGGCGGCCGATACCGGCGCGGTGGGTCCAGGCGAACCCACGGGCCTGCCCTGCGAGATCGACGCGATCCTCGACGCGCACTGCCGCCGTTTCCACGGCGATCCGCTGCTCGGCGCCCCGATGCCGCTGGTCACCTACGCCGATCTCACCGGCTCTGCGCTCGGCGATCCGTCGCTCACCGTCGCCGAGCTCTCGCTGCACCGCATGGCGAGCGTCGCCGCGCCGATGCCCCCGGGCGCACCGCACCAGGTCGCGGCCGACGACCGCGCCGCATGGCTCGCATGGCTCGACGCCGGTGCACCGCGCGGGGCGTGCGGCACCGCCGGCGACACCGACGGCAGCGACACGGCCGAGCCGCCGGCGCTGCAGTGCAGCAGCGGTCGGTACTGGGATGCCGACGACGACGACGGCACGCCGCACATGTTCCCCGGTCGCGCGTGCATCGACTGCCACGACCGCGAGCGCGAAGACGATCCCGACGACGACGACATCCCGGATCTGCTCGCCGCCGGCACGATCTACCCCACCCTGCTCGAGCCCGACGACTGCCTCGGCGTCGACGACGACGCGATCGTCGTGATCCTCGAGGGCCAAGGCGGCGTCGGCCGCGTCGAGCTCACCCCCAACGCGTCAGGCAACTTCCGCCTGCACACAGGTGACGCGGGCGATCTACAGCCGCCGTTCCTGGTCACGATCCGCCGCGGCGACGCCGTGCGCACGATGCCGATCCCCGCGCCGCACGGCGACTGCAACGCGTGCCACACCGAGACGGGCACGATGGGTGCGCCCGGTCGCGTGCTCGCGCCGTGATCTCCGGCGCATGCGCGGTGTCGTTCGGTCAGCGGCGTCGTGCGGCCCGACCGGGCCGCGGTATGATCATCATATCGCGACCTGCTGGCACGTCCGGTCCATCCAGAAGCAGACCCCGGACTGCATCACGCATGTCGCCTGGTCGAGGATGAGCGAGCAGTCGACGTTGCACAGCTCGAGGTTGCTATCGAAGAGGCAGCCGACAGTCGCGGCGCACGTGTCGGGGTCGTCGATGTCGAGGCAGTCGGGCAGACCCGAGCTCTCCCCGGTGCCGGACGAGGTCTCGGAGGACGATGTGCCGTCGCCGGACGAGCTGCCACCGCCGCTGGACGTCGTGCTTGCGTCGTCGGACGTCGTCCCCGTGTCGGCGACGGTGCTGCTCGACGATTCACCGGTGGAGTCTGATCCCGAACTCGACGCGGTCGCCGACGCGCTCTCCGTGCTCGGGGCGACGGTCGCGGTGTCGTCCCCGCCCTCGGCCCCACAGCCGATCGCGGTGACGGCGAGCCACGCGGGGATCCGGAGCAGACGCGGAGACATCAGCGCACAGACTAGCAACGCCGCCGCGCCGACGCGCGCGAGGCCCATGCCACAGGTGCGTTGCGAGCCATGCAGACGCACCCGAGCTTCCTCACTGCTCGCGATCATCGCTCTGCGAGCGCCGCGCACACCGGGCGCGGTACACCATCGGCATGGTGTACAAGCTCGTCAGTCTCCCAGGCGATGGTACCGGCCCCGAGGTGATGCGCGAGGGCATGCGCGTCTTGAACGCGGTGTCGCGCAAGCTCGGGATCGAGTGGGACGTCGAGGAGATCCGCTGCGGCGGCGAGTACTACCTCGAGCACGGCAGCCGCGACTGGCCCGAGGGCAGCGAAGAGAAGTGCGCCGGCGCCGATCTCATCTTGCTTGGGGGCGGTCGGCTGGCCCGACCCCAAGGGCTCGGGCGGCCCGGTGCTGATGCACAACGGCAAGATGGCGGGCTACTCGCCGGTCATCGGCAACCGCATCAAGCTCAACCTGTACGCGAACATCCGCCCGGTGAAGCTCTACCCCGGCGTCGGCCACCGCATCCACGGCGCGCACAAGCAGGTGTGGGAGCCCGGTAAGGTCGACATGGTGTTCCTGCGCGAGAACACCGAAGGGATGTACAGCCAGGCCGGCGGCAAGCTCAGCCCCGGCGGCAAGACCGACGTCGCGATCGACACCCGCGTGATCACGCGCCGCGCGAGCGAGCAGATCATCCGCCACGCGTTCGAGCTGTGCCGCGCGCGGCCCACCGGCGCGCCCAAGGACGGCAAGAAGCGCGTGACCGCGATCGTCAAGGACAACGTGCTGCACGGCTGCCAGCTGTTCCGCGACATCTTCTTCGAGATCGGCAAGGAGTACCCCGAGATCGAGAAGGAGACCGCGATCGTCGACGCGTTCACGCAGTGGCTGCTCGGCCAGCCCGAGCACTACGACGTGTGCGTGACGACCAACATGTTCGGCGACATCGTGACCGACCTCGCCTCGGTGCTCCAAGGCGGCATGGGCATGGCGGTCGGCGCGAACGTGGGCCGCGAGCACGGCATGTTCGAGCCGATCCACGGCAGCGCGCCCAAGCACGCCGGCCGTGACAAGGTGAACCCGATCGCGATGATCCTCGCCGCGAAGGAGGGCCTGGACTGGCTCGGCCGCCGCAAGCAGGACGAGCGGCTGCAGAAGGCCGCCGTCGCGATCGAGACCGCGGTCGTCAGCGTGCTCGATGCCGGCGGGCCGCTCACCTACGACATCGTGGGCGAGGCCAAGGCGGCCAAGTGCAGCGAGGTTGGCGGGGTGATCGCCGAGCGGGCCGCCGCCGCGCTCTGACGCGCACGGAAATCCTGGTGGGCCGCGCTGGCCCACCCCGTCCCTCGGCCGTTTCTTGGGCGAGCGGCGCGGCCGTGGCACGCTCGGCCCGCATGCTCGCCGTCCTCTCGCTCCTCGCCGTCGCCCTCGCGCCCACCGAGGCTGACGCCGCTGCGCCTACCGAGGCCGCCGCCGCCCCCGACGACGCGGCCCCGGCCGCCGGTGCTGCGACCGTGGCCGACACCTCGGGGATCTCGGGCGGCGCGACGGTCGACGCGGCCCCGCGAAAGGGCCTGAGCCGTCGCCGCGATCGCAAGTGGATCCACCGCTGGGCGCCCGAGCGCCACATGGTCGAGCTCGGTGTGTTCGGCGGCATCCTGGTGCCGGCCCGCGACCTCGAGCTGTTCGAGCCCGACCCCACGCTGCCGCGCCAGGGGTTTCGCCCGTTCGCGAGGGTCGCCCCGGAGATCGGCGGACGCGTCGGCTACTTCCCGATCCGCCACTTCGGCATCGAGATCGAGGGCGCCGGCATGCCGACCACCGCGGGTGGCGAGCGCGCCAACGTCTGGACCGCACGCGGCCACTTCGTCGGCCAGCTCGGGATGTGGAGCGTGACGCCGTTCGTGGTCGTCGGCGCCGGCGCCCTGGGCGTGGCGAGCCCCCGCGGCGCGGTGGGCAGCGACGTCGACGCGAGCCTGCACCTCGGCCTGGGCGCGAAGTTCTACATCAACCGCTACCTGATGCTGCGGCTCGACGTCCGCGACGTGATCACGGCGCGGCGCGGCGTGGCCGAGGGCGCGACCAACTCCATCGAGGCCCTGCTCGGTCTGTAGATCACGCTCGGTCGCAAGCGCGACCGCGACGCCGAGCCGGCGAAGGTGACGACGCCGCCGCCTTCGGATCGCGACGGCGACGGCATCGTCGATACGGCCGACCAGTGCCCCGACGTGCCCGGCGACGCGCCCACGGGCTGTCCGCCCGGCGATCGCGACGGCGATGGCTTCACCGACGACGTCGACGCCTGCATCGACGTGGCCGGCATCGCCCCCGACGGCTGCCCCGATCGCGATCCCGACAAGGACGGCATCCTCGACCCCGACGACAAGTGTCCCGAAGTCGCCGAGACCATGAACGGCTTCGAGGACGGCGACGGCTGCCCCGACGAGGTCCCCACCGACTTCACCGATCTCGCGGTGCTCGAGGGCGTCTTCTTCGCGACGAACTCGGCGACCCTCGGCAAGGCCTCGACCGGCATCCTCGATCGCGCCGTCGCGAGCCTGAAAAAATTCCCCGAGGTGAAGGTCGAGATCAGCGGCCACACCGACTCGACCGGCAACCGCGAGCACAACATGGATCTCTCGCAGCAGCGCGCCGAGTCGGTGAAGCGGTACTTGGTCGAGCACGGGATCGACGGCGCGCGCATCGAGACCCGCGGCGCGGGACCGGACGAGCCGATCGACAGCAACGCGAACGACGGCGGGCGGGCGAAGAACCGGAGGATCGAGTTCAGGGTGCTGCGGTGAGGGGGGCGGCGACGGTCACAGCGCCCACCCTGCGGTCGCCGGTCACCTCGCTACGAAGCGCGCGATGTCGCCGGCGAATCCCTCGAGATGCGCGACGCCCGAGCTCGCCGCCTCGTGCACCATCGCGACGTTGATCCGCGTATAGCCGTGCGCGACGACGTTGCGGAGGCCCACCGCGCGCTTCAGCTGCTCGGCGGTGTCCGCCCGGGTGACGCCGTGCTCCACCAGGCGATCGAAGGCCCCCGCGAGGGTCTTCGCGGCCGACCATCCTTCGTCGGTGATGACGTGGGCCGCAATGTCCGCGCAGGTCTGCACCGCGAGCATCAGGTTGAACGCGACCAGATCGAGCGCGTCGCGGTCGGCAGCGAGCTCCGCCACAGTCGCGGGGCAGCGGGAGCGGGCGCGCTGGATGCGGTCCGCGAGCTCGACGAGCTTGGCCGCGATGAGGTCTGCGTTCACCATGCCGGCTCACCTCGAATCGCGCGCGGCCAATCGCGCGAGGAAGGCATCGCGCATGCGGCGATACCACGGCCCGTCGGTCTCGAGCTCGAGCATGGTGTGGAAGCGCCAGCGCGTCGCCGCGCCCGGCTCCCGCTCGTGGAGCACGACAGCGTCGCGCACCAGCTCTTCGCGCAGGGGGATATCCGCGTCGGACAGCGCGATGAGATCCACCTCCCGCCCGCTGGCGTCGACCAGGCGCGCGCCGAGTTCGAGCAGGTCCGTCCCCGGGGCGTGCACCGCGACGTCGAGATCGGAGCGGTCGGTCTGCTGGCCACGCGCGAACGATCCGAACAGCAGCGCCAGCTCGACGTCGGGCCGCGCGCGCAGGACCTCGCGCAGCTTCGCGACGCTCTGCTGCGCGGTCGGATCCACTGGCCCAGCCTAGCAGCCCGTCGTGCAGTCCCACAACGCGACCTCACAGTCGCGGTCGCCCTCCGCGAGCGGCCGACCTCGAGATCCACGCGCCCAGCCTCGGCGTCGCGCGCCGACTCGGCCTCGGGACGCCACTCCATGAGCGGACCAGCAGCGGGCCAAGAGCGGACGTCGCGGGAATGACCAGGGTACCCTGGGGGGTACGCGCCGAACATGCCCCGCTCACGAGCCTCGTGGATCGTCGCCGCCGTCCTCGGGCTCGTCGCGCTGGCGCTCAAGCTCGCCTTCGCGGCGCTGGCGATCGCGACGCCGGTGTTCGCGATCTGGTCCGCCTCATCGCTCACCGCCTACCTCGGCGGACGGGTGTGGCTCGCAGCGCTCGTCGGCGTGCTGGTGTTCCCCGGCCTGCCGGTGCTGTGGGAGCTCTTCGCGCTCTGGCGCCGCCGACGGGCTGGCGAGATGCGCAGTTCGGTCCTCACGTGGTTCGACCGCTTCGTGCTGCGCACGCTCGTTGTCGGGATCGGCTTCTCCGCGGTTGTGCTCGTGCGGGATCCGGCGACGGTGTTCACGGCACTGTCGACGCGCGCCGACTGGATGATCGACGGGCGCCAGGGGCCCCTGGCCGATACGATACGAGCTGGCCTCGTGCGTGGCGCGAAGACGCTGGAGTGGCTGCACGAGGCGACCCATCGGAACCTGTACGCCGAACTCGTCGACGACGCAGCGACCGTGACCTCGTCGGAGGTGAAGCCCGTCGCGGATGATTTCGACGCGGTCATCGACGCGCTGCGCGACCGCATGCCCCAGCCTCCGCCGGAGACGACGGCGGACGTCACACCGACCGAACCCGCGAAGTTCGTCGCGCGCACCGACGGCTGGCCGTTCGTCGCCGCGCTTCACCCCGCGTTGCTCACGATCCCCGCGAGCGTCGAGACCTCGCCGGAGTCCATCGGTCACCACCTCGCGTCCGTCGAGCCCGACCCCAAGATGCGGCTCAAGGCGGTGCACGACTACGTCGCGGATCGCATCGCCTACGACGCCGTTGCACTCCTCGAGGGCCGGTATCCCGACCAGAGCGCGACCGCGGTGCTCGCGAGTCGCGTCGGCGTGTGTGCCGGATATGCGAACCTCGTTGCGGCGATCGGCACCGCCGCCGGGATCGAGACGGTCGTCGTCGTCGGCGACGCCCGCAAGGGCGCGGACGGCTTCGGCGACGGTGGACACGCATGGAACGCCGCACGCCTCGGTGACGAGTGGGTGCTGCTGGACGCGACGTGGGACTCGGGCCACGTGTCGGGTGCCGCGTTCGAGAAGGAGTACTCGAGCGAGTACCTCATGGCGCCGCCAGTCGCATTCGGGCTCACCCACCTGCCCGACGAGGACCGCTGGCAGCTCCGGGACAAGCCGTTGTCGCGCGCCGAGTTCCTGCGCCAGCCGGCGCTGAAACCTGACTTCTACGCGCGCGGGCTGCAACTACGCACGCCTGACGGCCCCGTCGTCGACGCGGACAACGAGCTCGAAGTCGTCATCGACAATCCGCTCGGGCTCGAGCTCCGGCTCGACATCGCGCGGCCGGACGAGCGCACGAACTTCGACTGGTGCGAGGGCCAGGCGCCGGCGAGGTGCCGATTCGACACCGCCGGAACGTATGACGTCCGGATCTTCTCGGAGCAGACGTATCTCGGGGAGATCCGCGTGCACGCGACGGGGTGAACCGCCGCGCCCCGCCGCAGCGCTCGGCCGCACCGACGCAACCCACCCCGACTGGAGTTCCTCAACTTCGTCCCCGGCGGCAGCCCCCCGTCGCAGCCGCTCATCGATTGCACTCGGCTCATCTACCCCGCGTTGCCCGGGTGCGCAGGTGCCGCTCGTGTACGTCCGGAAAGACGGTTGGGCTGGAGCAGCACCGTGGAGCCAGCGCGGCGACCCGTTTGCCGGGTGCACCGCGGGACCAACCGGCCAAGACATGTGGCGATGCAGGCGCTCCTCGAGACAGCGGGGTCGTGCGGCCGACCTGACGCGTTTCAACGGGCCTCCCGCGCTGGAGGTCGGGTTCCCACCCCCAAGTAGTCGTTCTAGTTCGTCTCGCTCTCACGACTGGCGCGCCCGACGGCGGTGCGTCCGATCGACCAGCATGTGTGAATCAACCGCTGAAGCGCAAAACGCAAAAGAGCTTGACTTGCAACTCTGATGCATCTACCATCAGGCGATGGCATCGACGGCGAGAACAACTCAACTCATCGCATCGTA